>CALVDH010000005.1 GCA_944326235.1 uncultured Bacteroidales bacterium | reverse complement strand
AACGGCACCATTTCCCGCTATTCGCTGCCGTTGCGGCACCGCGTACTCGAAGCTACTGTGTCCACAGGCCACGTAGGACACATCCTATCTCCCGGCCACTTCCACAACGGCACCATTTCCCGCTATTCGCTGCCGTTGCGGCACCGCGTATTCGAAACTACTGCGTCCACAAGCCACGTAGGGCACATCCTATCTACCGGCCACTTCCACAACGGCACCATTTCCCGCTATTCGCTGCCGTTGCGGCACCGCGTACTCGAAGCTACTGTGTCCACAGGCCACGTAGGGCACATCCTATCTACCGGCCACTTCCACAACGGCACCATTTCCCGCTATTCGCTGCCGTTGCGGAAATTGGTGGATTTCCCTCTGCCCCACTCCTTCGGAAAGAGTAGTCTTTCACTGCATTTTCCCGACTCCTTCCAAAGGAGTAACGGCAACAAAAACCATCCAGCACGTAAAACGCACAATATTCCGTTCTACCCCTTTCGAAGGAGTCGCATTTTCTCGAATTTCTCCAACTCCTTCGGAAGGAGTAACGTCTGTCCGTCCTCCGAGCTCGCACGCCGAACTCTCACAACCAGCTGACAATCACCATCTTGTAGAACATCCATGTGCTTTGGTCTGTTCTGAAACCGCACTGAGACACCTGCAAGCCTCGAAATGCCTTGATTATCGGATATTTATATAGACGCCCCGTGCGAACGATTCAATTTCGTTCTTGTTTCAGCACATAAAAGTTCATCCCGTCACCTCTCCCACCTTCGGAAGGTGAGACGAAAATGCGAGGAAATGACTCACCTTCGGAAGGTGGGCATTGTACGGTGGAGGGGAAAACGCGGCTACAGGCGGTTCTAGTGGCGGTGGTACCTTTGCGCACCATCGGAAGGTGAGACGAAAATGCGGGGAAATGACTCACCTTCGGAAGGTGGGACGAAAACGATGAATGAAAATGCGACAGCAGAGGTCCAGGTATGCCATGATGGCAGCGGCTCCTGCCTTAGCCGGGGTTGGTGAGCCGGGTTTGGTGACAACCGTAGGGGTAAAGACCTGGAAAGCGTTCAGGAGCGGGGGAAATCAAAATTTTTTCAAAAAAATTTGGAGAAAGGAAATTTTTGTCTACCTTTGCAGTGTACTAGCAAACTAATACACTGAAAAGGTAAGACATTTGTGACAGCAATCAGACATCTGCGACGGCACTGACAGCACAAGAGCAACGACAGCATTAACAGCAGCACCATAAAGCAATGTCTGAATTGACAGCATCGACAAGACAATATTAACGCAAAAAGTATAAGTTATGGACACCAACAACCCGGTCGTCAAGATCGACCACCTGAAGTTCAACTACAAGAAGCACATCGTGTTCGAGGATCTGAGCCTCGAGATGGAGCCGGGCCGCATCTACGGTCTGCTCGGTGAGAACGGCGTCGGCAAGACCACCCTGCTGCGCATCATCTGCGGCCTGCTGCGGGCCAAGGAGGGCAGCTGCACCGTGGACGGCATCCCCTCTGAGAAACGCAACCCCGGAATGCTCAGCGACATCTACTACGTACCCGAGATCTTCTTCGCCCCCGCCATCAGCGTCAACACATTCGCCAAGAGCAATTCCCTGCTCTACCCCCGCTGGGACGCCGCCCAGTTCCAGAAACTCTGCCTGACCTTCGAGGTAGACCCCGGTTACCGCTTCGACAAGCTCTCCCACGGCCAGCAGAAAAAGGCCCTGATAGCCTTCGCCCTCGCTCTCAACACCCGTATCCTGCTGATGGACGAGCCTTCCAACGGCCTGGACATCCCCTCGAAAACCACACTGCGCCGCGTCATCTCCGAGTGCGCCACCGAAGAGAGGATCATCGCCATCTCGACCCACCAGGTGCGCGACCTGGAGAACCTCATCGACCCGGTCATCATCCTCGACCGCAGCGGCCTGATCCTCAACGCCTCCATAGAGCAGATAAGTGAAAAGCTGCTCTTCACCATGAGCCAGGAACTCGACCCCGAGGCCTACTGGAGCGAAAGCAGCCTCAGCGGCTACTACCAGGTCATCCCCAACCGCGAGGGCATGCCCTCCAGAGTGAACCTCGAGGCCCTCTTCAACGCCGCCCTCAGGAACAAGGAAACATTCAAAACCCTGTTCAGATAACCGCCGGCACACACCCGGACCACAACAACACCGCAAACAGTCATCACCTTTATCAAACAGAAGACTATCATGAACGCAACATTCAACATACGCAGATTCGGACTCAACATCTACAAGGAGCTCCTCGAAAAATACAAACTCATCCTCGGCTTCTGGGCCGTCATAGTACTGGTCTACCTGATGATCTGGGGCCTCACTCTCCTGATAGGCGGCAACTTAGGAACCACCGGCCGCGGCACACTCGTCGCCACCCTGCTGCAGTTCTACTGCTCCCTCATCCCCTTCCTGCTGTACAAGAACGAGAACCGCCACGTCGAGGGCACATTCTACGGCATCACCCCCGCCTCCACCCTCGAGAAGACCCTGACAATATTCGTCATCGCCACCCTTCTCTTCCCGGCCCTGACCTCCGTGTTGATGCTCTCCCTCGACTCCCTCCTCGCATCCATACCCACCGACGGAGGCTTCTCCGGCCACATCTGGAAGAACATCTTCACCACCAGCGGATTCGCCGACAACCTGTTCAACATCGACCCCTCTCTTGAAAAAACGTTCATCCTCGACCGGCTGAACAACGCCACTCCCGCCCTGTTCCTCAACCCCTACTTCAGCATGCTGCTCAGCCAGTCCGCCCTCATCTTCATGGCCATGCTCTTCCGCACCCACAAGATAGGCAAGACCCTCCTGGTAATCTGCGGCGTCGGATTCCTGGTCTCCGTAGGCGCCACCTGGTCGATAGTAGCCACCGTAAAGCACCTCGATGAAGCAGTCCTCAACAGCATGGACGTCGAGATCCTGGCCAACTGGGTCGAGAACTTCGTAAAGACCGTGATGGTATTCACCTGCTACATCCTGCCCGTAGTCTTCTGGGGCCTCACCTACTTCCGCATCCGCAGGATACAGTACTAATCCCTCAAAACTCAGACAACCATGGAATTCGACCAGCATAAACCCATCTACCTGCAGATAGCCGACGCGATATGCGAGCGGATCCTGACAGGCACATGGCCCGAGGGCGAGCGTATCCCTTCCGTCAGGGAATGCGGCATATCCCTGGAGGTCAATCCCAACACCGTCGCCCGCTCCTACGAAGAGCTCTCCACCGAGGGCATCATCCACAACAAGCGCGGCATCGGGTATTTCGTCAGCCCCGGAGCCAGGAACGTCATCCGCGAGAAACAGCGCGAGGGGTTCATCTCCGGCGACCTGAAGGAGGTATTCAGGAAAATGGAAATCCTCGGCATCTCCATCGAGGACATCACCTCCCTCTACAGGAAATATATCACCAAGGACAAATAATCAACCAAGCACAATGAAACACAGCACAATAAGGGCAGCGGCGGTCATCACCGCCCTGCTCCTGTGGGCTGTCTGCGCCTCCGCCCGTCCGCAGAACGTACGCAGCATCTCCGGCACGGTCATAGACGCAGCTACCGAAAAACCCATAGAGTTCGCCACTGTCGCCCTCATAGCCCCCGACAGCACCATCGTCAACGGCACGACCACCGACTCTGCGGGACACTTCACAATTGAGCGGATTCCCACCGGAGAATATAAGCTGATGGCTGCCTTCATCGGATACACCAGTTTAATAACAGAAGTGAGCGAAGTACCCGCCCATAGAGCCGTCCTCGCCCTCGAGCCCGACACCGAGATGCTGGAGGAGGCCGTGGTAACCGCCCGCCGCCCCGTCATAGAGCAGAAGCTGGACAAGATAGTGATGAACATCTCCGACGCCGTCTCCACCGAAGGCAGCAACGGCACCGACCTGCTCCGCAAGGCCCCCGGCGTGACGATAGACTTCGACGGCAATGTCAAGCTCAACGGCTCAGCAGTGGCGGTATGGATCGACGGCCGTCCCTCCAACCTCTCCGGCAAGGAGCTGGAAGTCCTGCTCCAGTCCACCGACGGCACGACCATCGACCGCATCGAGATCATGGCCCACCCTTCCGCCAAGTACGACGCGGCCGGCGGAGGCGGCATCATCAACATCGTCACCAAGAAGAATTTCATGCAGGGATTCAACGGCTCGGTCAACCTCGGCTACGGCGGCATGTACTTCGACCGCTGGGATCAGAGCGCCGACGGCTCGGTCAACCTCAACTACCGCGGCCGTAAGACCAGCACCTTCCTGACCTACAGCGCCCGCTACGACGACATGACCGCGGACCTGCTCTCCAAGTCCCTCTACGGCCCCGCAAACGAATACACCATGTCCGGTACCTCCCACCTGCTGATGAGCAACTTCAACCAGATGTTCCGCGCCGGCAATGACTGGTACATCACCGACAAGGATATCCTCGGCGTCATCGTCAACGGCACGTTCCGGGACAGCCGCTCCGACACCTACGGGGACAACTTCACCGAGCACCTCCTCGGGGAGACCCTCCTCGGCCGCCTGAACAGCGACATCGACAACACCGACGACTTCAAGGGCGTCTCAGCCAACCTCAACTACACCCACACATTTGACCAGGCCAGGATGCAGGAACTCACCATCAATGCCGACTATTCCTGGTACGACATCCGCAACGGCAGCAGCCAGAGCGACATTCCCGACCCGGCCGTAACACCCCTTATAGCCCTCGACTCCACCGTCTTCCGCCAGGACGCCGCCCAGAATCTCCAGATATGGTCCGCCAAGGCCGACTACCAGCAGCTCTTCTGGCAGACCGGACTGCTCGAGGCCGGACTCAAATGGTCCCGCACCGTCACCGACAACAACTCCGTCCGCGAGGACTTCTACAACAACATCTGGAACTACAACGACAACCTCTCCAACCTTTTCCTCTACGACGAGCAGATAGCCGCCGCCTACATCTCCGCAGCGAAGAGCTTCGGCACGAAATGGTCGGCCAAGATAGGCCTGCGCGGCGAGTACACCTACGCCCGCGGCGACTGGCGCAGCGCCGGGGAGAAGAGCGTCAAGAGCTACTTCAACCTCTTCCCCACCGCCTTCGTCAGTTGGATGCCCACCCAGAAGTGGCGCCTGGCCGCCTCCTACACCCGCCGCATCAGCCGCCCCGGTTACAGCCAGCTCAACCCCTTCCGCACCTACATCTCGGCCAACGCCTTCACCGAGGGAGACCCGGACCTCGACCCCCAGTTCTCCGACCAGGTATCCCTGACCGTCGGCTACGGCCAGCACCTCAACCTGAGCCTGCTCTACCAGCACAACTCCAACCTCATCATGCAGCGTCCCGAGGTCAACCAGGACAACGGCGGACAGCGCCTCATCTGGGAGAACTTCGGCACCCAGTCCCTCGCCGGAGCGGCCCTGTCCATCTCCGAGCTGCCCATAGCCAAGTGGCTCAACCTCTCGGCCAACTACTTCGCCGCCTACAACGGCAACACCAGCTCCGGGGGCAGCTACTCCGACGGCTCCTTCGTACAGAGCTTCTACGGCAACCTCAACTTCCTCCTGCCCAAGGAGTGGAAGATCGAGGCAGGCGGCATGGCCACCGGCAACATGACGGTCGGCTACATGAACATCCGCCCGATGTACATGCTCTTCGCCGGCATCAAGAAGAACCTCTGGGACGGCCGCGGAACCATCGCCCTCAACGTCCAGGACATCCTCCGCTCCCTGAGCACCGACATCACGTCCTACACCGGAGACGTACTGACCTACAGCATCCGCCAGCGCATCAACATGCAGAAAGTCACCCTCTCGTTCAGCTGGCGCTTCGGAACGGCCACAAACGTCCGCAGGCGCAACGTCGGCAACGTCGAGGAATCCTCCCGCGTAGGCGGCTCCACAGGCATAAGTACCGGACAGACATTGAAGTAAAATGGGAAATCCGTATTTCAGATTCAGACAGTTCACCGTATGGCACGACCGGTGCGCGATGAAGGTGGGAACCGACGGGGTCCTGCTGGGAGCGTGGGCCGGTCAGGGCCGTCCGGGGAAGATACTGGACATCGGCACCGGCAGCGGCCTCATCGCCCTGATGCTGGCCCAGCGCTTCCCCGAAGCACGGATAACCGGCATCGAGCCGGACGCGGAGGCGGCGGCCCAGGCCGGAGAGAACTTCCTCTGCTCCCCCTGGCACGACCGGCTCGCCGTCCGCGAGGCCACCCTCCAGGACTTCACCGCCGGGGCCGCCGGAAAGGAGACATTTGACCTGATAGTGTCCAATCCTCCGTTCTACGACAGCACCCTCCTCAATCCCGACGCCCGCCGCTCTGCCGCCCGCCACACCGCCACCCTCCCCTATTCCGAACTCATGCGCTGCGCCTCGGCCCTGATGACCGGCACCTCGGAGCTGGACATCATCATCCCCTCAGAATACTGGCGTCAGATACTCCAGGCGGCCGGAGACAACTGCCTCGCCCCGCAGCGGCTGGTGAGAATCAGCTCCACCCCCCGCTCCGGTATCCGGAGACTTCTGGTAAGTTTTGGGAAAAATGCAGAACCGCCGGCACATAAGAAGAGCCTCACCACAGAGGACGTACTCCTGACTGATGCGGACGGCAGCCGCTCCGAGTGGTACCGCGGCCTGGCAGGAGAATTCTACCTGAACTGAGCGGCAGCGGCCTCCATAGCGGCATAGAACTCCTCCCCGAAGGCATCGGTAAGGGGCTTCTGCAGGAATTTGTAGACAGGTATGCCCTCCCGCCTGCCCTTGGCGAAGGCGCAGGCGCAGATGTTCCACCTGTGCAGGTTGAGGGCAGTCATGCCGTTGGAGAGCCTGGAGACCCGTATCGGGTAGAGGCGGCAGGAGATGGGCTTGACGAAGTCCGAGCCGCCGCGGCACCAGGACCGTTCGATGGTACAGAACCAGCTGCCCTCCGCATCGCAGGCCGCGTATGCACATTCCTCCCGGCCCGGCACCAGCGGAGTCACGGTGTCCCCGTCCGAGTCTATCTCGAAAAATCCCTTCTCCTCTATCACCGCCCGCCCCTCGGGAGACATCAGCGGAGAGAACCTGTCATAATTGGCCTCGATCCGCTCCGGCTCGTCCTCCTCCATCGGGGCACCGCTGTCCCCTATGATGCAGCAGGCCCCTCCGCACACTCCGTAGTCGCAGGCGAAGCGCTCGGTGAATATCTCGGATGAGATTATCTTGTCGTCTATTATTACCATTGTATCCATATTTCCTGTTTTATTGAGCGGGGACCACGGAGAGAAGGGATACCGTACCCTCCTCCAGCAGACTGACGAGTTCCTCATTGACCTGCTGTGCCGTCACGGCCTCCAGGGCCGCCTGCCTCCTGGTATGAAAGTCCTTGCGGTCGATATAGCGGCTCCGCATCATCCTGGCCCAGTAACTGTGGCCATCGTGTTCCTGGAGCCCGTCGAGCAGAAGCATATTGCGCCGTACCCCTTCCACCTCATTGTCACTTACTCCTCTGTGAGCCAGTTCCTCCACTATATCCACGAACATCCCGTCCATGTCGGGGATATCCTCATACGAAGTAAAATGAAAATCTATCGTCAGCACCTCCTCCGGATAGCGGTAGAAGCGTCTGTGCGCATCGGCCAGTATACCCTTCAGGGACAGCCGGCGGATGACCTCGCGCTCTATGACCTTGGCAGTAACCTCCGAGAGAGCACGGTCCTCCACATTGAGGTGGGAAGGTATGGTGATCTTGCAGCTGTTCAGTCTCCTGGGGAACTCCATCGGGACAGGGACCACCTCGTTGTCATCGTATGAGGCTATGAAGAAGCGGCTGTTCTCCTCCCTGCGGGCCGACACGCTGCGCCCGGGCAGGAGGGCCAGGGTACTGTAGACAGAGGACAGGAGTTCCTGCTCGTCGAAGTCCCCGACGAAGATAAACGAGAATTCGGCCGCGTTGGAGAACATCCTGTTGAGGAAATCCACCATGTAGTGATAGTCCAGGCTGTCCACCAGAGGCTCACCCATGTCCAGGCCGTAACCGGAACGCACGTCGCGCTCATGCAGCCTCTCGAAGACCCGCTCCGGAGAGTTCATGGAATAAGGCTCGCATCCGCTGACCATCCTGCTGTATTTGCGGAAGGTCACGTCATCCGGCTCAGAGCCCTGGAAATACATCGAGACCAGTTCCATGAACTGCTTTTCCGAACCGGCGGCGAACGACCCGGAGATACGTCTCTCGCTCACCGACACAGTCCTTTGAATGTCCAGCTGGAGCACGTCCATGAGCCTGCCCCGCTCGAACATGTTCATGCCGCCGACCAGAGACATGCGGGCCACGTCATTGATATTCCTGCGCAGCTGCGACAGATGGTCCTCAGCCAGGGACACGCCGCCCCTGGCGACAGCCTCGAAATAGACCCGGCCCGGCTCCCCCGTCATCTTGCGGTAGGCCACCGTAGCCCCGTTGGGGAGTCTGCGGGAGATTACTCCGGTCGAGGGATTCACGAACTTCTGCCTCAGCGCATCCTTCTGTTTCTTCCGCGGAGTCAGGCTCTCCGTCATCCGGAAGATCATGGTGTCGGCCGCCGGCGGCTCAGGATCCACCGCAAAATACTCCAGGCCGCCGGTCCTGAGCGGAGAGGTGCAGACCACTGTCCGCGAGTCCGTGTCCGAGAGCATGGACGACAGGAAACGATAGACGTCGGTGCTGTCCATTTTCTCCATTGCCGTCTCTATATAGCTCTTTCTCAGCTCGACTCCGGCCATCACATAGCCGTCCGTGAAATTGGAGAGGCACAGGTCCGAGTAGTACTTGTTGTCCAGGGCAGAGCGTCTGCGGTAGGTATCGCTCAGACCCGCAAGATAGTCCTTGCTGCTGCGGCGGTACTCATATCCCGAGACACCATATTCGAGGACACGCTCCACCTCGTTGAGAATGAATTCGTAGGCCTGGACATAGTCCTCAGGGGCGCATTCCACGGAGAACCGGTAAGAGAGACTGTTGAGGAAAGGCACGGCCTCGGCGCTCAGGGAACGGGCGTAGAAAGGCGCATCCTCCAGAGCGTCCCGGAGCCGCTGCCGCATGATGTCTATGCCTATGGAGGAGAGGTAATCATATATGAAGGGTATGGCGGTGTTCCTCAGGGACGGGTCCACCGGCTCCACGATGTAGTCAAATGTCACGCTGGCGCAGTCAGCCTCCCTGTCCTGAAAATAGAACCAGCCGCCGCCGACAGTGCTGAGCAGGGAATCCGGGAACTCGGAGAGAGGGGCCGACGGCCTGGGAACCACCTGGAAAAGGGCGCGTATCTTGGATTCCACCGCCGCCGGATCTATGTCCCCGGCTATTATCACGGCCTGGCGGTCGGGTCTGCAGCGGTTACGGTAGAACCTGCGCACGTCCTCTGTCGTATAGCCGTCGATGCGCCTGAACAGCTCGTCCTGATGGAGGGGAGCCAGGGATGTTCCCGCGAAATAATACCTGGACAGCGAATCCTTGACCCTCTGCCCGAGAGTCTCCGTCGCGGAGAAGATATTATGGAAAAAGTTCTTGCCGCGGGTCACCGAGCGGTCGTCCACGACCAGGGCCGAGGACATGTTGTACATGGCCAGAAGCATGGAATCGACCATAGAGCCGTTTTTCTTCACCGGCACGTCGCTGAAGGTATAGGTGGTATAATAGTCCCGCGCCTCTATGACCAGACCGTCGGTACGGTCGAGCCCCATGTTGTCGATGAAGGTGAATATACTTCCGTCCGGAAAGTTCGCTGTCTCCGTCAGGGCCATGCACTCCATCAGAAGGGTCATGCCCCTGGAAGCGCTGTCCTCCATGGCGATACCGGATTTCTGAACAAAGGTAAAATCCGCATATCCATCTAAGGATGAATTGTTTACCAGATAATATGTCAATCCGTTGGGCATAGTCCCCATGACTATCCTCTCATCGTCGCTGAGCTCTCCCACCATCTGGGAAAAGGCAGCGGCCGGATGGAGAATGAGTACCGACATCAATAAAATTTTCAGTTTCATTTGACAAAAGTATGAAAATATACGTATATTTGTCAGTCATTTTTCCTAGTTACACAAGTAAATAAACTAAATATGAAGAAAATCTTAGCAATTCTGACAATCGCAGCACTTTCCGCGGTATCCCTCCTCGCTCAGGACATGGAATCCGCAACCGCGCTCTACAATGAAGGAGCCACAGCACTCAACGCAGGTGACAAAGAGACAGCACTGGGTTATTTTGAAGAGGCCCTCGCACAGGCCGAGCTCATCGGTCCCGAGGCAGAGGAACTGGCATACAACTGCAAGAGAAACATCCCTACCCTGATCAACGCCATGGGCAAGGAGCTCGCAGCCGCCAACGAGATCGACGCCGCCCTTGAGATGCTTAACAAAGCGGTAGAGAAAGCCACCGAATACGGCCAGGACGACATCGCCGCCGACGCTCAGAATCTCATACCCCAGCTCTACATGCAGCAGGGCAACATCCTTCTGAACCAGAAGAACTACCCCGCAGCCGTAGCCGCATACCAGAAGGTTGTGGAGATCAACCCCAACGATGCCAACGGATACCTCCGTCTCGGTCAGGCCGCTTCCCGCGCCGATGACATGGAGACCGCCATCGCCGCCCTCACCAAGGCCTCCGAGCTCGGACAGGGCAAGGCCGCTGACAAGGAGATGGCCACCATCTACCTCAGCAAGGCCGCAGAGGTGCTCAAGGCCAAGGACTACCAGGGCGCATACGACAACGCCAAAAAGTCTCTTGACATCATGCCCACCCCCACCGCCATGCAGATTGCAGGAACAGCAGCCCTCCAGCTGAAGAACTACGACGATGCCATCGCCAACTTCGAGGGCTTCCTGACCGCCTCCCCCAACGCAAGGAATGCGGACCAGATCAAGTATCAGCTCGCCACCGCATACGAGGCCAAGGGCGACAAGGAGAATGCCTGCGTGAACTACAAGGCCATCCTCAACAACCCTCAGTTCGCCGAGTACGCAAAGCATAAGGTCAACAACGAACTCAAATGCCAGTAAAGCTCGAGCTTCTCGCTCCGGCACGAAATAAGGACATCGGCATCGCGGCCATCGACTGCGGTGCCGATGCCGTGTATATAGCCGGACCTGCCTTCGGGGCACGCGAGGCGGCGGGCAACTCCTTCGGGGACATCGCCGTCCTGACGGACTATGCCCACAGATTCGGCGCCAGGGTCTATCTGACCCTCAACACCATCATCTTCGAGAACGAGCTGGAGGAAGCCCGCCGCTGCGTATTCAGCGCCGTGGAGGCCGGATGCGACGCCCTCATAGTCCAGGACCTGGGACTCCTGAGGATGAGCATCCCGCAGATAGAGCTGCACGCCTCCACCCAGTGCAACATCAGGACACAGGAACAGGCCCGCTGGCTGGCCTCCCTGGGCTTCCGCAAACTGGTCCTGGCCCGGGAGCTGAGTCTGGAACAGATCCGGGAGATATCCGAAGCCGTCCCCCAGTGCGAGATTGAGTGCTTCGTACACGGAGCCCTCTGCGTATGCTACAGCGGCCAGTGCTATCTGAGCCAGTACCTCACCGGCCGGAGCGCCAACCGCGGCTGCTGCATCCAGGCCTGCCGCTCCCGCTACGACGTGAAGGACGCCTCCGGCAATATCCTGCTGCGCGACAGGGCCATCCTCTCCCTCAAGGACCTCTCCCTTCTGGACCGGCTGGAGCAGCTGGCCGGGGCGGGAGCCACCTCCTTCAAGATAGAGGGCCGGCTCAAGAACATCTCCTACGTCAGGAATATCGTCCGGGCCTACAGCGAGGCCCTGGACCGGCTGGTACAAAACAGCGGCGGCCGGTACTCCCGCAGTTCCTGGGGCTCCCCCGCCGGAGGCTTCACCCCTCAGCCCGCGGCTACCTTCAACCGGGGCTACACTCATTATTTCATCGACGGCACCCGGGGCAAATGGAATTCGGGCGACTATGCCAAGGGCATCGGAGAGCCTGTCGGGGAAGTCGGCAGCATCAGCGGCAGGACAATGGAGCTACGGCTGTTCAAAGGCATCAGCACCCCGGTCACCAACGGCGACGGCCTCTGCTTCGTATCCAGGAAAGGGGAGGTAACCGGCATGCGGGCCGACAAGGTGGAGGGCTGCACCGTTACATTCGGACAGACTGAAGGCAGCGCACCGGCCCCCGGTACGAAAATCTACCGCAGCTACAACCACAGCCTCGAAAAAGCCCTTGAGAACAATCCGCCGACAAGACTGATTCCGGCAGAAATACGTCTGGCCCAGACAGACGGCGGGAGATACCACCTGACGGCCGAGGCCGCCGGCGGAGCCTCCGCGTCGGTGGAATTTACCGCTGAACCAGCCCTCAACCGGGACAAAGCTGCTGCCGGCCTCCGCTCCTCCCTGTCCAGACGCAGCGGGATCTTCTCGTTTGCCTTGACGGAACTTCCCGAGGACGGTCCCCTGCCCTTCCTGCCCTCATCGGCCGCCAACGCATTGCGCCGGGAACTGGCCGCGGGACTGGAATCCGCTCCCGCCGCTCCCGATATGAGGGAA
This sequence comes from uncultured Bacteroidales bacterium, assembly GCA_944326235.1. GTDB lineage: Bacteria > Bacteroidota > Bacteroidia > Bacteroidales > UBA932 > Coprenecus. The sequence goes on along the minus strand of CALVDH010000005.1, from coordinate 87,010 downwards.
AGCATCCCCTTCGACCGCCTGGACAGGACCAGAATCATCCCTCCGGCACAGCGGACTCAGCTCAACTGCGCCAACTCATTGTCCCGAAGCATCTACGAATCAGCCGGCATAGAGCCTGACCGCGCTTTTGAGACCGCTCCGGCTGCATCCGTGGAACTCATGCGGTGTAAATACTGCATCCGATACGAGATGGGCCGCTGCCCGAAACAGCGTCCGGGAGAGAAGGCCGCACCGCTCTATCTGGAAAATAACGGACGCCGGGTAAAAGCCGTCTTCGACTGCGCCCGCTGCGAGATGGTCATACTTCCGGATGGTGGTAACGCCCCTGATCCTGAGTAATATTGCCGTAGTCGATTGCCCGGACCGGGCACCGGTTTATGCAGGCGGTGCACTGAACACATCCATGCCCCCAGACGGGACGCCCGCCCTGCATCGTTATGGCTCCTGTGGGACAGTCGGCCGCACACAGTCCGCAGCCTATGCAGGCATTGCCTACATGGAACTTGGTCTTACTGTCAGGACCGGCCAGGAACTTGCGGAACAGCGGATTGATGAGCCGGCTCTTGAGCCACGGCCTGGTACCCACGGTGTAATGGCTGTAACTGCTCTGCCCGCGGATAGCGTCCACGATAGCCCGGACATCCTGAGGAGCCGTATGCAGCTTCGTCTCGCGCACCTCATCGGTATCCACCCCGAATCCCTTCATCAGTATGTAGTTGTTCGGCATCCGCACCGACCAGCAGGCGGTCAGAGGCAGAGCGCGGCGGCTAAGGGCCTCCCGCATCATCCGGTCCGTCCAGCCGCAGGTATCTCCGCAGGTGCACACGGCATAGACCGGCTGCCCGCCGTAATCCTTGATCCGCAGACGCTCCACGAAACGCAGCATCAGCACGGCCGGGCCCCACGAATGTACCGGGAAAACCAGAATCAGCGGCTCTCCGTCCTTGAGGGAATACTCACATACACCGGTCTCCCCAGCCTTACGCAGCTCGTCGGCCACCGCCACGGGCTCAGCCTCCCCCAGCGCGGCCGACAGCTGCCGGGCCGTCCACAGAGAGTTTCCCGTACCTGAAAAATAGAATATCATATATCAGAAATTTTTGGTCGCAAACAGTATATTCGCCAGATGACAGAACACCATCTTGGCATTGACATTGGCCTCTATCATCGTCCGGGCCTCTTCCAGGGCCTTGAAGGCCTTCTCATAGAAACCGTCCGGGAAGACGGAGCTGAAACGCTCCACCGCCCCGGCTTCCTGCGGGAGCGCGTCGGATATCCGGTCGAGACCGCGCCGCCGTAGCATCATCCTGCGCAGCAGGGCCTCCATGTACAGACAGAACTCCTTCTGCCGCTCCCGGCCCTGGGCCAGCACCGCCTCATTGCCCTCCAGAAGTCTCACCAGATCTCCGGAGACGACTGCATCCAGCATATTCTCCGCCGTCTGAAGCCAGGCCGCGGCGGCGGAACCCTCCCCGGCCATATCCAGGGCCAGTCCCAGGCTTCCTCCGGCCGTACGGGCATAGACCGCCGCCTCCTCCGCCGACAGACCTGACCGGGCCTGCAGCACCGGCACCAGTTCCTCTGTCTGCGCGGGATAGAGCCGTACAAGCTGCGAGCGCGAGCGTATGGTGGAGATTATCCGGTCGGGAGCGTGGGTTATGAAGAAAAAATAAGTATCGGGCATGGGCTCCTCGACTATCTTCAGCAGACGGTTGGCCGCCTCGGCGTTCATCCGCTCCGGAAGCCAGATTATCATGTATTTGCCCTTGCCCTCGTAGGACTTGAGGCTCAGGGAGTCCAGTATCTCGCGGGCCTCGGCCACACTTATCGCACCGGCCTTGCCGTCTATTCCCAGACGGGCGTAGAGGTCAGCCTCGGTAAAATAAGGATTGTCCCTGTACAGCTGCCTCCACTCCTGCAGGAAGGAGGAGCTCAGAGGTTTTTTGGAACTTCCGGACTTGGAGGAGACATTGACGGGAAATGCGAAATGCAGGTCCGGATGGACCATCTCCGCTATCTTGCGGCATGCGGGACAGACCCCGCACGAGTCCCCGCCAGGAAGGCGGTTGCCGCATATCATGTACTGAATCAGGGCCAGGGCCAGAGGCAGAGCCCCGTAGCCGTCCCGTTCCACCAGCATTATGGAATGTCCGGTGCGGCCGCTGTCCACCATGCGGATCAGACGCCCCTTAAGTTCGCCGTTGCCTAATACTTCTTTGAATTGCATATCGAAATTCAAAGATAATTAATATCTTTGTAGTTTATGGATAAAATGGAAGAAAAACACATAATATACGACTGCTCCCGCGGATGCACCACCGAGCGCACCGAGAACGGCGAGCTTCTGTGCAACTATCACCCGGGATGCTGCAAGCTGCATGACTTCGACTGGCTTGCCAACATCAACGACCCCAAGTACAACCACATCTACGAAGTCCGTTTCAAGAACACCCGCAAGGGATTCTATGAGAACACCTCCCGCCAGCTGCTCAAGATAGGGGATCTGGTGGTGGTGGAGGCCGCTACCGGACACGACGTGGGTATAATCACGCTGGAGGGTCCCGTCGTAGGCCGTCAGATGCTCCGGAACCACTTCGACATGGAGACCAAGGAGCTCAGGAAGATATACCGCAAGGCCCGCCCTCTCGACCTGGAGAAGTGGCAGGAGGCCATAGCCCGCGAGAACAGCACCATGATCCGTGCCCGCCAGATAGCGGCCGACATGGGCCTGGACATGAAAATCGGGGACGTGGAGTTCCAGGGCGACGGTACCAAGGCCATCTTCTACTACATCGCCGACGAGAGGGTGGACTTCCGCCAGCTCATCAAGGTCTTCGCAGAGGAGTTCCGGATAAGGATAGAGATGAAGCAGATCGGTGCCCGTCAGGAAGCCGGACTCATAGGCGGCATAGGTGTCTGCGGCCGGTCACTGTGCTGCTCCAAGTACATCACCAACTTCCAGTCCATCTCCACCCAGTCGGCCCGCTGCCAGGACCTGTCCCTCAACCCGCAGAAACTGGCCGGCCAGTGCGGCAAGCTCAAGTGCTGCATCAACTACGAGGTGCCCGTCTACATGGACGCCCACAACAACACTCCCAGCGTAAACTCTCCGCTCGAGTTCCAGGACGGCCCGGCATGGCTGGTCAAGACCGACATCCTCAAGGGCATCATGTGGTTCTCATACGAGCAGGGCAATATGTCCAAGATGGCCCCGCTCACAGTCGACGAGGTGCGCCGTATCATAGCGGCCAACCGCAAGGGCACCAAGCCCGCCACCCTCTTCAAGGACAGCGGTAAGGAAGACCGCCCGATAGATTTCGTATCCTCCCTCGGAGACGACAGCATAGACCGCTTCGACAACAAGCGCCGGAAGAAAAAGAAGAAAAAGAAACCCGCCTCCTCCAACTCCAGGGCCGGTTCAGCCAAAGGCGGCAACAGTCAGAACAACCCCGACCGGCAATGAGACCGGCACCGGCACTCCGACTGCTGACCGTGCTGGCATGCGCGGCTGTCTGCGCCTGCTCCGCGGGTACGGACACTGAGACCGTCTTCCGGACACTCACGGAAGAGGACGGCAGAAGCGCATCCTTCGAGATAGAGATGCCGGACTCCACCGGCAGTTATTCGATGAGCCTCATAGCCCGCATACAGAAGGGCAGCGTTCCGGCCGGTGTGACGCTGGACATCACCCTGACCTCCCCCTCGGGAGCCACGGGGACTGAGACCGCCTCATTCCCCTCCGATTATCAGACCGTCAGGCGGTATATCAAGGAGCACCCTGAAGATGACCGCATACATCTGGCCGGCACCCCCGGCTACTATGACATCAGCTGGGTGTACAGAAGCAGAATCATACCCCCGGAAAGGGGATTATGGCATATAGACATCTCCCTGCCGGACACTGCCGACGGCAAAGTGCTGGGACTGGGAATAACACTGGAACATCATGGGAAAGGACAAGATACGTAAATTCAAGGAAAACGAGACATTCCGCTGCCTCATCCAGCCCCCTATGGACGAGGTGCTGCACAAGGACCACCCGCTGAAGGGACACTGGGGCTCAGAAGTCTTCGGCAATGACCGCCCGATAATCCTGGAACTCGGCTGCGGCAAGGGAGAGTACACCATCGCCCTGGCCGAGCGGTTTCCTGAGAACAACTACATCGGAGTGGACATCAAGGGCGCCCGCCTCTGGAAAGGCGCCAAGTACGCCACCGAGCACGCCATGCCCAACGTGGCCTTCCTCCGCACCAGGATAGACTTCATCGACTCCCTCTTCGGTCCCGGCGAGGTGTCTGAGATATGGCTGACCTTCTCCGACCCCCAGCCCAAGAAGCCCAACAAGCGGCTTTCCAGCCCCATCTTCCTGGAGCGCTACTCGCACTTCCTCAAGCCCGACGGCATCATGCACCTGAAGACCGACAGCCAGCTCCTGCACGAGTCCACCCTGGAGGTCATCCGCGAGGGCGGCCACACACTGCTCGAGGCAGACAACGACATCTACGGCACCGGCCTCGCCGAGAGGGAGCCGCTGCTGTCCATCAAGACCTTCTACGAGTCGATGTTCCTCGCCGAAGGCAAGCCGATCACATACGTAAGGTGGAAACTATAGACTGCCGCACAGACTTGCGGCAATGGATGCGAGGCCGTCTCTGGAAAGGGACGGCTTCAATATTTCCAGGCAGCGCTGTGCCCGGAGGGAGTAGTCCCGGACTACTCCGGTGGCGGATTCTATGCCGCCGTGGGAGAGGACGAAGGCTCTGATCTCTGAGGCCACCTCCCTGTCCTGCTCTTTCCTGGAGGGGTCGCAGGTGATGTCGCCCATCCGGCGGCGGATGTGCTCCTCCTGGTCGGGGGCGTTGCGCATGGCGCAGAGGAGCGGCATGGTGATCTTGCGCTCCATGATGTCGCTGTCGCTGTCCTTGCCGGTCTCGGCGCTGGAATGATAGTCGAGGATATCGTCCCGTATCTGGAAGCCACAACCCAGCCAGTACGCATACTGTTCCATCGCTGCGACCACTTCCTCTGAGGCGCCGGCCACGATGGCAGGGCCCTTGACAGAGGCGATGAAGAGGGAGGCCGTCTTGCGCCGGATCACCTGGATATAATCGTCCTCGGTGGCGCGGAGACTGTCGGCCAGTTCCATCTGGATGATCTCGCCCTCGGCAAGTTCCTCGAGGGACTTGGAATAGATGCCCAGCACCTCTACGGGACAGCCGTAGGCGATGAGCAGGTGGATGGCCCGGGTCAGCCAGTAGTCCCCCATCAGCAGGGAGGCTCCGGGAGAGAAGAGCTTGCGGACCGTCATGCGGCCGCGGCGCTGGTCGCTGTCGTCCACCACGTCGTCGTGCAGGAGGGTGGCGGTGTGGATGAGTTCCGAGACAGCGGCGCAGGCTACAGCCTTCTGATTAATAGAACCGCTGCAGGCCTTCGCGGTTACGAGGGCCAGCAGCGGTCTGAGTTTCTTGCCCGAGGCATCGAGGAGATAGGTGTTGATCCTGTTGAGAAGGTCGCTGCGGGAAGCCAGGGCTTCGGTCAGAAGTCTCTCGAAGCCTTCCCACTCCGGGGCTATCGTCCGTCTGATGTCTTCGGTCAGTGTCATTTCTGTCTACTAGAAGAAAAATGCCAGGGAGAGCTCGCCTCCGCTGAATCTGGAGTCTGAATCAAAATCAACACGTGCTCCACGTATCTCGAACTCATCCTCGAAGACGGGATTGAGATCCCAGTTCCACTTGAAGGATACCTGGAAACGCCATACGTAAATACCGGCACCCACGCCGATACCGTACTGGAAGCGGTTCAGGAACTGGTTGACTGTCTCCTTGTCCAGATCTGCTCCGAGGATACTGCCGTTACCGAAGAGTACGGCGCCCACATAGGGAGAAACCACCACGTAGGGCTTAATTACGTTCAGGAAACGGAAGCCCCACTGGATATTGATAGGAACGCGGAGGGAGCCTGATGAGAACTTGGAGGCGGGGATTTCGTAACCGATTCCCAGAATTTCTCCGCTGTAGCCGGGGGTAGTGATGCCAGACTGCACATACTGCAGCTCGGGATTGATCTCGAAGCCCAGGGGCAGGTTGAAATTGAAGACGAGACCGGCATTGAATCCTGTGTAAGTTTTCAGAAATCCGCTCTCGAAGGCGTCATCCATCCCGGACATGTTGGAAAAGTTCAGTCCGGCCTTGACGCCGAGGTTGAAGAAGTCCTTGCCGGGCTGGGCGTTGGCCGGTACAGCAGCGATCAGGAGGGCAAGGGTAAGGATTGAGAAAATCTTTTTCATGGTAAACGTTTTTACTCGATTGAGTTCATCTTGGCGACGATGGCGGCCTTTGTGGTGGAGCCGACCATCTTCTCTTTCATTACACCGCCCTTGAAGAACAGCAGAGTCGGGATGTTGCGGATGCCGAACTTCATGGGGATGTCTGTGGACTCGTCCACGTTGCACTTCGCGATGAGCCATTTGCCCTCATACTCTTTGGACAGCTCCTCAACGATAGGAGAGATCATGCGGCAGGGGCCGCACCAGGGTGCCCAGAAATCCAGAAGCACGGGAATCTGGGAGTTGATTACCATTTCCTCGAAATTGGAATCATTGATTGCTAACATAACTTTTTACCTTTTTATAAATTATTAAAAGAAAAATACCAGATTGACTTCCAGGCCGCGGTAGTTGCCCATACGGACCGGGCCCTCGGGCTCCACCTCTATGTTGCCGGAACCGGCATGAATGGTGTCGTCCGACAGACCGCGGGTCAACTGACCGATATTCCAGTTGTACTTGACCTGCAGCTGGAATCTCCAGAAATCCACGCCTCCGCCGATGCCGATACCGTACTGGAAACGGTTGATTCCGGACCAGGGCATCTCCTCCGGACGCTTCAGGACGGCATAGCCTATATAGGGAGATACCATAAGGTAGGGGCGCAGGAGGATAAGGTCGAGGCCCACCTGAATATTGACGGGCAGCTCGATGAAATCGGTACGGAAACGGAAATTCTCCGGACCGCGGTACATCGCGCCCTTGGAGATATAGTTGAGCTCGGGCTGAATGGTCATACCCTGCACAGGAAGGTCGAAACTGAAGGCCACTCCGGCATTGAAACCGGTATAGTTGCGCACCGACTCGGAGATGTAGCCGAGTTCGAAACGGCTCATTGACGAGAAGTTGATGCCGCCCTTGACACCTACCTTGAAGAATGAGGAGGAATAATCCTGGGCTCCGGCCCTCAGAGGGAGGACCAGAAGGACTGCCGCGAGTCCCAGGACTGCTGTTATCTTTCCGAAATACTTCATCCTGCGAATATAGTAAATTTTATTCCTTCTTCTTTACCAGATATGCCAATCCGCCCTCCGAAGTTTCCTTATACAGATTGGGAAGATCGTGTCCGGTGCGCTTCATGGCCTCGATAACTGTATCGAAGGGCACAATGTGACTGCCGTCCGACATCAGGGAGTACTGGGTGCAGTCCATCACCCTCGCGGCGGCGAAGGCGTTGCGCTCTATGCAGGGTATCTGGACCAGGCCGCAGACGGGGTCGCAGGTCAGGCCCAGGAAATGCTCCATGCCCATGGCGGCGGCGCATTCAATCTGGGGAGGAGTGCCCCCGAAGAGACGGGTAGCGGCGGCGCAGGCCATGGCACAGGCGCTGCCGACCTCACCCTGACAGCCGACCTCAGCCCCGGAGATGGAGGCATTGGCCTTGATGACGGAACCGAAGAGACCGGCGGTGGCCATGGCGTTGATGATCTTCTTCTCGGTGACCTTGTACTGGGTGTGTATCAGGTAGAGCACGGCGGGAAGCACTCCGCAGGAACCGCAGGTGGGAGCCGTGACTATGGTACCTCCGGCGGCGTTCTCCTCGGAGACGGCCAGGGCGTAGGCGAAGAGCAGGCCGCGGCGCTGCATGGTGTTCTGGTAGCTCATCGCGTGCTGGTAGTAGGAGTAGGCCTTGCGGCGCACGTTCAGGCCGCCGGGCAGGACACCCTCGTGGTCCAGACCGTCCTCGATGGCCTTCTTCATCACCACCCAGCGGTCATAGAGGAAGTCCCAGATGTCGGGGTCCTCGTGCTGGGCGACGTATTCCCAGAAATAGGAGTTGTACTTGTTGCACCATCCTAAGATGTCCTTCATCTTGCTGTAGGGATAGATGCTCTTTTCGGGCTGGCGGCGTCCGTCCTCGCTGATGTCTCCGCCGCCGATGCTGAACAGGGTCTTCTCGCCCATCTGGTGTCCCTCGGAGTCGAAGGCCTGGAAATTCATGCCGTTGGGATGCTGGGGCAGGAAGACGTCCGGCTTCCAGATGATGTCCACCCGGGGGCTCCGCTCGTCCTTGAGGGCCTCGATGAGGGCCACGTCGGTCATGTGCCCCTTGCCTGTCGCGGCCAGGCTGCCGTAGAGGGTAACAGTAAACGAAGATGCCCCGGGATACATTCCCTTGAACATCTCCGCCGCTTTTTTGGGGCCCATCGTATGACTGCTCGACGGGCCCTTGCCTATCTTGTAGATTTCCTTAATGCTCTCCATCTTGTCTCGAATGAAGGCGCAAAGATATATAAAATCAAAAATTGTATTCAAAAAATCACACCGTCTGCTCTATATTCCAGACGAAAGCCCGCACGCCTACCTCGCGGTTGCGGTTGTCCAGTTTGCGGACGGTCTGGAGCAGCTCCTCGACGCGGTCGTCCTCGACGACCGTCATCATGGCGGAGTTCATCTCCGGCCAGGTGTGGGTGCCGCGGCGGGGCTCTCCGTCCCGGCTGCCGCGGCCCTGGACCTGCTCGAAGAAGGTGAAGCCCCGGATGCCCAGCTCGTCGAGCATGTACTCCACCCTCTCGGTATTGGCCTGATTATACACTATAAAGACACATTTCATAATAGGTATCCTCCATTTACTTTACTGGTTGAGTTCCTGACTCCTGCGCACCTCGGGGTCATCGCCCTCGGGATTGGGAGACAGCTGCATGAAAATGAACTGGGAGCGGGTCTTCCTATCCTTGTCCCTCTCGCCGTGACGGGAGAGAAGGGCGTAGAAGACGGGCACCACTACGAGGGTCACCACAGTGGCTACCAGAAGTCCGCCGATGACGACGATACCCATGGGCTTCCACATCTCGGCTCCCTCACCCTGGCTCAGGGCCATAGGCAGCATGCCGAGGAAGGTGGTGATGGCGGTCATGAGCACGGGACGCAGACGGGAGGCACCGGAAAGAGCGATGGCCTCGTTGAGCTCGTAGCCGCGGTCGCGCATCAGGTTGGTGTAGTCCACGAGCACGATGGCGTTCTTGGTCGCGATACCCACCAGCATGATGAATCCAAGGGAGCCGATCATGTCGAGGGTCGTGCCCGTTATCCACAGGGCGAGCACCACGCCGGAGAGGGCGAAGGGCACTGCGGTCATGATCATCACCGGCTTGACGAAGGACTCGAACTGGGAGGCCAGCACGATGTATATCAGCAGGATGATCAGGGCTAAGAGAAGGAGCAGGTCCTGGAAGGTGTCCTGCTGGTCCTCGTAGTTACCGGCAAGGCGGACGGTGATGCCGCTGGGCACACCCATCCGGTCCACGGTCTGCTGGATGCCGGCGGCCAGCTCGCCCATCGAGGTCTCATACGGGGTCACGGAGATGGTCACTATCCTCTGACGGCTCTTGCGCTCGATAGTAGGCGGAGCGAAATACTCCTCTATCTTGCCGAGCTCCTTAATCTTGATCATCGCACCGGTGGCGGTGGGAATGGTCATGTCCTCGATATCGGTGATGGAGTTGCGGTCCTCCTCCTGCAGGCGCACCACTATGTCGTACTCGTCACCGTCCTCCTTGAGGTAGCCGGAGGCCATGCCGTTGACGCGGTTGCGCACGTAGGTGGAGACGGTGGAGGAGTTGAGGCCGTGGTAGGCCAGCTTCTCCTTGTCGAGGTTGATCTTGATCTCGGGACGGTCCTTCTCGCGGCTGATGTCGATGTCGCGGGCTCCGGGCACGTTGTCACGGATGGCGTTGCGGACCTCCTGGGCGAAGGCGTTGGTCTCGTCGAAGCTGTAGCCGTAGATCTCCACGTCCACTGTGGACGAGGCCCCGCCCATGAAGCTGGACACGTCGCACTGGTAGTCGATGATCTCGGGATAGGAGGCCAGCTCCTGACGCAGCACCTCGGCTATCTCGAAGATGGAACGCTCGCGCTCGTTCTTCTTGTTGCAGACTACGGTCATGGACATGGTGTTGTTCATGGTCGAGGAGAACATGGCCGAGACTCCGTCGTCGTCGGTGGTACCGGCGGAGGTGGATATCAGCTCTATCTCGGGCACCAGTTCGTAGAAGCGGCTCTCTATGTGACGGGCCATCTTCGCTGTCTCCTCGATACGGTAGCCGGTGGCCAGCTCGATGGATACGGACAGACGGCCGTTGTCGGTCTCCTGGATGAAGTCGGTTCCGATCTTGCCCATCAGGAAGGGAGTGATGGAAGCGAAGAAGAAGAGCACGATGGCGCCGAGGGTGATGGCCTTATGATGCAGGCACCAGCGCAGCAGCCGGGCGTATGCGCGGTCCAGAGCGTCGAGGATGGGGATAACGAATCTCTGGTAGAAGTTGCGCTTGGGCGGGATGTTCTCGATGACGCCCCTCTCGTTGATGCGCACCGGACGGGCCTTGAGCAGCTTGGAGCAGAGCATGGGGGTCAGGGTGATGGCCACTACAGTGGAGGTACATACCATGATGGTCACCAGCCAGCCGAGTTCCTTGAACATGATGCCGGCCATACCGGTAAGCATCGTAAGCGGCACGAACACCACCACTATCACCAGGGTCGTGGCGATAACCGACACCCACACCTCGTTGGTCGCGTAGATGGACGCCTCCCTCGGGCTGGAACCCCTCTCGATGTGCTTGGTGATGTTCTCGAGCACCACGATGGCATCGTCCACCACCATACCGATGGCCACGGTCAGGGAGCTGAGCGATATGATGTTCAGCGAGCTGTCCGCCAGCATCAGGTAGATGAAGGCCACAATCAGGGATATAGGGATGGTCAGGGAGATAATCAGGGTCGAGCGCCACTCTCCGAGGAAGAAGAGCACCACGAGCACCACGAAGAGCAGGGCGTACAGAATCGACTCCTCCAGGGAGCTGATGGAGTTCTGGATGTCCTCAGAAGAATCGTAGATGGTCTCTATCTTAATGTCCTTGGGCAGGGTCTTCTCTATCTTGGCCAGCTCTTTCTCAAGGTCCTGACAGATCTGCACGGTGTTGGCGCCGGTCTGCTTGGTCACCATGAGGCGGACGCTCTCGCGGCCGTTGGTCTTCTCGTCGAGACTCAGGTCCTTGATGGTGTCGCGCACGGTGGCCAGGTCCCGCACGAAGACCTGCTTGCCGTCCTGGGTGACTGTCACCACTATGTCATTGATCTCGGAGCTCTCGACGTACTCGCTGCGCACCTCGAGCTGATACTGCTCCTTGTTCATCTTGACGGTACCGGAGGAAAGGTTGAGGTTGTTGGCTGCTATCGCGCTGCCGACGGTCTCGAGGGGGAGGCCGTAGGCGTCCAGCTTCTGCTGGTCGATGTCCACGTACACATAGCGCTCCGGGGAGCCGGAAAGGGTCAGGTTACCGATACCGTTTACCATGCTCAGCTGCGGGATGATCTCGTCGTTGAGCAGCTTGTCCAGTCCCGGGTAGCTCTCGTCGGCCGTAATCGAGTACTGGAGGATAGGCATGGAACTGGTGCTGAACTTGAAGATGAACGGGTTGGTACAGCCGTCTGGCAGCTCGTCCGTCACCATGTCTATGTACGACCTTACGTCGTTTATAATCTCGTCCAGATCCGTACCCCACTCCAGCTCGAGCATCACCACGGAGATATTGTCCTTGGTGGTGGAGGTTATCTCCTTGAGGTAGTCGACGGAGTTGAGGTTGTTCTCTATGATCTTCGTAACGTTGGTCTCTATCTCGGAGGCGCTGGCTCCCGGATAGACGGTCAGCACGGAGATGTACGGAGGGTCCATCTCAGGGAACTGGTCGATAGGCAGCCTCAGGAACGAGAACACGCCTATCACTATCACGGCGACGAATACCAGGAGGGTCGTCACTGGACGGTTGATCGCTGATTTGTAGATACTCATCGCAGGAGGGGATTATTGTACCACATTGAGTTTTACTCCGTCCACGAGCTTGGCCTGGCCGGTGGTGACGATGGGGTCGCCGACCTTCAGGCTGTCGCTGGAGATTTCTATCGTCTGGTCGTGACGCTCGCCTATCTCCACGAAGACGCGCTTGGCGACGCCGCCCTCATCCACGAAGACATAGCGGTTGTTGGAGCCGATGAGCCTGAGCACCGCCTGGTAGGGCACCACGAGGGCCTCGGTCCGGCCCAGGTCCAGCACCGTGCTCACGTACATGCCCGGACGGATGAGCTCGGAGGAGTTCGGAATCCGCAGCTTGAGGGTAAATGTATGGGAAGTCGGATCTACGGTCGGATAGACTATCTCGATAGACGCGGGGAAGGCCCGGCCGGGGTAGATGTCCGAGTAGACATTGACCTGCATGCCTTTCTTTACCAGGGGATAGTAGGTCTCGGGAACATTGACGTAAGCCTTGAGCTCATTGATCTTAGTGAGCTGGAGGATGGGCTGGGCCCCGCTGTAGAGTTCCCCGTCCTCGTAGGTCTTGGCCGAGATGACGCCGTCGAACTGCGCCCTTACGAAGGTATTCTCCTCCAGGAAGCGGAGGGTCTCCTGCGTCTGGTCATAGCTCAGCTTGGTCTGGTCGTAGGTCTGCTGGGAGATGGCCTCGCTCTCGAGGAGCATCTGCACGCGGTTCATCTCTATCTGGAGGTTGGCAAATGCTATGCGGGTGGTGTTGAGCTGGTTCCGGTCCATCCTCACCAGGGTGTCGCCCTTACGCACGCGGTCGCCCACCTCGACGTAGATCTTCTCAATGAGACCGGTCAGCGAGGGAGAGATGTTCATCTGGTCATAGCCCTGCAGGGTGGTCGAGAGCTCGATCTGCCTCGATACCTCCTGATAGGCCAGCGGGGTGGTGCGTACCTGCTCTACCCTTTCCTCCGCGACATCCGCGGTCTTGTTGCCGCCGCAGCCGCTGAGCAGTGCGGCGCAGGCTGTGATTGTGGCTATTGCTTTGATTTTCATGGCTTATTTTTCTTCCTGAGTGTATGTATTCTTGTTGAGTAGTTTTTCGAGCTCGATCTGGGCTGTCACGTAGTCCAGGGCCGCCTGCACGTAGGTGCTCTGGGCTGTGATGAGGGTGGTGGCCGAGTTGGTCACGTCAAGACTGGAGGCGTGGCCGAACTCGTATTTCTTGCCGATGTTGTCAAACACCTTCTGAGACACCTCCACGTTCTTGAGCTGGGTCTGGTAGCGCTCGTAGGCGGAGGAGAGGTTGTACTTGAGCTGGCGGTGCTGGATCTTAAGGGCCATCTCGGTGCTCTCCAGGGTGTTGAGCTGCTTCTGGTACTCCAGCTTGGCCTTCCTGAAGGTCTCCAGGTTCTTTCCCGAGGAGAAAATGGGAATCGACAGGGTCAGTCCCACCATGTTCGGGGGAGTCATGTTCATGGTCATCTCATCGGAAAAATACTGCCTGCCCGTGTACTGGTAATATGCGCTCAGGGTAGGTCCGTAGGCCCATCCGGCGAGGTTCTTCTGCTGGCGGTAGAGGTCGGTGCTCTTGAGGGCCAGCTGGTAGGAGAAGTTGTTCTCGAGGATAAAATCGTCGTAGAGCAGGTCGAGGGAGCGCTCCACGTCCATCAGCTCCTCGAGGGTCTGGGTCAGGACTATCTCCTTGTCGAAGCCGATGTTCATCTGCAGGCGCATGGAGTTGTAGATCATCTCCAGGCCGCGGCGGGCCTCGTTGATCGAGGTCTCAAGGGTAGCCACCTGCACCAGTATCTGGTCGGCATCCACCTGTTCGGCCACTCCGGCGTCCACGGACTTCTGGGAGAACTCGTGCAGCCTGCGCACCGTCTCCAGGTTACGGTCCAGCAGTTCCAGGGTCTGGCCGCTCACCAGGGCGGAAAAATACAGGAGCCGCACCTGCTCGGCGACCTCCTGCTGCGACTGCCGGCGGGTGACGTCGGACATCTCCACGGAGATCTTGCCGATGAGGGCGCTGATAACCTGCGCTCCGCTGACGGCCAGGGCGGCATTGACTCCTATGGAGCCGTATGGAGGCATCGCTATCGAGAGGCCGGTCTCGCCGAAGGCCATCTCATAGCCCATGTAGTTCGAATAGTCCAGGGTTCCGTTGACCTGGGGCAGCATGCTGGCGATAGCGGCCCAGCGGTCGGCCTCGGCCTGGCGGACGGCCAGGGAGGAGTTCTGGAGATCCCAGTTGTGCTCCAGGGCATAGCTCATCGCCTCTTCCAGGGTAAAATACAGGACAGAGGAGTCTGCCGGCTCCTGCTGCACCTGCGTCTGCTGTTCCTGCGGCAGCCCCGTCTGTAACGTCTGCAGGGGAAATGCCTCCGCCGTCATGGAGACGGCTGCGGCACAGCACAGAAGGGCTGTTGTCTTGAAGGATTGTCTCATTGTTATTTTAACATTGATTTATTATTTTCCAGATATTCGTCGATATAGGCCCTGCCCTTCTCCGAGGCTATGCCCCTGATAAGAAAGAGCATCAGGCAGTCAGAACTGCGGTCGTGCTTTATTTCCAGATAATTGCGCACCGCCCTGTCGGTCACGGCCACCGAGAGTTCGAAGAGCTGGAGGGAAATGCTGTGGGCGTCCAGGACACCGGTGATGAACAGACCCTCCTTCTGCCCCTGCTCTATGATCCGCTCCAGCATTTCACAGTGCCAGCGGTTGACATCCCTGACCACGTTCAGGAACACCTCCGGGTAATACTTCTTGACCTCGGTGAAAAAATCGTAATAGAAGGTCATGCGCTGACTGTCCTTGCTCCGGAGCGAATGCATGAACCATTCCAGGACATTGCCGGCCCGGGAGAGTTCATCCTCAGAACGGAGCATATTGTCCTTGTGTTGCAGGAGAATGCACTCCTGCAGCAGTTCAGCCTTGTCGTGGAAAAGCTCGTAGAGTGTACGTTTGGACATGCCGTTGGCTGAGGCCACCTCATCCATTGTCAGCGACTTACAGCCCCGCTCGAGAAAGAGGGAGGCGGTGATTCTAAGTATTTGTTCGCGGTTCGTCATAACTTTTAAGGCCGCAAAACTACGAAAACTTTCAAAGTTTCCAAATTTTTACTGACAATATTCCGGCATTATAGTTATCTTTGCTTTCAGAATATTTAAATCTTAAATTCAATACTATGTATAAAGATTTTCAAGCCTATCTTCAGAATGAGCTGAACAACATCAAGGAAGCCGGACTGTACAAGGAAGAGCGCGTCATCGTCACTCCCCAGGGTCCCGAAATCACCCTCCAGGACGGTACGAAAGCCCTGAACTTCTGCGCCAACAACTACCTCGGACTTGCCGACAGCAAGGAACTGGTAAATGCAGCCAAGGAAGCCCTCGACACCCACGGCTACGGTATGGCCAGCGTACGTTTCATCTGCGGTACAGGTGACCTGCAGAAGAAACTCGAGGCCAAGATCGCCGAGTTCTTCGGAACAGAGGACACCATCCTCTACGCAGCCTGCTTCGACGCCAACGGCGGTGTGTTCGAGCCCCTGCTGAACGATCAGGACGCCATCATCTCTGACTCCCTCAACCACGCCTCCATCATCGACGGCGTGCGTCTGTGCAAGGCCAAGAGATACCGCTACGCCAACGCCGACATGGCCGAGCTGGAGAAATGCCTCCAGGAAGCCCAGGCCCAGCGTCACCGCATCATCGTCACCGACGGCGTATTCTCAATGGACGGCAACGTATGTCCTCTGGACAAGATCCACGCCCTCGCCGAGAAGTACAACGCCATGGTTATGGTCGATGAGTCGCACTCCGCAGGTGTCGTAGGCAAGACCGGACGCGGTGTTACCGAGCGCTACAACCTCCGCGGTCAGATCGAGATCATCACCGGTACCCTCGGAAAGGCATTCGGCGGCTCCGTCGGCGGATTCACCACCGGTAAGAAGGAGATCATCGCCATGCTGCGCCAGAGGTCAAGGCCGTACCTCTTCTCCAACTCCATCCCTCCCATGATTGCCGCCGCAGGTATCCGCATGTTCGACATGATGACCGAGTCCAACGAACTTCAGGACCGTCTGCACGAGAACACCGACTACTTCATCAGCAAGATGAAGGCTGCCGGCTTCGACATCAAGCCCACCGAGTCAGCTATCTGCGCCGTCATGCTGTACGACGCCAAGCTGTCCCAGCAGATGGCTGCACGCCTGCAGGACGAAGGCATATTCGTAACCGGATTCTACTACCCTGTAGTGCCTAAAGACCAGGCCCGTATCCGCGTACAGGTATCCGCCGGCCACAAGAAGGAGCACCTCGACAGATGCGTTGCCGCCTTCACCAAGATCGGCAAGGAACTCGGCGTACTGAAGTAACAGCCCGCCCGGCAACCCAGCCCGACCCTGCCCGACCGGGACACTCTTCGGCTCCGATGAACCTTCATCCTCACCGGGAACTCCGGTCCCGCAGAACCAACAGACCCCGACCGCCACATCTCCGGCAGCCGGGGTTTTTCATTCCCGCCCTTTCATGTCCGGTTCACACGCCCCTGTTTTCCCATCTCATTCCGCCCCTCTTCCACAACGGCAGCATTTCCTGCATTTCGCTGCCGTTGCGGCATGTCTTTCCCACTGTTCCCCTACTACAGCCCCCCTGCGCCACATTCTCCTTTCGCCACCTTTCCACAACGGCAGCAATTTCCGCGATTCTCTGCCGTTGCGGCATGTCTTTCCCACTGTTCCCCTACTACAGCCCCCCTGCGCCACATTCTCCTTTCGCCACCTTTCCACAACGGCACCATTTTCCGCATTTCGCTGCCGTTGCGGCATGGCCTTTCTCACGGCACCCCTGCTGCAGGCCTTCTGGACCGCATTGCCATCCTGTTACGCTTCCACAACGGCAGCATTTCTCGCGTTTCTCTGCCGTTGTGGCATTGACTTTCTCACCGACCCCTGCTACAGGCCTTCCGGACGGCATTGCCATCCTGTTACGCTTCGGAAGGTGAGTTTGTAGCAGCGTTCCCTTTCCATTAACTCCTTCGGAAGGAGTGAACAAATAGCGCGAAAGTACGACCCCTTTCGAAGGAGTGAGAAAGTGCAGGAACTGTGGTATCGCTTATGCAGGCTCTGTATATGGGAATTGCTTTGTTTGAGGCGCCATTACTCCTTCCGAAGGAGTGGGTCCGGAAGGTGCAGGCGAAAGTGGCTTTTCACCGTCACCTTCCAGAACCAGCCGAACCAGCCGGAGCTGTCATCCTGTCCGTGAAGAGGATGCCGTCGAGGTGGTCTACTTCGTGCTGGAAGATGACCGCCGTATAGCCGTCCACGGTATCGCGGACCTCCGACAGAGTCCCTGGGTCGGTGTAGCGGATGACCACCTGCTGCGAGCGCTCAACGTCACCGGCGATCTCGGGAATGGAGAGACAGCCTTCCGGGCCGGTCTGCTTCTGTTCGGAAAAATACTCGATATGAATGTTGGGATACACTTCGAACGGATATCCGGGCTTGTCATAGCGCATTACGGCCACTACCCGACGGTTAAGGCCGACCTGGGGAGCAGCCAGTCCGACCCCGTCCTGAGTGGAGTCCGTAACCGTGGCGATCATCCTGCAAGCCAGGTGCTCATAGACTTCCGACAGCAGGTCCTCCTCCGCCAAATCCGTGCACGGTGTGCGAAGCACCAGCGAATCCTCCGGAGAAGTCACCAGCAGCACCCGCATCAGTCCGTCTGAAGACATTATCAGATCCGTTTCCTCCGCCGTAAACCGGGGCACCCTGTCTCCGCATCCGGCAGTCAGCAGCAGCGCCGACCATATCACGGCCAGCGACATAAATACATTCAAGAATCTCATTTTCATCGTACGTCAAAAGATTTATGCAAATGTAGGAAAAGTTCCCCAGCATCATCACTTTACATTTTAGTTGTATCACAACCACCTGATTGACAGGATACTGCATATTGCAAAAAATGTTAAGTGATGACAAAAATGTCTGTTTTGGCCTGAATTCGTCCCACTTAACATTTCATCAGACACATAAAACACTATTAATCAAGGGCATGCAATTCAACTAAAATGTAAAGTGAGAATTATACTGTGATTGGGACGACATCGATTTTATCCACGACAAAAGAGCACCTGGACAAAACACCGATAATCGGCATCTCAGAGCTGGCCGGAGAGCCTGAGTGTATCGCCTTGGTCAGCAGGGTCTGTCCGCGAGCAGATTGCCTCGAGACAGCCAACATTATTGTTATCAACAAATATTATAGAAAAATATGCAATATTTATGAGACATTCTGCAGATATGTTACAATTTTTATTATTTTTGACCCGATAAGTTAATTTTTTCAATCTAAAATCTAATTTTTATGAAAAGACCTTCAGGCCTTGTATTGCTGCTGACAGCAATGTTATCACTTTTTGCTATCTATTCGTGCGAGGAGAAACCCGGTCCGACAGAACCGGCAGCTCTGACTCTTAATCCCTCCGAAGAAATCGTCTTCGACGCAAAAGGCGGAACTGAGACCGTAAAAGTCACTTCCAACAGAGAGTGGTCCGTTGAATCCGACCAGCCCGACTATTTCGCCGTTCAGAGAACCACCGACACGACTTTTACAGTAACTGCCGAGCCTAATGAGAATGAGGAGGCTGTTCCTACGGCAATCATCACAGTCACAGCCGGAGAGGGCAACGACTCCGTAACGAAGACTCTTAACGTTAGCCAGAAAGGCAAGGATCCCCTGGTGCTTGCCATCACCCTGGATAATATCACCGCAACATCTGCAGACATGAAGGTGGTACCGTCATACGACAACGCAAGGTACTACTACGATGTCCTTGCAGTCAGCGTGCTCAATGAGCATCACTCCGGTGACCTCGCCGTCTATATGGAGAACATGATGGCAGAGGCAGTCAACAACTTCGGTGATGTCGAATCGGCACTGGAGGCCATCTGCAGCACCGGAGAGCAGACCTGGCAGTTCACAGGACAGATTCCTGAGACAGAATACATCGCTTTCGCCGCCGGTCTGGACGACGAGGGAAAGGTCTCGTCCGAGATCGCCTCTGAAAAATACACTACCCTGGCACTGGAGAATGCCGACTTCGATGTAGTATTCGCCAACATCGTTCAGGACGGCTTCGACTATACCGTCATCCCTTCCGACGAGACTATGACCTACTACCACTGCATCCGCCCGGTAGTCGGATATAACGAACTCTCTGACGAAGATCTGCGCCAGACTATCATCAATGAGGATTCCTTCTTTATTGATTTCTACGCTACCAACGGAGAAACCACATACACCAATGAGAATGTATATCTTGCCAGTACCGGATATATGGTGCTCGTATTCGGATGGTCAGGAGGTGCTCCCACTACTGAAATCGCTAGATTCTACACCAGGACCGAAGCACCCGCAACCGCTCCGGAAGAATGGACTTTCTCCTTTAAAGTAGATGGAATCACATCCAGAAGTGCCTCTATAACCATCACCCCCTCTGATGAGTATGTCCCCTATCTCTACGACGTCATCGCTGAGAAAGACTATGAGTCCTACAAAGATGACATGAACGGCTATGTAAAGCAGTACATTGAAGAGAATATAACCAATCTGGATTACGAACGCGGCGATGGAGAGCAGGGATACACCTATTATTCTGTTCTCGAGCCCGGCACAAACTATTACATCTGGGCTGCATGCGTGGACGAATACGGAGATGTCATAAAAGTAGCAGTGAGCGAACCGTTCACTACCCTTCCCAAGCAGGTAAGCAGCGCTACCGTATCGGCCGAGATCACCGGTTACTTCAACGGTGACGAGCTCGCAGAACTCTACCCTGATGACTACAGCGACGGTAAGGGTATGACATACGTGCAGGTAGAATTCTCAACAAACGAGGATGCCAGCACATGGTACGGAGGCATGTTCAAGGAGGATCCCAATGACCATACCTCCAATATTAGTGATGACGAAATAGCCGACATGCTGATAAGCGGAGGCACATTGTGCCCTACCGGAAAACTATACTGGGCTGACTGGGACGCAGAATACACCATTCTGGCCGTTGCCATAGGAAAGGATGAGAATTACAGCAAGGTATTCCGCCTCACCACCACCTTCACCAAGGACGGAGCCAACGACATATCCGAGTTCGTAAAACCCGGGAACCCCTACGCATACAGTGCTTCCGAAGGCACTCCGAGCATCCCCGCCCACAACCCTAAAGTCGTGATGTACAAGACGAAATCCGAATAAGGCGAAAGGTGTATTTCTGAAATAAAGCGGTAAATGAAAAGGCCGGAAGGACGCGATGTCCTTCCGGCCTTTCTATGCGGGCTACCCTTACGGGGTGAATTAGTCAACGAGGGAGATGCGCTTGAAGACGGTCACCTTGGCCTCTTTGTCTACGGCTGCGATAGCGGCCTTGACGGAGGTCTTGCCGTCGCCCATCTGGTACTCCTGCTCCTCGAGGGTGTTCTCCTTGAAGAACTTGTTCAGACGGCCGTTGGCGATGTTGTTGACCATTGCCTCCTGGAGATTGGCGGCCTTCTCAGCTGAGACGGTCTTGATAATCTCACGGGCCTGGTCAGCCTGCTCGGGAGTGAGCCAGCCTTTGGCGGTGTTGGACTGGATATGGTCCTCGCTGTCCACGTGGGCGGGATTGATGCCGGCCTTAGAGAGAGCTGCATCAACAGCCTTCTTCACCAACTCCTCCTTGGTCTTCTCGACAGCCACCTTGAGCTCCTCATCAATCACATTCTGAGGCACGGCCTCTTTGTTGACTGCGACGGGATTCATGGACGCTACCTGCATGGCTACGCCTTTGGCGAGCTCTACGGGCACTTCCTTGTTGAAGCCGACGATTGCGCCGAGCTTACCGTTGATGGTGTGGATATAGGAGATGATATAGGGAGCCTCTACTTTCTCGTAAGCCACGAGGGAGTGTTTCTCACCGGTCTTGCCGATCTGCTCTGTGATGGCGGCCTCTACTGTACGGCCGTCGGCGATAGTGCAGGCCTTGAGAGCATCCATATCGGCGGGCATAGCCTTTATGGCTGCATCAGCGATGGCATTTGCAAGAGCCTGAAACTCCTCGTTCTTGGCCACGAAGTCTGTCTCGCAGCCGAGGCACAGGAGGATACCCTTGCCGCCGTCCACCTTGGCGACGACAGCACCCTCGGAAGTCTCGCGGTCAGCTCTTTTGGCAGCCACGAGCTTGCCTTTCTCACGGATAATCTCCTTTGCTCTCTCATAGTCACCGTTGGCCTCTACGAGAGCCTTCTTGCAGTCCATCATACCGGCTCCGGTCATCTTGCGGAGCTTCTGAACGTCTATTGCTTTAATTTCCATGGTTACCTTATTTTAAATTACTCCTTTACTTCTGCAGGCTCAGCGGGAGCTGCGGGAGCCTCCTCTGCCACAGGCTCAGCTGCAGGAGCCGCGGCCTCTGCCTTGGGAGCAGCACCCTTGCGGGGACGCATCTTCTTGCCGGAAGCGGCATTGTCAGCCTCGCGGGCCTCATCCTCCTTGTCCTTCTCGAGCTTTCTCTCTTCCAGTCCCTCCTTGATGGCTCCGCAAAGAGCATCGAGGATAACTGATACTGACTTGGCAGCGTCATCGTTACCGGGAATCACATAATCAATAGGTGTGGGATCGCAACATGTATCAACAACTGCGATAACCGGGATATTGAGACGGTTGGCCTCCTTGACAGCGTTCATCTCTTTCTGTACGTCCACTACGAAAAGGGCTGCGGGAAGACGGTTGAGGTCAGCGATGGAACCGAGGTTCTTCTCGAGCTTGGCTCTCTGACGGGTAATCTGGAGACGCTCACGCTTTGCAAGGGTCTCAAAGGTACCGTTGGTCATCATCTCATCGATGGTGTGCATCTTCTTGACAGCTTTACGGATGGTGGGGAAATTGGTAAGCATTCCACCGGGCCATCTCTCTGTCACGTAAGGCATATTGACACTCTGGGCATATTCTGCCACGATGTCCTTAGCCTGTTTCTTGGTAGCCACGAAAAGGATACGGCGACCCGCACGGGCGAGCTGCTTCATCACGTTCGCGGCCTCGTCTATCTTGACAACAGTCTTATGCAGGTCTATTATATGGATTCCGTTTTTCTCCATGAAAATGTAAGGAGCCATTTTGGGATTCCATTTTCTCTTCAGGTGACCGAAGTGAACACCTGCATCAAGTAAATCTTGGAAATTTGTTCTGGGCATTGTTTTGTTAAATTTTGTCTCTGTGTTATACAAGAGTTCTCTTTGTTAATCTCGAAGTAGCGGCAATGCTGCCGGTCTTCCAAATTTCTCGCAGCAGGACAAACGGGAAGTAACCGCAAACAACCGGGTCTTTCTGTTTTGAATCCTGACTGTGCATCTTAGTGTTCTTACGTAAATACTAACGTTTGCTGAACTGGAAGCGTCTACGTGCACCGGGCTGTCCGGGTTTCTTTCTCTCGACCTCGCGGGCGTCGCGGGTGAGGAAACCGTTGGATTTCAGAACCGGACGATAGGCCTCCTTGTTGATCTCGCAGAGTGCGCGGGATATGGCAAGGCGGAGTGCCTCGGCCTGACCTTTGATTCCACCGCCGTCAAGATTGACTTTGATGTCGAAATCGGCCAGAGTCTCAGTCACATTAAGAGGCTGTCTCACGATATAACGGAGGGTCTCCTCCTTGAAATACTCTTCAAGGGTTCGGCCGTTGATGGTGATGTTGCCTTTGCCTGTAGTCACATAAACGCGAGCGACAGCAGATTTACGTCTTCCAAGGGCGTTGATTACTTCCATGCTCTGTTTACTTTTGTTCGTTAATGTTGATTAATACTGGAGATTGAGCCTGATGAGGATGCTCGGGACCTGCATATACATGAAGGTTCCTGTACATCTGCGCACCCAGGCGGGTCTTGGGGAGCATCTTGCGGATGGCCTCCCTAACTACGGCTTCCGGCTTGCGGGCGAGAAGTTCCTTGGGGGTAGCGAAACGCTGACCTCCGGGATAACCGGTGTGACGTACATAGACCTTATCGGTGAGCTTCTTTCCGGTGAAACGGACTTTCTCGGCGTTGATTATGATGACATAATCACCGCAGTCCATGTTCGGAGAGTAGTACACCTTGTTCTTGCCACGCAGCATGATTGCCACTTTGGAAGCAAGGCGGCCCACGATCTGGTCTGTTGCATCAACCACTACCCATTTCTTCTCGATCATGTTCGGGTTAGCCGACACTGTTTTGTAGCTTAATGTGTCCACTGTGTTGATTTTTAAGTTAATACAATAAATTTTGTTGCAATCCCCCTATTATAAGGGGGTGCAAAGATAGAGAAAAATTCCTATGATGCAAAACATTCTGTCATAAGATTGTCACTCCAAGGCTGTCACAAAGAGATGGGAAGGACAATAATGGTCGTCTGAAACATGTAGACATCAAGGTTAGTTATTAGTTCGTTAAGAAAAAAAGGGATTGCCGTGACGGCAACCCCTTTTTTAATTTAAGTGCAACCGGACTGCTATTCAGCCATATTGACCTCAAGGTAGATCAGGTTGCCGGAGCCTGGTGCAAAATAGTCTGAGACGTAGTCAATCTGAAGTGGCAGGACATATCTCATACCGGGCTGCATGACATCGGTATTGGCCTTGATCTCAATAGCGGTCTTCATAGTTCCGGGAGCAATCGACAGTTCTGTGGACTCAACTGTTCCTCCCTCCTCGGTTTCGGGGTCATAAGGCACTACTGCTATGCCGGGAGCGAGAGTGAAGTATGTCGCAATCTCGTCACTTGACAACAACTGATAGGGTGTTTCCGACTCATCCATACTTGCATTCAGGATAGCAATACGGAGAGGGTCGATGGACAGACCGGCTACGACCGTCTCATCGCCGATCGTCTGAGGATAGCTGATACCGAGCTCCACATCGAAGATCACCTCATCACCGGGCACTACATCGTTCCTGATTCCGGGAGTCTCGTCATCCTCTCCTGCAGGAAGGACATTCAGGCCCACCTCGGGCTCGGCCATATTGATCTCAAGCTCGAGATGGTCGAAGTTGCCGCTGATGATGTAGCCGTCACTGGCACCTGCAATCCTGAGGGGCAGGATATAAGCCCTGCCGACCTTGAAGTCTTCGTTGATGTCGACATTCAGATAGATAGTGTCGCGCTTAGTCCCCGCCGGAATAGTGGCATTGAGTCTCAGGTTCTCGTAACTTGCTGCAGGGAAGGCCTCGAAAGGCACCTCAGAGGCTGCAAGCGACGCATTGATCTTGGGGATGGTGTCCAGGTCCACTTCCAGCTGGACCTCTATGTTCTCCTTCACGTCCGAGGCATAGCTGGCCGTGTAGTTGACGATAATCATAAACTCTGCCACATCCCCACGCTCCATATTGTTAGCATACTGGGCATGGTCGCTGTCCGCCAGCTCAATCACGGGCTCTATCACGCTCCAGTCGATCAGAGGCTCATCGTCCAGGCAGGAGGTGGTTCCCAGCATAAGTACAGGCAGAGCGATGGTAAGTATTATTTTTGATATAGGTTTCATGATAGATACATTTTAGGTATTTTAATATACATCTACTTGAGGAACAACTGGATTATCAAGGTCCCAGAAAACACCGGCGACGAATATGTTCCTGTCTCTGCAGTCTGCGGGTATATTGTCCATGTTGAGGTTCCTTTCTGTCTGAGGGTAAGGAAGTATACAGATGTTGTGATTGGGATTGACCACTCCAGCCCAGCAGGAAGAGGGCAGTGTGGGAAGGTCAGTCCTCCTCTGCTCGAACCATGCTTCCATGGGGTTGTAACCCATGAACGCAAGCCACTTTTGAGTGCATATCGCTTCCAGTTTCGCACTATTGTCAGCCATGTTGGACCAGTTCATGAAACTGCTGTTCTGGGTGAGGTACTGCCTGGCTGCCTGCTCTGCGGTACCGGAGATAGGATCTCTCATGCCTACAAGCGGATTCGTATTGCGCCAGTCCAGGAAATTCTCACTGGGATCCTGCATAGCAGCCTCATGACGCTTCATGGCGGAGATCACCGACCTCTCATAGTAATCGCGGGCTGCCGCATCGCCTCCGGGGATAATACCCCTGAGAGCTGCCTCGGCCAACAGGAAGCCCACCTCGGCACCGGCCATGAATGTGGACGGCCTTACCATACCCTCGGCCAGGTCAGAACCACCTGCGAGGATGCCTCTTCCGGTAGTAGTCGCATACTCCAGTCCCGGAGGATTCATCTGCCCGAAAGGAATACCGATGTAACGCTCGGTAGCGAGATTTGAAGGATAGGTGATGCCTACTTCCTCGTCATTTCCCAGGCTGGTGCGGGGATCCGCGTAAACTCTGAGACGGGGGTCGTTGTTGTCCCTGAGCATGTCCACGAGGGTAGATGTAGGGCAGTACTGACGGAGGTTGGTGACAGGTGACTGGTTCTTGTCCCATCCGTAGGACTGGAAGAAGATGTTCATCTTGTCGGTCTCAGCCAGGAATCCGGTGCTCTGAGGCTCCGCATCCACATTTTCCTCGGGGGAAAGGCACTTCTCATATATTGCGGTAACCTGTGCGGTGACATCCTGGTAGTTGGATACACGCATCAGAAGACGAAGCTCGACACTATAGGCCACTTTTGTCCAAAGCGAGAGATCGCCTCCGCACATCATGTCAGCTGCTGCGAGGTCTCCGGGAGCTTCCGTAGCCTGCTCGAGAGTCTGGGCTGCGGCGTGGGCTCGGGTTATAAGATCATTGTATATGGTCTCGGCTTCGTCATATTTGGGATTGTAGATACTGTCCGGAGCAAATGAATCCGTATAGGGTATGTCACCCCAGATGTCCACCATCCTCTGGAAGTTGATTACCTGGAGCACCTCGGATATGGCCTGATACACCGGCTCGTCATTGGTAACAGCCATGTCATGCATGGTCTTGAGGTTCCAGTTCATGTAGTAGTAGGTCTCCCACCAGCTGTTCAGATTCTGAGGCATCACCTGTCCGCTGAGGAAGGTATAGGAGCCCGAATAGTCACCTGACTTGGTGAGGAAGTGAGAGAGGCACCACGCGTAGGTGGAGTTGGTCATGTTGTTCAGCATGGCGTACTGCTGTGCAGGCAGCATGATAGCCTCCGTAAGACGGTCCGGAGTCGCGTTGTTGGGATCGTGGTTGACGTCGAGCCATTCCGAACAGCCGGAGAGTCCGAAGGTCAGCAAGGCCGCTATCGTGTATGTAAGAATCTTTTTCATTGCTTTCACTATGTTAGAATGAGATATTGACGTTGAAACCAAATGTCCGGAAACCGGCCATCGCGCTGCTTACGATACCGGGAGCATTGCGGTTGCCTGAACCGCCCCACATATCGGGGTCTCCCCAGATGTTGGTGTCAGGCACCCAGTAGAAGAGGTTGCGTCCCACGAGGGAGACAGCCGCACTCTGGATGAACTTGGTCTTGTCCATCCAGCGCTGGGGGAGTTTCCAGGTCAGGGAGAGCTCGCGGAGCTTCCAGGAGTTGGCACTGACGACGCGGGCAGCGACAGCCGAACGGTAGAGGCTGGGCCAGAAGTCCTTACCACCTGAATTGACGGTTATATTGGTATTCTCCACGTATTCTACTGTTCCGTCAGGCTGCTCTACGGCTATGACGGAGTTGGGGAATACGAACCTCTCACGGCCAGTGATAGCCGAGATATAGGAGGCTCCCGAGAAGAGCATGTCGCTCTCAGCGTCGAAACGGGCCACGTGACCGCCCCTGTACTCGAAGGTGGCGTTGAGCGAGAGACCCTTCCAGGAGAACTCTGTGGAGAGACCCAGGCGGACCTTAGGCTCGGTGCAGCCCATGTTGACCATGTCTCCGAGAGTCGGCAGACCGGTCTCGGGATCCACGATAACCCTTCCATCGGGGGTCCGGACGAAGTCTGTAGCCTTGATATAAGGGAACGCCTCTCCTACGATGGCATAGATAGGGCTGTATATCGCGAGTTCGTCAAGACCTCCGTACAGCTCAGTAACCTCGGAAGTGGCGAAGGTGGCATTGGCAAATACGTTCCAGTAGAAGTCACCGAACTCCAGCACGGGGGTCAGACGGAGGTCGAGCTCGACTCCCTGGCCGACCATGGTACCGGCGTTGATGTAGCGGGACTCGGCACCCGTGGAGTAAGGCAGGCTGACGTTAACGGTCTGGTCAGTGGTCTTCTGACGATAGTACGCCGCCTCGAAAGTGATGCGGTCCTTGAGGAAGCCGACCTCGAGACCCACCTCGAACTCGGTGGTGAACTCAGGGTTCAGGTACTGATTGCGGCGGCTCTGGTTCAACTGGTAGGATGTCAGTGTTCCGAAGGGGAAGGGATCAGCCACCTCGGCTGTGTTGTACAGCCTGTAAGGGCTTACGTTCACGGCACCCACCTTGGCGAAAGTTCCGCGGAGCTTCAGGTATGAGAGCCACTCGCTGTTCTTCAATGCGGGGATGGCGTCCGAAAGCATCAGGGACATGTTGGCACCGGGATAGAAGAACGACCAGTTGCTCTGGTCCAGCAGGGAGGTCCAGTCGTTACGCCCGGTCACCTGGAGGTAAATCCAGCCGAGGATGTTGAAGTCGATACTTGCATAGACAGCCTGAGACCTGGTCCTGGTGATGGTGTTGTTGCCCTGCAGCTCACCGATCTTATGCTGGACGTTGAAGAGGTCATCCAGAGCGAGCTGTGTGGCCTCAACGCCCTTGTCGTCGGAGTAGCGGGTATTCATGGACCATCCAATCATTCCCTTGATACCGAAGTTCTTGCCGAACTGATGCTCTGCGAATGCCATGACGTCGGCATTGAGCCTCTGAGTAAACGCGGATGATGTCTCATAACGGGAATAATCATCTGACGTGGCATAACTGCGGCCTGAGGTTCTGGCATAGTCACTGTAATGCCATGCGTAATCGGACTCGCTGGAGTTCCTGGTATTGGTATTGATTCCGACACGGCCCATAAAGCGGAGCCATTTCAGAGGTGCCCATTCGAGAGTACCGGATCCCGTAAAGCGGTCACTGCGGAAATTTCTGCGGTACAGATCGATCTGGGAGTACGGGTTGGTATAGTAGTCATTGATCCACTGGTCAGGATTACCGCCCTCTACATTTCTCCAGTCCTTGTAGGCCGGCAGATTGATGTGACCAGGAGTATTCCACAAGTTATAGAGACCGTTGGAGCCGGAATTGTTGAAGTCACCCTGCATGTTGGAGTAGGACACATTGACTCTTGCCGTGAAACTCTTGTAGATACGCGAGGCGTTGAAACGGACGGTGTTGCGGTCCATGACATCACCTGCTACGGTACCTGTACGGTGCAGGTTCTGGTAAGAGAGGAAGAAGTTGCCGTTCTCTCCACCGGAGGAGAAGGACACGTCATTCTGGATACCGACACCTGTCTCGTAGTAGTTCTCACGGGCACCTTCCTTAAAGGAGTATGTCTCGTAGAGCTGCTTGGGCTCGCCGTTGGCATCGAGGAACATCGAGCCGATAGGCACTGTAGAGCCGTCGAACTCTGGACCGAACTGCTGGTTCTCGCCCTTGATATAGGAGCCGAATCCGTACTCATCATCGGCACCAGGACCGAACCTCTTCTGATACTTGGGGAAGTAAGAGGCCTTGTCGAAGGTGGTGGTCAGGGAGTAGGTAATCCTCGGGCGGCCTTTCTCACCTGTCTTGGTGGTGACATAGAGCACACCGTTGGCTGCCGACGAACCGTAGAGGGCCGCGGCGCTACCGCCCTTGAGGACGGAGATGTTGTCGATATCGTTCGGGTTCATCGACTGGAGGAAGTCCAGAGGGGTGGGAACACCGTCGACAACGAGCAGAGGCTGGTTGTCACCGAGGAACGAACGGCTGCCTCGGAGGTTGATACGCACCTCGGCATCGAGGGATGCGGAAGCGGCACTGATCTGCAGACCGGACACCTTACCGATAAGGGCCTGGGTGGCATCCGAGTTCTGGGTAGTGTTCAGGTCTTCCGAGGATACTTTTGCGGCCGAATATCCGATCTCCTTGGCCTGACGCTGGATACCGAGAGCGGTAACCACTACCTGATCCAGCATGAGGGCGTCGGGTTCCAGAGAGATAACCAGATTGGTACCGCTGCCTATGGGTACCTCGACATCTACATAACCCACGAAACTCGCGATAAGGGTTGTAGCGTCCGAGGGAACACCCGGGAGGGAGAATGTTCCGTCATCCAGCGTATAGGTTCCCAAAGTCGTGGAACCTTTTACCGCCACTGACGCGAACGGGACAGGCTCGCCTGTTTCGGCGTCCAGTACTGTACCGGTAACGGTCCTGGTCTGCGCACTTAGCACGGACGGCAGAAACGACAGCACCGCCACCAGAGTGGTGATAATTAATTTTTTCATTTGGGTTAGTTTTAATTTAAAATTATAACGATAGTTTTAGGATTGCCTTATAAACTGTAAGAAGATGACAGCATAACGACATCTTTTAGTAGAATGAGCGGTTTTTTCATACATTGCACTTTAAAGGTTAGTTATCAGTTCATATCTGAAGTAATTCACTGGTTTTCAGCTTAAAGTCAATACTTCCCTGTTTTTCTCCTATACAAAGATAGGATATTTTTCATTTTTCCAAATATTTCTTAGGGAAAATTTTTTTAAAAAATTCTTACAGATTTAAGGCTTGTTTTTGCGCCGGATTTTTATTATATTTGGGCCGCTAACCTTATAAAACCTTACCTGCCATGAAGAAAAAAATCGAGCTGTCCCTTTTCCGAAAAATAATAGCCGGAGCGATAGCCATAGTCCTGGAAACGCTCCTGTTCCTGCTCATGATGTACATCTGCCGCGAGTGGCTCGGATTAAGCAAGATATTTATAAAGGTAATGCTGAGCCTGGTCATCGCCAGCCCCGTCAGCTATCTGGCCTACCGGTCTGTCATAGAGTCGTGGACAGGAGAGAAAATAGAATAGCGGGCTACCGCTCCCCCCACCTTTCACCTATATAGTCCAGTATCTCCACGACCTTCCCGGGATCATTCTCCGTCACCAGACGGAGACGGGTCTCCTTAAAATCCGGAAGGCCCTTGAAGTAACAGGAGAGATGCCGCCGCATCTCCAGCACTCCCGTCCTCTCACCCTTGAACTCCAGTGATTTGGCAAAATGCTCCTTGGCCAGGTCGACCCTCTCGCGCACGCTCATGGGCGGAAGTTCCTCCCCAGTATCGAGGAAATGCCGCATCTCCCGGAATATCCACGGATGCCCGAAGCTGGCCCTTCCGACCATCACCCCGTCCACGCCGTACCTCTCAAAGGCCTGGGCGGCGTCCTGCGGCGTCTTGATATCCCCATTGCCGATTACCGGGATCCTCATGCGGGGATTGCGCTTAACCTCCCCTATCAGAGTCCAGTCCGCCTGCCCCTTGTACATCTGGCAGCGGGTGCGGCCGTGAATGGTGATTGCCTTTATTCCCACGTCCTGGAGCCTCTCCGCCAGTTCGACTATGATCTTGCTGTCCTCGTCCCAGCCCAGACGGGTCTTGACCGTCACAGGCAGCCTGACCGCATCCACCACCCGGCGGGTAATCTCCACCATCTTGTCCGGCTCCCGCATCATCCCGGAACCTGCGCCGCGGCGGGCTATCTTGTTGACCGGACACCCGAAATTGATGTCTATGACATCCGGCCCGGCCGCCTCCACCCTCAGCGCCGACTCCACCATTGCCTCGGGGATATGCCCGTATATCTGCATGCCGATGGGCCGCTCGTAGTCAAATATCCTCAACTTGTACAGCGACCCCGGAACGTCCCTTATCAGCCCGTCCGAGGATATGAACTCTGTATACATCATGTCCGCTCCGAACTTCTTGCAGACATATCTGAAAGAGAGGTCGGTCACATCCTCCATTGGAGCCAGCAGCAGGGGACGGGGTCCCAGGTCCAGGTCGCCTATTTTCATATTGTAACGGTTTTGTAATCCTAAAAAAGCAGGGGCAAAAGTAAAAAGAATTACAGAAAAGAATATATTTGCGTAGAATTTTAAAAAAACTGAAAAATATAAAATCATGGCAACGAAGACGAAAATCAACCGCATCGGCGTTCTCACCTCAGGCGGAGACGCCCCCGGAATGAACGCGGCTATCAGGGCCGTGGTACGTACAGCCATCTACTGCGGGAAGGAAGTCTACGGCTTCTACCGCGGATATCAGGGACTCATCGAGAAAAGCTACATGCAGATGCAGTCCCATTCAGTATCCAAGATCATCAATCAGGGCGGCACCATCCTCAAGTCCTCGCGCTGCCCCGAATTCAAGGACAAGTTTGTCAGGGAAAAGGCCTACAACAACCTCAAGGAGCTGGGCATCGACGGCCTGGTAGTCATAGGCGGCGACGGCTCGTTCCGCGGCGCCGACCTGCTCTACAAGGAGCACGGCCTGCCGGTAATCGGAATACCCGGAACCATAGACAACGATATCTACGGCACAGATTTCACGATAGGCTTCGACACCGCCATCAACACCGCCGTACAGGCAATAGACAAGCTCAGGGACACGGCCGACAGCCACAACCTGGTATTCTTCGTGGAGGTGATGGGACGAGACGCCGGCTTCATCGCCCTCAACACAGCGATGGCCACCGGAGCCGAGACCACCCTGATACCGGAGATTCCCACGACCATCGAGAAACTCTGCGAGTACCTGCTCTACGAAAGACGGCAGAACAAGACCTCCGGCATCATCATTGTCGCAGAGGGAGGCGACCTGGGCAGCGCCAACCAGATAGCGGCCAAGGTTAAGGAACGCATACCCAACTACGAGACCCGCGTGACCACCCTCGGCCACATACAGCGCGGAGGCTCCCCCTCATGCAATGACCGCGTGCTGGCCAGCATCCTCGGCTATGGAGCCGTCAAGGCCCTGCTCGGCGGACGCTCGGGCGTGATGATAGGGCAGATGCAGAACGAGACCGTATTCACCCCCTTCTCCGAGGCCTGCAGCCGCCACAACGAGATCAACACCAAGTGGTACGACATCACCCGCGTGCTCTCGATATAAAACCTGCAGCCCGCTGAAACACAACAGCCGGACACCCGATGATGAGGTGCCCGGCTGTTCTTCTGAATACCGGCAGGTTCGCGGGCTACTCTGCGGCCATCTCGCGCTCCACGTCTTCCGTAGTGATGGGAAGACGCCTGGCTCCGAGCAGACGGCAGCCCTTCTCAGTGATGAGCAGGTCGTCCTCAAGACGGATGCCTCCGAAGTCGTAGTACTCCTTCTCCAGCAGAGGGAAGTTGACGTACTGGGTGTTGATGCCTTCCTTCTTCCATTTCTCGATGAGGGCGGGGATAAAGTAGATACCGGGCTCGTCCGTTACGACATGGCCGGGCTCGAGCATCTTGCCCATGCGGAGGGAGCCGAGGCCGAACTGCGACGAGCGCCTGTAGGTGTCGTCATAGCCCACGTAGTTCTCGCCGAGGTCCTCCATGTCGTGCACGTCCAGACCCATGTTGTGGCCGAGGCCGTGAGGCATGAAGAGCGAGTGGGCCCCTGCCGCTACGATCTCGTCGGGGTCGCCTTTCAGGATGCCCAGGTTGATCAGGCCCTGCGCCATCAGTCGGGAGACAGTCTGGTGCACCTCGGTGTAGGTAATGCCCGGACGGGCAATGCTGAGAGCCAGGTTGTTCGCAGCGGACACGATGTCGTATATCTCCTTCTGCTTGGTGGTGAACTTGCCGGACGAGGGCAGGGTACGGGTGAAATCCGAGCAGTAGTTGGTATTGGACTCCGCTCCGGCGTCTATCACGATGAGCTTGCCGTCAGTCAGGATACCGTCGTGGTTGTGGTTGTGCAGGGTCTCTCCGTGCTGGGAAAGGATGATCGGGAACGACGGCATCAGCCCCTCCGCGATGGCTATACCCTCCATCACTCCCACCAGCTGCTGCTCCACCATTCCGAGACGGGCCATCTTCATGGCGGTGAAGTGCATGGCATAGCCGATGTTGCAGGCCTTGTCTATCTCATCGATCTCACACTGCTCCTTGATAAGCCTCATCGATACGACGGCCTTGATGAACTCCTCGGAAGCGTCGCTGCGCATGCGGTCGAACGGCACGCCTAGCATCTGGTTCAGGCGGATCATGTTCTGATAGCGGTACGGGGGCAGGAAATGTACCTTGCGGCCGCCGGCCTTGGCCTTGGAGATGTAGCCTTCCAGCTCAGCGAGAGGGAGCGTCTTCGATACACCTACAGAAGCGGCCTTGTCGCTGATAAGCGGCTGAGGGCCCATCCAGATGATGTCGTCGATATCCACGTCGTTGCCGAAGATAATCTCCTCTCCGGACTCGAGGTCGATGACTGCGGCCAGATCGGGGTCGGTCAGACCGAAATAGTAGTTGAACGTGCTGTCCTGACGGTAGCGGTAGGCGTTGCCGGCGTAGTTGACGGCTGCCTCACCCGTTCCCAGGAACAGAAGGATACCGGAGCCCACCTTGGTCTTCAGCGTGTTCCTCCGGTTTACATAGACTTCTTTTGCGAACATATATCAGATATTTTAAGTTTTACCGTACTTAACATTGCAACAAAGCAAATGTACAAATTTAAACGATAAAAACAAAATGAATGGTGATTCGGGGCCGCGAGTTCGAGTATGGTCCGGAAGGTCAGGGCATGAAAAAAGGTCAGTGGGAAACTGACCTGTGGAGCGGAAAACGAGACTCGAACTCGCGACCCCGACCTTGGCAAGGTTCGCTGCTCCAAGGTCTAAAAAGGCTCCGCCTTTCCAGACTTACCAACTGAGCTATTTCCGCAACCCTTATAATCAGCGATTTATACAGTTGAGGTGAATTTAAAGAACGATATTTCCCATCTATGATATCACGAGATAACGAACAGGGGTAAATATCGGGGTAAAGGTACAGAACATCGTTTGCGGTTAATGACTGTTAATGATTGTTCACTGTAACATACAGTTGTTCAATAAAATACTTGTCTCTTACAGCATTTAGCCATATTCAAGACTGGTAAAATGAATCTTACTTTGCATAGTATTAAATAATATCTTTGTACATCAATAAGTTGTATTAGTTGGTTTCCCTACGCTATATTTCTTCAAATTTTCAATTTATATACCCCTCTCAGAATTGTGTCGTAGGTGATGTTTACTCTATATAAATCCAGTTACTTTGTTTGTCCCGATTATATTTAAAGATTCTGGAAAATTTTATCTTTCTGTACCATCCATATCCATAATCTCCCATATCAAGATTAACTGCATTAGTACAGTATTTTTGAATAGATTCCGAGAATTGATTAAGAGTCATTGGGATACAAGATTGAAGAATACACAACTGCCCGTCTACTGTTGCAAGTGCTCTTCTAAATCTTTTGTGAGGGTCATCATGGTAACGAATTTTACGGTTTTTAATAAGTACTGTCTGTTGAAAACCATAATCCGAATGCCATTTACCGGAAATCACTATGCCTTTAGTAGGATGAAGTGATATTCTCTCCTTGCGCGTTGGGGTACCGTATGTCTTTCCTGCTATTCTATATTCACCCTCTATTGTTCCATCTTTGAGTGTATATGCCGCAGGAATTAGAAGTGTGGCGGAAGAATCATACTTATCGGTAAAATGAATGTCGTTAGTGTGAATTGGAATTATAAATGGGTCTTTAGCTGTAATTCCAAAACAAATGACGATGAATATGAAAATAGCCCCTAGAATACTGTATATTATCCTTTTAATCAACTTCTTCATGGTAT
Organism: uncultured Bacteroidales bacterium; assembly: GCA_944326235.1. Classification (GTDB taxonomy): domain Bacteria; phylum Bacteroidota; class Bacteroidia; order Bacteroidales; family UBA932; genus Coprenecus. Next base: position 52,173 of record CALVDH010000005.1, on the reverse strand, counting down.
GTAATCAACATGTCTAGGCATGGCGACAAATTTTTGTGAATCCACTTTTATATACCCTTTGAAAATCCTGTCATATCCTGTTTCTCATAACTATGCTCATCTCTGCGGAATCTCTCACGAACCGCTCTCTCAGCACACTGTCTTGAAGATGCTCTGCCCTTTTCCTGTCCCTCCTTGCCGACAATGTATCTCCCAGTGCCTCATAACAGCTGCTTCTGCCATAATATGCTCTGTATGATTCATCCGACACCTCTATCATCCTCGTATAATCCTCTATTGCCGCCTCATAGTCTTTCCGGCTCTCATAAATCCCTGCTCGCCTCTGCAAGTCTTCCAGCTCAGTGTATCCGCTCTTCTCCAGTGACTTTGTTATCTCCGAAAGGGCCTTGTCACTGTCTCCGTATATGCTGCTCTTCCAGTAGTTCAGCAATGTCCTCTGATTTGAATCCAATGATGCTTCTATCTCGTCATAAAGGTCTATTGCCTTTTGCCAGTCACCCCCTCCCCAGTATGCTTCGTATTCGTATAGCGATGCGAGCATGACTTTCAGCTGAGAGTTGCGTCTGTCCTCCATGAGACTTTCTTCAAGCAGTCTTATTGAGTATTCCGGATGGTTGAACATGACATAGCACATATCAATCAAGGCGATGCGGGATTCAAAGTAAGGCCTGTCATGCCCTGTCTTTTCAAGGTACTTGACAATATGCACTATCGCCTTTTTGTACTTCTTCAATCCGGTATAGGCCCTGTGATAGTAGTACTCGGCAAGGATGTCACTGCTGTATCCGCTTAGTTCGGCCTTATATAGAAATGGAACATCATCCGGCACTCTCAGTCCTGCCGTATCCCTGTTCAGCACATTGATGACCTTTCTGTATTCTTCACGAAAAAGCAGGGAACTGACTTGGGAACCGTTATATCCCAGACCGCACGATGACAGCAGCACGATGAATAATGACATCAATATCAGATTCTTTCTCATAATGACAACTTTTTGAAATTCTTCTATTATATACCTTTTGAAAATTCTGTCATTCCGTTTATAGCAGCCTAGCACATGCTTTTAATCCTTTTCAGATACTCCAGTTCCTGTTTGGCAAATTCTGCCGTTTCGGAATGTTCAGTAAGAATATTTAGGAGTTTTTCCGCATCATCGTATTCTTTCATCTCTATAAACAGGTATGCAATCCTGCGATGCAAAAACCAGTAGAGTGCTGTTTCATCCGCGGATAATTCTTTTTTACCCTCCAATTCTTTTATCCAGTAACACATCAACCCCATCGCCCTGTCATCATTATTGTTGCACAGACAGTTGACATACTCTATGATATATGCTGGCTTACGATATTGCTTGTCTACATAGTTTACAACAATATCCAGATAGTAGTATGCTTTCTCGTATTGCTCCAGTTCGTTATAGCAGTACCCAAGACAAACGCAGGTATCAAGATATGCTTCCGTTATGCTTTTATCCTTGTTCCGTTTCAATGCCTCATGGACTTTCAAGAATTGCATCAATGCATCAAAGTACCGCTTCTGTCCCAACAGCCATTTTGCATATCCGAAATCATATCCGACACTATTACGGTGCATATATGTCGTAAGAATCAGTGTCTCATCTTCCGTAAGCGGCTGTCCTGTATTGCTTTTCTCCACCATACTGTCAAAAAGCCGCTGATATTCTCCGAGCCTGTCTGTCGGGTCAGTCTCATCCCATGCAAGGACAAAACTCATCGTTTGCGGAGAGTTCCTAGACCTGCTTGCCCTCATATCATCATCCGCCGTAAAATCCGGAAGCATGGCAGACACTCTCATATACCATGTTCCCTCGCCCGATGCAGCAATGTTTCTCAAAAACAGGATTATGCTGTTGTCGTTGTACAATATGGACTTATCATCGCAGGATTCCTTATCCTCTCTCTTGTAATATGCCTTGTCGTATCTGATTGTAACGGTAGTATTCTGGCCCTGCATTGAGCTTGATTCCCCTTTGTCATTCATGCTGAATATCGCATCGAACAGATTGTACTCCCAGATTTCATCCTTGTTATCTATCTGCCTGTCGTCAACCCTGCTGCGGTCAAAATTCGAACTGAATATGTGCATCCAGTACAAATCCTCTTTCTTGACATCGAACAATGTTTCAAGAATGAATCCGAGAGTGACGCAGTTCTCCTTATTGAATCTCGGCAGTTTACGAAGATTGTTATGTCTGAATTTCGTCTCGGCCTTAATGAATTCCCGTCGGCTCAACATCTCTATGATATCCTCCTGTTCTTCTTTTTTCTTCTTGAATATAGCCATGATTCTACCTCTTTATAAATATGAATGACAGAAATGTGAAAATCCTACTCTTATATACCCTTTGAAAAATCTGTCACTATATCCATCAACTCCCTGTCATACTCCAGACATTCCATCGCGGGGTCTATCTTGATGCCTTTGCCGTATTCACCCTTTGCATCATCCAGTTTCCCTTGTCTGTAAAGGACTGCGCATCTGCCGAAGTATGCCTCAGCATTGTTTGGATTGACCTTTGCAGCCTTTGAGTAATCCTCCATTGCCTCATTGAACTTTCCTTGCAGCATATAGTAGAATCCCCTCCTGCAAAGCTGGTGGTAGTCCCTGCTGTTGTTCGCCTCAATGGCTTGGCTTATAGTCTTTACAGCATTGTCATAATCCTCCAGTCCATAATAGCAGTCGCTTTTCCATGTACACAGCCAGTCAGTTCCGAAGTCTCTCAACCCTATGCCTCTGCAATAATCCATCACCTTGTCATATTGCTCTATTGCCTCATCGTAAAGACCGTTTATCTGATACAGACTTCCCAGCATCATCTGCAACTGCGCATTGCATTCCTGTCCTGCAAGTCTTTTCTGTACCTGTCTTGATGCATATTTCCAGTTTCTGTTAAGAACATCCTGCACTTCCGTTGAGACATAAGAACTCAATGATACCGTACCGTCCTTTATATGCTGTCGGCCCAACTTATCCAGATACTCAACTCCATATCGGATGGCCTTTCTTGTCCTGTTCAAACTGTTATATGCCTCCATTCTCAGAGCATCGGCAAACAGGGCATCGCAGTCTTTCAGTGTCTTTAACGCAAGTCTGTACTCTCCTGCGCCAATCAGACAGGTAGCGGTATTGACAGGGCTTTCATCATCATTCTTTTGTGGTGTTGTGAATGATGAGCAGACAGTAACACAGATGATGAAAGCGGATAATAATGTTTGGGTCTTTCTCATTATTGGTTTTATTAATCTATAACCGTTTTCTTAAAAGGTAAACTGGAATGGTAAGATTTTGAGAAGTTCGTTTTATATGGCCTTTGAAAATTTTGTCATTGCTACTTCATATAACTTTTTATTCTTTCGTATTTGGTCGAGTTATCTATATCCGTCCTTTCAAGAATTTTCTGAATCTCTTTAAGTTTGACACTTGCATCATAATCATTCCAATCCAAGGACTTAAATGCAGGGTATTCTTTACAGAAATAGGCTACCGAATATATTGGCCCACACTCATGGCAGTATTCACCTATTTCGGAATCTGGATGATAGTAATCGTTGTAGAACCACACTTTAGTTCTAGATACCCCATTCTTGTCAAGAATCAAAAACTCCAGATAATTTTTAAAGTCATACTTATAACTTGAAGAACGAGGACCACCTAACTTGATGACTTTCTTAACAGTCCATTCACCAATCTGTATATCTTTATCGAAAATAAAATAATCAGCAGCCCCATCATCATACTGATAATGAAGCTGCTCCATTTTACCATTTACAGGCACATTTACGTATCCGTCTTTCATCATAAATCAAAATAATACCATCCTTGATTCAACAGTGCCTTATACATATACCTTTCTTCAAGTGGATTCCGAGCATAAGCAGGCATACATTCCGAAGCTTGGGGCCTGGTCGGTATTTTACGCCAAAAACCTTGGATACCATTGTTCTCATAGTACTCAACGACATAAATGTAGGTTAGGTTGTATTGAGTCTGTATCTCAACTTTTATCGGCAGTTTGCTTATGTTGCCGGAATAATCCAAGCAATAAGCTGTAGTTCTCACAGTTTGTACCTGTGCTTGAGATGACTGCCCTTGAGAAATGGATTGATAGATAATCTGAGCCTTTGCCGACACACTGCAAACGGCTAACAATAAAACAATAAATAACTTTTTCATTTTTTCGGCCAATTAAGTTCAATTCCAACACCATACCCTCCAAAAAGAATATTATATGTATGTGGTGTTCTTTTATATGGAGCTATTTTTATGATTGCATTGACTTTTTTCAGTCCTTTCCCATTATAACAATCACCTAATTGAAATGAATCTATGAATTTATTAAGTGTGTACTCATTTTTTCGGTTATCCCACTGCGGCATGTATTCAACATACCCATTATATGTATACCATGTGTCTGTTTTTAAATGGTTGCGTTTTTCTTTTGCATCAGGGAAATCGTAATTTGTAATAACTACTTTAAAAAAATACCTTGATGGATGGCTACCTTTGTGGTAGACTATGAATTGATGTTCATGGCCAAACGCCTCATAAAAATATTGGTTAGACCATTCTCCCCAATACCCCCCAATGTTTACGCACGTACTTATTTGCCCCAAACAAGGAAAAGCGAAGATGCTGAAAATAAATATTAGTAAATATTTTTTCATAATCATATTTTATTAGATTTTGCCACCCAATCATACAATACAAGATAACCATCTTTTACTATTGGTGTTGTTTCTTTCATTACTTCTGATATAGTGACTTGCATATTTGTCGTTTTATCCTGCATTATATAATCCACATCGTTATAACAAACTATAGAATAGTTATTAGAGATTATCCCCTGGATTAAAGCTAATGTATTATTACCTGTATCATATACAGATTTTCCATCAAGCAATTGAGCTTCAATTTCTTTTCCAGTATCTTTTTCTTCTAATATTAAAGTTGCTGGAAAAATTTTTTTGACTTTGTAAAGCATAGTAAAACCTCCATATCCACCCAACTCCAAAGCAGATTATTAGTTTATAAAAAGAAAGTGTGGAGTTGTTCCGTCTATCTAACTGAAGGTTGTGGAAGGACCTTAACAACGATAAACGATGCAATACCCCACACTCGAATAGATATGGGGTATCGGCATAGACACACCGAGGCCATAGTCTAAACAAGAATGAGTGCTGTTCGTTTGTCCCGTTGTTATTGAAAACTTCCACATTTTCAGTTAAGGACAGTGCGAAAACACTTTCAACATGTCTTGTCCCACAGATTGCTCCGTAAGACACCACAAAGATAGTAAAGTTTTTCTCAAACAGCACTCAAAATGAGGAGTATTGCATCTCTGAATTTATTTTGTTCCAGCATGTAAACACCGTTGATGCGATTCCATAGCCGATACATTCAAAAGCAAAAAGACCTCCAACCCAATCTCCAGTTTCCCGAATCAAGTTGGAAGCCCCTCAATGTTCCTGTAACTTTCCTCACCTCATCTGTTCCGCTATCTCCTGTATCACTCCGTCCATGTAAAGTGCCTGTCCCGATGTTTGTCTTCCCCACCAGTAGCAGTCATAGTCCGATAAGATTACCTCTCCCTTTTCTTTAAGCAGTTCTGCCATGTAAGGAGTAACCAGCCACCATTCCATGATTTCACTGTTCTCATCGAGGTTCTGTAATTCTTCCAATAGGCTTTCATCGTGTCTCATGAGTTCCTCTACGACCAGATTCTGATTGTCGAGGATAAGTCTGTCTGTGATTTCATTTGCTGTCATGTCTTTAAATAAAAAATGCCGTCCCTTGTGAGAACGGCTGGTTAAACAATAGTGTCGGTAATGTGTGTTGTCTTAGTTCGTTTATTCTGGATGTATGCAGGTTGATGTTTCGGGAGTGATGCTTCCTTTAAATGGATATCTCCAATGCAGTACCTGTCGGGAGTACCCCAGTATAGTAGTCACTTGAAATGGATTTTGGTTTTTCTCGAAGTATGGGCGGGGGTGTTTTGGATAGATACTGTGTCCGTGTGCTCAGCCTGTATAAAAGAAACCCTCCAGTTGTTTGCCGGAGGGTGGTATGTGTCAATTAGAATACGCCTACTGTTCAAGAATCGTCTGTACTTCTTCTTTGAGTTTCGGCAGGTGGTTTATCACTATGCTCCAGAGAATATCGGCTGAGAGACTGTCATAGCCGTGGATGATATAGTTTCTCGCATCCACTATCTTTCTGGAGTTGGTGATGGCTATGTCCCTGTACTCCTTTAGAATCCTGTTCATCGCTTCTCCGATTATCTCTATGTCTCTTTCTACCGCACGTCTAAGACAGAGGTCATCGCAGAACTCCCCGAAGTATTTGGGCTTGTCTCCAAAGAATGATTCCACTTCGTTGATTGCATCCAGAATGTCATGCAGATGCTTGTTTATGCTCTCATCCATATATCAGCTGTTTAGTTGAATCCACACTTTTTCGGAAATAAGGGTTCCTAATCGTCTGCTCCTCCACCAAGTCCACCTCCCTGCCGAAAAGGTCCTGCAATGAGTACTTGAAGTCGAAGTAGTTGTCGAAGTAGTCCTCCACCTCGTCTTTCTTGAAATCCACGACCATATCTATGTCGCTTCCGTCATTGAATCTGTCCGTTAGCACTGAGCCGAACACAAACAGCCTGTTCACCTTGTACTTCCTGCACAGGGCGGCAATGCTCTTTATATGACGTTCTATCAGTTTCATCTCTCTGCAAATATAGTCTTTTTATGCTGTAAATGCCAATTTCATTCCAACTTTATCTGGAAGTGGTATCTTTAAATGGATGAAGTCCCATAACATTACGGCTTCGCCTTTCATATAAAGGAGTATATAATGTCTCCAACTCTATTTTCATCCAACTGAAATTTATTTTGGAGAATCAGCCTCTGTCCTTATATATTCCTGCTTTCCTTTATCCTTTTCTCTTTATATACCCGCGGAGCGGTCATAATCTCCTGTTATATGGGGTGCTATCAATTCTGCGCCTAAAGTCAAATTTTCTTATAGTAGAATCAAGCTACAGCGCAATTTCGGTAGCACGAAAAAAGGGAAGCACCGTTCATGCTCCCCTGTCGAATATCACCTGCTCAATGCGCTATGCATAGTCCTCATCTGTGAAAAGTTCCAGCTGCTTCGGCACAATGTCATATATCGCTTTCTTCTCGCAGAGTATTGTGATGCAGGATGTCTGCTGTCCCTCCATGCGTATGTTCTGCTTCTTGACCTCGTATCACTTGGCAAGGTCTGTCGCTACAGCAATCTTACGTATGCCGAGAGTGTTGTATATCTCCTGCAATGCCTCCGCTATCTCCCTCCTCGGTACCGCTTTCCTGTACGGCAGAGACTGTCTGACCATTCTGATTATCTTCTCAGTCTCCGTTACCGTGGATACCTTTACAAGTTCCCTCCTTATGTCAGTTACCTTGTATTTGAGAGCCTTTACCCTTGATTCTCCGAGAGTGTCGTATGCTGTCCTGACAAGCGGCTTGTTCTTCTCTATCAGTATCTGCTCGGCTGTCGGGAACAGTGACCTTGCTGCTTTCAGTTTACAGTATGCCTTGAACGCATCCTTGAAACTTGTCTTTTTGGTTGCTGCTTCCTTGACAGGTCTTTCGGGATAGGCCTCCTCCGTCTTGACTATCTTGATTCCGCTGGATGCTATCTCCTCCATGAGGTTTTGCCAGTTGCCGTATGTCACGCTCTGGAGTTCCCTTTTCAGCAGGTCGTTGTTCTGCATGTTCCTGTCCGCAATCATCCTGCCGTCCTGCACCCTTACATACCGCTTGTCGGTGTAGAGTTCAGCTATATCCGCTCAGTCATTGTTGCCGTTTATTCTGCTGGCGTATTCCTCCGCTTCCTTGAACGCCCTCTCGCTCGCTTCCGCATATTCATCGTATGTCATGTCGTCCGTATTCTTTGTCGGGGAGAATATGTTGATAATATAGTCCCTGTATATGCTGTTCCTCAGTCTGCCTGCTATCTGGAAGAAAAGTGTGTCCACAGGAAGCAGTGAGTGCGGGATGTGACCGTCATTCAGTATCACAGCAAGCCCTTTCCCGTCATAGATGTCGCAGCCCTCGAATGCAGTGGACGTGTAGAAGTTGTACGGCTTGACTGGGTCTGTTATGTCGGCTATCGGATAGTCCTTGCCCAGTTTGTTCCGGTTGGCCGCTATGCTTTCCCTGTTCTTCGAGCATACAATCCTCACTTCCTCCGGTTTCAGTCCTGCATACTTGATTGTCCTGCTGATTACCGTTACACTGTTCACGAATATGTGCAGGTTGTACTCGTCCGTCCTGTTCCCGCAGAACTCCGCTGTCAGTCTCGCCGGGGATGAGGTCTTGACGCTGTGCAGTTCAAGTTGCTGTTCGTCCTGCCATTTGATTTTGACCCTCTGCAGGTGTCTCATCTCCTCCGGCCAGTATTTCTGCTTTACCGGAGTGGCGGTCATATAGACAACATCCTTGAATGCGGTTGCAGCCTTTAGAAGTCCCTGCATTGCTTCCGGTCTGAAGTCGTATGAGTTGAGTATTACCTGCCACTCGTCTATCACCAGCTGGTAATCGTTCCGCACATCATAGCCGTTGCTCTCCAGTATCTCCATGACTTTGGGGAGGGAATCGTATGTTGTCATTATCTTGTGCGTACTGTGGCTCTGCGCATACTCCAGTATCTCTTTCCTGCCTGTCCCCTCGTAAACTCCGAGAAGTATTCCGTCATACTGGGACTCCTTGCTCTTTATGAGGCTCACATAGGGCACCGCTATGATTGTGCTACCCTGCTGCATTATCGCAAGTGTTGTCGCTCCGCAGCCTGTCCTGCCCTTGTCCAGCACGCAGTTTGACGGAAGTCTCTCCATTCAGTCTCCGCTTATGTACCTTGCACCCTTCGGTGCGTTCACTGTAATTGTCTCCTTGACAGTGGTGTTTTGTAAATTGTTTGATATTTCCATTACATTTTATTGTTAAGAATAATTTGCCAATCTCTTACATTTGAATCTCGTTCCCTTGCTTCCATTGCCGTTTCTCCTTTGTGGAATATCGGTGCTATCAGAATTGCGCCTGTACTCATATCCGTATATAGAAAAATCGGGTTGTGGCGCAGAATCGGTAGCAGTACCGCATTTTAAAAGGGAATACGCATTCTGTACTCCCTTTCCGTGGCGTGATATTCTTTAGGGGTAAAATCGGAGAGCTATGGCTGATTCTCGGCTTCTCCGATATGTGCAATGGAAAATCTCCTTATCTGAATCTGTAATGCTAAGATAGAAAATTTTTCCGACTTATCCAAATAAAATTCCACTGATTTACAGAGAATTGAGCCTATTGGAGTAATGACCTCATCCTGTTTCTGGAGGTTATGAATGGTATGTTGTCGGGACATTCAATGAGGCTGGAGACTGGTTTATTATATGTTGTATGAGTGCGGGGTCAAGATACTGCTGGAAATTGATTTGGAGACTTGGTATCCTGTCCTATATGCTGCCGTCTGCCGTGTTCTGGGTTCATTTAAGACCTTGAATCCCTGTTTTTGTTCCTTGAATGTTCATAAATTACTGTTTCCAGTACGTTTTCTATCCCGAAGCACCGTTTCAGTTCCGTAAATGTTCAGAAAAGCATGTTTCTTGGTATGATTTGAATGCATTTGCTGCGGTTCTGGACTATATTCCCATGCAGGAATTGAAATGTTGATATTCAGCGATAAAATGGAATGACAACTTTTTCAGAGGGCCATATATTATTGGATGATTTCAATTTTTATTCACTCCGTTAAATGGCTCTGTTTACAGATAGGACATTCTCAATCTCCTGTGAGTAGACGATACTTCCGAATGGGAATGTCAGTCTCTTGTTCTGGAATGTCCTGCCGTTGCTGTATCTGATGAAGTCCTGTGTCTGCTGTGAGTACTCAATGTGTCTGTACATGTGGGACTGGAGCCAGTTGATTCCCCTTGTCATTGTAGGGTCGGGTGAATAGCTGGAGATGTCAGTCATACCGTCCCTGCCCTTTATGAGGAAACTGAGGATGAATGCCTCTATCTCTCGGTTCAGCAGGAGTGCGAAGTCCAGTTCAGTGTTGCCGTATCTGAGACCTGTCCAGTAGTAGGATTGTCCCGACTGGTCTATTCTCGGTGTGATGATGAGGGATGTGTCGGGAAAGTTGGCTGCTGCCTGTCTGATTAGATTGATGAGTGACTGATTGTCCATACCTTTTAAAGTTAGGCGTTGGTAGGAAGTAAATGATGTGCTGTTCATGATAGTGGTATTTAAATGATTCTGATTGATTGTCAATTATATAAAACAGAAAAGGACAGGATATTTCACCTGCCCTTTCTTTTGAAATTAACTGGAAGTGTAGTTGGATATACTGAGGATTTACAGAAGGTTCTTCATGGCTTCGTCTATCTGGGAGTTCTCGAAACTGTCGAGGTAGATTTGGGTGGTTTCAAGGTCGGAATGCCCGAGACTCTCGCTGATTATGGCGATGTTCACTCCAGACCTTTTCAAGACGGTAGCGAATGTATGCCGTGCGACGTATGTGGTCAGATTCACCTTTAGACCTGCCATTTCCGCTATCCGTTTCAAGTTGGCGTTGACATGGCCTATGACCTTGTGGACACGGTTGCATATCTGCTGCTCGCTCTTATGAATATGCCTGTCCAGTATCGGGAAGATATAATCGTCAGAACTGGCATCCGGCTTGGAATACCTCTCCATTATCTCCCTTGTCTGCGGAAGTATGGGGCTGTTGAGTTCCTTGCCTGTCTTATGCCGTTGATAGTAGATGCGTCCGTTCTGGATATCCCCGTACCTCAGTGTTGCTATGTCCTTGAAGTTTATACCTGCCACACAGTAACTGAATAGAAAGATGTCCCTTGCGAATGCTGTCGAATATACCTCAGTGCTTGCCGGAAGTTTCAGTGACTGAATCCTCTGTACATCCTCTTTGGTGATGGCCCTTTTCCGTGTAGGCTTCCAGAATCTGTCGACATTGTACTGCTTGAACGGATTCTCAGTCTCGGCAAAGACTTTATGCTTTACGGCCTTGTTATATACCGCTCGAAGCACGCTGAACTTCGTTGCTATGCTGTTGGAGGTATTGCCCTTGCGGATGAGAAACGCCTCGAAGTCCTGCAAATACTGGAGGTCTACCTGCTCAAATCTCTTTCTGCCCAGACCGCATTGTTCCAGAAGATGCTTGCATGAGGTGTATTTGACTGACGAGCCTACCTTGCCGACACCTTTAAGATAGTCTATCTGCTGCTGGAAGTATTCGGAGACAGTGCAGTTGATGTACCTGCTTTTCTGGCCGAACAGAGTATCAAAGCTGACTTCTGTGTCAAGTGCTTCAAGTCGTTGAATCTTCTTCTCTATCTCCAGTCTCTTTGCCGTTATCTGCATCTGCAGGACTTCTGAATCTGGATATGAGGGGATTATATGCTGTTCTGTGTCGTTCCATGCACCAAGCGGAAGTACAACTCCTGTCGCAAGATAGCGGACTTTGCCTTTAAGGGTAAATCTTATATGTATCGGAGCGGTATTGCTTTTACTGGCCTTATCTTTTCTTTGAATGATTTTTATATTGATACTCATACTGTTACGATATGAGCAAACGATGCATCCCTATACCGACAGGGGTAAAGATTGGGGTAAATGCAGGGGTAAACATTCTCCCGAAATCAGCCTCATTTTACCGAAAATCCACCTCCGTTCACTGAAATTCCGGACAAGGCCGCAGATGCATCATAGCCATATCAGAGCGGCATAACAGACTGATATATACGAAAATAGCCCCACCGGAGTGAGGCTAAGACTGGAGCGGAAAACGAGACTCGAACTCGCGACCCCGACCTTGGCAAGGTCGTGCTCTACCAACTGAGCTATTTCCGCGTTGGGAGTGCAAAGGTAGGTATTATTTTTATAATTCCAAATTTTTTGAGAATAATTTCAATTTTCAGGAGGGGCTGACCCGTCATAGGAGGATTTTCGCTATCTTTGCGAAGCTATTAAAATTAGGTGCAGTATGGGAAGGAGGAACTGGATGCAGGGGCCCGCGCCGATCAATATCGGAGGTACAGGACGCAGGGGCGGACAACGGAGCAGGACGGTGCCCGGAGGAAAGAAAGGGGAGATAAGCCCGAGGGCAGACGGAGGACGGTATGAGACGGGCAGAATGGGCGAGGACATGGCTTTGGAATACCTTTTGCAGAGAGGATACAAGTTGCTTGAAAGAAACTGGCGCTGCCGCTACAAGGAGGTGGATCTGATAATGGAGAACATTGACGGCATTCACGTAGTGGAAGTCAGGACCAGGAAGGAACCGACGGCAGTGGAGCCGGAGCAGACTGTGGACCGCCGGAAACAGCATAATCTGGAAGCTGCCGCAAACTCATACCTGCGGTCGCGGAAAACAACGGCACCCGTACATTTCGACATAGTGTCGATAGTGCTTGACGGCAGCGGGAAGGTTCTAAGGCTCAACCATATCCAGGATGCATTCCTGGCATTGGACCTATAAACTGAAGACAAAACACAACTTATAAAGATTCTTCGACATGATGAACAATAATTTCTACTGCGTGATAATGGCCGGCGGCGTCGGCAGCCGTTTCTGGCCTATTAGCAGGAATTCCAGACCCAAACAGTTCCTGGACATCCTGGGTATAGGCAAAAGCTTCATACAGCTGACATACGACCGTTTCATCAAGATTGTACCCGGACAGAATATTTTCGTAGTCACATCCGCAGCCTACGCGGACCTGGTGCACGAACATCTGCCGGACCTTCCCTTGGAGAACATCCTGACCGAGCCCTACCGCCGCAACACCGCACCCTGCATCGCATACGCGGCCACCAGGATACGGCACATGAATCCGGATGCAACGATGGTTGTGGCCCCCTCGGATCATTTCATTTCCAATGAAAGCCTCTTCATAGACACCATTACAGCCGCCATGAACTACGCGTCGCACCAGGACGAGCTGTTTACTCTGGGCATCGACCCTACCCGTCCGGAGACCGGCTACGGCTATATCCAGTGCAGCATGAAGGAATCCACCACAGTGAACGGCAACATTGCCTACAAGGTGAAGACTTTCACCGAGAAGCCTAACCGCGAACTGGCGCAGGTATTCGTCGACAGCGGAGAGTTTCTCTGGAACTCCGGAATATTCGTATGGAATGCCGCCACCATCTGCAAGGCACTGGAAAGATGGCTGCCAGAGATCTATTCCCTCTTCAAGGACGGAGACAAGTACTACGGCACTCCCCAGGAGCAGGCCTTCATAACCAAAATCTACGAGGACTGCCCGGCCATCTCGATTGACTACGGAGTGATGGAGAAAACCAGCCGCGCCTGGGTATTCCAGGCCTCCTTCGGCTGGACTGACCTGGGCACATGGGAGTCGCTCTATCTCCACGCACCTAAGGACGGCAACCGCAATCTGATCAAATGCCACGACACCATGATAGACTCCACGACTGACAGCGTCATCGTCTCCCACGAAAAAGACAAGCTGGTAGTCGTCAAGGGACTCAGCAACTATCTGGTCGTAAACACCGATGACGTGCTTATGATCTGTCCCCGCGAGGAAGGCAGGCTCAAGGAGGTCATAGCCGACCTGGCAGTAAACGACAAGTCCAGATACATGTAATAAAACAGGAGAAACACTATATGACAGACAAGAAACCACTGAACATAGACATCCAGTCCGAGATAGGCCAGCTGGATGCCGTCCTGCTCCACACTCCCGGAGCCGAGGTCGAGAACATGACCCCGAAAATGGCCCAGAGAGCGCTCTACAGCGACATCCTCAACCTGTCCATAGCCCAGGAAGAATACGCCCAGCTCAGCGGCGTACTGGAGAAACTGGCCAAAGTATATACCGTAAGCGACCTGCTGGTCAAGGTCCTCGACAACGACGCCGAGCGCCAGGCCCTCATCGGCAAGATCTGCGTCATGGAACAGGTCACCGACTACTTCGACATGCTCATGGACATGTCCTCGGCCCGTCTGGCCAAGGTCCTCATCGAGGGACTCCCGGCCAAGATCAACACCCTGACATCATTCCTCAACGAGGACTACTACGCCCTCTTCCCCCTGTACAACTTCTACTTCACCCGCGACGCTGCCGTCACCATCGGCAACAACGCCCTGATATGCAAGATGGCCAACCGCGTAAGGACCCGCGAGTCCCTGATCATGGAAGCCATCTACAAGGGCAGCGGCGAGTTCAGCTGCGGCATCATCAACGCCTACGACTACCAGCCCGGCAACCCGGACATCTATATGGAGGGCGGCGACATCCTCATCGCCCGTGAGGACATCCTCCTGCTGGGCAACGGCGCCCGCACCAGCACCCAGGGCATCGACCTGCTGGCCGCCCGTCTCGGAGCCCTCGCGCCTGAGGGACGCCGCCACATCATCGTTCAGCAGCTGCCCCGCACCCCCGAGTCCTTCATCCACCTGGACATGGTATTCACCCTCCTGGACAGGGACAAATGCATGGTATTCGAGCCCCTCATCCTCGGCGACAACCAGTACCAGACCGTCCACATCACCATGGAGAACGGCAAGGTGGTCAAGATCAACAGCGTCTCGAACATCCTCACCGTCCTGCGCCGCCTGGGCATGGACCTCGAGCCCATCATCTGCGGAGGGGAGTCGGACGAATGGGACCAGGAAAGGGAGCAGTGGCACAGCGGAGCCAATTTCTTCGCCTTTGCCCCCGGCAAGGTCATCTCCTACGCCCGCAACACCCACACCCTGGACGAGCTGTCCAAGCACGGCTTCGAGATCATCCCTGCATGGGACTTCATCGAGGGCAAGGCGTCCGTCAAGGGCGACAAGCGCTGCGTAATCACCATAGAGGGTTCGGAGCTGCCCCGTGGAGGCGGCGGAGCCCGCTGCATGACCATGCCGCTGTCGCGCAAGGCTGTTAAATGGGAATAATTCAATCAGTTCAATAATATGATCAACGAGAAAATCGAGAGCATCCTGGCGGAAATTCAGGATGCAAAGGCAAAGACAGAAAAGGAAATCGAGGAACTGAGGGTCCATCTGCTCGGCAAGAAGGGAGAGATCACCCAGCTTTTCGAGGAATTCCGCACCATATCGGCGGATAAGAAGAAGGAATTCGGCCAAAAACTGAACAATCTGAAGAATGCGGCGGCAGCCAAGATCGAGGAACTCCGCAACAGCGCCGCCGAGTCTTCCGAAGGCGCAGCCCCCTCCTTCGACATGACCATGCCCGGAGACCACTTCGAGCTGGGCACCCGCCATCCCATATCCATCACCCGCGAGGAGATCATCTCCATCTTCCGCAAGCAGGGCTATGCCCTGGCGGAAGGCCCCGAGATCGAGGACGACCACCACGTCTTCGAGGCCCTCAACTTCCCTCCGGACCATCCGGCCAGGGACATGCAGGACACTTTCTTCATCTCCTCAGGCGTCAATCCGGTCCTTCTGCGCACCCACACCAGTTCAGTACAGGTGAGGACCATGGAGAACCGCAAGCCCCCTATCCGCGTGATATGCCCCGGCAGGGTATTCCGCAACGAGGCCATCTCGGCCCGCGCCCACTGCATCTTCCACCAGGTAGAGGGCCTGTACGTCGATAAAAACGTATCCTTCGCCGACCTCAAGCAGACGATTCTGATCTTCGTGCGCGAGATGTTCGGCCCGGACACCAAGATCCGCATGCGTCCCTCCTACTTCCCCTTCACGGAGCCCAGCACAGAGGTGGACATCAGCTGCAACATCTGCGGCGGCAAGGGCTGCAACATCTGCAAGGGCACCGGCTGGCTGGAGATTATGGGTGCCGGTATGGTAGACCCCAATGTCCTGGAAGCCTGCGGCATAGACCCGAAGGAATACACCGGTTTCGCGTTTGGCATGGGAATTGAACGCATAGCCATGTTGAAATGGCAAGTCAAGGACCTGAGACTGTACTTCGAGAACGACGTGCGCTTCCTCAGGGAGTTCGAGACCTCCATCTGACATTTTTTCATACATTTTCCACTATAAAAAATCCCGGCCGCCTCGCGAGAGACTGCCGGGATTTCAATTTATCCTCTGTACCGGTTCCTTCTAGTCGAAGATCCAGCGGAGGCTGAGCTGCATCATCCAGGTGGACGAGAGGCTGATGGAGGGCGAGAACTCGCTCTTGAGCTTCTCGGTACCGTCTGCTACGAAGTGATATACCGGCTTGGGGCTCTGGCCTGTAGTACCGGGACGGTAGCCGTTCTCGGCTATGCTGAGAATCTGGGTGGTGTTGATGGACCAGAAGTGTCCCCAGTTCTGGTTGAACAGGTTGCCGATGTTCTCGATATCCAGACCGATCTGAATGGTGTGGCGCTGTCCGTTCTTCTGAGGGATGTAGAAGTTCTGGAAGATACGCACGTCGAACTGATGTACCCAGGGGCCTACCAGGCAGTTGCGCTCGGCATACTGGCCCTTGCGGCTGCTGAGGTACTTACTGTTGTTCACGAAGTTCCAGAAATCATCCGCCTGCTCCTCCGCAGTGTACACGCGGTCCCATCCGGTGGGAGTGTAGTCACCGAAGGTCAGCTCGTCCTTGGAAGAGGGCACATAGATCAGGTTGGCGGGACCGCCGTCACCTACGACGTTGGATGTGTAGGTATAGGAGTACCTTCCGCGGGGACCGCCCTCGTAGAAGATGCTGACACCGGTGGCGAAGTTCCTGGCGTACTCAGCGGTGTAGCTCAGGGAGGCGATGAGGCGGTGAGGCATCACATAACTGGCGTAGCCGAGGTCCACATAGTTCTGGCCGTTTACGGTAGCGGCACTGTTCCATGCGGAGTTCATCTGGTCACCGAAGCCGTTGGAATAGCTCATCGCGCTGCTGTATGTGTAGGCGACCATTGCGTCGAAACCGTAGAAGTTATGCTTCTCGGCCTTGGCAGTAACGGAGTAGTAGTAACCGCCCTTGTCGGCGTTGTGGAGCAGATATGCCTTCTGGAAACTGTTGTCATAGTACTCGCCCCATACGTAACGGTTGTCGGCAAAGTTGTTGATGTTGGACATCACGGGGTCCTTCAGGGCTACGTTGGTGATAATCGCGGGATTGATGTCGTAGTTGTAGACACCCTCGACAGAGAGGAGCACGTCACCGGGAGCGATATAGTCGAGAGCCAGGGAACTCTTCCAGGTCTGGGGCATCTTGAGGTCGGGAGCCATCAGGGAGATGGTGGAGATGCGGGTGTTGGCGGGAGAAGCTCCTTCAGGTCCATAGATGGACTCGAGCTGGTCCACTCTGTTGACTATGAACTCGGGCACATCCTCACCCTTGGCGGATACTCTGGTAGTGGTGGCCTGGATGACACCTGCGTCACCTGCCTGTGCCACGATCCATACGAAGGGCAGACGGCCTGTGAAGAAGCCCGAACCTCCGCGGAGTACCAGACTGCGGTCACCGAGAATATCCCAGTTGAAGCCGATACGGGGCGAGAACATCACTGATGTGGAGGGCATCTGACGGGTGTCGTAGTGGCCGCCGTTGCCCTTATAGTCGGCAAATGTGGTGTTGTACACCTGCTCGTTGAAGTTGTAGTCCAGGGAAGGATACATAGGCAGCTCCACGCGCAGGCCGTATGAGAGCTTGAAGCGGTTGAACGTCATCTCGTTCTGGAGATACAGCGACACCTGATGGAAGTCGAACTGAGGGAAGGCCTGCGACCAGTCCTTGTTGTAGGAGTGGGTGATGGCGTACTGATAGGGATTGTCGAAGAGGGTATTGTTGTTGATGGCGTCCATCAGCTGGTCCTCTGTATCAAAGAGGAACATATAGTAACCGGCACCGAATCTCTGGAATCCGTTGCGGGTCCTGTTCCACTCGTACTGCACACCTGCGGTGAGCTGGTTGATGCCCAGGGAGGCGGTCACCTCGTCCGTCACGGTCACGGTGTTCACGTCCCTGAGGTTACCCAGGGAGAAAAGCTCCGTACCGAATGATGTGTAGTAGTATCCGCCCACGCCTATATCTACGAAGGGGAACATGCCGCCCTCGGTGCTGCGGGGCTCATACTGGCGGGAATAGGTGGCACGCAGTACGTTGTTGACCTTACCGTCGAGGAAGCGGGAGTTGAGCTCGGCTGCCAGGGACATGTAGTTGTTCTCCTGATAGTAACGGGCGTTCTGGAAGTAGATGGCTTCCATATCCTGCCTGTCACCGGTAAGGATGGAGTTATCTCCGAGGCCGGTCTTGGATGTCGAAGGAGGATTGGGGCTCTTCGCACGGGTCATGTTGTAGCGGATATTCAGCTTATGGTTCTGGTTGATGTTCCAGTCCAGACGTGCAAGGAACTTGTAGGCGGGATTGATGGAGGAATAGCCCTGGTATGCCCCGGGATCGTAGTTCCAGGTGTTGATAAGGTAATCCGACAGAGCATTCATCACGCTCTCGGAGGGACGGGCGATGCCGTCATTACCGTTTGACCAGGGATTATTATCATTTGAGGCACGGCGCGAAGGACCGGGTTCCACATCCCTCTCCATCTCGAAGTTGAGGAAGAAGAAGAGCTTGTCCTTGATGATGGGACCGCCGACGCGGGCACCCACGAGAAGATGCTGCTCAGGGTTTACCGAGAGGGTCTCTCCCTCAACCTTGGTTCCTCTGAACTTCTCATTATAGAAATAGGAGTAGGCAGAAGCCTCGAACTGGTTGCTGCCCGAGCGGGTCACCGCGTTCATAGCTGCACCGATGAAACCGCTCTGACGCACGTCGTATGGAGTCACATTCACAGATATCTGCTCGATGGCGTCCATGGAGATAGGAGAACCGTTGGCAGGCATGGTGCCTCCGATACCGAAGGCGTTGTTGGCTGCCGCACCGTCGATGGAGAAGTTGTTCTGACGGTAGGTACCGCCGCCGATTTCAGGGCCGTTGCCGCTGTCAAATGCCTGGGGAGTCAGCTTGATGACGTCCTGCACGTCGCGGCTGATGACTGGGATGCTGTTGATCTGCCTCGTATTGAGGGAGGTTACAGCACCGGCACGGTCAGAGCGCATGTTGGAGGTCGCGCTCTCCGCCACTACCACCAGCTCGTCGAGATCCATGCTCTCTTCCTGCAGGGAGGCATTTACTACAAAGTTATCGGCCAGGGATACGTTGATGTCCGTTATCTCTGTAGTCCTGAAGCCGAGCATCTCCACTCTCACGGTATAGGGACCGCCGGGGAGAATGTTGAGCAGGCGGTATGTACCCTTGGCGTCTGCGATAGTCCAGTACTGGGTACCCGAGGGAACGTGAACTGCGATGACCGTCGCACCCGCGAGGTCCGCTCCGTTCTCATCCGTAACCTTACCGCTGATTGATGAAGTTGTGACCTGAGCAAATGCGGAAATAGCCGCAAATAAGCTCATTAGCATCAAAGCAATCTTTCTGGTTGAGTTGTTCATTGGTGTAGATGATGTAATTTGTTTTGAAATTTTGCGCAAAAAAATTCAAAAAAATTTGCATATCCAAATTTTTGTTGTGACATTTGCGCGACATTTCTGAAAAGGAAGTGCAAAACGAGTTTTGTGGACAGATTTGCCTGCTTGCAACCACACTAAAAAATGCTAAAATGAATCTTTCATACAGTTAGTGTTTTGTCAAATCTCTCCGATACTCGTTCGGAAGAGATTTTTTTGTTTTATATACCTTTAATGTATTATGGCATACTTTTTCACATCAGAATCAGTTTCAGAAGGACATCCTGACAAGGTGGCCGACCAGATATCGGACGCCATCCTCGATGACTTCCTGCGTCAGGACCCCGAGGCCAAGGTGGCCTGCGAGACATTTGTAAGCACCGGACTGGCCGTCATAGGCGGCGAGGTCCGCTCAGACGCATACGTTGACATCCAGCACGTGGCCCGCGGCGTGATAGAGAAGATCGGCTACACCAAGGCCGACTACATGTTCGACTCCAAGTCCTGCGGCATCCTCTCCGCCGTGCACGAGCAGTCCCCCGACATCAACCGCGGTGTAGTCCGCGAGGAGAAGAAGGAGCAGGGCGCCGGCGACCAGGGCATGATGTTCGGCTACGCCTGCAACGACACCGAAGAATACATGCCCCTGCCCCTCACCCTGGCCCACATAGCATTGATAGAGCTGGCGAAGATCCGTCGGGAGAACCCCTCCCCCATGCCCTACCTCCGCCCGGACGCCAAGTCCCAGTTCACCATCGAGTACAGCGACGACCACAGGCCGCTCAGGGTGCACACCATCGTAATATCCACCCAGCACGACGACTTCCCCGCTGCCGAGGGCATGGTGCCCGGTACTCCGGAGAATGACGCAGCCATTCAGGCCCGTATCCGCGAGGACATCGAGAAAATACTGATTCCCAGAATCATCTCCCGCCTGCCCGAGCGTACCCGTCAGCTCTTCGACGGCCGCTTCATCCTCCACGTCAATCCCACCGGCAAGTTCGTCATCGGAGGCCCTCACGGCGACACCGGCCTGACCGGCCGCAAGATCATCGTGGACACCTACGGCGGCAAGGGAGCCCACGGCGGCGGAGCCTTCTCCGGCAAGGACCCCAGTAAGGTGGACCGCTCGGCGGCATACGCGGCCCGCTACATCGCCAAGAACCTGGTAGCAGCCGGTGTCGCAGACGAGATGCTGATCCAGATAGCCTACGCGATAGGCATCGCCGAGCCCGTCAGCATCTTCGTAAACACCTACGGCAAGTCCAGGGTAGCCCTGACCGACGGCCAGATAGCTGAGAAGATCCGCACCATCTTCGACCTACGTCCCGCAGCCATCATCAAGCGCTTCGGCCTCAAGAACCCGATATACCTTCCCACCGCCGCCTACGGCCACTTCGGCCGCGACCCCTTCAGGCGCAAGGTGCAGCTGGTACGCGACGGCCGTACCATAGAGGAGGAAGTCCAGTTCTTCGGCTGGGAGCTCCTCGACTCGGTCGACCTGGTCCGCAAGGAATTCGGACTGTAGCAACATCTACCCCGGTTTTGTGACAAAGGCTATGCTGGCGTAGGACACCCTGATATCCGGGATGACGCGGAGAGCATCCCAGCAGGCCTCGGCAGTAGCGCCTGTCGTAAGGACATCATCCACAAGCAGAACATGACGGCCGCTGAGTCTCTCGGCGGCTGTTCTGTTATCTATGAGGACAAATGAATCGGAGACGTTCTCCCATTTGCTGCCGACACTCATTCTGGTCTGGGAGGTGCTGTAGCGGACACGGCGCAGGATACCGGTGAGTACAGGGATATCTCCGGACAGACCTTCCGAGATACCGCGGGCGATGACCTCCGCCTGATTGTAGCCGCGTTTCCACTGCCTCCGCCAGTGAAGCGGGACAGGGACTATCACATCGGGCAGCGGGTATGCGGCCTCACGCATCTTCTCTCCCAGTATACGGCCGAGCCAGCGGCCGGTGGCGACATTGCCGCCGTACTTGACTGCATGCAGAAGTTCCTTATAATCATTGTCCCTGGAATAATAGAAAAGGGAGACCACCCCCTCCAGATAGGTCCTGGCCCAGAGAATCTGTTCGGCAGGGTTCGCACGCCAGCTCCAGAAATAAGTCAACGGCATATCCTTCAGACACTCCGCACAGACATACCTTTCCTCCGTGTCCAGAAATCCTCCGCACACCCCGCACCTCCGCGGCCACACCATATCCGCCAGCTCCTGCCAACCCCTCTGCCAGTCCATATTACTCGAGTTTTACGACCGTGATGCCGGAGCCGCCGCGCTCAACGTGCTCGTCGGCGAAGGAGACTACTCCGGGGGTGATGCGGAGAAGCTTGCGGATCTCCTCCTTGAGGACGCCGGCACCCTTGCCGTGCAGGATGCTCACCTCGGGCATGCCGACCATGAGGGCGTCATCGATATAGCGGGTGATGGTGGGGATGGCCTCGTCCAGATGCATGCCGCGGATGTCGATGGAGGGCTTGAAGTTGAGCTTGCGGTCGGATATGGACGCGGAAAGCCTGACAGAAGAGGCGGCGGGACGCGGTGACTTGACGGATGAGCGGTACTGGTTGGCGGACAAGGGTGTGAGTTTCGAGATGTCCACACGGGAGAGTATCTCGCCGACAGCTACGGTGGCCTTCCTGCCGGAGACCTGCACCACCTCGCCGGTCATGCCGCTGTCCTCCATGCGGACATATACTCCGGGAACAATCCGGTCAGGCGCAGCATCGCCTGAGAGCGCCCCGGCACCAACAGCCCCGGCACCGGTACTGCCTCCCGGCACAGACCCGCTCCCCGGACCGCCGGCGGCATCCTGCCCGTCACCTCCCGCAGCCCGCCTGGCCCGCCTCTCCTCCTGCCGTTTCTTGCGCTCGATGATCTGCGCCATCTTCCGCTCTATCCGGGCCTCCATCTCGCTGCGGGCAGCCGAGTCATCGGCCACCGAAGCCGCGAAGTCCCGCAGCTCCGAACGCACCAGCTGGGTCCGCTCCTTCTCGGCCTGGGACTCGCGTATCTCGCGTATGGTCCTTTCTATCTGCTTATTGGCCTGGGCAACTATCTCAGCGGCCTGGGCCCTGGCCTCGTCCAGCACGCTCTTGCGCAGGGCCTTGATCTCGGAGAGTTCCTTCTCGTACTTCTCCGTCATCGAGTCCAGAGTACGGTCGGCGGCCTTGACACGCACCAGCCGCTCCTCCAGCTCGCGCTTGTTGCGGGCTATCTTGCGCAGGTTGCGCTCGACCGCGACATAATCCTTTCCGGCCCTTTCCTCAGCCCCGTGCACTATGCTCTCCGGCAGACCTATCTTGCGGGCCAGTTCGAAGGCGAACGAATTGCCCGGCAGACCTATCTCCAGGCGGAACAGCGGCTGAATCTTCTGCACGTCGAAGAGCATTGCCCCGTTGACTATCCGGCTACTGTTGCTGGCGTAAAACTTCAGATTGGTGTAATGCGTCGTGATGACTCCGTAACAGCCTTTCCGCTCGAACTCGCTCAGTATCTCCTCGGCGATGGCCCCTCCCGCTGCCGGTTCCGTACCCGAGCCGAACTCGTCGATGAGCACCAGCGACCGGTCATCGGCCAGAGCTACCGCCTCCTTCATGTTCAGCAGGTGGGAACTGTAGGTACTCAGGTCGTTCTCCAGCGACTGGTCGTCCCCGATATCCACGAACATGTCGTGGAAAACGGTCAGTTCCGAACTCTCCGAGGCCGGGACCAGCATGCCCCACTGGAACATGTACTGCAGCAGGCCCACCGTCTTCAGGCAGACCGACTTACCGCCCGCATTGGGCCCGGATATCAGCAGAATCCGCCTGGCCGGGGTAAGCACCACATCCAGAGGCACTATCTTCTTGCCCTCCTTGGCCAGGGCCTCCTCCAGCAGCGGATGCCGCCCCTGCCGCAACAGCACCTCGCCCCTGTCCGAGAGCACCGGCTTGCCGCCCCGGTAATGCGACGACACCACCGCCTTGGCCAGGATGAAGTCCAGCTCGCCCATGAACTTCTGCGACTCTATGACATCGTCGATATAGGGCCGCAGGAAGTCTGTAAACTCCGTGAGTATCCGGAGTATCTCCCTCTGCTCCTCGAAATGCAGCTCGCGCAGCTGGTTGTTGAGCTCCACGACCTCCATCGGCTCGATGAAGGAGGTCTTGCCCGAAGCCGACTCGTCAAACACTATCCCCGGGACCTTTTTCTTATTGCCCGAAGAAACGGGGATGAGCATCTTGCCCTCGCGCACCGACACCGAAGCGTCCGAGTCCGCCACCCCGTCCTCCTGAGCCTTGCGGAGGATGGCCTGGATGCGCCTGGACACCGCCCCCTCCTTGTCCCGGATGGCGCGGCGGATGGAGTAAAGCTGCTCCGAGGCATTGTCCCTCACCTCCCCGTACCGGTCCAGTATCCCGTCTATGCGCCTGAGTATCTCGGGAAATGACAGCACGGCCGAGGCCATGTCCCGCAGCAGGGGGTACTGTCCTTCCTTGCAGCCGGCGAAGAAGCTCAATATCTTCCGGAGGGTATCCAGAGCCCCGCGCAGCAGCACCAGCGAGGGCAGGTCAATATGGGAAAAAGGGCTGCGGAGCGGCACCAGGAAAGGGATGCAGTCGGGGTATCCTGAGGTAGGGAAGGAAGCCTCGAACATCAGGATGACGCGCATCTCGTCGGTCAGGCCGAGACGGCGCTCTATCTCGGAGGGCACGTCCGAAACCTGCTCGCTCTCTGCCCTGTCCCGGCCGTATCCGGTAGAGCAGCGGGCGGCTATGGACTCGCGTATCTTGTCGAAGGCGAGCTTGCTTTCGATTTTTGCGGTATTGGTCATGGATTGAATGAAAGGTTAATTGCCCTTGCGGTAGGAGTTCTCGATGGAGAGCTTCAGCTCGCTGATGCTGGTGACTGTCTTCATCTCGCCCCCGCTTACGAAGGAGATGTTGCCGGTCTCCTCGGAGACTACTATTGCGTCAGCATCGGTGTCCTGCGTGATACTTACTGCGGCCCGGTGGCGCATGCCGTACTGCGGGGGAATATTGGGGTTGTCCACGATAGGAAGGGTACAGCGGGCGGCCACTATCCTGTCCATGTCTATGACCATGGCCCCGTCGTGGAGCGGGGTGTTCTTATAGAAGATATTCTCTATCAGACGCCTGTTGACGGCGGCGTCTATGCTGTCGCCGGTCTCGGTGACAAATTCCAGGGAGGAGTTGTGCTGCAGGACAATGAGGGCGCCCGTCCTGGTCTCGCCCATCCTCCGGCAAGCCTGGGCTATCTCGTCCAGGGAGGTGGCCTGAATCTCCTTGTCCCGGCGTCCCAGAAGGATACGGGTCAGGAAGTTGTTGCGGGAGGAGAGATACCGGCTCCCTATGTGCAGGAGGAAACGGCGTATCTCGGGCTGGAAAATGACTATCAGCGCGATGACGCCGACTCCGAGAATCTGTCCAAGGATGGACGACAGCAGTTTCATATTCAACGCCTTCACCACTATCCACGTGAGGTATAACAGCAGAATACCGGTGAAGATGTTGAATACGGAAGTGCCGCGCATTATCCGCACCATCTGGTAGATCAGAAGACCTACCAGGATGATGTCGATAATGTCGATTACGGATATGTTGATGAAGTCAAACATTACTTAACCTCAAGCACGTCTCCGGCGTCCTTGGCCACGGCCTCTTTCCACTTGTCACTGTAGCCGGGCTGTGAAGGGAAGGCGGGGATACGGGGCGAATGGCCGTTGCTCTTGAATGTGCCGTAGCCGGTCTCCTTCTTGACATTGCCGTCCATATACTTGACGAGCAGGTAGATGTCCAGGTCTCTCCAGGTCTCGAAGAGGGTCTGGGCCTTATCGAGGCTGTATCCGGTCAGGAAGTCACGGGTGGCGGCGATGCTCTCCTCGGTAGGGTTCTCGCCGAGAATCCTGAGAGCCTCGGCATCCACTGCCTTCTGCTCCTCGATGGCTCCGTTCTCAAAGCCGTCGATGACAGCGCGAACCTCGGGCTCGATACGGTCATACAGCATATATGCGAAGTTGGCGATACGGTTGGTCACCCAGAAGAGGGATGTGGGAGAGTATTCCAGCAGGCTGCCGTTGCCCACTCTCACGCAGAGGGGGGTCTCCTTGACTGTGGTGTACACGGGAGTCAGGCAGGAGGTGGCTGCGTCGTCCACACCGAACCAGAGGACTCCGCCGATCTCGTCGGGCAGCCAGCTGCGGCTCTGGCATACGATCCAGAATCCGGTCTGCTGGGTAGCGATGGCCCTTTCATTGACATACTCCTTGCCGTCATACTCGAAGTTCATGGGTCTCCACCTGTAGGGAGTGTGGTGTCCGCCGGCTCCGGCATCCACCGTCATGTCCATGGGAGTACCCTCGTAGTGGTCGCGCATCACGTCAGCCACTTCCTTCACACCGATCTTCTCAGCGGGCTTGATGAAGAGGGGCATCTTGTTCTCCCCGTTGTAGCCCATGGCGAAATCCAGGTACTCCTCGGCCTTCTTGTCGCCGATCATACCGCCGCCCAGGATGTTGAACGCGGACCATACCCTGGCCTCGCAGCCTCTCATGCCGCTGAAATCTATCGGAGCGTATGCGTCGCAGAAGCTGAATTCCTCGTCAGTACCCTCGAAGAATCCCATCTCGCGGGCGAAGTCCACCACGTCCTCGGCATAGAGCCAGTTCTCGGGGTCGTCGAAGTCGATATGATGGATACGGGCCTGGTTGGCATGGGCACAGATATATCCGTCAGGTACGCGGGCTGCCACCCATACGATGCCCTTGTTGATGTTGCGGCCCTTCTTGTCGAGCTTGCTGCCCTTGCCGATGAGTTCCATAATCCATACCTCGTCCTTGTCGGCGATGGAGAAGGACTCGCCGCTGGAGGCATAGCCGTACTCATTGGCCAGATCCACGATGGTCTGGATGGCCTCGCGGGCAGTCTTGGCCCTCTGAAGAGTGATGTAGATGAGCGAGCCGTAGTCCATGATGCCGTCAGGGTCATGCAGGCCGCGGCGTCCGCCGAATGTGGTCTCGGTGATGATGAGCTGGTGCTCGTTCATATTGCCCACTGTCTGGTAGGTCTGACCCACCAGTTGAGGTATCTGTCCGAGGTATTTTCCGCTGTCCCACTCGTTGATGTTCATCCATGTTCCGGGCTTGAAGAAGCCGGCGGGAGTAAAATACAGCTCGCCGTAAAGATTATGCGAGTCGGCCGAATAGGTGATGAGAATAGAGCCGTCCTTAGACGCGCCTTTGGTTACCAGTACGTTGGTGCAGGCGAATCCGCTCTGGACGATAAAGAGCGCAAGAGCGGTGCACAGTGCTGATTTGAAGAATTTGTTCATATTACTTATCCGATTTTGTATAAATTTGCGCTGAAAAACAAGACCAAAAATAGTGAATTTAAATTTTATATCCAACAACATGAGCCGCAACATTATCATTCCGCTCGCCGTCCTGGCCTCGCTGCTCCTGCCGGCAGGTGGCCTGATGGCCCAGGATCAGGAAATGAAAACCCCTGAGGAGATGGCCCTGGAAGAGGCTGACCGCCTCGAGAAGATGCTCACGCTCCTCCCCCATCAGACATTTTTCATCGATTCCATCCTCCAGCACGACATGAGGGCCATGCACGACGAGCTGCAGCAACTGCAGTCCTCCGGAACCCGCGAGTACATAGCATTCAAGCAGGTAAGGGACAAATGGGTCGCCCAGATCGACAGCGCCTACAAGAAAGTGCTCACCCACGACCAGTGGATGCAGTACTGCCGCTCCACCGGAAAACTGTCGAAAGAGGAGCTGAAAGCCCTGAGAGCGAAGGAAAAAGCCGATAAGAAAGCGGCGAAAGCAGCCGCTAAGGCAAAAAAAGAGGAGGAGCAGTAGCCCCTCCTTCTCTTATAGAGCGATGTACTCCGGTTTCCTGTCCCGGAAGTAGACCTCATACTTGAATCCGGCCGCCAGGGCCATTTCCCGGCACCAGTCGAAACGGTCCCCTAGGCGGGTGATCTCATGCGCGTCCGAGCCGAATGACAAGGCCTCTCCGCCCAGTTCCCGGAAGCGCCTGAGCACAGCCAGGTCCAGTTCCGGACGGCGGCCGCGGTAGAGCTGGTAGGTCTTCGTATTGATCTCCATGGTCTTGCCCTTCTCGGCCAGGAAAGTCAATATGGAATCCAGGGCATCCCCGAACTCGGAGTAATAGATCGTCGTCTCCTTATAATCGGGATATCTCGTAATATAGTCGTAATGTCCGAGAATGTCAAAATCCGGCATCACCCGTATCAGACGGGCGAACTCCTCCAGATAGTGGCCGTAGGCATAGCGGTAGGTATATGGCCTGTAATAGTCCCCGAAATAGGGGTCATGTCCGTCGATGAGGTGGAGAGAGCCTATCACACAGTCATAACGATAGTCCTCCAGGACTTTCCGTATCCTGGGCATGCTCTTGTCCTGCAGGCCTATCTCCACTCCCTTGAGGAGCTGGAAGTCTCCGTAGCGGCCGCCCCGTCCGTTGAGTCCGAAATATTCGACCTCGGCGTCTATGGCCTCCTGCTGGGCCGGCACCTCGAAGGTGAACTCCGTCACCCCGGGAGGTGCGTCAAAGTCCAGGTGATCCGTCAGGCAGATACCCCTGAGCCCGCGCTCGTATGCCACCTTGACGGCATCGTCGATACTCATCCGCGAGTCGGCGGAGAAGTAGGAGTGGGTGTGGTTGTCGAAATATCTGCGTTCCATTACATTCTCTCCTGCGCGTAAACCACTTTCCAGACATCCGCCTCAGGCTCCCTGACCACGGTGAGAGCCGTCTTCATAGGCTCTATCTCCCCGGGATATATGATGTCGAAGTCCACGGTGACCGAGTCCCTGGACCACTCGTGCACCTCCACGGCATAGGTCTGCACGCCGCGGGACAGTTCCATGAACTCCTCCTGAGCGGCCTCGGGCAGAGAATCCACCACCGAACCGGTCTCCCTCACCATCTGCTCCAGCTCGCTGGAACACATCCGCGCTGCAGCCGCGTAGTCCGCCGAATAATACGCCCTGGCAAAGTCCTCCGCCAGCGCCCTGGCATCCTGAGTCCTGCCGCCGGCGCATCCGGAAAGAAGGACGGCAGTCCCGGTCAGAACCGCCGCCAGCATGGCTGTGAAAATCCTGCTCATCACAGTTCCTCCACTCCGTCAAGGTCCAGCAGAACCAGCTGGAATGTATCGTAATACTTGGTCAGGATACCCGTAAGATTGCACCTCGCGCCTATCTCCAGGCCCACCTCGTCATCGGCGAAAGAGGCATATCCGCTGGTGCGCACCACCACGTCCTTGCCGTCCACCCGGAATGTCTGCTGTCCATACTCGGCCTCCTGTCCTGTCAGGGGATCCTGGGATACGGCCCATGTCCTGAGGCCGTCCTCGCTGCCCTGATAGGAGGCGTTGCGGAGGCGCACCAGGCGGCAGAGATTGGCGTCGGAGATCTGGCTTGCGGAAGAGATGTCCATGGGAGTCAGGGGCTCTCCGTAGGCTCCGCGGAAGACAGTCCTGTCTATGAGGGCCTGTGCGTCGATGTAGGCCGTCTCATAGCGCTCCTCATAGGACACGGCTCCGAGCTGCACGCTCTCCCCGTATGCGCCTATGCACAGATACTTGGGCTTGACATAGATGGTCTGCCCCTCCTTGTAGTCGTTGTACAGTCCGGTCTTGCCGATCTTCACTTCGAGGCCCGCAGTGGCATCCTCGATATAGAGTGAACGGTAGACGTTGCCCGATCGGTCGGTACTGATGACCTTGCCCTCCAGGACGATACTGCCGTCAGTTATCTCCATCGGGGAACCGGTGTAGAGGGCCTTGAACTCGGCCAGGGTCATAGTCGCCTCCATCTCCGCGGGGACGAAGGGCTCCGGCTCCTCAAACTTCTGACAGCCGGCTGTAAGGGCCGCCGAGGCCAGCAGCACGGCCGCGTATTTTAGGATATTGATGCTCATAACTTAGAATCTGAAATATACGTTGATCATATAGTTGATGCCGTGCAGGTAGAAATACTTGGAGTCGAAGGGAGTATAGTTGAGGATATTTCCCGAGTCGTCCTGGTTGCGCGAAAGGCGCATCTGCTCGTAACCGCCGGTCTTGATATTCTTGTTGTTGAGTATGTTGTTGATGTTCGCGCTGACACCCAGCAGATACTTTCCTGCGAAACGCCAGGACTTGCCGATGTTGGCGTTGAGCACGAAGGCGTGAGGGAAACGCTCCTGGTCAGTCATGTACCTCATGGCTGCATAACCCTCCTCGGTGGTCAGGTCCATGCCCTGCACGGCGTAGTCGGTACGGCGCAGAGGGTTCATGGAGATGTACATGCCGTCGAAGAAGTTGAGGTCGATGCCGGCAAAGAGGTAGTTCGGACCGCTCCAGGTCAGACCTACGGAAGAGGCCAGCTGAGGCGTGCGGGCCACGCGGTAGCCGTTCCAGTACACTCTCTCGTTGTCCAGCACCACCCTCTCGCTGTTGTCCACGGTCTGGGTCACATAGGGATCGGAGGTGTAGACATAGCGGCCGTAGCTGAGGGCGCCCTCGAAGGCCAGTCCGGCGTAGATGGGCACCTTGAGACCTACCTCCACTCCTATGTTGCGCTGGTCGATGCCGGTCATGGAGAAGTTGGTGTAGGCCCTGGAGAGGTCATCGTAGAAGCTGATAAGGTCGGTCTGGTCCTTGATGTCGGTAAGGAAACCGGTCACGCGGAGAGCAAAACCGTTGCCGGTGCGGAGCGAGTAGTTGATGTCCGCGCTGAATATCTTCTCGGTAGTCAGGCCGCGCACCACGCTGTTGCGGGTCCTGGGAGAGAGGAAGGCCTCGTCGAAGTAGGGCGCATCCTCCATATAGGCCACGTTGGCATAGATCATATTCTGTCCGGAGAAACGGTAGGCCAGGCCCAGCTTGGCGGTGTAGGTCAGGAAGTTCTGCTTCTCCGAGGCTCCCAGGGAGTTGTCCGGGAAGAGTCCTTTCTGCACCAGGCCCTCACGCCAGAAGGTATTGTAGCCCACCTCTCCGCCCAGAGTGGCCTGGAAGCCGCCCAGGGTGAGGTCCCACGCCGTCCACACCTTATGGTTGCGGATGTGGGCGTAGTAGTCGTAGCCGTATTTCTCGCCCTCCTTCACCACGTGGTTGGGGTTCAGGAGGTTGTTCTGATAGGAATCGCCGGAGCCGAAATCCCTCTCGGCGAACTGGTCCACGTCAAGCCAGTAATCGCCGCCGAGCAGGTCCTTGACGATCTTGTAGTACTCGGTCCGGTTCCAGCGGAAATTATAGCCCAGGGAACCTTTGAGATAAGAGCCGAACTGCTTGGTCACCTGCAGGTTGGCATTGATGTCGTTCTGGTCGGTACGTCTCTCCTCCAGGATATACTTGGAACGGGTGGTATTGGCCGCGTCGATATCGGGATTGTAGTCCACCCCGTCATCGAAATAGCTGTTGCGGTTGACGTCATAGAGACGGTCCCAGTTGATGTGCCGGACGGCGTCGTCGGTCATCCAGCCCTCGAGAGCCCAGCTGTACTTGCCGGGATCCTCGTCGAAATAGCTGGGCAGATAGCGGTAATAGTCCGGACGGGGGTCGGGAGCGTCATACCAGTCGAGGGCGGAGTAGCCGTTGCGGCCGAAACGCCAGGACACTCCGGCGGTCACCTTGAAATCATACACCGGGGTGTACTCGTAGTTGAACAGAAGCACCGGCTCGTGGTTGTTCCTCACGCGGGCGTTGCGCACCTTGCCGTTCTGATAGCCCCAGTTGGAGTTGTAGTAGTTGTTGCCAAGCATGTCATAGACCTCCTGGGTAGAGGAATTCTGGGCTCCGCGCTGCACCGGAGAGCCGAAGAGAGTCAGGGCGAAGCGGTGCTTGTCGTTGATGTTCTTCTCCGCAGCCAGGAAATATGCGAATGCGTTGTAGAACACACCCGTAACGTAGTCATTGCCACCCTGGCGCGTAGAGGCCGAGACCGCGAAGGACCAGCCGTTGTCCATCTCGCCGGTAGCGTATGTGGCCATAAGGCGCAGACGGTAGGTCGAGCTGTTGGTCAGCACGCTGAAACGGTAGCCCTTGGCGACCGTGGAGGCGTAGGCGTTTACGTTGGTCAGGCCGTTGATGCCGCCGACACCATAGTCGGAGATGGACAGGCCGCCCACCGACTCCTTCTCCCTGGTAGCCTCGTTCAGACCGCTGAAGAGCGAATAGGGAGTATATCCGCTCAGCGCGTCATTGAACCTGATGCCGTTGATATAGATGTCGGCCGTTCCGCTCTCGTAGCCGCGGTTGAGAAAACGCATGGAACTGAAGCTGTAGGCCGCTATGTTGTCGAACACGTCCCGGGATGCCGAGAGTACCGACGGCACGTCCTCATAGCCCGAGCCGGACTCGTCCTCCACCTCGAAATCCGCGAACATCTCGTCCCCGAGGTCTGCCATAGGCACGTCGGGAGATACGGACACACTCATCAGGTCATAGACCTCTCCGTTCTGCACCCGGACATTGAGACGGGTGACGAGATAGCCCTCCGCTGATATCTCCAGACGGTACATTCCGTCCTGAAGACCGGAGATTTCGAACTTTCCGTCCTCCTGCGTGTATACCGTGATCTCTCTGTCGGTGAAGAGAGTCACCTTGGCGTCCCTAACCGGACGGGAGGCCGAGCGGTCCAGCACCATACCCTTGACTCCTCCGCTCTGGGCCAGGGCCGGCAGGGCGGAGAGCAGGAGCAGAACCGCGATAACTGCTGTTTTTATTCTCATTTTATCGATCATTGATTATTTTCCTAGAATGATGTAGACCGGAAGATGGTCGCTGTATCCTCCGAGAAATGTGTTGCCGCTGAAGGTGCGGAGCGGATAGTTCTTGTACCTGCCGCTCTGCTGTATCATATAGCTTCTCTTGTAGATGTGGCCGTAGAAACCGCTCTTGTCCGACTTCAGAAGCCGCAGCTGCCCGGCGGTGTTGTCCGTCAAGGCTGAGTTTACGATGATGTTGTCGAAGAGATTCCACGCATCCTGATACCCCAGTGTGCCGTAACCGGCGCGGTGCATGCTCCAGAACGGGTTGAAATACCCGCCGGCCTTCACCCTGGATATCTTCTCGACTGCCCCCAGCACCTCTGAAAGGCTCCGGTTGTCCGGGTCGTCGTTCATGTCCCCCATTATCACTATCTTAATGTCCGGGTCAGCTGCCTGAAGCGAGTCGGTGAAACGGCGGACAGTCGAGGCGCAGCCCACTCTCAGGAATTCCGAGGCCTGGGCGCCGCCCCTGCGGGAAGACCAGTGGTTGACCAGGAAGCATATCCGGTCCCCTCCCATTCTGCCGCATACGGCCAGGATGTCGCGGGTCTTGAAATCGGGTTCCTCGGGGATTACCGGCTGGAACGCCTTGCTCCATTCGTACTCGAACTTGTCCGGGCGGAAGAGCAGGGCCACGTCCACACCCCTGGCCTCGGGCGAGTCGTAATGCACTATCTGATATCTTGCAGGCACCAGTTTCTCAGCCGACACCAGGTCGTCCAGCACCCTGTGATTCTCCACCTCGGCCAGACCTATCACGGCGGGGAAATCCCTGTTGGAGGCGGACAGACCGTAGATGACCTCGGCCAGGTTGCCTATTTTCTTCTCATATTTGGCCTCCGTCCAGTTCTTGGGGCCTTCGGGAGTAAATTCCTCATCCAGTACCGACGGGTCATCGTAGATGTCGAAGAGATTCTCCACATTGTAGAACGCCACGATATACTTCTCATCCTGTCCGGCAAGGGAGAGGCAGATGAGGAGGGATATCGATACGGCTGCTATCTTTCTTATCATAGTCCGGCAGTTATAGTCCCCAGCGCTGCGGCTCGAGCTGCGACTTGACAGCAGCGGCCTTCTCCTGGGGAAGATTATTGAAAAAAGTAAATCCTGTCATCACCTCCACCTCTGCGACTGTATGCAGGTCCGCACTCTCGGGATTGCTCCGGCCGTAATCGGTGTTGTCGTAGACGAACGCCACGGAATAATACGTATCCGGGATGGTGTACCTCAGCAGGACTTTAAAATAGCCGTCAGGCACGACTGACGGGTCTCCGTTGTTGTCGAAGGCATATTCGCGTTCCTCCGGGACATCGGAGTAGAATAGTGGACCAGTCACCACATATAGGGTATCGCAGGTGCTGGCATAGCTCCTGACCCGGGTCTCCACATTGGCCCAGAGATTCTGATTGAAACCTGAAACCTGGGCGGTCATATTGGTAAAATAGAAGGTCTGGGCATTGAGGGCCCTGTCCGCGTTGCGCGAGCCGGAGGGTATCTGATGGCCACGGTCATAGCCTCCGCCGCTCCATCCTCTGAAGAGCGCCGGCTGGTACTCCGCGGGTATCTTGGGGTCGTACCCCCAGGCATCGGTCCTTCCGCCGCTGCCGGTGTAGTCCGAGCAGAGGGGATAGGCCACCCACAGGGCAATGCGCTGCCGCGCGTCGTAGAGCATGGACCAGTTGCGCCGCTGCTCCCCGTTCAGCTCCGCATGGTGGAACACGTATGCGGTCATCTCCGGGGTCTCCACCTCCGGCAGCTCCATCCAGGCATACACGGGGTCGGAAGTCAGTTCTTCTTCTCCGTCACCGGTATCCGGGTCCTCATCCCCCGCTCCCAGCTGCACCAGCCGGAGGGAGACCGCCTCTCCGTCGGAGAAACTGACCAGGATGACGGTACTGCGCGAGGTGCTGTCGGTGTTCGCGGCGTATGTCAGCATGATGTTGTTGCGGCTGCCGCTCCCTGACCCGGGGGATACGGTGCACCAGGGCTCCTGTCCGTCGGGAAATTCCAGGGTGATGGTCCAGTCCACGGAAGACACAATAGAGACAAACTGCCCCGTGCTCGAGGCCGGGACAGTGCTGTCTCTGAGAGTTACCGTGTTGTCCATCCGCCCGTCGTCCGTACAGGAGTACGTGAGGACGACGGCGGACAGAAACAGCAGCGGAAAGATACTCCGCAGTATGGCTGCAGGTCTCATCCGTTATTTAGGGTTGACATTCAGACCGGTGATGACGCAGCGGGGAGCTGTGCTCACGGTAGAGAATGTGAGGGTGGTCGATGAGGTCACGCCCTCGAGAGCGAACTCCATATAGTAGTCCAGCATATCCCCTTCTATGACATACGGGATCTCCGAACCGGCGACTCCACCGTCAGACCGAGGTTCTACTGTGACGGAACTCTGTCCGTTGATAGTTCCGCCGTTATTGACGGTTATGGTCAGCTCACAGTTCTTGCCGCTCCATGCCATGGCGTACATGCCCAGCGTCAGGTCTCCCTGCATGGCCAGAGCGGGTGTTGTATATGTACCCGCCTTGGAATTTGTACCCAGTTTGAGTGCCGGATACTCCTCTCCGTCGATAGACACAGAGTGGATATATGAGGCATCGGAAGTATTGTCATCAGAAGGAAGCCCTACATTGGAGGTATAGGCTCCGCCGACGGACGCACCCTCACGTTTCTGCACTATCGTATATGTGACTTGCTGAAGGTCCCTGGCATCTCCGCCATCAGGGGAAACGGTGATAACTGAAGTACGGTCCTCACCAGTAGTATTGGCCGTGTAGGTAACAGTTATCTGTCCCTGACCATCGCCCGAGGACGGGGAAGGTGTGAAATCCGTATTGTCGGAAGCCACTGTCCATGTAACATTGGAACTTACCTGGAAGGTCAGCGAACCGGCTTCGGATGTAACGGTCGTACCCGAACCGCTCAGACTGAGGTAAGGAGCGACCTCTCCGTCACCATAGCCCACATTGTCGATACGGTAGGTATTGGACTTACCTGTGTACCTGAGGGCTATGCAGAGAGAGGATTCAGACGCGTATGCAGAGAGGTCCACGGTCTCTTCAACCCACTGGTTGCGCTCAGCTCCGGCAGGGAAGGAAACGTCCTCCACTACTGTCCATGAAGCAGCCTCGAAGTCACCTGAAAAATCGGTAGACACCACCACTTCCAGACGGCTGTCGTCCCCACCCTCGTCCAGATGGTAGAGAGCCTTGCTGAACTTGAAGGTCCTGGGATTCATTCCCGTGACATCGGCTCTGGGAGGCAGGGCGTAGGCCACCACCTCGTCCAGAGAGGAGTTGTAGGGCGCTATCTGGATGTACTTGTCGGTCATGCCGGTGGAGGCGTTGTCGAAGGTACCGGTCTTCCAGCTCTGGCTGAGTCCGTTGGGGTCGGAAGACCAGAAGAGCCAGCTGTCACTGACATAGGCTGCGTTGCCGGCCTCCACCGAGGAGAAATCGTCCAGGAAGGATGTCAGGGCACCTGCTGCGTTCCACTTGCTGTAGTCGCCTATGAGATATCCGTCTCCCTCCACAGGCTGGCTGCCTCCGGAAGTGTGGCTGACATAGTATGCGGGATATTCCCGGCCGCCGCCCTGGGGCTCGCCGTTGTGCTCGCCCCTGAGGGTCATGAGCACCAGCTCGTCCCCGACTTTCAGGCCGAGGGAGGCGAAGGACTGGTCGTTACCGCTCTGCTTGGTGGCTGTCAGACCGTAGATATACAGCGAACCGGTCTCATCGGTGATGGTGAGGTTGCCGAACTGGATGCTGGCGATATCCGTTATCGTACCGCAGAGCTCGTACCAGGTCTCGTCATTCACAGGCATCTGGAGGAACTCGGCGATGGTCATGTAGCTCTTGCGGAACTCGCCGGGCTGGACGATATTGACCTGAGCATACACCGTACCGGTGGTGAAGCGCAGCACTGCGTCGCGGTCCTCACCGGTGTTGGGCAGCACTGTCACCGTCACTGCCACAGAGTCGCCCGAAGCAGTACCGGCCGTATCGCTCAGAGCGATCCAGTCGGCAGTACCGCGGGTCACCGTTATCTCCGTCTCCCAGTCCCGGTTGGAGAGAAGGCGGACTGTCGCCTCCCCTCCATCCTTGCTGAACGAGAGCTCTTCAACACTCACTCCCATATCAGCGGGCTGGAACTCCGGATCCTTGATGCAGCCGGCGGTCAGGAAGACCAGCACGGCTGCAAGAAGAAGTCGTACACTGTTTTTCAGCATATATTCTGTGTCTGTCGGTTACTTTACATTCACTCCGGTAAATCCGGCACGGTTGTCCTGCATGCCCTCGGTAGTCACCGTGATGACAGTGTTCTCGGTGGCACCCTCGATGTTCATGGTGTAGAAGTCCTTATCACCGAATGTGATGGTGAAAGTATTGCCGTTTCCAGAAAGGCCGGCATTAGGCACACATGCCAACTCAACCTGCTCTACTCCGTTGATGGTACCGCCGCCGGAAATCTTAACTAACACATTAGTCTGTTTTCCGGTCCATGCTACAGCGTACATTGAAAGTGTACTGCTACCTGCCTTTCCGAGGTTGAAAGAATAAGAGCCTGCAGATCCGCTGGAACCTATTTTTACTCCGGGATACTCATTTTCACCTACTACGAAAGTGCTGACATAGTTCTTAAGATTGTTATCGATATTCTGTGTCAGGTCGATGCTGCTGTTGTAGTTACCATCACCGGCTGTACCCTCGATTACGGGGTTCTCGGGTTCTTCGGGAATTTCAGGAGCATCTGTCGAGAATGTTGCTATATCTGAATATCTGATGGCATACACTTGAGCTCTGCCGTTATAAATCTCGACAACTCCGGAAAGATCTCCCGTAGCATCAATGTTCACATATTCGTCAGCCCACAACGCATAACTGGTTGTACGCACAACAAAACTTTCTGTACCATCTGTAAAATACCTGCTGGTAGTTTTTCCATCAGCCACCCAGGGATTGGACACCTTTTCGTCACTGGTCACATTCTTAACTGTAACATACATTCCCTGCCACTCTCCGGCGTTGAGCTCCGAGACTGACAACTGAGGGGTGTTGAAATTGACTCCTGATTCAAGTACCTCAATCTCCGGATTACCATCGAATGTCATCTCACGCAGACCGCTATAATCGTCATATTTAGCGTTTGAAAGACTTATCTTGACACGGTCTCCCACCTTATACTCATCATTAATACCATATATTACTATACCTGTACCCTCTTCTCCAGTACCGTCCACAATAGCATATTTACGGTAATAATTTTCACCCTCATTGCCTCCAGCCACGATACCTTCCATAAATCCACCGAGAGATGAGAAAGAACCTCCATCTGATATAGTACCATCCAATATGGCTGCTACTACTTCGGCAACTTCGACGGTTGCTGTTGAATCTCCAACCGGCACATCAGGATCCTCGGGCTCGTCACCGGCAGGAACCGAGAAGGCCTTGATATCATCGTATGTAGCGGCGTACACCTGTACATTCTCATAATATACTTCCACTACGCAGCCAAGGTCTGCTGTCACCTCAGGATCGATGCCCTCCTCTGCCCACTCGGCATTGTCCTGTGTACGTACCTGGAACTCATCCGTTCCGTCCGTAAAGGTCCTGTTGGTACTTTTGCCGGATTCTGTCCATGCCGTCAGTGTATCCATTGCGCTGCGGACATTCTTCACTGTCACATACTGACCCTGCCAGTCACCGCTGAGGAGCTCTGCCACTGTAAGTTCAGGGATAGCGTAACCTACTCCTGACTTGAGCACCTCCACCTCTGCGTTGATATCGATACCCTCCTTGAATTTAACCTCGCGGAGATTGTTGTAGTTGTCAAATGAAGCATTGGTCAGGCTTATTCTTACACGGTCGCCGGGATTCAGCTCGACATCGTACATACCATAAAGTACGATACCGGTAGCCTCCTCACCTGTTCCGTCTACCAGGGCATACTTGCCGTTGTAGTTGGCGCTCTGGTTTCCGGCTGCCACGATACCTTCCAGATATGCTCCGAGAGTTGCAAGGGGAGCATCGTCCTCGATGGTGCCGTCGAGAATAGCAGCTACGAGCTCAGCCACACTGACTGCTGTCTCCTCGGTGGTAACGGTCAGAGTCTCGCCCTGATACTCTCTCTCGCCGATCATCACGTATGCGTAGTACTCATAGGCACCTGTCTCCAGAGGTATGGTCACTGTGAAGGGACTCTCTACCTTCTCGGCCTTTACCTTGGTGTACTCCTCGGCATCCACCAGCTTGTAGGCCACGCCGACCTCGGTCACATCTGCCGCCTCACCTGCGTAGGTGTACTCTCCGGTCACGGTCATGGACGACTTGTCCTCGCTGAGCTGACCCTCGCCGGTGGTGACTGCGGGACGGCCGGTGAATCTGCTCTCTGTCATGCCCTCAAAATCAGTTGCGCGTGAGGGAACCAGCTGATATACGCCGTTGTAGCTGCCGACCAGGCCGTATACTGTACCTGCGCCCTGAGGAACCTCCTCACCGGCCCAGGGAGTATTGGAGCGGCTGTACATGAGGAATGAGGAACCGTCCTCGGTCTCGATGGAGGGGCTGTCACCCATGGTCTTCTCAAGATCACCCTGGACTACCTGGGCGTACATCTTCACATACTGGCCCTCATAGTCGCCGTTGATAAGGGACGCACCCTCGATCTCGGCTGCCTCGGGATTCTCCACCTTGTCGACTACCACCAGGTCATCAGGACTTGCGGGCTTGAGCTCGAGCTGGCCGAAATAGTACTCGAGAGTACCGTCGGTAACAGTAATCTCGACTACGTCACCGAAGTTGCAGCTGGAGAAAGCGCTGGAGTACACCAGCAGACCGCTGTGAGGCCCGGTGCCGTCCTGAACGTAGATGTTGTTGTTGGAAACGGTCTGGGGATCGCGGGACGATACTACCACACCCTTTATAATAAGGGGATCGGTAATGGTCACGACAGAGTCCTGCGAAGCGGGAGCCATCTGGCGGAGTTCGCTGATGGAGATGGTGTCAGCGGCATTGGGCTTGCGCTCCTTGCCTGCCTGGAACACTCTCACGCTGGCGAACTGCTCTCTGTCAGTCCTGAAATACACGATAACCGCACGGTCGTAGGTAATCTCATCAGCATCGCTGATATTGGCCTCTGCCTTAACAGTAATTGAAACCGGCTGATCCGAAGCCTTGGCACTGGTAGGCGTAACTGTCAGCCAGGGATTCTGCTCGAATACCTCAGCCTCATCCTCCCAGGGATTCTCCACCTCCATCTCCACTGTCCAGTCACAGTTGCTGGTCAGAGTAAATGTAGTGTCCTGAGCATTCATGTCAAACTCTATTCCATCCTCTCCTACAGAGGTGGTGATGTTGACGATTAAGTCCTCGCCCCCCCTGTCAATACATGAAGAGGCAGCCAGCATCGCCCCACAGGCGATAAAGGCCAAAAATGCTTTTCTGAAACTCATATCTTTTGTTATTAAATGATACTTTGGGTGCAAAGATAGAATAATTTACATTGTTACCATTTTAAATTTCCATTACATTTCCGGATATTGCTGAAAAAATTTGGAAATTACAGAAATACCCAATATCTTTGTGATATCGTTTTAATATCACACAAGCCATGAAAACCCCTTCCGACTCCAAACTGACAAAGGACACTCCCTTCCAGGGACGTGCCTGCAGCGGATTTCTGATGATATCCGTCAGCGTCCTGCTCCTAGCCGCCGGCATCGCACTGATCATCCTCTCCGAGGTAAACAAGGCTGAACTCGGAAACTCCATCTACAACACTCTCTGCATCTTCGCAGTCCTGTTGCTCATCATCGCACCCGTACTGCTCATAGGTCTCATGATCCTGGAACCTAATCAGGCCAGGGCCATGGTCTTCTTCGGCAAATAC
Organism: uncultured Bacteroidales bacterium; assembly: GCA_944326235.1. Lineage (GTDB taxonomy): Bacteria > Bacteroidota > Bacteroidia > Bacteroidales > UBA932 > Coprenecus. The sequence goes on along the minus strand of CALVDH010000005.1, from coordinate 12,009 downwards.
CGCGGCACCTTCACCCGCACCGGCTTCTTCTGGGTCAATCCCTTCTACTCCAAGAAGAAAGTCTCGCTCCGCGCCCGCAACATCAACGTGGACCCCATCAAGGTCAATGACCGCAACGGCAACCCCATCCTCGTAGGTCTCATCCTCGTCTGGAAGGTCGAGGACGTCTACAAGGCCATCTTCGAGATAGACACCCAGAACATCGCCGTCAACAAAGAAGGCATAATGACAGCCCTCGAGTCCTTCGTCCGCGTACAGAGCGACGCGGCCCTGCGCCAGGTGGCCGGCAACTACGCATACGACAACCTCGGCATGGAAGAGGCCGACACCATTACCCTGCGCAGCGGAGGCGACACCATCAACAGCGAGCTGGTCGAGAAACTCAACGAGCGCCTGGAGATGGCCGGCATCTCGGTGCTCGAGGCCCGCATCAACTACCTAGCCTACGCACCCGAGATCGCAGCCGTCATGCTGCGCCGCCAGCAGGCCGAGGCCATCATCTCCGCCCGCGAGAAAATAGTCGAGGGCGCCGTATCCATGGTGCAGATGGCCCTCAAGGAGATAAACGACAAGGATATCGTAGAGCTGGACGAGGCCAGGAAGGCCGCCATGGTCAGCAACCTGCTCGTGGTCCTCTGCGCCGACGAGTCCGCCCAGCCAGTCCTCAACACCGGTTCGCTGTACCAGTAGCGGCATAAGCCAACAGCCATGCCTAAGGAACAGTCAAAAACCAAGAGTTTCGTGCTGCGCGTAGACGCCGCCACGATGGAAGCCCTGGAGAAATGGGCCGCCGACGAATTCCGCTCGATCAACGGCCAGCTCCAGTGGCTCATCGACGACGCCCTGCGCCGCTCCGGCCGCCTCCCGGCCAAAAAAACAGAGTAAGCGCATCAAATTTTTGGAATTGATACTGTTTTTAGTATCTTTGCCTAAAATATGATGCAGAAATGGGGACGAAAGAAAAGTTGATTGAAAGATTTCTGTCACTGCCCAGTGACTTCACTTATAATGAAGTCGTCAGGCTTTTCAGTATATTCAACTACTCTGAAAGGCAGAAAGGGGCGACTTCAGGATCGAGAGTCGAGTTTGTAAGTATGGACGGTAAACGGTCATTCATAATGCACAAGCCGCACCCGTCAAACATCATGAAGAAATATGCAATGAAACAGATTCTGATGTATTTAATTGACAATACCAATCTAAAGAACAGAAAACGATGAGCGTACTGAAATACAAAGGATATACCGGGAGCGTAGAGTTCAGCCAGGAAGACAACTGCCTGTACGGCAAAGTCCTCGGAATGAAAAAGGACTGCATCTCCTATGAAGGAGAAACTGTATCCGATCTCGTCTCCGACTTCGAAGGGGCCATAGACGAGTATCTCAGCAGCTGCAAAGCCCGCGGTGTCAAACCAGCGAAATCATACAGCGGCAGGCTAGTTCTCCGTATGCCGTCAGATCTGCACAGCAGAGTCGCAGCCACTGCAGCAGGACTCGGAACGACTATAAACGGATTTATCAACACCGCTATCATAGACGAACTGGGCAAGTACCAATAAGCCACAGCGTCTGAGACGAAAAAGGGCCGGCCCTTGAAGGGTCAGCCCTTATTTCTTTTACTGTCGCCGGGACTATTTGCGCTCACCGAGCTTGCTGTCCAGCATTACGAGACCGGCCTCACCGGCACGCTGAACCTTCTCGTAGATGGAGAGGGCGGTAGCCTCCTCCTCGACCTGCTCTCGGATGTAACCCATGAAGAAGTCCTCGGAGGGTTTGTCCTTCTCCTCGCGGGCGATGTCCACGATCTTGTCGATAAGAGCAGTCACATGGCACTCGTGCTCATAGACATGCTTGAAGAGAGCCTCTGCGCTGCCCCAGCCCTGAGGCACTACGTCGATCATGCTGACCTTGGCGGTGCCGCCCCTCTTCTGGAGGAACGATGCCATATCGTAGGCATGCTCGAGCTCTTCCTGAGACTGTCTCTTCATCCAGTGTGACATTCCGTCATAACCCTCTTTCTCAAGATAGAAAGACATGGAAAGGTAGAGGTTGGCCGACCACATCTCTGCGATTATCTGATCATTGATCGCATTCTGTAATTTTTCGGTAATCATGGTAGTAATGTTTTTAAATTTTTAATTCCTGACTTACTCCTCTGCAAAACCGATACCACACCCGCCCGTCAGTGCCACAATGTCACAAAAGACCGACAGGGCGTCAATATATCGAGACGTTGCTGATCAGCGGGCAGGCGTAAGAGTCTATGATATTGAACCTTACCTCCGACGCCATGACCGGGTCGAACCTCATGATCCGCTTATAGCCTATAGTCGTGCCGCGGCAGACCTCCTTCCACTCGCCGGTATCGCCCAGACGGCACTCCACGCTGAACTCCTTAACCCTCTGTCCCAGGGGAATATACTCCTGCAGCAGCACCTTGCTGACCTCCCTGTCCCTGCGGAAATACACGGTGAAGGAGGCGGAGGTGACGCTGTCGTCCGTAGCCCAGTAGGTGGAGTAGCGGCCGTCCACAGCATTCGCGGCGGCATATTTGGGAGAATTGGCACGGACCGACTCGGAATAGGCCCGCGACATCTTGGCATAATCGGCATGGAAGGCCTCGGTCCTGGCATCGCGGAACTCCATCAGACGGGCCGAATCGGCGGGATGGATGCGGCCGCGGCGGTCCGGAGGCACGTTGAGCAGGAGGTTGGCGTTGCGGCCCACCGAAGCGTAGTAGATCTCCATCAGCTCGTCCACGCTCTTGACCAGGCTGTCGGTCGAGGGGGAATAGAACCAGCCGGGACGGATCGACACGTCGGCTTCTCCGGGTATCCACTGAGAACCGTGCACATTGCCGCAGCTAAGGGTGTCGCGGGAAGGGGCCAGACGGCCGGGGGCATATCCGGCTGGGTCGAGGCGGGACCAGTTGGTCTCTCCGGCATATCCACGCTCATTGCCTATCCAGCGGCAGCCGGGGCCGACGTCGCTGAATATCACCAGGTCGGGATTGAGGGTATGGGCAGTGGCGTTGAAATAGTTCCAGCGGTAGCGGCTCGGGGCGTCGCCCTCCCCGTCATCCGCTCCGTCAAACCAGAGCTCGAAGATGTCGCCGTACTCAGTCAGCACTTCGGTAATGCAGCCGGCGAAGATTTCATTGTAGGCCTCGGTGCCGTAGGCGGGATGATTGCGGTCCCAGGGCGAGATGTAGACTCCCAGGCGGAGGTCGTACTTCTCACAGGCATCCGCCAGCTCGCGGAGCACGTCGCCCTGACCGTTCCGCCAGGCGCTCTGAGCCACGGTATGGCGGCTGTATTTGCTGGGCCACAGGCAGAAGCCGTCGTGGTGCTTCGCCGTGAGGATGATGCCCTTCATCCCGGCCTCCCGGGCGATGCGGGCCCACTGCTCACAGTCCAGGTCCGTGGGAGCGAAGACGTCCGGGTCCTCCTCCCCTGTCCCCCACTCGCTGTCCGTAAACGTGTTGGGGCCGAAATGCACAAACATGTAGTACTCCATCCTCTGCCACTGGACCTGAGCCTCCGTGGGTACGGGACCGTAGGGAGCGGGGACGGTGCTGTCATTGCAAGAAGCCGCCACCGCAAGTGCGGCGACGGCTGTCAGGATAATATCTATTCGTCTCATATTGCCATATATGATGCTTTGGTTACTGTCTGCCTCCGCCGAGCGAGCGGTAGAGGTTGACCGTAGTCTGCAGCAGCTGATACTTGTCGGAGATGACGTTGAGCTGGGCCGTGAGCAGGGACTGACGGGCCGTGAGCACCTCGAGGTAGGTCATCTTCGTACTCCACTGATAAAGGGACTCCGCTGTCTCGACGGTACGCTGGAGGTCGCTGAGCTGGGACTGGTGCTTCTGAAGCATCTCGTCGTAGATCTCTAGGGCGTAGAGGTTGTTGTTGACCTCCTCGCCGGCATTGAGCAGGGTCTGCTTGTAGGTGAGCTTGGCTATCTCCTCCTCGGCCTTGGCCACACGCAGGTTGGAGGTCAGCTGACCCTTGTTGAATATGGGCTGGGCGAGCTGGGCCAGTGCCGATACGATCAGACCGCCGGGGTTGAGAATCGCCTGTCCTACACTGTTGGTCCATCCGGCGCTGCCCGAGAGGGTCAGGCTGGGATAGAAGGCGGAACGGGCCTGGTTGGTCGAATAGTAGGCACTTGCCAGAGCCATCTCTGCCTGATAGACATCGGGACGGTTGGAGAGCAGTTCCAGAGGAATTCCCACTGAGAAGTCCTGAGGCAGCGTCTGCTCGTCGAGAGTGCCTCTCTCTATCTCAGTGTACACTGAGCCGAGGATGGAGCAGAGGGCGTTCTCCGCCTCCTGACGCTGGCGCTTCATATCTGCCAGTGAAGCCTCCAGGCCGTAGAGCTGGGCGCGGGACTGGGTGACGGCGTTCTCATTGACACGGCCGACCTTGAGCATTGCCTCCATGGACCTTATCTGCTCCGCCCACAGGGTCACATTCTCCTCACTGACACGGACCTGTTCGTCCAGCATCAGCAGGGAATAATAGGCATTGGCCACTGTGGCGATGAGCTGGGAGCGGACTGCCTGACGGTAAGCCTCCTGCTGGAGAAGGGCAGCCTGAGCTCCGCGCTTGGCGTTGAGCAGCGAGCCGAAGAGGTCGATGTCCCAGCTGACGGAGAGTCCGGCATTGTAGGTCCAGGTTCCGGTAGTGGTGACATTGCCCTGATTGTCGGCAAGGGTGTAGTTGTATCCGCCCTGAGGGCCGAGGTTCAGCGAAGGGGAATAAGCCCACTTCGAGGCTTTCAGACGGGCCTGGGCCTGCTCCACTCTGAGAGCGGCGCTGAGCAGGTCAGTATTGTTGTCCAGAGCGGTGCGGATGAGTTCCTGCAGGTAGGGATCGGTGAACATTTCCTCCCAGGGCATATACCCGAAGGAAGTGCTGTCCTCCGCGGCCCGGGCATCCTCTTCGGGGGAGACCAGCTCCGCGCGGTAGAGGCTGTCCATGGGAACTACATCCTCAGGCCTCTGGTACTTGCGGTAGATGGAGCAGCTGCTGACCACTGCCACCGCGGCTATTGTAAGTATTATCTTTCTCATAATGATGCTTCTCTTTCCTCCTTTCTTTTACCCATTACCTTCTCCTCCACGTACTGGAAGACTACGAAGAACATAGGTGTGATGAACATAAGGGCGATGGTTCCGATGATCATACCTCCTACGACACCCACGCCGAGGGAACGGTAACCGTTGGCACCTACTCCGTGGGCCATGACGAGAGGCAGCATACCGAAGATGATGGTGAGCACGGTCATCAGGATGGGCCTGAGACGGACACCGGCTGCGGAGAGGGCGGCGGCGCTCAGGGACATGCCCCTCTTGCGGCGCTGGGTTCCGTACTCGGTAATCAGAATCGCTGTCTTGGCCAGCAGTCCGATCAGCATGACCATTCCGACCTGGGTGTAGATGTTGTTCTCAAGACCCCAGAGGTGTGTGAAGAGGTAGCTGCCCATCAGACCGAAAGGCACTGAGCAGAGCACTGCGAAGGGCAGGAAGAGGCTCTCGTACATACCGCAGAGGATCAGGTAGATGAAGATCACGCAGATTACGTACACGATGGTGGTGGTGTTGGAGTCCGCCAGCTCGGCTTCCTCACGGGTCATACCCGAGAACTCGTAGCCGAAACCGGTAGGCAGGGCCTCCTTGCTGACCTCCTGGATGGCGGCGATGATGTCACCGGAGCTGTAGCCCGGGTTGGGCATACCCTGTACGGTGATGGAGGTGAACATGTTGAAGCGGTTGAGCACCTCGGCGCCGTAGATCTTGCGCATGGTGACGAACTGGCTTACAGGGGCCATACCGCCGGATGTCCTGACATAGACGTCATCGAGCGACTGCATGTTGTCCCTGTACTCGGTGGGAGCCTGGAGCATGACACGGTAGAGCTTGGTGAAGCGGTTGAAGTTCGACACGTACATACTGCCGTAGTAACCGGAGATAACCGAGAGCACTGCGTCTGTGGTAGTACCGGCGCGGATACACTTGGCGGCGTCCACATCCAGCTCGTACTGAGGGAAGTTGGAGCTGAAGGAGGTGTAGGCCATCTGCACCTCGGGCCTCTGGTTGAGGGCGTCGATGAACTGATGGGTAACTGTCTCCAGGGCGTCGATACCGCGGCCCGAACGGTCCTGCAGGTCGACGAAGAAGCTGTTACCTGTACCGTAACCGGAGATCATGGGAGGTGCGAAGATGAAGATCTGGGCGTTGGTGATGTGGGCAGTGTTGGCGTATATCTTCTCGATGACGGCTGTATTGCTGTGCTCCTTGCCCTCACGCTGGTCCCAGGGTTTGAGACGGACCATCATCATGGCGTGGGAGGCGCCGCTTCCGGAGAAGGAGAAACCGGCCACCTGGTTGTAGGTCTGGATCTCCTCGATATCGCTGATACTCCTCTGCATCTCGGAGAGAATGTCGTTGGTCTCGGCCAGGGTAGTACCGGGCGCTGCGTCCACGCTGATGAAGAGCGAGCCGGTATCCTCGTTGGGAACGAGGGAGGTTTTGGCGGTGGCCATGAAGTACACAAGGAGGCCGCCTGCCACTACGAGGGAGGCTACGCCTACCCACTTGTGGCGGATAAAGAACTTGACTCCGAGCTTGTATTTGTTGATGAAACGGCCGAAGCCGGTCTCAAAGGCTATTCTGAAGCGGGTAGAGAACTGCTTGGGCTTCTCGCCGGGGGCCACGATCTCGTTGGGCTTGAGAATGATGGCGCAGAGGGCGGGCGAGAGGGTCAGGGAGTTCAGGGCGGAGAATCCCACGGCTGCGGCCATGGTCAGTCCGAACTGCTTGTAGAACAGACCGGAGGTACCGCCCAGGAAGGATACGGGCACGAACACGGCCATGAAGACCAGGGTAGCGGAGATTACGGCTGCGGCCACACCGCCGACACCGTCCACAGCCGCCTTGTAAGGCGAGCGGTAGCCCATGTCGAACCGGGCCTGCACCGCCTCCACCACGATGATCGCGTCATCCACCACAGTGCCGATTACCAGGATCAGCGCGAAGAGGGTGATGAGGTTGATGGTAAAGCCGGCGACCACCAGGAAGGCGAAGGTCGCAATCAGCGATACGAAGATACTTATCGTAGGAATAATAGTGGAGCGGGGACTCTGCAGGAAGACATACACCACGAGGACCACGAGGAGGATGGCCTCGAAGAGGGTCTTGATCACCTCGTTGATGGAGGCATCGAGGAAGTCCTTGGTACTCATGATGTCCACGAGTTCCACGCCCTTGGGCAGGTCGGCCTTCACTGTCTCCAGGTAGGCGTCTATCTCCTTGATAATCTCGTTGGCGTTACTTCCGGCAGTCTGGTTGATCATACAGCTCACGCCGGGGGCGCCCTTCACACGTCCCTCGTAGTTGTAGGACAACGCGCCGAGCTGTATATCGGCGATATCCTTGAGCTTGAGGACACGGCCGTCCTCGTATGCCCTGATTACTATCTCGCCGAACTCCTCCTCTGTGGACAGACGTCCCTTGTAGCGGAGGGTGTACTGGAAGGCATTGTCCGAGTTCTCACCGATAGCACCTGTGGAAGCCTCGATGTTCTGGCTGGAGAGGGCCGCGCTCACATCGCTGGGCACCAGTCCGTAGCGGGCCATCAGGTCGGGCTTCATCCATATACGCATGGCGTAGTCGCCGCCCATGACGTTACAGTCACCGACGCCGGAGATACGCTGAATCTGAGGCTTTACGTTGATGGAAAGGTAGTTGGTGAGGAATATCTCGTCGTATGTGGCGTCAGGCGACACGATGGCGAACACCTTGAGGGTACTGCTCTGTCGCTTGGACACCTCGACTCCGACCCTGGTAACCTCGGCCGGAAGGAGGGACGTGGCCCTGGACACGCGGTTCTGCACGTTCACGGAAGCCATGTCCGGGTCTACACCCTGCTTGAAATACACTGTGATGGAAGCGCTTCCCGAGTTACTTGCCTCGGAAGTCATGTAGGTCATGTTCTCCACACCGTTGATGGCCTCCTCGAGGGGAGCGATCACGGCATTTTGCACGGCGGTCGCGTTGGCGCCGCTGTATGTGGTGGAGACACGGATGGTAGGCGGTGCGATATCCGGGTACTGCTCCACAGGCAGCATCGCAAGTCCGATGATACCCACCAGTACCAGGAAGATGGATATGGCGACCGACAGGATGGGCCGGTCGATGAATGTTTTAAGATTCATATCTCTTATTCTCCTTTATTAGAGTTAGAGCCGGCGTCAACCGGAGTACCGGCGATGGGTGTGCCCTCCCTGAGCAGACCTGCGCCCTCCGAAACGATCACGTCGCCTGTAGAGAGGCCGCTCTCTACGATATACTCCTTGCCGTCATTGATTCTGAAAACAGTAATCTGGGTGGAAACGGCCTTTCCGTCCACTACCTTATATACGAATATCTTGTCCTGTATCTCATATGTGGCTGCCTGGGGGATCACGATGCAGCCGTCCCTGTCGTAGGAGATGTTAACACGGCCCGAGCTTCCGCTCATCAGGCGTCCGTCGGGATTCTCGAAGACGGCCCTTACGCTTACTGTACCCGTGCTCTTGTCCACGATGCGGCTGATGACATCGATATGACCCTCGCGCTCATACAAGGTCTGGTCGGTGAGAGTCAGGGTGACGGGCTGGAAGGATGCTATGGTGTTGTCTATCGAGCCGTACTGGCGGGTCATCGACAGCACCTCCTTCTCGGGCAGGGAGAAATAGACGTACATCTCGGAGTTGTCGGACACGCTGATCAGAGGCTCTGTCATGGCCGAGCTCACCAGGGCACCTACCCTGACGGAAGTCATGCCGGCCGAGCCGTTGACGGGGCTCTTGACGATAGCGTAGGACAGGTTCTGGGCCGCGCTGGCCTCGGCTGCCTCCGCCTGACGGAGAGCCGCCACCGCACTGTTGTACGAGTTGCGGGCGGTCTGGAGCTCGAAATCGGAGATGACCTTATCGGCGTACAGATCCTCGCTGCCCTCGAGTGAGAGCTGCGCTGTGGCGAGCTGCGCCTCGGCTGTGGCTACCGCCGCCTTTGCCTGACGGTAAGACGCCGCATAGGGAATCGTGTCAATGACGAACAGCGTCTGACCTTTCTTCACCTTGGCTCCTTCTTTGACCAACACATCGGTGATAAAACCGGACACCTGAGGTCTCACCTCCACGTCCTGCTTACCCTCTATTACCGCTGAATAACTGATGGACAGAGTCCTGTCCTCAGGAGAAACCCTCAGAAGCGGGTATGTCACCGCCTCCTTCTGGCTTGCCACTTTCTGCTTGCACGAAGCTAAACTCAGAACCGCGAGAAGAGCGACAGCCGCTACTTTCAGATACTGCATATTGAATAACTCTTTTTAAAATTTTCTGAGTCCGTGCAAGCAATAATTGTGCCTAATCCAAGAAATTTCCTAAATTTGCACCTAGATTTCTCTTTTTGACATACAACGATTTAACCGATATGAAACACTGCTGTTTACACTCATGGCTCCTTAGCCTTGCCGCAGCCCCTCTGATACTTGGCTGCACCGCCTCTTCCGGACAATTCCCTCCCAAGGAGGGCTCACTCCAGGAACTCCGCTACACCCCCGCCAGTTCCCATTTTTCCCTATGGGCACCGACCGCTGACTCCGCCCGCGTCCTGCTCTATGAGGAGGGTCTCGGTGGGCAGCCCTACGAGGTCATCGAGATGAATAAAAATGCCGCTGACGGCTCCTGGAGCGCTGTCGCCGAGGAAGACCTCGAAGGCCGGTTCTACACCTTCAGGGTCAATGTCTCAGGCCGGTGGCTCGAGGAGACTCCCGGTATCTTCGCCACTGCGGTGGGAGTCAACGGACAGCGTGCCGCCGTCGTGGATTTCGGGAGCACCGACCCCGAGGGCTGGGCGGAGGACCGTCGCCCGGAGCTCCGCTCATTTGCCGATGCAGTGGTATATGAGATGCACCACAGGGACTTCTCCATCTCCGGCAATTCCGGCATATCCCCTGAACACCGCGGCAAGTTCCTGGCTCTGACCGAGAGCGGAACACGCGGACCCCGCGGCGTGCGTACAGGAGTGGACCACCTCGTGGAACTGGGCGTGACCCATGTGCACATCCTCCCCTCATTCGACTACGCCTCCGTGGACGAGACCCGTCTGGAGGACAATGTCTACAACTGGGGCTATGACCCGGTGAACTACAACGTGCCCGACGGCTCCTACTCCACCGACCCCTACGACCCTGCCTGCCGCATCAGGGAATTCAAGGAAATGGTCCAGGCCCTGCACAAGGCCGGTATCAGGGTGGTGCTAGACGTGGTGTACAACCATGTCTCCGACGCTGCCTCCCAGGCCTTCGAGCGGACCGTACCCGGCTACTTCTTCCGCATGAGGGAGGACGGCTCCTTCGCTGACGGCTCGGCCTGCGGCAATGAGACCGCCTCCGACCGGGAGATGATGCGCCGCTTCATGGTCGAGTCCGTATGCTGGTGGGTAGAGGAGTACCACATCGACGGCTTCCGCTTCGACCTGATGGGCATACACGATATAGAGACGATGAACGCGATACGGGCGGCTGTATCCGAGATAGATCCTTCAGTACTCATCTACGGTGAGGGCTGGGCAGCCTCGGCACCCCTCTACGACGGCTCGCTGCTGGCCATGAAGGCCAATACCTGGGAGATGCCCGGCATTGCCGCCTTCTCCGACGAGATGCGCGACGCCCTCCGCGGACCGTTCAGCGACAACTCCAAGGCCGGATTCCTCGGCGGAGTGCCCGACCTCGAGGAGAGCGTCAAGTTCGGTGTAGTAGGAGCGATACAGCATCCGGGCGTGGACTACTCAGCGGTCAACTATTCCGATACATGCTGGGCTTCTGAGCCTACACAGATGATATCCTACATCTCCTGCCACGACGACATGTGCCTGCGCGACCGCCTTACCGCGACCCTGCCCGGCGCCTCCGAGGCTGAGCTGCTGCGCCTGGACAAACTGGGCCAGACCGTGGTCTTCACCTCCCAGGGCATACCCTTCATCTACGCCGGCGAGGAACTCTTCCGCACCAAGCAGGGTGTACACAACAGCTACAACAGCCCCGACGCCATCAACGCCATCGACTGGTCCTTCAAGACCCGCTACTCCGACCTGTACGACTACTACCGCGGACTCATCGCCCTGCGCAAGGCCCATCCCGCCTTCCGCCTCGGAGACGCCGACCTGGTACGGGAGCATCTGGAGTTCCTCGATACACCTGACGGAGTCGTGGCCTGGCGCCTGACCGGACATGCCGGCGGAGACCCCTGCGAGGAGATCGTCGTGGTGATCAACTCGCGGAAGGAGGCTGTGTCGGTTACCGTTCCGGGGCAGGGTTCTTCGGACAGCGCTTCCGGTAATTCCGGCACTTCCGACACCGGCAGCCAGTCCTCCGGGGACACTGTCTCCACGACCGATACTCACAGCTATACCGTTTACTGCCGGGACGGCCGCATCTCCGTCGACGGCCTCGGCACCCTCTCCGGCCCCGTCCTCACCATCGGACCCCAACAGGCCCTCATCATCGGCCGGTAGACCGAACAGTCCTGCACCACCGGCTCCTTCCACGGCCCACAGCTCGCGGTGCCTGACGCCCACGCCTTCCTACCCACAACGGCAGCATTTCCCGCGATTTGCTGCCGTTGCGGCACGGCGCATCCGAAGCCACAACGTCCACAGGCCGCACAGCGCACTTTCCACCCTTCTCCCACTTCCACAACGGCAGCATTTCCCGCGATTTGCTGCCGTTGCGGCATGGCGCATCCGAAGCCACAACGTCCACAGGCCGCACAGCGCACTTTCCACCCTTCTCCCACTTCCACAACGGCACCGTTTCCCGCGATTTGCTGCCGTTGCGGTATGGCGCATCCGATACCACAACGTCCACATGCCACACAGGGCACTTTCCACCCTTCTCCCACTTCCACAACGGCAGCATTTCCCGCGATTTGCTGCCGTTGCGGCATGGCGCATCCG
>CALVDH010000004.1 GCA_944326235.1 uncultured Bacteroidales bacterium | reverse complement strand
AATGTTCGCAAAATAAAGTAATATATCCCGAAAATCCAAGGTTTTTGTCCTGAATTTTGGCAATTACTGGCGGTAACATATATTGTGGACTAGAGAGATAAGAGGTCTGCTGACTCGTATGTAGGATGGGATAAAGATTTGATTTCTTTATAATTAAAGTAGTATTGGTCTATGCCGAACACCTGTGCGCCGAGTATGTCGTTGACCGGGTCGTCGCCGACCATGAGGGCCTGGCGCTTGGCCTCTTTCCATTTTTCCGGATTTCCGGTCCGGCTGATTCCCGACAGCCGCTCCAGAGCGTAAGCGAATATGCCGGGCCTGGGCTTGAGGCAGCCGGCTTCCTCCGAGACCACCACGGCCGAGAAGTAGCCGTCTATACCTGCCCCTCTCAGCTTGCGGTACTGCACCTCCTTGAACCCGTTGCTTAGGATTGCCATTTTCCCTCCTGACCGCCGGATATCCTCCAGCATCCGGCGTGCGCCTGGCATAAGGGCTGTCTCATGCACCATCTGCTCCAGGTATTTTTCCCCGAAGTCCCTGGACAGACGTTCATCGTCGATTCCGTACCACCGGAAGGCTTCGTGGAATCTCTTCCAGCGCAGGTCCTCCTTGTTCATCTCTCCGCGCTCGTACATGGCCCATAGCCGGTGGTTGAGGACGTCGTAACGCATAAAGAAACGGTGCAGGGATGATTCCCCGCACCCTTCCTTGTTCTGAACAGCCCGGTAGAGCTCCGGATTGAGGGATATCAGCAGGCCGATGGCGTGCTCCGAGTTGCGGTCGAAATCCCACAGGGTCCGGTCCAGGTCTATCAGGTAGTAACTGTATGGCCTTACGGTCATTATCTGCAGTAGTAGTCTATCATCCGGCTGATGGCCCTCTGGCATACGGGGCAGAAGTCCGGGGCGGTGTTGGTGTGCATGCGGCAGTCGTTGCGGGGACGGTATACGCCCTTGGCCATGTATCCGCCGCCCTCGTAGATGCCTACCTGTTCCTCGCTCCACTTGCCGGAGTCGATCATGTCCTTCCACTTGCTGTCGAAGTTCACGAGGGTGGTGATGTTGGGCTCCCAGGGCTCAGTCTCCAGGTTGTAGAAGTTCTCGTAGGCCACCTCGGAGGTGTAGTACTCGTCTCCCAGTCCGGCGAAGCTGTGGCCGAACTCGTGGATGAACACCTGATAGGACTGCTCGTTGCCGGCCGTTCCGAGGGCGTAGGAGTTGAAGATGCCTCCGCCGCCGTATTTCTCCTCATTGACTACGATGAAGAGGGCGTCAAAGGGGGCGCCGGCCACGTTGTCGGCTATGGACTTGTGGTCGGTAATGGTCAGATAGCGGTCGATATAGAAAGTGTAGAAGTGCGAGTTGAGGGCGGTGTGCTTCCAGATATCCTGATTGGGGATGTCGGTGCCCTGTTCGGGGGATACGACGTCCACGGCGGTGACGTTGAAGTCGCTCTTGCGGGACTTATATGGCTCCATGGAGAAGAGGTACTCCATGAACTTGCGGCAGTCGCGGTGGAACTTGTCCATCTGGTCTGCGGTGTAGCCCTCGGCTACGAAGAGCAGGTCCACCTTGTGCTCCATGTCTCCGGAGGTGAGAAGAGGGGTCACCGTATAGTCAGGGGCGGCCTCGCTGCTGATGAGGGCGTCCTCCGGATCGACGCTGCAGGAAAATATCTCGCGGAACTCACCCGTGGCCTTTACCCTCTCGGACAGGGTTATACGTATATCTTCCTTGGGAAAAGGCATCCAGACGGCCTGGGTATAGGCCTTGGAGACTTCGCGGGCCTCGGCGGTAGTTCTCCATTCCTGGAAGAGGGTGGAGAATCCCTTGGAGTAGATCAGGGTCTCTCCTGACCAGGCCTCGAACATGTATTCGCCGTAGCGGAACGGGTCGATCAGGGAAGCATGGGACCCGGCCCAGGCACATTCTTTCTTGAGGCCGGCCAGGTAGGCGTGCTGTTCCTGTGCGTCTCCGGCCAGAATAAAGTCCACGCGGAGACGGTCAGGGGTGAAGTAGGTGTCGTAGTCCGGAGCCTGTGCTCCCAGTGTGCCGGCTGACAGCAGGAGCGTCAGGGCAGCGGTGACGGTGAGGATGTATCTTTTCATTTTCCAGTATAGTTGAAGGGTGTAAGTCTTCTGAGTTCGTCCTTGACGGGCTCGGCCACGTCCAGGGAGTCGATGAACTCGCGGATGGTGCGGTCCGATACTGCCTGGCCGGTGCGGGTGAGGGCCTTGAGGGTCTCGTAAGGATTGGGATAGCCCTCGCGGCGGAGGATGGTCTGGATGCCTTCGGCGACTACCTCCCAGTTGTCGTTGAGGTCGCGCTCCAGGGCGTCACGGTTGAGAATCAGCTTGTCCAGACCTTTCTTGAGGGACTTTAGGGCGATGATGGTGTGTGCGATGGGCACTCCGACGTTGCGCAGGGTAGTGGAGTCGGTCAGGTCCCTCTGGAGGCGGGAGATGGGGAGCTTGGAGGCGAGGAACTCGCAGACGGCGTTGGCCATCAGGAAGTTGCCCTCGGCGTTCTCGAAGTCTATCGGGTTGACCTTGTGGGGCATGGCGGAGGAGCCGACCTCGCCTTCCTTGATCTTCTGCTTGAAGTACTCCATCGAGATGTAGGTCCATATATCGCGGCAGAGGTCCACCAGGATGTTGTTGATGCGCTTGAGGGCGTCGAAGAGAGCCGCGGTGTTGTCATAGTGCTCGATCTGGGTAGTGGGCCAGGAGCGTTTCAGCCCGAGGCGGTCTTCTACGAAATCTACTGCGAAGGCATTCCAGTCGATGTCCGGGTATGCGGCGAAGTGGGCGTTGAAGTTGCCGGTGGCGCCGCCGAACTTGGCCGAGAAAGGCACTGCCAGGAGCATCTTCTGCTGTTCCCGCAGTCTGGCCGTGAATACGGCTATCTCCTTGCCCAGGCGGGTGGGGGAGGCGGGCTGTCCGTGGGTATGGGCCAGCATGGGGATGTCCTTCCACTCCTCGGCCATGCCGTCCAGGGTGTTGAGCACCTCATAGAGCTGGGGCAGGTAGACATCCTGGATACCCTCCATCAGGCTGAGGGGCACCGCGGTGTTGTTGATGTCCTGGGAGGTGAGGCCGAAGTGGACGAACTCCTTGTAGCGGGGGTTGATGCCCATTGTGTCGAAACGCCTCTTTATGAAGTATTCCACCGCCTTGACGTCATGGTTGGTGGTCTTCTCTATCTCCTTGACCTCGGCGGCCTCGTCCTCGGTCATGTCGCGGTAGATGCCGCGCAGAGTGTCGAAGAGGCTGCGGTCGAAGTCCCTCAGCTGGGGCAGAGGCAGCTCGCACAGGGCGATGAAGTACTCTATCTCCACGCGGACTCTGTATCTTATGAGGGCAAATTCGGAATAGTAGGAGGAAAGGTCCCGGACCTGTCTGTAGTACCTCCCGTCGATGGGTGAAATCGATGTAAGCATATCTGTAGGTAGATTAAAACACAAATATAGTTTATAATTTTGTACATTTGCAAAGTTTCATCAAAAACGGACAGTATGCTTATAGTAATAGAAGGTCTCGACGGCTCGGGCAAGTCCACCCAGGTGGCCAATGTCAGGGAATATCTCACCCGCCGTCAGGGGCAGGAGCCTGAATACCTGCATTTTCCCCGCTTCGACGCTCCTGTGGTCGGGGACATGATAGCCCGCTTCCTCCGGGGGGAGTTCGGCCGTATGGACCAGGTGCATCCGATGATAGTGGCCCTGCTCTTCGCAGAGGACCGCAGGGACGCCTCGGCCCTTATCCGCCGCTGGCTTCAGGAGGGAAGGACGGTCCTGCTGGACAGGTACGTGTATTCCAACATTGCCTTTCAATGCGCTAAGCTCTCTTCCCCGGAGGAGTCCATTGCCCTGGAAGAATGGATCCTGCGGACCGAATATGAGGTGTACGGGATACCCCGCCCGGACCTGAATATTTTCCTGGACGTGCCCCTGTCCTTCGTGAGCGGCCGTCTGGCAGCCCAGCGGGAGGGAAGCGACCGGGAGTACCTCCACGGCGGGCAGGACATACATGAGGCCGACCTGGATTTCCAGCGGAGGGTCCGGGAGGTGTATCTGCGCCTTTGCCGCAAGGACTCCGCCTTCCTGAGGGTGGACTGCTGCGGCGCCGACGGACAGATGCCGCCGGCCGGAGAAGTGTTTGAACGTATGAGGAAGGTGCTATGAGACTGCTGCGGATACTGATGTTTCTCTTCCGGCTGGTGTTCGGAGTGACGTTTATCCTTTCGGGATTCTTCAAGCTGACGGACCCTGTGGGAACGGGCCTGATAGTCAGCGAGTACCTGCGGGTGCTGCATCTGGGCTTCCTGGACTTCGGGGCGGTGCCCTTCGGCATGCTGCTGTCTCTGACGGAGTTTATGATAGGTATAGCCGTCCTGATGTGCGTGCGTATGAAGGCCGCGTCATGGGCAGGTCTGGTGATGATAGTGTTTTTCACGGTGCTGACATTCTTCATGGCCCTGTACGATGCCGTCGAGGAGTGCGGGTGCTTCGGAGAGGCGGTGCATCTGACGATGTGGGAGACTTTCTTCAAGAATGTGATGCTGACGATATGCATCATCCCCATATTCTTGTTCCGCAAGCATTTCAGGCTGGTGGCCCCCGTGCCGGCAGAGTGGGCTTTCCTCGCCACATACGGTGCGCTCGCCCTCATCTGCGTGCTCTACTCCTACATCAACATTCCGCTCGTGGAGTACGGCAATTTCCGTGTGGGCACCAATCTCTCTGCCCGTCTGGACAAGGTCTCCGGCAGCGACAACTTCGAGACGGTCTTCATCTATGAGAAGGACGGACGCCAGGAGTATTTCGACCTGGATCATCTGCCGGACAATACATGGAACTATGTGAGCACCGAGTCGGTGTACCTTGGCGACGAGCGGGACCTGCTCTTCGACATGACGCTCTCCAGGGCTGACGGCGAGATAGTGACGGAGGATCTTGTGACCTCCGAGGTCCCGGTCTTCCTGTTCATCGTACTCCGTCCGGAGAAACTCGATGACGGTTACTGGAAGAAGGTGGATGTGAGCATGGACTCGATAGCCTTTCACGGAGGTATGGCCAGGGTAGCCGCTCCGGTAATGGACCCGGTGATGGACTCCATCGCCATGCGCTATCCGGATATGGGCCGCAATATGCTCTACGGGGACATCAAGACTCTCATCTCCATGTCCCGTTCCAATGGAGGGGTGATGCTGATTCACAACGGGATAGTCGTAAAGAAATGGGCAGGATGGAGGTTCTCGCCCGAGGATGTGAGGCAGACTTTCCGGATGGACACCGAGGAGGTGACTGCCCGCGGTACTATCTCGCAGAGGCTGTTCTACGAGTCGTCGATACTGCTGCTCTTCCTGGTAATCATAGTGTTCCGCTACGTGTGCGGAATCGTCTACGGCAGGAAGTTCAGGGGGCTGCTGGCGCGGGAGAGGCTCCGCAGGCGCAAGAAGGCCGCCAGGCGTGCGGCAAGGCGTAACAATAAAACAGGAGGCAGTCATGGCTCGGAAGAAGGAATCCCAGGGGAACAATAGGACGCGGCGGATCTGCCTGGTACTGCTGCCTCTGCTGGTGCTGCTGGCGGCGGGCAATCTCTTCTACGGAGCGGTGCCGATTCCTCCGGGGGAGGTGCTGGACATCCTCATGGGAGGCGGAGGGGACAATCCGGCCTGGAGCATCATCCTCACCGGCTCGCGTCTGCCCCAGGCCGCTACGGCCCTGCTGGCGGGAGCGGCCCTGGCTGTGAGCGGCCTGCTGCTGCAGACCCTCTTCCACAATCCCCTGGCCGGGCCGTCCATCCTGGGAATCAGTGACGGGGCCAATCTGGGCGTAGCCCTGATAATGCTGGCCTTCGGAGGCACCGTAGGCTCTTTCGGCGGATACATGGCCACGGTGGCCGGAGCGATGGCCGGGGCCTGCGCAATTCTGGGAGTTATCGTATTCTTCTCGCGGAGGGTGGGCAGCAATGTGATGCTGCTGATCATCGGTATCATGGTCGGCTACCTGGTGTCCTCCTGCATTTCCATATTGAATTACTATGCCTCGGCCGACAAGGTGCGGCAGTTCGTGATGTGGGGGATGGGGGATTTTTCCTCGGTCTCCTCAGCCCAGCAGCCCTTCTTCTCCGCGGCCGCCTGTGCGGGTCTGATCTGGGCCCTGCTGCTGGTCAAGCCGCTCAATGCCCTGCTGCTGGGGGAGAAATACGCCGCCAACCTGGGAGTCAACGTCCGGGCCGCGCGTATCCACGTGCTGGTGTGCACCGGCCTTATGACGGCAGTGGTGACGGCCTTCTGCGGCCCCATATCCTTCATCGGCCTGGCCGTGCCCCATATCGCCCGGCTGCTGCTGGGGACCTCGGACCACCGCGTGCTGGTGCCGGCGACAGCCCTTTCCGGCGCCTGCATTGCCCTGGCCTGCAATATGCTGACGGTGATACCCGGGACGGGGATGCTGCTGCCGCTGAATGCGGTGACTCCGCTGTTCGGGGCGCCGGTGATCATATACGTCATAGTCAACCGTAAGAGCATCCAATATTTCAATTGAGCATGAGTACTGACCTTTCAAATATTTCTCCTGCGCTGGAAGCCTCCGGCCTCTCCATCGGATACCGCTGCGGGCGGAAGGAAGGCTGGAAGACGGTGCATCCGCGGGTGAATTTCGTCCTGCGCCGCGGGGAACTGACCTCGCTGATAGGGCTGAACGGGGCGGGCAAGTCGACGCTGCTGCGGACCCTGTGCGGATTCCAGCCGGCTGTAAGCGGGACCGTGCGGGTGCTTGGGCGGGAACTGCCGGAGTATTCTTCCCATGAGCTGGCATTGACAGTGGGGGTAGTGCTCACAGAGAGGACCAATGCCGGAGGGCTTACGGTCCGGGAGCTGGTGGCCCTGGGACGGCAGCCGCATACCGGCTTTTTCGGGCGGCTGGGAGAGCGGGACCGGGAGGTGGTGTCGGAGGCGATGTCCGCGGTGGGTATCGCGCACAAGGCGGACTCCTACGTCTCGGAACTTTCGGACGGGGAGCGGCAGAGGACGATGATAGCCAAGGCCCTGGCCCAGGAGTGTCCGGTCATCGTGCTGGATGAGCCGACGGCCTTCCTGGATGTGGCCAGCCGGATAGAGACCATGTCGCTGCTGCACGATACGGCCCGCAGGCAGGGCAAGGCGGTGCTGCTCTCCACCCACGATATAGACAATGCGCTGATATTCTCGGACCGGCTGCTGCTTCTGCCCTCGGGTGACGCTCCGGTAGTCTCCGGCTCTCCGGAGGACCTGGTGCTGGACGGGAGCCTGAAGGCGTTCTTCGGGCGGCGTGGGATGAATTTCGACGTGCGCTCGGGTCAGCTGTCGACCGGAGTCTCGGGGCCCGAGGTCGGAGTGGACGGAGACAGCCTTACGGCCCGCTGGATGGCCAATGCCCTGGCCCGCAACGGCTTCACTCCGGTGCTTCCGGCTGAGGGCATACCCTGTGTCCGCTGTCTCTCGCCGACCTGCCTGGAAGTCTCCGGTACTCCGTCGGCCGCTCCGGTTACGGTCTCCTGCATCTCGCAGGCGGTGTCTCAGCTGCTGTCCTACAAGGGCTTGAAGTAGCGCTGCTCCCTGTCGGGGAAGAGGTCGGGGTGGAAGACGGCGGCCAGGTCCTCGAGTATCCATGAGGGGTGGAGGACGATGTCGTCGTAGTAGGTGGAGGAGTAGGTGTTGCAGCCGTAGACCTGTCGGTTCTGGAATGCTTTGAACCGGGAGTAGAGGCTGTATTCGGCTTCCAGGGAGGCGTAGGTCATGGGTTGCGGGCTCCAGTATTTGAGGACCCAGATATCGGCGTCGATGCCCTCGCGGAGGACATTCTCAAAGGACATGTTGACATTGGCGGAAGTAGTGGTGCCGCTGAAGATGTAGTCGGCTCCTGCGTCGGTGTAGATGCGGACCATGTAGCTGGCTCCGCCTGGAACGTCCCAGGAGGCTCCGTACTTGCGTTCGGCCAGGAGGGTGGGACGGTGTTCGCCGTTGTCCCGGATGTGCCTGGCGACGCTGTCCCGGATGCTGTTGTATCCGGTTTCGGCGGCCCTGAAGAGGGAGTCGGCCCGGTCGGGACAGTCGAGCAGCAGGCCGAAGAGCCGGATCCATTCGGTGCGGCCCAGAGGGTCGTTCTCCATGTAATCGGCCGCCTCGATGATGGGAATTCCCAGCTTGCCGGCCGCCCCGTAGCTGCCGTTCTGGAACGGGGAGGCGATGATCACCTGCCCGCCGGCTCCGGCTATCCGCTCGATGCTGGGAGAGACGGAGCTGCCGCAGTCGGTGATGCGTCCTTCGGCCACGCCGTCAAGCACGGCCCGGCAGGTCATGTACTCCGGCTCGCAGACTCCGGCTATGCGGTCGGAGGCTCCGAGGGCGTCTATGATCGAGGCATGTACCGAGGAGTAGACGATGATGCGGTCAATGGGGGTGCGGACGAGCGTGCCCTGCGGTATGTCCTGAGGCAGGGGAGAGTCCTGCGGTACGAGGATGTAGCGGTGCAGGAGACGGGCAGTGTCCCAGGGGTTGGTGATGTCGGCCACAGTGTAGCTGCCGCAGTCGGAGATGCTCAGGTACCGGGCGTACCGCATCCCGACACTCTCTCCGTCCGTAGTCCTGCCGCCGCTGCCGCCGCATGAGAAAGTCACGGCAGCCAGCAGGAGTGCCGCCGATATCCTTATTGTCATTTTAATCATATCAGTTATATTTTTTGGAACAGGTCATCGAGCAGAACCTCGCATTGGATGAGGCCGCTGTATTTGTTCTGTTTGATGCCGAAAGTGGAGATAAGTGTCAGGATAACGGATTTCCTGGTCTGCGTTCCGGATACGAATACGTTGATTTTGTTCTCCAGAGCCGACGCATAATCCTTGTCGATTTCAAATACGTCATTCACGTATTTTATCTCGCACAGATTGATTGTGTCGTCCTTTCTGTCGATCAGAAGATCTATCTGGGCGCCTTTCTCTCCGGCCGAGCCTCTCCATGAACATGCCAGCGTAAGGACGCCGGATATGCCGAGGGCGTGTTTTATCTGCGGCAGGTGGAACAGGCACAGCATTTCGAATGCCAGGCCGGACCAGGTGCCGTGCAGCGGACTGTTCAGGGAGTTGGTCCAGAAGTGTGTATCGCGGTAGCGGTTGCTGAGTATAAATCTGTAGTAGAACAGAGTGTAGAAATCCATCAGCTGGAAGACGGTGTTGGTTTTCTGTCTTTTGTTATTTACGTTACGGGGTTTCCCGAACGGCTCGTATGACCGGATGAAACCGCATTGCTCCAGTTCTTCCAGAACGGTGCTGAATGCTCCGTTGTCAGTAAGCCCCGTGGCCTGGAGCAGTTCGGCCCGTGTCATGCCTATGCCCTTCGAAGCCAGAACCGTAACTACTGCGGTGTGCGGAGCTGCATTCTTGAAAAGCGCGTGGTACAGGTCGTAGAACTCGTCTTTCAGAAGGGCGTC
Organism: uncultured Bacteroidales bacterium; assembly: GCA_944326235.1. GTDB lineage: Bacteria > Bacteroidota > Bacteroidia > Bacteroidales > UBA932 > Coprenecus. Next base: position 112,837 of record CALVDH010000004.1, on the reverse strand, counting down.
ATCGGCAAAAAACAGCCGGTCTATATTTTGGGCGAGGCTCAGTGACCGGTCCATCATCGACAGGTAGTAGGGAATACCTCCGACAGCCATATAGCATTCGGCAATCTGTTTCCTGGTGTAGGAAAAACCATTGGAAGCGAAGTACTCTCCGCATTCGTGGAGATTGAAGGGCGCGAGAGAAAGATGATAAGTCAGCCGGTTGTGCAGTCCTCCGCGGTTGCGGATGAGATTGTTTATTATCCATGACGTGGCTGAGCCGCAGACTATCAGTTTTATGTCGCTGCGTAAGGATGCCCAGCTGTTCCAGAAGTTTTCCAGCGCGGCTATAAAACCGGATCTCGGCGTGTCCATCCAGGGCAGTTCGTCTATAAAAATCGTTTTAGCCCCTTCCGGCAGCGTTTCCAGGTATTTGGACAGTTCAAAAAATGCCAGAATCCAATTTTTGGGGACGGACAGCCGCTCCGCTTTTGAATATCTCTGAAGGGCAACGGCAAAATTTGTCAGTTGTTCCGACATGGGAGCGTCATGGACTCCCGTGATGAAAAAAGCGAAGTCATCTTTTGCGGCCATGCGGATGAGGAATGTTTTTCCCACGCGGCGGCGGCCGTATACAGCGATGAATTCGGATTTATCTGAATTCAAGTGATCTTCGAGGATTTTTATTTCCTTGTCTCTGCCGATTATCTTCATTGCACTCGTTATAATCTGCGCAAATGTAATAAAAAACGCCATTTGCGCAAAATATAATTTCATAATCTGCGGAAATGGGGTTTTCGAACGCACTTGCGCAGATTATAGCCGGAGTTTGCATTTGTTCTGCCGGTAGAGTATATTTGCGGGCCTGGAAACAGAATATGGGAAAGGACAGTCATAAACCGGTGGAGAGGCAGATACTGGCGGCGTCGTATGTCAGTATCGTCGGCAACGGTCTGCTCTCGGTGGCCAAGATCGTGGCCGGTCTGATAAGCGGGAGTTTCGCGGTGGTCGGCGACGGTATCGATTCAGCGTCGGATGTGGCTGTATCCATAGTGATGATAGTGGCGGCCAGGGTCATGGGCCGGCGTCCCAACAAGAAATACGTCTACGGCTATGCCAAGGCGGAATCGATAGCCACCAAGATACTCTCGATGCTGATATTCTTCGCCGGGGCGGAGATGCTGATCTCTGCGGTGGAGCATCTTTTCTCCCACGAGGAGAGGGTGATGCCCGGAGCGGTGGCCATATACGTGACCGTATTCTCGATAGTGTGCAAGCTGCTGCTCTCGCTGTATCAGACCAGGGTAGGGAAGCGCACCGGCTCGTCCATGCTGGTGGCCAACGGGGTCAATATGCGCAACGACATGATCATCTCGCTGAGCGTCCTGGCCGGCCTCTTCTTCTCGTTCATCCTGGACATGCCGGTTCTGGATTCGGTGACGGCCCTGCTGGTTAGCCTGTTCATCATACGCTCGGCCATCATGATATTCATGGACTCCAATGTCGAGCTCATGGACGGAGTCAAGGACGTGTCGGTCTACCAGAAGATATTCGATGCCATAAGCAAGGTCGACGGCATCAGCAACCCGCACCGGGTCCGCTCCCGCAGCATCGGCGGCAAGTACATGATAACCCTGGACGTGGAGGCCGACGGCGACATGACCCTCAATCAGGCCCACGCCCTCTCCAACCAGATAGAGCAGAATATCCGGGAAAGCATCCCCGAGGTCTACGACATAGTCGTGCATATCGAGCCCTTCGGCACCCATCCCGAGGATGTGTTCGGGGTAAAATAAGATGTGCCGTATCTTGCGAAGAGACGGCACATTGAGTCGTTTTCATTGACGCAAAGCTAGTTAAAATTTGTCTCACTAGCAAAATATTCTCACAAAGTTACCAAAATCGTTCTGGTGTCAGTGCGCAGGTCTCTGTGTCTGTGCACGTTCGCTGCACTGTGCCGTCTCTTCGCAAGAGACGATACACTGCAATCTTTGGCGATGTCTATCGTATGTCCTTGAATCTCACTCTTTTGTAAGATGATTCAGGAGCCAGGATTATGCTTTTTCGTCAAGTTATGACTGTTGAATCCGATACCCTCCGGTTTAAAATAGACAGGCTGTTCCGTCAGCTGATTTCAGAAGTGACGGAGCGCGGAGCCGGTGCCCTTTCCGTCGGGGAACTGGACGCCGTAGCCCGCGGCTGCAGCGCTTATCTGGCATTGTACCCCGGGGATGCTGCGGCACGGAAGACTGCTGACGGGATATGGAGCGAATGTCGGAGGAGAATGGATGCGGCGGGAGACAGCTGTGGCGCTGGCCTTCTCGGAATCCTCCGGACAATGTATGCGCTGGCTTACAGTGCAGCGTCTCATCCGGCGGACTTCTCGCGGGCGGAGCAGTGCGACCTGGCGGCCTCGCGGATGCTGGATGCGGTGCTTGCCGCCTCCGCGGGTTCCGATATTTTCCCGAGCTCAGATAAATGGGAACAGACAATGCTGATGGACCTGACCGCCTCCCTTTTCCAGTATGTTGTCCCCGAGGATATGGAGGAAGAACCGGCCGTCGGAGTGTACCGCATGACTGCCGCCGCCTGGAAGCAGGAGCTGTCTTCCGGAAACTGGACCGGTACGGCTACGGAGCCCCTTATGATGCACCGCCTGCTGGTTCTGGAGACAGGTGCGGACCTCTTCGGGACATGGCGCCAGGACCGCCTCCCGGCCCCTTCGGACCTTTCCACGGCCGGAGGCCTGTCCGCCCTCGTCCGCATCCTGGCCCGCCGCCTGGACGACCCTGCGGCCCTCGCTGAGGCCTGCGCGGCCCTTGAGCGGCAGCTGTCATTGTCCCCGGATATCTCCGCCGTCGCCTCCCTTCTCGAAGGGCTCGGTGCGCTGCGGATGCTGACGGAGGAAAGGGTGGTGCTTAATTGCGCGTAATCAGTCGCTTCCGCGCGGGCAGTTAAAGAAGTGGTGAAAGTGTTTGGAGAATTGCGGGAGATTACATAGTTTTGTAGAAAAATATTGAAAATGGATAAGAAGTTATCAGAACCCATAGTAGGATATGGCAGGGCCGGTCTTCAGGATTTGAAGGAGAGGCTGATTGCTTCTGTCGAGTCACGCGGCATGAACTCGATGCCATGTGTTTATACTGATGAGGAATTCCGGCAGGTGCTGAAGAGGACGGAGACGGAAGGAAATGCGAGCGATGAGGAAGTAAGGAAATTTTTTGCCGGATGGGGAGTCTTAATATAATTTGGAGAAAACAGGCGCTGAAAGACCTGAATTCAATAGCTGCGTGGTACAGTGAAAATATGAGTGGTTTATCTGCGCAAAAAGTCATTATGAGTGCATACGAGGCAGTGCGGCTGCTGTCCGTTCAGCCAGGAATAGGAATAATTCAGAAAGATTTGTCAGCAGGCAGGTATCAGTATCGCGGATACCTGATGCATCCTTTCTACAAGATAATCTACCGGTATACTCGGAAAACGCTCTATGTGTGCGCAATCAGAGCGACAAGGATGAAAGGATAAAGTAAGTCTTGCCTTACATATTATCATTATGAAATCACACCGCATCGCCGTAGCCGGCACTGGCTACGTGGGCCTGAGCCTCGCCACTCTGCTGGCCCAGCACAACCATGTCACCGCCGTGGACGTAATCCCGGAGAAGGTGGACCTTATCAACCGCCGCAGGTCCCCGATTCAGGACGAGTACATCGAGAAGTACCTGGCGGAGAAACCCCTGGACCTGACCGCCACCCTGGACGGCCGCAAGGCCTACTCTGACGCTGAGCTAGTCATCATAGCCGCCCCGACGAACTACGACCCGGTCAGGAACTACTTCGACACCTCGCACGTGGAGGAGGTCATCGACCTGGTGCTGGAGGTGAATCCCTCCGCCGTTATGGTCATCAAGTCCACCATCCCGGTGGGCTACTGCCGGAGCCTCTACGTGAAGTACTGGAAGCAGGGGTTGAAACGGTTGAACCTGATATTCGCCCCGGAGTTCTTGCGTGAGAGCAAGGCCCTTTACGACAACCTCTATCCGAGCCGCATCATCGTGGGCATACCGAAGATAATCGAGCATCCGGAGTTCGCCGAGGAGAACGAGGCCATAGGGGCACTCGCCGACATACCTTTCCTGGAGAAGGCCGCGCATACGTTCGCGGAACTGCTTCAGGAAGGTGCTGTAAAGCAGGACATCCCCACGCTGTACATGGGGCTTAAGGAGGCTGAGGCGGTGAAGCTCTTCGCGAACACTTACCTGGCTCTGCGCGTAAGCTACTTCAACGAGCTGGACACATACGCCGAGGTGAAAGGCCTGGACTCGTCCGCCATCATCGAGGGCATCGGCCTGGACCCGAGAATCGGGACTCATTACAACAACCCGTCCTTCGGCTACGGCGGGTACTGCCTCCCTAAGGACACGAAGCAGCTTCTTGCGAACTACGAGAACGTGCCCCAGAACATGATGACCGCGATAGTGGAGAGCAACCGCACGCGCAAGGACTTCATCGCGGGTCAGGTGCTGAGGATGGCCGGGGCTCACGAGTACGACGGCGGGTGGGACGCCTCGAAGGAGCACGAGACGGTCATCGGCGTGTACAGGCTTACGATGAAGACGGGCAGCGACAACTTCCGCCAGAGCTCGATTCAGGGCGTGATGAAGCGCATCAAGGCGAAGGGCGCGACGATCATCATCTACGAGCCGACGCTGGAGGACGGCAGCACGTTCTTCGGGAGCGTGGTGGTCAACGACCTTGAGGAGTTCAAGCGGCGTTCTCAGGCCATCATCGCGAACCGGTACGACCGGTGTCTGGATGATGTGAGGAACAAGGTGTATACCAGGGATTTGTTCGGTCGGGATTAAAGAAGTGGTGGAAGTGCTTGGAGAATTGCGGAGGATTGTGTAGATTTGTGCTAAAATATGATATGAAGAAAAAGGGCAGTACATATTCCAGTTCCCCAGACATTGAGGAGAGTGACGTTCGGCAGGTTCAAGAGCCGATGATTGTGTATAACAGATTTACCGGAGATGAATTCGCAGATATCGTTCCGCATGATATCCTTTCAACTATTGCTGAGTATGCGGTGTCCGAACATCGGGCCGGTAGAAGTGTATCCCATTCTCAACTTGTGAAAAATATATCGATGGAAATGGGATGGAAATAGTATGGTCTAGGTTGGGCGAGCGGTTGTTCAAGTCTGTGCTGGAGTATGTGGAGGATAATTTCGGAGAGAATGTCGCCCGGCAGACATTTCGCAGAATAACAGAAAAAGTAGAACAGCTTAAGTATTTTCCAGGAATAGGTGTAAAAGATTTTGAACTGGCCGAGTCTTTAGGATTCGGAACCGGTGTGGAGGTACGTCATCTGGTATTGCAGCCCAATATTGTTTACTATATGGTAGACGGGGATGACATAGTTATTATTGCCGTAGTTCATGCGCATCAGTCCCAGGAGACAATAAAAAATATAGTGGCTGATTTTCTCAAAAGTAATAAGTGACGAATATCAACTAGAACATATAGCAGAAACAGTGTATGAAAGTGATTTGCTAAATATGTCAGTTCTGTTCTAAGTCAGCAGAATGCATCTAAAAAAAGAATATATTTCCCCTTGCACAATGGAAGATATATGCGAGAGTATCCGCAGGTCCGAAGCGGATGTAGTAGCGGGGAGAGTAGTCTCCAATGAGAGAGTTTTTGCGGAGTTGGAGATAAAGTTCCCGTTTCTATGCAGGTAGTATGGACCGGTCGTTGTATATTCCACCTCATTATAAAATCATATACTGCGTCGACAGTAGTATCGGAAGTATCTACATCTCGAATATCTGGGATACTCGCCGTGATCCTGTGAGGATTATGGACATCATAAAATAACTGAATAAGAGATAATCATACTGACAAGTGTCAGAATCCTAGAAGAAAGAGACATCCGTAGCACTTTCCGTATGTGTTTTGTACAAAGGTGATGACGTTTCTATTGAAAATGAAAAGTCTTCATACTATGCACTATAGGGCAATTCGTTGGGTGAAACTATCTATTATTTACGATGTTGTTTAATTTTAAAAATAATAGTTGTCATGATGCTTTATAGAGTTGATAAAAGAAAGTTTGAGGTAGGCGAAACAATAACACCTAAAACTACATTCGAAAATACATTTGAAGGAGAAAAGAAAGAAGTGGAGGAGATGCTGAATCAAAACCGTGTATCAGGTATCCCAAAAAGGAAAGACTGTTTGTTCCTTTTCCGCGATTTGATGTGCGCTCTGCAATTTTATAAAAAGTATGGCGGAATAATCTATGGTGTTTCAATAAAAAGCGGAAGCCAAATTTATTATAAGGGAGATATGAATAAACTGGACAATATATTGGACATATTCAGATTTTCAGAAGATGAAGATCTGCGGAATGCCGCAGTAAATGAATATTGGAAAACAGGAACACATACATTTTTCCCCTGTTATGAAGTATTGGTATCATCAGCATGCGTAGAGAAAGTATTAATCGGGGACAATCTACGAGAAACAGTTAAGGAAGAAATAGAGAGTCGCGGCGGTAGTATTGAACGAACACCAACATACAGGCGTCTCCTGTGCGAAGTGTATGGAGAATGTGAAAATGCATAAGTGTAATCTCAAATAGTGAAACAAAAAAAGAAGACATAGACTCAACACTCGCTTGAGAAGGCGCATGCTTTTTATCATAAATGTCCGAATCAGTTTATAGCGGCAAACGAATAGCCAGGAATACAGTCGTTCTTTATGCAAGGTCGATAGTCGTAATGCTGATATCCCTGTATACGAGCAGGGTCGTCCTTCAGCATCTTGGTGTAGAAGACTACGGAATATACAGTGTCGTCGGAGGATTGGTCTCAATGCTGTCACTTATATCCAGCGCTCTTTCCACATCGGTGAGCCGCTTCATTACGTTTGAACTGGGCAGAGGGGACAGGGAAAAACTCAGAAAAATATTCTCAACCAGCGTCGTAATTCAATTAGGAATAGCATTAGCGGTACTGGTCGTCGCAGAGTTGGTGGCGATGTGGTTCCTCCGTACCCAGATGCAGATACCGGCGGGAAGGGAAACAGCCGCAGAGTGGGTCCTGCACTGCTCCATCGCAATATTCTGCATAAACCTGCTGTCAGTTCCCTACAATGCCTGCATAATCGCGCATGAGCGGATGGGAGCGTTCGCGTATATCAGCATACTGGATGCGGTACTCAAGCTGGGTATCAGTTTCTGCCTGGCCGTCTCGCCCATGGACAGACTGATATTCTATTCAGTGCTGATGGCCATATCGGCGTTGACAATAAGACTGATCTACGGATGGTACAGCTACAGGAACTTCCCTGAGACAAGGGGGCGGATTATATTTGACAAGGCGGTTCTGAAGGATATGCTGGGGTTCTCCGGCTGGAGCTTCTTTACTAACAGTACGCATATCCTCAACAGCCAGGGCGTCAACATGCTCATCAACGTGTTCTTCGGAGTCACGGTCAATGCGGCCCGTGGGATAGCGAATCAGGTAGAGGGTGCGGTTATGAGCTTCGTGAGCAACTTTACGACAGCCCTTAATCCTCAGATAACGAAGTGCTATGCGGCAGGAGAGAAAGAAACGATGCATGCCCTGGTATGCCGCGGGTCGAAGTTCTCTTATTTTCTGATCTTCCTGATGGCGCTGCCGCTTATATGCGAGGCGCCGTCCGTGCTCCGCATATGGCTGACAGCAGTCCCTGACCATGCGGTCGTCTTCGTGCAGCTGTCACTCGTAATGGGCATGATCGACTGTCTGGGACAGCCCGGCTTCACAGCCTGCATGGCTGCCGGCAGATTGCGGAAATATGCCCTGATAATAACTCCCATAGGATTCCTGGAATTCCCTCTTACCTGGATTCTGTTCGTGCTTCATGCCCCGGTGGTATCCACGTATTATCTGTACATCGCGGTGAAGGCAACAGTCATCGTGGCGAGGATGTTTCTCCTGCGTGACATGACCGGTCTTCCAGTCAGGAGGTATATAAGAAAAACAGTCATTCCGGTAGTTAAGACTACTGTCGTGGCAGTCCTGCCTTCGATTGGCGTGACGGTTCTGTTGCCGGAGGGAATCCTGCGTCTGCTGTTGTCGGTTGCGGTGGGGGTTCTGTCCGTAGCCGTGTCATCATTGTTCGTAGGCATGACTGCCGCGGAGCGTAATTCCATAATCTCAAAGATTACTGCGTACTGGAACTCTAAATCTAGGAAAGATAACCGATAGAATATCATGAAGGTTCTCATACTCGGCGGGACCGGCGCAATGGGTGTGCCGCTGTCGCGCATGCTCAGAGAGTCGGGGAATGACGTATATGTGACCTCCCGCTCAGCCCACAGCCCCTCACCATACGGAATCAGGCACATTCAGGGGAACGCCGGAGATATAAAATTCCTAGACGGCCTGCTAAGCGTTGAGACATATGACGCGGTGGTGGATTTCATAGTGCGTGACAAAGACAATTTTGAGTCAGCCGCTGACTTGATTCTCAGAAAGTCCGGCCAGTTTGTATTTATAAGTTCCGCACGGGTGTATGCCCAGAGCGATATTCCTATAACCGAAGACACCCCGCGTCTGCTGGATGTGTCGGAAGATGCCGAATACCTGAAGACCGGGGAATATGCCCTGGCGAAGGCGCGTGAGGAAAATTTCCTGAAGGACTCCGAGATGTCCAACTGGACAGTCATCCGTCCTACAATCACTTACAACAGCCATCGTCTGCAGCTCGGTGTGCTGGAAAAGGAGAACTGGCTCTACCGCGCCCTTCATGGGAGGTCCATAGTGTTCTCCAGGGACATAGGAAGCAAAATCACGACGATGACGTACGGAGATGATGTCAGCAGGGGAATATCGTCAATAATAGGCCGTCAGGAGGCCCTCGGTCAGATCTATCATATAACGAGCCCAGTGTCTCTGCCGTGGGACAGAGTACTGGAGATATACCTTTCAGTCCTGAGACGGCGCCTTCCTGCGGAGCAGCAGCCCAAAGTCGTATATACGGAGACGTCATCGAATTTGAGATTTAAAGAAAAAAGATACCAGGTAATATACTGCAGATACTTCAACCGCAGCTTTGACAATACCAGGATATCTCAGTTCTGCGATGTCTCAGAATTCACCCCGCCCGAAACGGGCCTTGCCATGTGTCTCGATAAATTCCTGGACGGTCCTGAGTTCAGGTCAATTGACTGGAGGCTGGAGGCGGTCAATGACAGAATCAGCCATGAGAGGGCAAGACTGAAGGAGATACCGGATGTCAAATCCCGGATAAGCTATTTATTGTACCGCTATGACCTGGTGTTTCTGGTGGGACTGTACGGTATGTCATTAAAGATACTCAGAAAAATTTCAGATAACTTATCAAAATAAAATATGTCTCAGGAGAGATTCTATACGGCAGAACGCAATGTCCAGATTCTAATCTCGGTGCTGAAAGCCAATAATATCAGGAGGGTGATAGCGAGCCCTGGAACAACCAACTATACACTTGTCGGCAGTCTGCAGGACGATCCTTATTTTGAGATATACTCGTCAGTGGATGAGCGCTCTGCAGCGTACCTGGCGTGCGGCATGACGGCCGAGAGCGGAGAGCCGGTGGTAATCACGTGCACGGGGGCCACCGCATCCAGGAACTATCTTTCGGGACTGACGGAGGCATACTACCGGAAACTTCCTGTTCTGGCCGTGACGTCACATCAGGGAACAGACAGGATAGGACAGCTCATGCCGCAGAACATAGACCGCCGCAGCATCCCCAATGACGTGGCGTTGATCTCGGTGGAACTTCCGGTGGTAAAGGACGAACGCGATGCGGCTTATGTGACTATGCAGGCAAACAAGGCAGTGCTGGAACTGAAACACAATGGGGGCGGACCTGTGCACATCAATATATTCACTACCTACAGCCGTGACTTCTCGGTAAAAGAATTGCCCGAAGTCCGCATAATGCGAAGATACATGGCCTGGGACCGGCTGCCGGAAATACCGGAAGGCAGGATAGCGGTATATGTCGGCTCGCATGCCCGGTTTACCGAAGACTTAACAGAATGTCTGGACAGGTTCTGTGCTACGCACGACGCGGTAGTCATCTGCGATCATACCAGCGGCTATTACGGACGTTACCGTCTGCAGCCTACATTGGCGGAACTGCAGGAATATGCAGTGTCTCCAATGCCTGTTCTGGACATAATGGTGCATATCGGAGAGATGTCGGCCGCGACATTCGCCGGAAGATTCAAGGCCAAGAAGATATGGCGCGTAAGTGAGGACGGAGAACTGCGTGATCCTTTCCATGGACTGTCCGCAGTGTTCCAGATGCAGGAACAGATGTTCTTCCGTCATTACGGAGAGGACGGTCATGACAGACATGAGTTTATAGACGAGTGCCGGCGTGCGTATGGTGATATATACGGATCTATTCCGGAGTTGCCGTTCAGCAACATGTGGGCTGCACAGCAGCTGTCATCCAGACTGCCGGAAAACTCATCAATACACATCGGTGTCTCCAATACGCGCAGATGCTGGAATATCTTTCCATTGCCGGAAGGAGTGGAGTCGTCGTGCAACGTCGGCTGTTGCGGTATCGACGGCTGTGTCAGTTCATTGATAGGGGCCTCCCTAGTTCATCCGGAGCGGCTGTTTTTCGGAGTCTTCGGGGACCTTACGTTCTTCTACGACATGAATGTGCTTGGAAACCGCCATGTAGGTAGGAATGTCCGTATTATGCTCATCAATAACGGACGCGGTGCTGAATTCCGTCTGAAGACCCACTTCTGTTACACGTTTAAGGAAGATGCTGACAGATACATGGCAGCTGCCGGACATTACGGCAATCAGTCTCCGGACCTTATTCGTCATTATGCCCAGGATCTGGGGTGTCAGTACATGGCGGCGAACAATAAAGAAGAGTTTATAAAGGCATTGGAAACCTTTACGGATTCAGAAATAGGTGAAAAACCTATGCTCCTGGAAGTGTTTACCCAGCCCGAGGATGAGATGGAGGCGCTGGAAATGATGAGCCATATACAGTCGGATCCAAAAGTTGTGGTGAGGAAAAAAATTATAAATAGTGCGAAGTCAATTCTAGGGGAGAATACTATCCGTACAATAAAATCCAAAATCATGTAGGAATGCTTTTGTTAAATGTGAATTGAAAAAGGGTAGAGGCATTGTCCTTCAATTAATTTTTAAACGAACTTTAAAGCATCAATGGACCTATCCCTTTCAACAATGCCTGCAATCTCATTCTTCATGCGATTTTTCAATAACTACTTAACCTTCGTTTTAATATTATTTGTGATATTACTTCATGTTCTTGGCAGGGTGGGGGAAGGTATGATTGCAAAGGTTTCATATAACTGGATAAGTTCATTTGTTATGCCTTTGTTTACATTCATATCAGGATATTTTACTAGACCTGCTCGCAATGATGGGAAATATTTACGCTCAACAATGAACTTGTTGAGTATCTTTATTTTGTTTGATGCATTATTGTGGATAGTATTTCCTAAAAGTTTGAATATCGTATCATTGTTGACTCCGCAGTTTGCGTTATGGTACCTTTTAAGCCTGTTTTATTGGAGAATATTGTCAATATTTATCAGGCCGGAATGGCTTAATTTGAGGAAAGTTCTGCTAGTATACATATTCTCTTTATTTGTAGGTTTTGTTCCGAAGATAGGTGAGGTATTGTCTTTTAATAGGACTTGTGTTTTTTTGTGCTTTTTTGTATCAGGGATGGCAAGTAGGAATATCAATGCGTTCAGGAAAATTAAATCATTGCCAATATGGACGGCATTGTTTTTTCTTGTATTGACATATTTGTTGGTCTTTTTTATATTTGATAGCAGTGTGCCGTATGCGTATGTGGGTTCATATAATGGTGATATACATCGTCTAGTACATCGTGGTATATTCATGATTTCAGGAATAATGACGGGAATCGGTTTTATACGGATTTCGCAGATTCAGGTATTTGATAAAATAGCAGACTTGGGCAGCAAAACAATGTTTTATTATATTTACCATACTTTTTTTATAGCCTTCATCTATATAGTAGTGAGAGCATTCAATTTGTCAGGGAATCTGTTTATGTGTGCGGTGTATACCATGGTGATATTGTTGTGTCTCTATTTGTTGAGCAGATTAAGATTCTTAAACAAGATACTGGAATATAATTTATTTAGTGCTGTTTACGACAGATTCTCTAAAATTATTGAACGAAAGTGAGATATCGGATGAAATAGCCTTCATAAAAAAATATACATAACAAATCGTGAAAATTTGTATAGTGACTCAGCCGCTTCATAACAACTATGGCGGCATTCTTCAGAATTATGCACTGCAGAAGGTCCTGAGAGATATGGGACAAGAACCGGTAACTATAGATTATGTTGGGCGGAGACTTACATATTTACGAGTATTTATATCTGCGTTAAAGACAATACTGCTAAGATGTGTTGGTAAGAAAAGATCTTTTCTCAGACGCAATAAAAGAAATAGAAAAAATAGTAGGTTTGTAAAAGAGTACATCGCTCTGAGCCGAAGTGTTTCATCCTATAATGTTGATTTGGTAAAAGAAATAGGAGCAGAAGTAGTTATTGTGGGAAGTGACCAAGTGTGGAGAGTAAGGTATAATAGAGATACAATAAATGACATGTATCTTAAATTTTTAGAAAATTATCCCATTAAACGTATAGCGTATGCTGCATCATTCGGAATGGATAATATCCATGAATATACTCAGAAACAAATATCAGAGTATCGGAAGTTACTAGCGCGATTTGTTCTTGTATCAGTACGAGAGAAATCAGGGGTAGATATTTGTAAAACATATCTAGGAGTACAAGCAGAACATGTCTTGGATCCAACGCTGTTGCTAACAATGGAGGATTATCTTAAATTGTGTGAAGTAGTTCCATTGAGTGAGACAAAGTATCTAGCAGCATATTTACTGGATAAGTCTTCTGAGAAGAATAATCTCGTAAATGAAGTTGCTAAAAATAAAAGGTTAAAAGTGAAAAAATTTACAGCTGACACAAGATGCGGTTTTTCTGTAGAAGAGTGGTTGGCAATGTTTAGAGATGCAGAGTGTGTAGTTACAGATTCATTTCATGGGACAGTTTTTTCAATTATTTTTAATAAGCCTTTCAAAGTCTTATCTAATGCAATACGTGGAAATGCACGAATAGAGTCGTTGTTGTCAACATTTAATCTGGAAATGGATTCTATAGAAGGAACAGACTGGGGTGAAGTAAATGATATCAGAGAGGAGCAGGCAGACAGATCTAAAAAAATATTGAGAAAAGGATTGGGTATAGGGTGAATAAGTTATTTAAATTTAGAAATTAATTAATGACATCGGAGAGAGTAAGAACATTAGAGTTTCTAAGGTTTTTTTTCATGGTAATTCTGTTATCATGGCATGGTCAATATGGTTTCTTCACAAAAGGATATTTAGTTGTTGAGTTCTTCTTTATTGTCAGTGGTTATTTCTTAATGGACAGTTACCTGCGTAATCCAAAACTCAGCGCATTTCAATTTACTATAAACAGAGTAAAGAAAACGTATTTCGAATATATATTGGCGGCAATAATAAGTTTTCTGTATTATGGAATATTAGTATCAGTAATAAATAAATCTTTTAAAGTTGAAGCATTTTACAAATTTATATCAGAAGCATTCATTTTACAGAATGTTGGGATTTTTTCAGGCGGATTTAATTATCCGTTGTGGTACTATTGCGTACTAATAGTAGGTGGTTATTTTTTATATTATATAATAGCAAAATTTAAATCGGGAATACAATTTATAATTCCTCTTTTTTGCCTGATGTCATTTGTTCTATTGTCGAACATATCGGAGAATAAACTTGAAAATTGGCAAACATTAGGTTGTATATATATCCCAATTATACGCGGAGCATCAGAAATAGGTGTGGGGATTCTGCTAAGAAGTATTGTAGAAAACAATTTTTGCAAAAAGTATAATTCCAAAGCGCTAGATTTATTGTTTGTATTGTCTTTCATTTTGACAATAGGGATTATGGTGAATGAGAATGTAAGCGATTTCTATATTTTGCTAACATTTCCAGTATTAATATTTTCTGCTTTGCGTAATGAATGTGTTGTTAGTAAGATGTTTCAATCAAAAATATGGGACAAGTTAGGTAAGATTACATGGGAAATGTTTTTATTGCATGGAGTGTTGATCTCAATAACAAATAAGGCACTGTCAATTGCAGGAATAGAAAAAGGCGTATTTGTGTTTATAATTGTTGTTATAATAGTAACTGGATTATCGTTTGTTTTCAGGTATCTATGTAAGTGCATGCGTGAGTTTATGGAAACAAAATGGTTGCTTAAAAACAATCTTGGGCTTTAATTTCTCAAGCACTCAATGATATCTGGGTTTTGTTAGCAGAGGATAGTACTCTTGAAAGTTTTGTGGAGGATTGTTTCGATTTTTTGAAAGCTATAACAATTGTTTGTCATAAGCGATGGTTATAGCAAAACGGCAATATGGTTTGGATAATTTGGGTGTAATAATGCCTTGAATATGAGTCCATATAATTTAATGATCTGATGCACAAGTTTATATATCTTATGGTAATAATTCATTTATAATATTGTTGGTATATTTAAATATGTTCATAAAATATCGGTGTCGGTAATTTGAACTGCCAGGAAAGATTTGTGTGCCAAGAATTTAAACGTGATTATTCTAAATTAGAGAATACGATTTTGTCTATAGAATGCAAAAACCTCTGTTTTCAATTATCATTCCGGTTTATAATTCGGAATGTACATTGTCAGTCTGCTTGGAAAGCATATTGAATCAATCTTGTAAGGATTTTGAAATTCTCATCACAGATGATGGTAGTAAAGATGGGTCCGGTGAGATTTGTGACGACTATGCAAAAAGAGACTCGCGTATCAGAGTCGTTCATCAAGAGAATTCAGGTGTTAGCAATGCCAGAAATGCTGCTCTGAGAATGGCTGTCGGTAGATATGTGTCTTTTGTTGATTCGGATGACCGTTTGAATAGTGACATGTTGGCTCAGTTGGCAGAATATGTTCGGCTGTATTCTGAATGTTCGCTATTCTTCTTTGGCTTTCAGACAGAGAAGAATGGCACAATAATCGAGAAGAAAAGTCTTGGTTTCGGTGTTTTCAAAGATTGGGGTGAAATATTGGGCGCGGTATATAGTTTGGAGAATAGGTCGTTGTTAGGATGGACTTGGAATAAATTGTTCAGAAGAGATATTTTACATGAAAATAAAATCATATTTGATTCAGAGATTTCACACCAGGAAGATTATATTTTTACTTTACAATACCTGCAGTACGTAAATAGTATTGTACTGTTGCCGATAGAGCCATATAATTACAATATTGCTTCCGGAAGTTCTTTAATACATAAATTGCCGCCATATAATAAATTTAAGGTAAAGGAGGATAAAATCCTAAAAGGAAAGCTGGATTTGCTTAACAAAACTAAAATAAAACTTAAAAAGGTTGAGAACATTAGGTATCAAAGGAAATCGTATGTTCGGTACTACTCAAACTTTGTCCATCAACTTTCTGAGGTCATTTCAAATTATTCAACAACGGCAGAACGAAAGGAATATGTATTCTGTCTTCAGCAGGATATCAGAGACACTCCTGTCAAGTACTTGAACTATCGCTATTTTCCGATCTATATTCTTGCATTTCTTGGCCATAGAACATTTTTTAATGTAATAGTCAATTTTAAGAGAATATATAGACAATTTAGCAGATAGAGTTTTGAATAATGTCAAAAAATGTTTACGGAACGGCTGACGTATGTATGTGCTGGTTGTAATATTTGTGGTTTTATCTATTGCTGTATATGTCATTTCAAGAGCATATAGTCCATCAGCTTCAAAGCAGATAAAGCAATATTATTTAAATATTCTGTTTCTACTCTTGGCTCTAATAATGGGCTTGAGAGGAGTAACTGTTGGGGCAGATACAGACAATTACCGTCAAATTTTCAATGATATTGCTTCCACGTCATTAAATATTGCGAATGTAGGTTTTTTCTATGATGGTATAGAGATAGGCTTTGTAATGTATACAAAAATTTTGTCAATAATATGGCGTGAGTATCAATTTTTCTTGCTGATATCAGCTGTTATTTTCTGCTTTTTAATGAAGCGATTTATCCAGCATTCCACAGCGGACTATTATATAGCGTCTGTAGTTTTTTTTTCTATAGGAATTTATTTGTCAGCATTTAACATATATCGTCAAATGTTGGCCGTGGCAATATTGGCAAATGCTTGGATTAATTTTACAGAGAAACAATATGCAAAAGCTATTTTGTTAACACTATTGTCAACAACCTTGCATGTGTCTGCAATAATATTTATTGTAGTATATATTGCTTATCTATTCAGGAATAATAAGATTGTGATGCGGGCAGTACCATTGCTAATGATTTTAGTGTATATTACTTTCAGCGACCTCATTGTTAGTATTGCGCCTTTTATGGAGCATTATGGTAATTATATGAGCAATCATAAAGTTATCCAAGAAGTAAATACAGTGGTAGTTTTATGGTTGATAGAGGGTGCAGTATCATTATTTTTCATATATAAATCGTCCATGTCGCCTATGCGTCAATTTTTGGGCAACATGACTCTTATGTATGTGCTTATGAATCTAATTGGATTGAAGTTCAACTATGTAGAGAGATTGGGGCTTTATTTTGCCCCTTTTCTCATATTACTTTTTTGTAATTTGAGTGATTCAATAAAGAATAGGAATGTAAAAGATGTTTTATTTTTAGGATTGATCACCTGTTTCCTTATTTATTTTTTAATGTCAACTTCTACTGAACAGTATACTTACGTTTCACCTCTTTTCAGTGTCTTGTAAATGCAATGGATTTAGTTTCAATTGTTATTCCCGTGTATAATGTGGAAAAATATTTGCGTCAGTGCCTGGAGAGCATAGTGTGTCAGACTTATAAAAATCTCCAGATAATATTAGTAGATGATGGGTCTACAGATGCCTCAAATAAAATTTGCGATGAGTATGCGTTAAAAGATAGTCGTATTCAAGTAATTCATAAAAGTAACGGAGGCTTGTCTGATGCAAGGAACAGAGGTATTGACAAGGCTGTCGGTAAATATATTACATTTGTTGATAGTGACGACTTTATTAAGCTTGACATGGTAGAATATCTACTGCGCCTGCTTACAGAACATCATTCAGATATCTCTGTATGTCAGCCACAGTATGTGTCAGAAGACGGGCTACTACTCAAAAGACGTGCTGCTGAAATTAAAGGCCATGTGGTAGCAGGTGCGCCTAATTGTATACATGACTTTTTAAGTAATGAAGGAATTGGAACTGTCGCTTGGGGTAAGATGTACAAAATGGCAATGTTTCAAAACATCCGTTATCCAGAGGGACGCTATCATGAAGATGTTTTTACAACATATAAATTGGTAGCAGAAGCAAATTCTATAGCAGTGGGTGAGGAGGCAAAATATATGTACAGGATTAGGCCTTCTAGTATTATGCAGTCTTCGTTTAGTCCGAAACACTTAGATGCTGTTATAGGAAAGGAAGAAATGGCAATTTTTATAAAAGAGAATTTCCCAGAAAGCGCCATTTATGCCTATGCGAGTATAATTTATGCTGCGAATCAATGTGTATTGCGGATGGGAGAATCTAGTGAAGCAGAAAAGCAATATATAGATTATTTGCAGAATATATATGGAAAATACGAGAGGTATTATTTAAGATGTGCGGTCGGTAAATTAAAGTCAAAAGTTTTTTCAATATTAGCCTATATTAATGTTCAATTTACAATACGATGTATGTCGCTTATCTATAAAGTGAAATCTTATGTTTAAAATTTATTCACTAAAGAATAAGACGAATAAAGCAAAGTGGACGAAGATATCGTATTATTTATTTTGATAACTGGATGGTATATATTACTTTGTGAGTAATGATTATTATCTGTTGGATTGTGTGTTTCGTAACGTATTAATTTGAATTTCCAAGAAAATGTTTTTAGTTGTTTTATAGTAGGACTGAAATATTTATGACGCGGCTGTAGGAGGAGAAATTCGAGGGAAATATTAGAAGTAAAGTTTTATAGTGTAAGCTTGGATTCTAGGCCATTCTCTGAGGTTATACCAGGCAATAAGTTCAAATATATTTTGCATAAATGGACTGGATAGAATAGAGGAAAATAAAATATATATTCAAAGAGGTGCTTCGTTGAAAGGATTATATATCAATTGGCTATGTTTAATAAATTAAATGATGAATAAACTTAAGATATTATTGGATACTATTCGTGGAGAAATAATAAAACTGGCATGTAAACTCGGCATGATAAAGATCCCGTCTGATGGTTTAAATGTAGGCGAAATTCGGAAAGAAAAGGTAATAGTGTCTTTAACTAGTTATGGTCGTAGAGTTAGTGATACTGTATACTATACCTTGATTTCATTGTTGAGACAGACTTATAAACCGGATGCTATTATTTTATGGTTGGATTATGAAAATTGGAATGACGAAAAGATACCACGTAGAGTCTTTAATTTAATAAAATATGGTATAACGATTAAGTACTGCAAGGATATAAAATCATATAAGAAATTAATTCCCTCAATAACGTATTTTCCTAATGATTTGATTATTACTTGTGATGATGATTTGTTCTATAAAAGAAATATGATCGAGCTACTAGTCTCTGAATATGTAAAGGATCCTAAGCGAATATATTCTCATAGAGCACACCGTTTAACATTTGATGAATATGGGAATTTGAATTCTTATAATGATTGGGAGAATGAAATTTCTGGGGTAAATGGACTAGATGTATTCCCGACCAGCGGAGGGGGGTGCTTGTATAAAAAAGATTTGTTGTACGAAGATTTGTGTAAGGAAAGTATTTTTATGAAATTATCACCAACAGCTGATGATGTTTGGTTCTATTTTATGGCTATACTTCAAAAAACCGAAAATGTTGTTCTGCAAAATAGAAATAGTATATACATTCCGTTAGATAATCTTTTTCAATATTTTCACAGAAATTCTTGCCTTTATGATATGAATAAAAATCGAAATGATTGTCAAATACAAGCTGTTATCAATTTTTATAATTTTAATATCAAAAATATAAAATAGTGTAAACAAGTATTTCTGACTAGATATGAATTCAGGTCTTGTTTCTATTATCACTCCTGCATATAATTGTGCGAATTATATAGGAACGACGATAGAAAGTGTTTTATCACAAACATATTCTTATTGGGAGATGATCATAGTGGATGATTGTTCTTCTGATAATACTGAAGAAGTGGTGTTGCGCTACGCCTCAAAAGATTCACGGATAAAATATAAAAAGTTGGAGGTGAATTCCGGTGCTGCAGTAGCAAGAAATGTCGCAATGTCAATGGCCACGGGGCAATACATTGCATTTCTGGATAGTGATGATGTATGGCTGCCGGATAAATTATCAGCTCAAATTCAGTTCATGCAAGAGAACAATTATAAGTTCACATGTACTGATTATGAGCAGATAGATGAGACTGGAAGATGTCTTGGCAAAATAATACACTGTAGGGAAAAAGCAGATTATAATAGAGTTTTACTTGATTGTCCGATAGGTAATTCAACAGTGATGTATGATGTGACTCAGATGGGTAAGTTTGAGGTGCCTAATATAAGAAAACGGAATGATGATGCTTTATGGCTTAAAATGCTTAAGTCAGAGAAGTTCATATATGGCCTGAACCAGGTATTGGTACAGTATCGGGTGCGTCATGATTCTATATCTGCAAATAAATTTCAATTAATAAAGTATCATTGGGTTTTATATCGTAAAATAGAACATCTCAATATTATGAGATCTATATTTTATATTCTTCATTGGGGTGTTATAAAGATTTTACGTATTAAATAAATGTTAGATATGCGAAACATACCATTCTCGCCTCCCGACATGTCGGAGGCGGAAGCCTCCATGGTAGCGGAGGTGCTGGGCTCGGGATGGATTACTACCGGGCCGAAGACTAAGGAGTTTGAACATCTGATAGCGATGTGCTGCGGTACGCAGCGGGCGGTGTGTCTGAATTCCGCTACGGCGTGCATGGAGATGGCGCTGCGGGTGCTGGGCATCGGGCCTGGGGATGAGGTGATCGTACCGGCTTATACCTACACGGCTACGGCGAGTTCGGTGTGCCATGTGGGGGCGAGGCCGGTGATGGTGGACTGTGCTCCTGGCAGTTATGAGATGGACTATGCAAGGGTGGCGGACGCGATAACTGAGAGGACCAAGGCGGTGATGCCTGTGGATCTTGGCGGAGTGGTCTGCGACTACGACAGGGTGTTCGAGGCGGTCGAGTCTAGAAAAGCACTCTTCAGGCCGGCTAATGATATCCAGAAGGCATACGGAAGGCCGGCGGTGATAGCCGATGCGGCTCATGCTTTCGGGGCCAGGCGGCACGGGAAGATGTGCGGCTCGATAGCGGACTTTACCTCGTTCTCGTTCCATGCGGTGAAGAATCTGACTACGGCTGAGGGCGGAGCACTGACGTGGCGCTCTCATGAAGGCCTGGACGACGAGGCGGTCTATAAGCAGATTCAGCTGCTGTCGCTGCACGGTCAGAGCAAGGACGCGCTGGCGAAGACTCAGCTCGGTGCCTGGGAGTACGACATCGTCGCGCCTTACTACAAGTGCAACATGACGGACATCATGGCCGGTATCGGTCTGGCTCAGCTCAAGCGGTATCCGGAACTGCTGCGCCGCCGCCGTCAGATTATAGAGGCTTATGATGACAGACTGAAGGATTATGGTGTGGAGGTACTGAACCACTTCGGCCCTGATCATTCATCCTCCGGTCACCTGTATCTGGTACGTCTTCTCGGCAAGGACGTAGACTACCGCAACGATGTGATAGTCAAGATGGCCGAGCGCGGCATTGCCTGCAATGTGCATTATAAGCCGCTTCCGATGATGACGGCCTATAAGGCTCTCGGTTACGACATCAAGGACTTTCCCAACGCTTACGACCAGTACCGGTGCGAGGTGACCCTCCCGCTGCACACCCATCTGGACGATGAGGACGTGCAGTACGTTATGGACAATTTTACCGACATCATTTCAGACCTGAAAAAGAAGTGAAGCGCCTGTTTGACATCACAGCAAGCGGACTGGGACTGCTCGTCCTCAGCCCGCTTTTTTTAATACTGGCGGTGTGGATTAAGCTCGATTCGCCCGGACCGGTGTTCTACCGTCAGGTAAGGGTGGGCCGTGGCAACAAGGATTTCCGCCTGTTCAAGTTCCGCTCGATGCGGGTGGGCTCGGACAAGAAGGGGCTTATCACCGTCGGCGGACATGACCCGAGGGTGACCCGTTCCGGCTATTATATCCGTAAGTACAAGCTGGACGAGCTGCCGCAGCTCATCAACGTTTTCATCGGGGACATGAGCCTGGTCGGTCCCAGACCAGAGGTTCGGAAGTACGTCGACCTCTACACCCCGGAACAGCTGCATGTCCTGGATGTCCGTCCCGGCATCACTGACATGGCTTCCATCCGCTACCGCAACGAGAACGAGCTTCTGGAGCAGGCCGCCGACCCCGAGCAGTACTACCGCGACGTAGTGATGCAGGACAAGCTCCGCATCAACCTCGAGTACATTGCCGACCATTCTTTCATCAAAGACCTTAAAATCATCTTCATGACTTTTAAGGCCGTTGTGACGGAATAGCTTTGCACGGTATTGTCCTTCATGATTATTCCCGCTGGTTTCGTTCCGAAAGGAGTGAAGTCAGTGGGATTTTTATTCAGTAGTTCAAGCCAAAGTGCCAAAGCGGTATCTCAACACCGTGGCCATATTCGATGTCATCTTTTACGATGATGCCGTTCGGGATGCCCTCAATCTGTTTCCGGCCTTTCTTTTTGCCGCCTATTTCGAAAGTGTACTTGCCTATGACGAAATCTGAGTCCTTGGAGGAGGTTACGTCATTGCGTACTTTCATCTGGCTGTAGAAAAATGTCTCGCGGAGGTTGCCGATATCCGGTTTGCCTTCTTTTGCCAGGGCTGTCATTAAGTTGGTGTTGTCAAGGTATACTTTCTCTACCTTTCCCAGTCCGCGAAGTTCTCCGGTATCGTCCCTAAGCTGACCTATCAGTCCGGCCTTTTCCATTAAAATCAAGTATTCGGTAACGTTGTTCTTGCTGACTCCTATCTCCACGGCCAGTTTCTCCGGGCTGGGTTTGAAAGGTGCCAGATTGGAGATGACCGCAAGCATTCTTTTCAGTTTTCTGACAGTTGAAGCCTTCAGGTCCGCATATTGAGCAATGTCTGATTCAAAAGTCTGGGAGATTACCTGCTGAAGTCTTTTCTCAAAACCGAAATCCAAAGAAAACGGGTAATAACCTGTTTTCAGGTATTCTCTGAAGAGTGGAAGCGGGTGAACAGGCTCTTTGATGTCTATCTTGTGTGATATGATTTCATCCAAGGTGTAGGTTCTGTTGCTTATTCCGTGGAAAAGCTCCAGATATTCCCGGAAAGAGAGACCTTCCATTTTGTACATCAGAGCCCTTCGGCTCAAGTCTGCCTCTCCCTTTTCAAGTTCAAGAATAGAAGAGCCGGTAAAAATGACGTGAAGTTCCGGATGCACGTCGTATATCTGCTTGAGTTCTCTGGACCAGTTCTTGTATTTGTGTATCTCGTCGATGAACAGATGAGTGCCTCCTTCTTTTACGAAGTCATCCGCCAGTTCGGTCAGAAGATGATTCGAGAACCAGGTATGATCTGCTGATACATAGAGAAATTGGTTTTTCGTGCGGTGCTCCAGGATGTACTGGCGGATCATTGTTGATTTTCCAATACCTTTGGCACCGGTTATGCCTGTCATCTGATTGTCCCAGGGAATCTCATTGTAAAGGTAGCGCTTGAACTTGTTTGGAGTTCTTCTAAGCTGCTCCTCCATGTAAGCATATAGCAGTGAGTCGATCATATTGAATTGATTTTGTGCAAATATAATGATAATCCCTCAATGAGTGACGATTTTTTCAAAAAACATCACTCATTGAGGGATTTTTATTTTCCGCCGGAATGATTAACTTTGCCTTGACAAATCAGAGGAGGAACGCTTATGCTGAAATATCCGATAGGAGTACAGACATTCGAGGAGATCCGCACGGGCGGATATGTGTATGTGGACAAGACGGAGTATGTCTTCCGCCTGGCCGATGAGGGAAAGTATTATTTTCTGAGCCGTCCGCGGAGGTTCGGGAAGAGTCTGCTGCTGTCTACGATGGAGGCTTATTTCCGGGGGAGAAAGGAATTGTTCGGGGGGCTGGCTGTTGAAGGGCTGGAGAAGGAGTGGAAAGTGCATCCTGTGCTCAGGCTGGATCTTGGAGGGGCGTCATACAATACACGGGAGGACTTGGACAACAAGCTGTCTCAAGTACTTGCGGAGTGGGAGGCACTCTATGGCGTGAAGAATGTGTATCAGACGTTTGCGACCCGTTTCGATGAGGTAATCACATGTGCTGCGCGTCGTACGGGATGCAAGGTGGTGGTGCTGGTGGATGAATACGAGAAGCCGATAGTGGATAATCTTGGAAATAAGGAACTCCGGGATTATTTCCGCAGCACCTTGCAGGGATTTTACAGTGTCATAAAGACGCAGGATGACAAGATCCGCTTCGGATTTCTGACCGGGGTGTCGCGGATCGGGCACATGAGCATTTTCAGCGGCTTGAACAATCTCAACGACATATCCATGGACGGCAGGTACTATGCGATATGCGGTGTGTCGGAAAATGAGTTGTGCAGTAGTTTATTGTCAGAAGGTGTAAGTGAAATGGCGGAGGAAAACAAAATTACGGTGGATGAATGCTATGCGCGTCTTAAGAGTATGTATGACGGTTATCATTTTCACGACGACTCTCCGGGAATCTATAATCCTTACAGTCTGCTGCTGGCTCTAAGCAAGAAAAAGTTCGGTGAGTACTGGTATGACACAGCAACTCCTTCTTTTCTGGTATCATATCTGATGCGTGAGAACATCAACCTCAATGAATTGACCTTGGACCGTGTCCGGCCCCGGATACTCACCGGCACCAACGCCGAGCATATCTCACCCGTGACCCTGCTCTACCAGACCGGCTATCTGACTATCAAGGAGTACTTCCGCGATACCGACGAGTACCTGCTCGGCTATCCCAACAAAGAGGTGGAGAACGGCTTCACGGAGAGCCTGGCGCAGCTGTACATCCCGAAGGAGGAAGAGGTGTCGGAATTTTCTGTGAACCGTTTCGCCAAGGACCTGCGTGAGGGTGACATAGAAATGTTCCTGCAGCGTCTGAAGGCTTTCCTGGCCGACAACGACTACCAGGTACAGGGCAAGGCCGAACTGTACATGCAGAACACTATGTATGTCTTTCTGAAGCTGCTGGGCCAGCGTGTGGAGGTGGAGCGGCATACCTCAAACGGGCGCATCGATATCCTGATACAGACAGAAAAATACGTTTACGTTGTCGAACTCAAGCGGGACAAGGACCCGGACAATGCTCTGGATCAGATAGTGTCCAAGGGGTACGAATGGCCTTTCATATCCGATAAAGGCCGTAAAATCTTTAAGATAGGAATCAATTTTTCCACTGCCACCCGCCGTATCGAAGGCTGGAAGGTGGAATAATATAACCGGCGCGGCACCCGTTGAGCGGTCCGCGCCGGTCTGCGTCTCTTAAGCGGAAATATCCGGTTTACTCGTCGAGTATGCCGCAGAGGGCTGCGAAGACATTCTCTATGGTGTCGTTGCCCTCGATTTCGCGGTAGTTGCCGTGGCCCTTGTAGTAGGTGATCAGGGGCTCGGTCTTGTCGTGGTAGGTGGCTATGCGGTTCTCGATGATGCTGCGGTCGGTGTCGTCCTTGCGGCCCTCGATCTGGGCGCGGTGCAGGATGCGCTCGTAGACGAGCTCGTCGGGGAGGGTGAGGGAGAGGACTGCGTCGACCTTGCCGCCGAACTCTGTGAGCATGGCGTCGAGGGCTTCGGCCTGGGCGATGGTGCGGGGGAAGCCGTCGAAGAGGAAGCCGGCTACGTCCCGGTTGGAGGCTATCTTGTTGCGGATCATGCCCTCGACCACCTCGTCGGGTACGAGGTCGCCGCGGTTGATGAGCTCAGCGGCCTTCTTGCCGAGCTCTGTGCCGGCGGCCATCTCCTGACGCAGGAGGTCTCCGGTGGAGAGGTGAAGATAATGGTATTTCTCGACGATCTGTTTGGCCTGGGTGCCTTTGCCGGCTCCCGGAGGACCGAAAAGAATGTAGTATTTCATGATGCGTATCTGATGTTAAAAGGTTAGTCGACGATGTAGATGTCGGGGTACTGCCGTCCGAGCTGGTCGTAGTCCAGGCCGAAGCCGACTATGAACTCGTTGCCTATCTCCATGGCGTGGTAGTCGATGCTGACGCTACCCTTGTAGGCGGCAGGCTTGAGGAAGAGGGTGCAGACCCGGATGTCCTCCACGCCCATGTCCTTGAGCATGGCGTACATCTCGGTAATCGTCTTGCCCGAGTCCACGATGTCCTCCACGATGATGACGCGGCGGCCCCTGAGGCTGTCGGACACTCCGATGAGCTGCTTGACCTGGCCGGTGGAGGCGGTGCCGCAGTAGGAGGAGAGCTTGACGAATGACAGCTCGCACTGGAAGTCGATGTATTTCATGAGCGAGGCGGTGAACATGAAGGAGCCGTTGAGCACGCTCAGGAATACGGGGGGCTCGGTACAGCCGCGGAAATCGTTGTTGATGCGTCCGGCGGTCTGACGGATGGCCGCCTCTATCTTCTCATTGGGAATGAAAAGCTTGAAATACTTGTCGTGAAGTTTTATCCTGTCCATGATGCAAAAGTACGTCAAAAAATGGAGAAATGACGTTTTTTCTGATTAAATTTGCCATCGGACAATCTAACTGAAACAAGACATGAAACCACTCGTATCTATCATCATGGGAAGCACCTCGGACATGCCGGTGATGAAGGCTGCCGCGGAGTTCCTCGATTCTATGGAAATACCCTTTGAAATCAATGCCCTCTCGGCTCACAGAGTCCCCGTACAGGTGATGCAGTTCGCTACTGCCGCGAAGGAGCGGGGTATCAAGGTCATCATCGCCGGAGCCGGCGGAGCAGCCCATCTCCCGGGTGTCATCGCCGCCTACACTCCTGTCCCCGTGATAGGAGTGCCGATCAAGTCATCCAACTCCATCGACGGCTGGGACTCGATTCTCTCCATCCTGCAGATGCCCTCAGGCATACCCGTGGCGACAGTCGCTCTGGACGGAGCCAAGAACGCCGCCATCCTGGCCGCGCAGATCCTGGCCGCCGGCGATCCGGCCGTCATGGAGAAAGTCGTAGCCTTCAAGCAGGACCTGGCCTCGAAGATAGAGAAGGCCAACAAAGAACTGCGGGAGATAAAGTACAAGTTCAAAGTGGACGAATGACCATGTAGACGACAACCTTAAAATCAGATAAACATGTTGTGCAGGAGAAACGAAGGGAAGACAGTGATAAAATCAGGGGCCGCCCTTCTCGGGGCGGCTTTTTTGTTGCTGTCCGGCAGCCCTCTGGAGGCCCAGGAACTGCCCGGCGGGATAGTCCGCCTGATAGAGACACAGTGCGAGGACGGAGGAGGGGATCCCGAGGCTCTCGCGGAGTATTTTATGGAATTGACCCGCAGGCCGCTGGATCTCAGCACGGCGGACCGGGAGGCTCTGGAGGCCTTCCCCCTGCTGACTCCGTTCATGGTGGTCAGCCTGCTGGAGTACCGCCGGGAGTTCGGACCGCTGGCCTCGGCCGGGGAGCTGGCTCTGGTGGACGGGTTCGACGCCGCCGCGGTGGAGGAGATTCTGCCGTTCGTGACCTTCGGAGCCGGAACTGGAGCCGGGGGACTTCCGGAGGAAGGGAGGATGCCGCTGCGCTTCTCGGGCAGATTGACCCTAAGGACCAGATACCTTCTGGAAAGGGAAGGGGAGGAGGCGGATGGACTGCCGGTTCCGCTGTATGCCAGGTACCGCATGGAACTGGGGGAGCATTTCTCCGCCGGTGCGACCCTGGAGAGCGACCGGGGGGAGAAGGGCTTCCCGGATTTTTACTCCGTGCACGTCAGTGCGGCGGACCTGCCTCTCTCCCGGGACGGACGCTGGAGGCTGGTGTCGGCCGTCGTCGGGGACTATTCCCTCCGTTTCGGGCAGGGGCTGGTGCTGTGGAACTCCTTCTCCCTCTCCGGCCTGTCCTCTCCCTCGGCGGCGGTCCGGCGGGAGGCGGGGGTGCGCCCCTATACCTCTTCGGACGAGAACCGCTATTTCCACGGAGCGGGTGCGACAGTAGCTTTTCCGGAGGGGGTGGAAGCGTCTGTATTTTATTCCAATAACGGTCAGGATGCGAGGGTCGAGGGGGATTACTTCGTCACCAAGCCGGAGGACGGTATCCACGATACGGACGCTCTCCGGGAGGCCAGGAATGCCCTGAGGGAAGAGGTCTTGGGTGGCAATGTGTCCTGGCGCTGCTCCTGGCTGAAGGCCGGAGTCACTGCCGCTGCCTACCGCTACGACCGTCTGGACGGCCGCCGCACCTCCTATTACAACGAGCATCTGCGCTATGACGGGTGGTGGGGCAATGCCTCCCTGGACTGGCTCCTCTCCCTCAGGGGGCTGCGGGTCTTCGGGGAGGCGGCCCTGGACTTCGGCGGGGCCTTTGCCGGCATCACGGGAGCCGCCTGCCCGCTGTCCTCCTCGCTGGAAGCTTCGCTGCTCTACCGCTACTATTCTCCCCGCTACATCGCCACCCATGCCGGAGCGTACTGCCGCAGCAATGTGAACAATGAGCACGGGGTCTCGGCGGCCCTCCGTTGGTCGCCCTGCCGGGATGTGACGGTCGCCGCCTCATTGGAATACACTCATTTTCCCTGGGCCAGGTTCGGGGTGCGGGAGCCTTCATCCTCCCTGAAGGGGGCGGTGGAGTGCGGGTGGACTGTCTCCGGGACGCACGCATTGTTCCTCAAGGTGAGCGGAACCTATGATGACGGAAGGGGTACCCGTCTGCTCCGGCTGCGCCTGGGGTACAGCTTCGGCGGGGAGACGGGCTTCGCGGCCTCCACCCGGCTGGAGGGCAGCAGTGCCGGAGGGGGCTCTTTTGGTGGGCTGGTCTATCAGGAGGGGGGATACACTTCGCCTTCGGGGAGGTGGCGGGTGAGTCTGCGGGCCACGCTCTTCTGCGCCGAGGACTGGGATGCGCGGATATACTGCTACGAGCGGGACGCGCCCGGAACTTTCTCCGTGCCGGCATACTACGGCAAGGGAGCGGGCCTGTATGCCGTGGTGACTTACAGGCCCGTCAGATGGCTGAATATTTTCCTGAAATGCTCGGCGACGAAGTATTTCGACGATCCGGCAGGGGATGACCTGGGCGTGCGGCTCCAGCTTACTCTGCCTTTTTGATGCGGAGCTTCTTGCCCGGGTAGATCTTGCTGTTCTTGCTCAGGCCGTTGAGTTCCATGAGGTCGTTCATGGTCACGCCGCTGAACTTGCGGGAGATGTCCCAGAGGTTGTCTCCGGAGCGGACGGTGTACACTATGTATCCGTCGGATACCGTGGTGGCGGGCTTGGCGCTGCTGCCGGAACTCTTGGAGGACGGGGCCGCGGGGCCGCGGTTGTTGGTATAGATGACCAGACGCTGGCCGATCCGGATGCGTGTGCCGATGCCGTTCCATCTCTGGATGTTGCGTACCGATACTCCGTAACGCAGGGCTATGTGGCTGAGGGTCTCGCCGCTCTTGACACGGTGTACGATACGGGCGGCGTCGGCAGAGACTCCCTGCTGGATCTTCTTGAGGGCGGCGGGATTGAAATACACCGAGTCGTTGTAGGCGTAGATTTCGGCCTCGTGGTCGATGAAGGAGTTGGTGTACTGGTAGGGGAGCTGCAGGATGTACTCCTTCTCGGTGCCGGGGATGATGTCGTGGAGGTACTGGGGGTTGTGGGTGCGGAGCTCCTCAATGCTGGCGCCGGTGTAGTGGGCAATCTGCTCGAAATGGAGCATCTTGTTGATCTTCAAGGTGTCTGTGTGCGGCGGCATGGGGATGTAGTCGGGAGTGAGGTTGTGCTCCTTGTAGTACTTCATGGCGTAGAGGGCGGCAAAGAAGGAGGGGACGTAGCCGCGGGTCTCGCGGGGCAGGTAGGGGTAGATCTCCCAGAAGTCCTTGGAGCCTCCGGAGCGGCGGATGGCCTTGTTGACGTTGCCGGCTCCGCAGTTGTAGGAGGCTATGGCGAGGTTCCAGTCACCGAAGATGAGGTAGGAGTCGCGCAGGTATCTGGCAGCTGCGTCCGCCGAGGCTATGGGATCGAAGCGCTCGTCGACGTAGGAGTTGATGGTCAGGCCGTAGCGCCGTGCGGTGGAGTACATGAACTGCCACATGCCCTTGGCTCTGGCGCGGGATACTGCCTTGGCGTTGAGGGCGGACTCGATGACGGCCATGGCGGTGAGCTCCAGGGGCAGGTCGTACTTGTCGAAGATCTCCTCGAAGATGGGAATGTAGTAGGCGGACAGGCCCAGGATACGCTCCATCTTGTCCGGCATCCTCTGGGTGTAGTAGATGATGTGGTTGCGGATGATGCTGTTATAGGGTACGGAGATGAAGGAGTTCAGTTTCTGTAGCCTTTCGATGTAGACTGAGTCAGGTATATCCGAGGTCATGACTATGGTGTCTATGTCGGAAGGCTCGATGTCCATCAGGTTGAGGTTGCGGCGCTGGTACCACAGGCTCAGCAGGGAGTCAATGGTGACGGGGACTGTGTCGGTGGGGGTGAACTGGTCCAGGCCGGTGGTCTCGATGAAGCCGCAGGCCGCGGTATCTCCGGCCCCGGAGGTCACGTCTTCCATGGCCAGGGTCTCGTTGGCCATCCAGAGGCTGTCGAGCTGCATCTGCAGCAGGGCATTGGCCCGCAGGAGGGAGTCTCTCTGCTGGAGCAGCGCCTTTCTGGTCTCCGTCTTGTTTCCGAAAAGCAGTGTTATCTTTTGTCTGTCCTTTGCCGGCTTGCCGTCCTTCTCAGGACTGTCGGGCATGGCGGCCAGGGACAGGGCGGCCAGGGACAGGGCGGTCAGGGACATGAGGAACAGTGTCAGTAATCTCTTCATCTCGTTATGCTAAAATTTGAATTTCATCTGTATGCCTACGGCGCTTCCGGCCGGGACGACTGAGGCGTAATTGGTCGTGAACTCGTAGTTGAGCGGCTCGATTACGGCCGGCTCGACATTCATGCTGATGTTCTGGTTGACATCGAACTCGCTCATGGTGGCGAATACGTCGGCGTCTATTACCTGCAGCAGGTATATGGCGACGGTGGCTACTATGGAGTAATCCCTGTACCGCCGGTAATAGTCCCTGTAGTACTGGAGGTTGTCTACCGAGAGATTGCCTTCGTAGTTGCCGTCGGGCGAGGTGGCCTCCCTGTAGTTTTTCTGGAATCTTTTGTACTGCAGGTCATTGTAATACCAGAAGTAGCCGGCGGCTGCCAGACCTCCGTAGTAGATGGGCAGTTTCCAGTATTCCTTATTATATATCTGGCCCAGTCCGGGGAGCAGGGCCGAGTAGATGGTGGCTCTGCCCGGCAGATGATCCCTGTAGGACTCGTAGCAGACGGCTCCGTCCAGCATCTGGCCCCAGTAGAAAACGGCCGCGCCTATGAAGAACAGGTTGCGGGCCAGGCGGTCCGATTCGTTGCCTGTCTTCTTGAACTGGGAGTTGTAGTAGATGCCTCCGCCCAGCATTCCGCCTATACCGGCGTAGATGACGGGCAGTTTCCAGTAGTCCTTGTTGTATATCTGGGCGGTTCCAGGGAGTATTACCGAGCCTCCGAGCATCCATCCGATGGACATGCTGTCCCTGTGGGAGAGGGAACTGAAGTACCGTTTGAGGGTGTAGGATGTGTAGGTGCTGTCCGACGTGCTGCCCGACGACTGTGTGCCGCCTCCCTGCTGGCCTGTGGCGAACTGCGCCGACAGCCTGCCTGCGGGGAGGAGAATGAGCAGCAATGCTATTAGAACTGTCTTCCGCACCTGTTTTCCTTATTTATTTTCAGTTAATGCTCTCTATCGCTTTCAAAAATGATTCCACTTCCGCATCAGAGGAGAACTGAATGGTGATGCTGCCCTTCCCCTGCTCTGATCTCTTGAGACTTATGTTGTTTCCAAAATATTTTCCCACTATCTCGAGGACCCGGTAGTATGAGTCCGGGAGCTCGGACGAGGACTTCTCCTCCTCTCCGGTGCTGACGGGGACGGGGGCGGAGGCCTTCCTGAGGATGGACTGGGCCTTGGCCTCGGCAGCTCTTACGGACAGTCCCTTGCGCACTATCTCGTCGCAGAGGCCGAGCTGGGCTTCGGGCTCGGTGAGGGAGAGTATGGCCTTGGCATGCCCCATGGATATCTTGCCGTCGCGGATACATACCTGGATCTCGGCGGGAAGTTTAAGCAGACGGAGGTAGTTGGTGACAGTGGCCCGCTTCTTTCCTACCTTGTCAGCCATTGTCTCCTGGGTCAGATGACATTCGTCGATGAGTCTCTGGAAACTGAGAGCCACCTCTATGGCGTCCAGATCCTCCCTCTGGATGTTCTCCACTATGGCCATCTCCAGCATGCCCTGGTCATCGGTATCCTTGATGTATGCAGGTATGGTCTCCAGGCCTGCGGCTTTTGCGGCCTTGAATCTGCGCTCACCGCTGATTATCTGGTAGCGCAGGCCGGTTTTCCGGACGGTGATGGGCTGGATGATGCCCAGCTGGCGGATGGAGTCGGTCAGTTCGGCGAGAGCCTGCTCGTCGAAGTTGCTGCGGGGCTGGTAGGGATTGGCCGAGATCTTGTCTACGGGTATCTCGCAGATGGAGGCCAGTGCCGGAGCCGGAGTACGTACCGGAACCGCGCCGGTGCCTGAGACAGGTGCCGTGCCGGGCTGGTCCAGTCCGGAAATCAGGGCTCCGAGTCCCTTGCCTAGTGCTGCTCTTTTGTTTGACATGTCTTATTATGAGTTTTTAGCGATTATCTCCTTGGCCAGGTTGAGGTAGTTGTTGGTGCCGGCGGATATGGCGTCGTACAGGATTACCGGCTTGCCGTGCGAGGGAGCCTCGCTGAGGCGGACATTCCGCTGGATGACGGTGTTGAACACCATGTTTCCGAAATGGTGGCGTACATCCTCCACTACCTGGTTGGCCAGTCTCAGACGGCCGTCGTACATGGTCAGAAGGAAGCCCTCGATCTTAAGTGCGGGGTTGAGCTGGGTCTGGATGAGCTTTATGGTGTTGAGCAGTTTGCCCAGTCCCTCGAGAGCGAAGAACTCCGTCTGGACCGGAATGATGACCGAGTCGGCGGCGGTCAGCCCGTTGACGGTAATCAGGCCCAGGGACGGAGGACAGTCTATGATGACGTACTCGTACTGGTCCAGGACTTCGCTTATGGCCTGTTTCATGGCCAGTTCCTTGTTCTCTTCGTTGATGAGTTCGATCTCGGCGCCCACCAGATTGATGTGGGAAGGGATTATCTTGAGATCCTTGATCTCGGTGTCAAGCGTTACCTCGGATATCCGTTTCTGACCTATGAGCACCTCGTAGAGAGTGTTCCCGTTGTCAGAGTCGGGGTCGAAGTCGAGTCCGGATGTGGTATTGGCCTGCGGATCCGCATCTATGAGAAGTGTCTTTTTCTCCAGAACAGCCAGAGACGCAGCGAGATTGATGGCAGTGGTGGTCTTCCCGACACCTCCTTTCTGATTGGCGATAGCAATTATTTTACCCATAAAAATCATTTAAGCGAATTTGCAAAATTAGAAATTCTTTTCATCCAACCGATAATTAATATTATTTTCGCGAAAATTTTTACAAAAACCGATGAGTGACAGTTCTTGGATAGCAGTAATAAACCCCAACGCAGGGGGAGGCAGGGTCGCAAAGGAGTGGCCTCTGCTTTCCAATATGTTGAAGGATAGAGGATTCTCCTTCGAGGAAGTGTTTACTACGCACCGTTATCATGCAGTCGAGCTGGTCATATATTCCCTCAAGAGGGGCTTCCGCAACTTCATATCGGTAGGAGGCGACGGTACTCTCCACGAGATAGTCAACGGCATATTCTATCAGAAGGAGGTGCCGGTCAGTGAGATAACCATGGCAGTGCTTCCGGCCGGCTCGGCCAATGACTGGACCAGGATGTACAGGATTCCGAAGGATTATGACAAGGCCATAGAGACAGTGCTGGAGGGAAGGACGGTGATGCAGGATGTGGCCCGCGTGGAGTATTCCCAGGCCGGAGTGAGGAATTCCCGGTATATGGTGAATGTGGCCGGAGTAGGGCTGGACGCCAATATATGTCTCAGGTGCAATGCCTCCAAGGACAAGGGAAAATCAGGAGACCTGGCATACGTCAAGGCAGCATTCAAGGCTCTGGTCAGCCGCACGAGCACTCCCACGAAGGTGGTGGTGGACGGCAGGAGCTTCTTCTCAGGGAAGATGTTCTCCTTAGCGTTCGGTATAGGTAAATACAGCGGCGGCGGGATGATGCAGGTGCCGGATGCCGTGGCCGACGACGGACTGGTCAATGTCATGGTGGCCCGCAAGGTGTCCAAAATCAAGTTTCTCCTGCTGTTCAAGCAGCTTTTCAAGGGTACGATATACAGGATAAGGGAAGTCTCCCATACGACGGCATCCAGGGTCTGCGTGATCTCGCGTAAGCCCGACAGGGTGGAGATAGACGGAGAGGTGGTGGGTACTACGCCGATTAATCTGGAGGTCCTGCCCAGGGCTCTCAGAGTAGTGGTGGGCAGGGATTTTAAATAGACAGGCAGTATGTTCGGATATGTTACGGTGTTGATAGGAGGTATAGCGGCAGGCCTTTTCGCCCTGACCGCGGCCCTGTATCTGTGTGTGTTCAAGAAGAACCGGCTGAGGGTGATTACCGGTATAATCCTTGCCGTATATGCGGCATATCTTGTCAAGGACATCGTGTATCTTCTTCCTTATGTGGCTTCCAACGACTATATTTACAAGGTCCTGCTGTCGGTGGACAACTGGGCCGTTCCTCTCTATGTGGTATATGCCTTCGAGGTTATCTTCCCGGGCCGTATAACCATTCCCAAGGTTCTGCTTCTGTTTTTTCCCTTCGTGGGCATGACTGTCCTTTATGCGGCTTGGCCGTATGACTGGATGTTCAGCCTGCAGGTTCTCTTCGCCTCGGTATTCTCAGCAGTATGCATGTGCGTGGTGCTGAGGATGACCATAAAGTACAGGCGCAGGCTTCTGGACAACTGCTCGGACATCACCCACATGGACATCCGCTGGATGTGGGTGAGCATAGCCCTGTTCCTGCCCAATCTGGTGCTGTGGACCTTCCTGTCGGCCAGGCTGGACTATATCCTGGATGCTGTCTATTACGTTACTCTGTCCGTCAGCTGGGGCATAGTGGCCTACCATACCTATTATTTCGTGCCTCAGACCGGACAGGACATCTGGGCGGATCTGCTGCCTTCCTCGGCCGCATCATGGAACTTCTCCAGGAAACTCAGCGAACTGGCCTCCAGCGGCTATTTTATCCGCTCGCCCCGCCTGACCCTCTCGGAACTGGCGGCCGAGCTGGGAACCAACAGGACCACGCTCTCCAATTATCTCAACCAGGAGGTGGGCACTACATTCTACGACTATATCAACTCTCACCGGGTCTCAGAGGCTGAGAGGCTGCTCGCCGAGCCCTCCGGGCACTGGTCGGTAGAGCAGCTGGCCGAGATGTCCGGTTTCAACTCAGTCTCCACTTTCCGGCGTGCCTTCTCCAAGAAGCACGGTATGTCTCCGCAGCAGTACCGCGAGAGGGTGCTCAGAGGGCGGCGATGTACGTATTGATACGTATTTTACGTATTGGCATTTCTTTGTTTTCCGGGTATTTAACCAGTGACCCGAGATATTGACAGGATGGCGCGTGAGCCGTCTTGTGTTTTGCTATATTTGAAAGCGTTAAACCTAATACCCTACTAATATGGCTCAAAAACAAGACGGGAAAAAGAAAAAAGCTCCCAAGAACAGGAAGAAAGCGATGCGTGACGGCTATCTGTCGTTCGACATCGATGAAGTGAAGCGTCTGTCGGAGAGTGACAGCCCCAATGCCGAGGCCTACGGCTACCTCTATCAGGCAGTGACAACCCAGGCCGGTACTGCCAAAGGCATCGATGACGCATATCCAGAGACGGCAGAGGAGACCGCCCGGATGCTGGAACTGCTGAATATGGCCAAGAAGGCACTGGTGGACAAGGACGACCAGTATTTCAAGTTCTGCACTGTGGATCTGGAGATGATTCTGGACTGGTCCTCCACAAGACACTGGAACTTCCAGTGGCAGGTGATTCTCGGTGTGATACTTACGGTGATCTTCCTTTCCTGGAGAGTGGACAAGAAGCAGGAAAGCTTGGAGAACAGGCAGGAGAATGTCGCAGCTGTGGAGGGCTGGGAGGAAACTGATACTGTTCTCAACTGGGATACTACTCCCGAAGATCTCTACAGTCCGGCCGGTTTTGTCAAATATGCTAATCTGAGTGCTAAAAATTATAAGCTGTTGTCTCTTTATGAGCAGAAGTCCTATTATGCCAGTGCGATGGAGGCTGCTGACGAATATGCCGCCAAGGCCGATACCGCTCAGTCGAGGGATGTCAGGAAAAGCTTAGAGGAGCGGCGTGACGAGTCCCTTGCCCATGCAAAGGAGTGCAGGAAAGAGTTCGACAGGATCAATAAGATGGATTTCAAGGATATAAAGAAGATGGCGCTGGATGAGTATGGTTCGTGGGTCAAGAGCGC
The DNA here is from genome assembly GCA_944326235.1 of uncultured Bacteroidales bacterium. Classification (GTDB taxonomy): domain Bacteria; phylum Bacteroidota; class Bacteroidia; order Bacteroidales; family UBA932; genus Coprenecus. The sequence continues at coordinate 76,956 of CALVDH010000004.1, read as the reverse complement.
CAAGGCCGAGAAACGGGCGGTCAGGGCCTGGAACATATTCTTCATCATCCTGATACCTGTCTATATCTTCGCCGAGCGTCCGTACGGCTACACCATGACCCGTACCAGGGCTGAATCCAGCACTCTGAGGGGCATCAGCAAGTTTACTTACGCCCTGTCGGCGATGATGATGGGCAGCGCCGCCTCGATAAGCTGGATCCAGACTGTGAGGAAGTACAGTGACGGACATACCGAAAGTACTTACGATGCAGGAACCAATGCACCTGTGATGATAATGAAGGCATGCCTGTATATCGCTGCGTTTGCTTTGGTCTGCATAGTGTCATGTATTCTGATGCTTTATATGACCATCCAGGGTCTCAGGCGCAACTACAACTGGGCGCCCCTGCTGGCCAAGGCCAAGGTAGCCGCCTCTTCGGCCGCATCGAAAGCTAAGAAAAACTGATGATTACTGACTATGAAAAACTTTTAGAAGGCCGCGCCGGTCATACGGTGCGGCCTTTTCTTTGTCCTGTCAGAACACCGGATCCACGTCTATGGCCAGGGAGGCTGCAGGAAAGCCGCGGAGCCGGTTGTAGAGCCGGGCCTTGGCCTGAGCCCAGCTGCGGCTGCGGTCGGTCTTTATCAGGAACTGCAGCAGGAATTCCCCGGAACTTTTCTCGACCGGGGAGGCGGCAGGACCGCAGATGTCCCTGAAACTGCTTTTCCCCAGAATGTCTGAAACCTCCTTTGCCATGCTGTCCAGTTTTTCCTTGTCAGGGGATTTGAGCAGCAGCCGGATGATTCTGGTGAAGGGGGGATATCCGAATTCCCGCCTTTCCTCCATCAGGGACTCGAGGTCTCCCTCCTCCGGAAACCGGAGCATACGGAATATCGGGTGGTCCGCCCGGCTGGTCTGGATGATCATTTCCCCTTGAGTGCCCCTGCGGCCGGCCCTGCCCATGAACTGCAGGAGCAGCTGGAGGGCCCTCTCGTCCGCCCGGAAGTCGAATACCGAGGTCACGGCCTCGGCCTTGATCACTGCCGTCAGGGTCAGGTGCTTGAAATCGAACCCCTTGGATATCATCTGGGTGCCGACCAGAATGTCTATTTTCCCTTCGGAGAACTGTCTAAGAATCCTCGTTTCCTCCTTTTTGTCCTTGGTGGTGTCCGCGTCGAATCGTTCTATGCGGGCATCTGGGAAAAATGTCCGCAGCTCTTCCTCTATCTTCTCGGTGCCGTCTCCCAGGAACTTCATCGGAGCTTTCCCGCATTGTGGGCAGGCGGTGGGGGCAGGCTCCGAATGTCCGCACCAGTGGCAGCTCAGACTGTGGCTGAACTTGTGGTAGCTCATGGGAATGTTGCAGGAGGGGCAGCGGGGTATGAAGCCGCAGTCAGGGCATTCCATGGCCGAGGCGTAGGCTCTCCGGGAACGGAAGACGAGCACCTGCTCATGCCTTTCCAGCCGGGCTGTTATGGCCTTGAGCAGAGTCAGGGAAAATGCCCCCTTTACGGCATTCCTGCGTCTCTGCAGGGGCATGTCTACGATAGTGACGGTGCTGCCGCCGCCTTCGAAATAGCGGTGGGAGAGGGGAACGTATTCCAGCCTGCCGGTGCGTACGTTGTACAGGCTCTCGAAGGAGGGGGTAGCGGAACCGAGGAGTACCGGGCAGCCCTGGATCCGGCCCAGCATCAGGGCGGTGTCCCGGCCGTGATAGCGGGGAGCCTGGTCAGTCTGCTTGTAGGACTGGTCGTGCTCTTCGTCCACTATGATGAGGCCCAGGCGGCTGTGGGGCAGGAATAGGGCGGAGCGGAGGCCCAGGACGATGTGCGGTTCTGTGTCGGAGGCCACCCTGCTGTAGACCTCCCGCCTGTGCGGAGCTGTCTGCTTGGAGTGGTATACCAGTAGCCTGTCGGGGAAATATCCGGCCAGACGGCTCTGGATCTGACGGCTGACGGCTATCTCCGGGACGAGGTAGAGTACGTTCAGCCCCTTTTTTAGACATTCGGCCGCCAGAGTGATGTAGATCTCAGTCTTGCCCGAGCCGGTTACTCCGTGCAGGAGGACGTTCCGGCCGGCTGCAAAGTGCTTTCTGATATCTGCCGCCGCTGTTTCCTGTTCCGGCGAGAGGACCGGCAGCTCCGTCCGGCTGATGTCTGCCGGGGATGCCGGCCTGATGTCTGTGCCGCTGTCTGATGATCCGTCAGCTGCCCCACCATCACCGGATGCGGTCTGCTGTTTCGGCCGCTTGAGAGCCTTGACCGTAGACGGGGCAGCGAAGCGGAAAGCCTCCCCCAGCGAGCACATGTAGTAGGACGCCACCTGCCGCAGGAAGTCCATATTGGCCTGTGTCACCGGTGGAAAATTGACCGCCTCCTTGACCGGCTTTATCTTCGAGATGTCGAACTCCGGCTCATCCTTCACCCTCAGCACCACCGCCGTGTAGGCCCTGCCCACCACCGTCACCCTCACGAGACTGCCGGGCACTATGCTCCCCTCCAGCTCCTCCGGAACCGAATAGGTCACGGAGTCCCTGAACTTCAGCGGTATTATCACGTCTACGAACCTCATATTATGCCATGCGGGTTTGTCAGTTAATAGATGCAAATATAGCAAATGAAATCCGATAAACTACCGGGTCTTTCTGTAGCTCATGACGGCCCATGTCCCGAAGAAAATGTCAAAGCCCAGCAATGCCAGAAGCTGATGGCTGAGGTCCGCCAATGAGCACCCCTGTAGATAGACGCCCCTCATCATCTCTATGAAGTATCTCGGAGGGTTCAGCCAGGTGATGACCTGCGCCCACCGGGGCATGGAGGATATGGGAGTGAGCAGTCCGCTCATCAGCATGAAAACCAGTATGAAGAAGAACATGACGAACATGGCCTGCTGCATGGTGTCGGAATAGTTGGAAACTATTAGACCAAATCCGGAAAGTGCGAATATGAAAAGGAGGGAAAACAGATAGACAGTCCAAATACCGCCATGCGGCGACAACCCATATACAGCCCAGGCCAGCAACATGCAGATAGACAACACTATGAGTCCCATAACCCAATATGGAATCAGCTTTGCGAAAATAAATGATGTCTTGCGGACAGGCGTGATGTTTATCTGCTCAATGGTCCCTTTCTCCTTTTCACCGACGATGTTCAGGGCCGGGAGAAAGCCTCCGAGAAGAATTATGACGATGACCATGTAGGCCGGAATCATGAAATTCTTGTAGTCCATGTACGGGTTGAACTTATTCTGGACGCTGATGCTGACCCGGGGTGCGGGGACGGGGCTGACGGAAACCGGGGCGAAGTTCTCCGCGAAGAAGTCCGCGCATACGGCGTTGAGGTAGTTGGACCCCAGGGCTCCCTTTATCTGGTTGACAGCATTCAGGGATATCTGCACCTGGGTACGGCCTTCGCTCACAAGGTCCTGCTCGAAGTATCCTGGAATCTCCACCACTGCATCGGTCCGCCCCTTTTCCAGTTGTCGGAGTGCCTCCGGATAGCTTCCGGTGACATCCTCCAGAATGAAGTATTCAGAGGCCCCGAGAGTCCTTATCAGCTTCCCGGAGGTGCTGCTTCCGTCCTTATCCACTACTGTCAGTCTGATATTCTTTATGTCCATGTTGACAATCCACGGAATGACGAGCATGATCATGACAGGGAAGGCGATCACCAGTTTCGGCAGGAAGGGATTGCGGAAGAACTGCTTGAATTCTTTTCTTATCAGGTATCCGAGTGTCATTGCAGTCTGAGTTTAAAGTTTTTGATGCTGACGGCCAGCAGGAATACGGCCATGCCCGAGAGTATTGCGAACTCCTTGGCGACCATGCCGGCGGGCAGTCCTTCGATCATGAGTTTCTTCACTCCCTCGATGTACCAACGGGCCGGAACAGCCCCGGACAGCACCCGGAAGAACCCCGGCATGCTTTCCACCGGGAACAGAAGTCCCGAAAGGAATACTACCGGTATCATCAACACCATCCCTGAGCCTAGCATGGCGGCGAGCTGAGTCCTGGTCCGGGTGGAAATCATCAGGCCGAGGGCGAGGGAAACAACGATGTAAATCAGCGACAGCAGGGTCAGGCTCCAGAAGTTCCCGGAAAGAGGGATGTCCAGCAATGTCACGGACAGCAGCAGGATGGTCAGGTAATTCACTATGGACAGGGCCATGTATGGCATCATCTTGGACAGAATGATTATCTGCGGCCTCATCGGGGAGACCAGCAGCACCTCCATCGTGCCTGTCTCCTTCTCCCTGACTATGGCGATGGATGTCATCATGGCGCAGATGAGGATGATAATCAGGCCCATGACTCCAGGAACAAAATTGTAGGAACTGCGCATCTGCGGATTGAACAGCATCCGGACATCAGTCTGTATTCCGGCAGCCTCCGCCGCTGTCCCTTCGGACAATGCGTCCTTTATGACGGCCGTTGCGTAGCCTGCTGCCGTTCTGGCGGTATTGGTGTTTGAGCCGTCCGTTATCAGCTGTATGCCGGCTCCTTCGGGCGACAGCATCTCATCGGCGAAACCAGGAGTGAAGGCTACGGCCATGCTGATGCTGCCGTCCCGGAAATACCTCTCGATACCGTCCGTGCTGCGGAGTATCTTCCGCACCGTAAAGTATTCGCTGGCGTCAAATTTTTCCGTCAGCCGGCGCGTGACCTCACTTGACTGAGGCACCACCACGGCCAGGTCGATATTGCGCACCTCCGTCGAGATGGCGAAGCCGAACAGAATGATCTGGGCCACAGGCATCCCGAACAGTATCAGCATGGTACGGGTATCCCTGAACACGTGAAGAAATTCCTTTTTAACAAATGCCTTAAGCTGTCTCATGGCTGTCTATCCTATACGTTCCGCATTTCTTGCCAGCATATAAAATACATCGTCCATCGTCCCGGCGCCGAGGGAGGCCTTTAGTTCCGAAGGGGTGTCCATCGCCGCAATGTGTCCGTCGACCATTATCGAGACTCTGTGGCAATATTCGGCCTCATCCATATAATGGGTGGTCACAAACACGGTTATGCCGCGCTCCGAGGCCTCGTAAATCTGTCTCCAGAACTGTCTTCGGGTAACAGGGTCGACTCCTCCCGTCGGCTCATCCAGAAAGACTACCGCCGGTTCGTGGAAGATGGATACGGAAAAAGCCAGTTTCTGTTTCCAGCCCAGCGGCAGGGAACCTACGAGCATGTCCCGCTCGTCATACAGCCCCAGCCTTGTCAGCACCGCGGTTCTTTTAGCAGCAATGTCCTTCTCCCTCATCCCGTATATGCCGGCAAAGAGAGTCATGTTTTCGGAAACGGTAAGGTCATCGTAAAGGGAGAATCTCTGACTCATGTATCCTATGCGCTTTTTTATTCTCTCGGGATCCTTCACGATATCAATTCCAGCCACAACCGCTTTCCCGGACGTAGGGCGGCTGAGTCCGCAGAGCATCCTCATGGCCGTAGTCTTGCCCGCACCGTTGGCTCCGAGAAATCCGAAGATCTCTCCTTTCTCCACCGAAAACGAGATATTGTCTACGGCAGTGAAGTTTCCGAACCGCTTTGTCAGCGACTCGGCATGTATGGCCATCTCACTCATAATCATTATTGTCAAAATCCATAAAACAGTCTTCCACGGTGGGCGTACATTCGGCTAAGGTGGAAATATCGTATCCGGCTGAGGCCGCTCTCTCCGACAGTTCGGCAAGGCTCAGGGATGAAGAGACTATGTGCAGCCTGTCACCGAAGGGGTAGCAGGCCTGCACTCCATCGATTGCCGCAAGGCCGTCAAGGGCCTTCACGGTGCTGACGCCCGCCTTTATTTCAAACAGGTGCTTGCCGAACTTCTCCGTTATGGCCCCGGGCGAGTCCGTCTTGAAGAAGCGGCCGTCCTTCATGAGGGACACGGTGTCGCAGAGGGATGCCTCATCCATATAGGGAGTGCTCACTATTATCGTCATCCCCTGGGCCCTGAGCCGTGAGAGCATCTGCCAGAACTCCTTGCGGCTGACGGGGTCCACGCCCGTTGTAGGCTCATCGAGAAAAAGCACGCGGGGCCTGTGTATCATGGCGCAGCACAGGGCCAGTTTCTGCTTCATTCCTCCTGAGAGTTTCCCCGCACGTCTTTTCCTGAACGGCTCTATCTGCCGGTATATGTCCTCGACCAGGCTGTAATTCTCCTGAACGGTGGTGTTGAAAACCGAGGCAAACAGGGAAAGATTCTCCTCCACCGTCAGATCCTGATACAGCGAGAAATGCCCGGGCATATATCCGACCAGCCTGCGTATCTCCATCATGTCCTTGACCGTATCGTATCCGCACACCTGAGCCGAGCCGGAATCCGGCACAATCAATGTCGTCATTATGCGGAACAGCGAGGTCTTCCCGGCTCCGTCGGGGCCTATGATTCCGAAGAGCGAGCCTTCCTCCACCTCGAGGCTTACATCCTTCAGGGCCTGGATTTTCCCGTAACTCAGACGGACATTCCTTACTGACACCTCTGCCATAAACTACAGTATTACCTCTCCGTACATTCCTATTTTCAGATATCCGTCATTTACGACCGATATTTTTACCGCATAGACCAGATTCTCCCGCTCGTCCTTGGTCTGGATGCTTTTCGGGGAGAACTCGCTTTTGTCCGAAATCCAGTTCACCGTCCCCTCGTACTCCCTCGTATTGTCCCCTCCGAAGTCAGCGATTACCTTGACCCTCTGTCCTATCCGGACATCCTTCAGCTGCCAGAGGCAGAAATACGCCCTGAGGGTCATTGTACGGGTATCAGCTACCCTGAACAGCGGCTTGCCGCTGACTGCGAGCTCTCCTGCATGGGCATACCGGGCCAGCACCGTCCCGTCCACAGGGGATGCAATCCTGCATTTGGACAGCTGGTCCTCGATCTGCAGTATCCGGTTGCGGGCGGAGGCGATCTGACCTTCGAGGGATGCAATGGTATTGCCGAGGCCCGACTCCTGCGCCTCTATCTGCCCCTCAAGGACTTCTATCGCGGAAAGAATGTCTTCCAGGTCCTTCGGGGTGGTGGCATCGTCCTCGAGCAGCCGCTCTATCCTGTCCTTCTCCCTGAGCTGCTGTTTCAGCCGGCTTCTCATTGCGGAAGTCTGTCTGTCTATGTCGGGCATACTGCCTTCCAGAGATATGATGCTTTCCTCGAGCTGCAGCTTCTGCAGGTAAAGCTGCACTGTATCTATCTGACCTACTGCCTGCCCGGCCTGAAGCCGCTGTCCCTCGGCCAGGTCCAGCCATTCTATTTTGCCCGTCGCTTCTGACGAGACGGTTATCTCTTCGGCCTCGAAAGTGCCGGCGGCATCGGAACTCATTCCGGAGGGCCCGCAGGAATTCAGGAGTATCAGGGAGCAGGGAGCGCATATTGACGTCATTAAAAAATTTCTCATTGCCGTGCCGTTTAGTAGTTCAACGTATATCTCATTTCGTATAATTTTTTCAAATATTCCAGTTCGTGGATGGACTTGTCTATTCTGGCCTTGTACTCGTCATTGATATCCTTCAGCAGGTCGCTGATCAGGAGTGTGCCGTTCTGCAGCTGGGATTCAGAGGCCTCCCGGATGGATGTCCGGATGTTGATGAGCCTGTTGTCGTCCTCCAGAATTTCTCGCATCTGCTCAATGTCGGCATTCAGGCGGACCTGCTCAATCCGTTTGCCGTACAGGAAGGTCTCTCTCTGCAGCTCGACCTGGCGTACGGATGCGTCGAGTCTGCGTTCTGTGTTCCTCTTTGTGTAGAATACGGAAATATTCCACTGAAAACGCACTCCTACATAGAAGTTCGGCCTCCATCTGTATTCCATCATATCCTCGAACATGTTCAGACCAGGATAGCCGTACAAACCTTGAGCGAACAGGCTGAACCTAGGCATGAGCGTGGATTTCACCGCTGTCCTGTCGGCTTCTATGGAGGCAGCCATCGCATCGTAAAGCTGCAGCTCCGGTCTATTACTCTGCGGACTGTCGCTGTACAATACCGGCTCTGGCCTGACAAAAGTATCCTCTTCCGAAAGTTCCCTGCCGGTCATGACTGACAGCACCTGAATATATGCTTTCCTCGAACTGCAGATCCTGGTCCTCTGCTGTGAGTTGGCGATGAGCTCAGCATCGACCTTGGCCAGATCTGAGGGTTTGGCCAGACCGTTGTCAATATAGGACCGGATGATTTTGCGGTTATCCTCCAGTATGCCTGATGCCAAGTCGTTGAGACGGAGCTGCTCATCGAGGACAAGAATGCCGAAATACAGCTGATTGACCTTGTCCGCCAGTGCGTACAGCTCGACTTCCACGGACTTTGAGGATACCTCTTTCTCTGCCAGGACCGCCTCTTTCCTGGACTTTGTGTAACCGCCGTCCCACAATATCTGTTCTATGTTAAGCGCCAGCTTGTACTGGTCTTTGTGAAGCCCGGAAATATCCACTCCGAGCATACTGAACACATCAGTCATGCTTTCAGGAAAAGACACTACGTCACTCTGGTATGTGGCCTGTCCGGACAGGGATATCTGCGGCGCCCATGCGGAAGAGGCATTGGCAAGGGAGAAATCCGCGATCCTGTCTATCAGTTCGAACTGGCGGATGGCCGGGTAATTGGCACGGGCCAGCTGCTGGATGCCGTCGAGAGTATATTCCTCGGCCGAGACATACATCCAGGAAGACAGTACCGTTAAGAGAATTACCAGCTTTTTCATTTTCCCAGCATTTTCAGAATCCGCTCTGTATTTTCCGCCTTGCGCTCCTCTATCATGGCCGCGACGGCCTCATCGGACACACCGAAGCAGGAACTATGGATGTCAGCGGAAATGAATGCCGATATATTGAACAGGGCCATTTCAATTATGATCGTCCGGATGTCGAATCCGATGCTTAGACCTTCTTTCTCCGCCGCCTTTTTAAGGCTCGCCGCCACATCCATTATGTTTCCGTCCTGCCGTGCGACAGCCGCGAACATAGACATCCTGTCACGGTTGAAACAGATCTCCCGGAGCATGAATTTCGGCAGTTCCGGATGCCTGAGGAGGAAATCCATGTGGTGGCCGACGATGTAGCGGACCTGATCCTCAAGATTCCCAGGAGCAGCGGCTCTCGCAGGAAGGCATATCGCCTCCTTGACAAGTGCCATTTTCCCCTGGATGAACATCTCGAAAAGGTTCTCCTTCGTCTGAAAATAGTAATGCAGCATGGCATGTGTCACCTTCGCCCTGGCGGCTATGCTTGCCGTGGTCGTGCCGTCATATCCTTTCTCAAGAAACTCTGCATCAGCGGCTTCCAGTATCATTTGCCGTGTACTTTTCTTCTCTTTTCCCATATTTCATTGATTTTAACTAACAAGTTGGTCTAACAATTTGGTTGACAAAAGTACGAATAATATTCATAAAACCAAATTTATGTTACCATGCCTGGAATCTTTTTGAGCATAACATTGCGAATCTGCTGTTGCTGTTTTCGCGCACTTTCTCCGCTCATCATCAGAAATTGATGCTGATGGGTGCTGCAATGGTAGCCTGAGAAGCGCCATGCCCCGGTATTCGCCCACCGAGTTATCTTCCTGAGGAGCTGACAGGCACAGCGGGGCTTATTATATAGGAAACCGCAATGAATCTGCGTAGGTAATCAAATAATGATTACGTTTGCAGAGTCATTGCAATTTAATTACTCCGATTTTTGTCGTACAACAGCTGCCGACATAGCCGGGTTACCGGGTTTCTTGAGCGATGCATAGAGGCTTATTGCTCTGACTTGCCATACTTTGACATTACTTTACCGCACCGTCAGCAGTCTGTAATTGCTTGTTTCATGTATTGGCTCGAATAACAGGTACTTGCAAAAATGCGCGAGCGACAGACTGAACAGTACGCCGAAATACGAACTTCATATAATAGCGTTAATAAGGTGCTGTGGCAGGGTTATTCCGCGGTCTGCATATTTTCTCCCTGACGAGTCTGTAATCGGAAGATTTACGTATAGTCTTGTCAGACAGCGAAGTAAATGAAAAGTCAGGATAACAGACAGGTGTCGACAGCCTTCAGTCTGTAAGTCGCCCGTTTGGCATAAGTTGCTGTGGAATGCTGGAATATGAAAAAATGAGCATAACAGACTGTGGCTGTCCGACTTTGTGGCCACATGACTGTTGAAGCAATGTGTCCGATCGACAGCAGGAGAGTGCCGGAACTGTTCTAAAAGCAAAAAACGCAGAGCGTCCATAATCCTTTATTCTATAATTTGCCAATATCCTTGCTTTCTGCCTCCTATACGTTTCAGCAAGCCAAGCTCCTGAAGGCGGGAAAGGTTGTGAATGATACCTCCCATTGTCGCATCAGGAATATTCTCACATAATTCTTTTCGTGTGGCATTGGGGTGTTCATTCAGATAGATCAATATGGCTTGTTGCTGCTCCGTTAGTTTTTGTATGGTCTTTTGTATGGTCTTTTGTATGGTCTTTTGGGTAGTGTTTTGTCCGTTTTGGGTAGTAGCCCTTTCCGGATATTCAAACTTAAAGGTTGTCCAAATGCCCGAAGCATCATAGCGGAACTCCGGCGTGGAGAAACCGTCATTCTTGCAAGCTGTGATGATACGTTCGATGCCACGTCCCCATGCTTCAATCTCACCAGCACGGAAGAATGTGTTGGCAATATCAGGGTTATAAGGCATACTCCGATGTGAGGACAATAAGGTTTCCACCGTCCACCCTTCGGGCAAAACTCCACCGTTGATTATCTCCAACTTGTTTTCATACACGCGAATCTGGATAGGAGAAGGTTCCGCATAGTCTTTGTTGATGCAAGCATTCAATAACGCCTCACGCAAAGCCTCACGTGGCATGGGCAAAGTTTCTATCCGTTGGATGCCTTCATAGGTAATGACGGCTTTCATGTACTTAGTACACAGCAAGTCCATCAATTTCACGATTTGTTGGAACAGATTGCCATGCACTTCGTCCTGATACACCAAATCCATGTCTTCACGGAAGAAGCCAATCTTTACAAACGCTCCGGTCACATACTTCTCCGGGTCAGGATGGAACAGCAAGGCGGCAGCACGTTTAAGATAACTGCCCTCGTAAAGCCGGAGCTTCTCCAACAAACCGTGATTGTCGTCCATCAAGTCCGCTTCTTCCATGCGTCCGCTCCGTTTGGCGTACTTACGGAACAAATCTAATGTGGCGTTATCCAGGTCCTCCGCTTTCAGATAAGGCACAGGTACACCGTCCCAAGTCTTGCCCTGCTTGCGAAGCATGAAGCGGTCGAGAGCCGCTCCTTTCAGTTCCTGATTGGTTGCACCACTTCGCTGGTAATACTTGCCACGGAAACTGACGGGATAAGGATAAGCCTCCGTCACAATCTCCAGATAAGACTTTCCGTCTTTCTCTTTCAGATTGACGTCCACCAAGATACCCATCATGTCGCGCACTTTGTTTGGAATATCTTCCATCAGTTTCTTGGCATCCTGCACACCGCACACTTCACCATTATTCTTAACACCCACGAAAAGGACACCACCTTGTGCATTGGCAAAGCCACAAATCCATTTCTGGTATTCGTCACGCCAGGATTCTTTGAATTCTATGTTTTGAGATTCGGTAAGCATATCTAATTTTCCGTTTTTCCATTGTTGATCAATCTTCTCGCATCCACATTCAATATGGCGGCTATCTTCATCAGCATTTCCAATGAGGGCTGGCTTGCATTGGAGCACCATCGGGAAACGGTAGCTTCATTCTTTCCTAACTGTCCGGCCAGCCATTTTCCTGTCTTACCTTGTTCCACTAATACTATTTTTAATCGGTTTATCTTTTCTGTGTCCATATTTTTCCAGGTATTGCAAAAGCACATTAATAAATTGATGATATTTGCAAATATAATGATTTAAGGCGAAAAAGAATAAAGACTTAGCGATAATTTCGTGAGCACCTGTAAAAAGATGTGTCCAGATATAAAAGAAAAAGCAGTCAGAAAACTCCAACTGCTTTATTTTCAAGTGGTGCCGCCTGGAATCGAACCAGGGACACAAGGATTTTCAGTCCTTTGCTCTACCACTCTTGATTTCACTGAGAATCACTGCATTAACAGTCTCTTTCAGTCTGCGGTTAAAACTTTTTGGAAAACACTGCGGTGCTTTCTGGGTTAAACATTATTTCATTCTTTCTTATTCAAAAAATCATCGTATCTGCCACTGGTTACATCATTTATTATTGTACCTACAACAAGTGTGAGCTTCGGAATATCCAGCTTGATGATATTAAATATCTCTCCGTGGTCCGTGTCCTGATATTCATGTGAAATGACGTTCCTTAATCCGATAACACTTTTCCAAGGAATCTCCGGGTAATATGTACTGAAGAAATTTCCTTTTGTTGATTCGTCAATCTTTTTGACTGTTTCTCCTATGGTCTGCAGGCACATACATGTGGAGTTGTACAGCACCATGCCTGACTGTGAACTCAAAAAGTCATTGACGCCAGTTATTTCTGAAGTTGTATCTTGTATAAACTCCGCCTGTTCTTTGATAAAAGCCAGCTGGTCAGCAAGAATCTCTTTAGACATATACCGCATCTCTCTCTAAGTTTTTTTTGAACAATGGTCTCATTACAGCTCCTAGTGATATGACATCTACCTTGCACCTGAAAATAGACTCCAGTTCTTCTTGTATTGACATTCTGTTGAAAAATGACGGGGTTTTCATCTTTACGCAGACATCAATATCACTGTCAGGCAACTGCTCACCTCTAGCGCAGCTGCCGAAAAGCCCAAGAGTCTCTATGCCATAGGCGTCTCCTCTTTCAGCCTTGTATTCCCTCAGTTTTTCCAAAATCTCTTCTGTCTGCATAATGTCGGCTTCTATACTGCAAAGTTAACAAAATATCCCAACATAGAGTGGGATAAAAGAAAAAGCAGTCAGATTAAATCCAACTGCTTCATTTTCAAGTGGTGCCACCGGGAATCGAACCAGGGACACAAGGATTTTCAGTCCTTTGCTCTACCAACTGAGCTATGGCACCATGTCTGTCCGTAACCTTTGTTTGGTTTGGGAGCGCAAAAGTAAGGGTTATTTCGGAATTTACAAAATTTTCTGCAAAAAATCTGTGCAGCCGGTAAGGCCGGGCCTGAACGCTTACCTTCCGGAGCGGTGTTCGCGGCCCTTGGAGACGATGAATCTGAATATGTTGAGGGCTGTGGTGTCGCCGCCGGCGGTCAGGCCTTCGGGATGGAACTGCACTCCCCATATCGGACGGCCGTCGATGCACTCGATGGCCTCCACGATGGAGTCGGCGGGGGACCAGGCGGCCGCTCTGAAGCCCGGGGCTATGTCCTTGGCGGACTGGTGGTGGGTGGAGTTGACCATATATGCTCCGGTGCCGGCTATGTCAGCGAGCCACGTGCCTTCTACAGGGTGGATGGAGTGAATGGGCCTGAGGTTGGTGAATGACTGGTAGTGGTCGATCTCAGACGGTTTCTGGGTGGGAATGTCCTGGTAGAGGGTGCCTCCGAAGGCTATGTTGATCAGCTGCTCTCCGCGGCAGATGCCCAGGACGGGGATTCCGCGCGATGCCGCTGTCCGGACCAGATACAGGTCATAGCCGTCGCGAAGGGTATCGACGGTGCCCAGCTCGGGGTGAGGGGCTTCCCCGTAGATGGCCGGATTGAGGTCCTCGCCTCCGGTCAGGATGAGGGCGTCGATGCAGTCCAGCATGCGGGAGAGGGCGGCGGTGTCCTCGGTGACGGGGAGCAGGAACGGCGTGCCTCCGGCCTTGATGACGGCCTCGCTGTATTTGCGGCCGATTCGGGAGTTATTGTCGGTCACGGCGCAGGAGATGCCGATGACGGTATTGTTGTCAGCGGATTGTTCCGGGGAGGAGGTGCAGGAGCAGGTCAGGACTGCGGACAGTGCGATGGCTGTAAGGATGACGGTTTTCATTTTTCGATCAGTTATCGGTAACTTTTCAATCTTACAAAGATAATGATAAAGTCGGGAAAAACGTTAAATTTGCGCTGCAAAAAGCTACATCATGATAGTATCCATCGACAGCCGTGCGGTGACCCGTCCCGAGGAGACTGTCTTCTACGCCCTGAAGGGGCAGAACAATGACGGGCATGATTATGTGGAACGGCTGTACAGCCGCGGAGTGAGACATTTCGTACTTAGCGAGCACAGAGCAGTTTTCGATACCCTGGACGGAGCAGCCATAAGGTATGTGGACGATACCCTGGAGGCTCTGCAGGAGGATGCGGCCCTGTACCGGCAGCAGTGCCGGGCAGAGGTTACGGCCATCACCGGCAGCAACGGCAAGACGGTGGTCAAGGAGTGGATAGCCCAGCTTCTGGGCGAGGACCTGCCTCTGTGCCGGAGCCCGAGAAGCTACAACTCGCAGGTCGGCGTTCCCCTGTCCATCCTGGAGATCACCCCTGACTGCCGTATCGCCCTGATAGAGGCCGGCATGTCCAGACCCGGGGAGATGGCCCGCCTGCACCGGATTATACGTCCTGACATCGGAGTATTCACTCATCTGGGGGATGCACACGGCGAGAATTTTCCTTCACCCGAGGCGAAAATGCGGGAAAAGGCCCTGCTCTTCGCCGGCTGCCGGACGGTAATCTGCCGGGAGGGCATGCCAGCGAGGATAATCCGGGAACAATGCGGCCCGCAGACCTCCCTCTGCCTCTGGGGAGAATCCCCCGAAGCGGACGTAAGGGTCCTGGGCAGCAGTGTCTCCGTCTCCGGCCGGGAGGTGGATGTGGAGTACCGCCGTGGCGGGAACAATGCTCCGGAGCGCGGCATTCTTCACCTGCCCTTCGCCGACGAGGCGTCGTTCGAGGACTGCATGACGGCAGTGACATTCATGCTCTGCCACGGCTACACTCTCGGGCAGCTGGCTCCGAGGGTGGCGGACCTCCAGCCGGTGGCCATGCGCATGGAGATACGCGAGGGCATCAACGGCTGTACTCTCATCAAGGATTATTATAACTCCGATCCTGCCTCTTTCGCCCTGGCCCTCGGAGCCCTGGCGGTGCAGGACAATGCCCGTCCCAAGGTGGTCATCCTCTCCGACTTCGTGGACGTGGAGGGAGGGGACGGCTCTATATACCGGGAGGTGGCGGCGCAGCTCCGGAAGGCCGGGGTCACCCGTTTTGTGGGCATCGGTCCCTGCCTGTCCCGCTGCAGGGCATTTTTCGATGTGCCCCAGACCCGTTTCTATGAGACGACCGAGGCTTTCCTGGCCGGCGAGAAGAGGGAGGATTACCGCGATATGGGCATTCTTATCAAGGGCGCCCGGCAGTTCCGCTTCGAGTACATCGGCGGCTTCCTGGCCCGGCAGTCACATACTACAGTCCTGGAGGTGGACCTGGATGCGCTGGCCGGCAACTTCAACATCCTGCGCAACCGCGTGCCGCGCGGAACCCGGCTGGCCGTCATGGTGAAGGCCTTCTCCTACGGCAGCGGCGCCGGGGAGATAGCGGCCCAGCTCCAGTACAGCGGCGCCGACTACCTGATGGTGGCCTACGCGGACGAAGGTGTGGAGCTGCGCTCGAGGGGGATTACGGTGCCGATAGCGGTGATGAACCCCGAGCCGGAGGCATTTGACCAGATGATAGAGTTTTCCCTGGAGCCGGAGATATACTCCCTGGCGCTGCTGAGGGACTTCGAGGCTGTGCTGGCCCGGGGAGGAGTGGAGAACTATCCGGTGCATCTGAAGCTAAATACGGGGATGAACCGTTCTGGTCTGGATAAGAAGGACATACCGGAATTGCTGGAATTCATGGAAGGACGGCGGACGGTGATGCTGCGGAGCATGTTCTCCCATCTGGCGGCTGCGGACGACCCGGCGGAGGATGAGTTTACCCTCGGGCAGATCCGCCTGTTCAGGGAGATGACGGGGATGGTGCAGCCGCATTTTCCCTATAAGATACTGCGGCATATTCTCAACAGCGCCGGTATAGAGCGCTTCCCCCAGTATGCCTTCGATATGGTGCGCATGGGCATCGGGCTGTACGGCATAGGTCCGCTCCCGGGGCTGAGGCCGGTGAGCACATTCAAGACGCACATAGCGTCGATACGCAGGATTACTCCGGACCAGACAGTGGGCTACGGACGCAGGGGACGGGTCAGCCGGCCCTCGGACGTGGCGGTCATCCCTGTGGGCTACGCGGACGGACTGGACCGTCATCTGAGCTGCGGGGTGGGGGAAATGATGGTGCGGGGCAGGAGGGTCCCTGTCCTGGGCAATATCTGCATGGACGCCTGTATGCTGGATGTCACCGGCACGGGCGCTCAGGTAGGGGACGAGGTGGAGATCTTCGGGCACAATATCCCCGTGACCGAGCTCTCCGACAAGCTCGGAACCATCCCCTACGAGGTGCTGACGAGTATCTCCCGCCGGGTCAAGAGGCTCTACTTCAAGGAGTAGCTGCGGTCTTCCCTTTCGAAGAAGTCTATCGTACGGTAGAATGGATGCACGGGACCGTAGCCGGGACCGAAGCGGTAGCCGGAGCCGTAGGCTATGGATTCGTTGATGAATATCTCGGCTCTTTCGACCGCTGCCTCCAGGTCGTACTTTCTGGCGATGTAGGTGGCTATGGCCGAACCGAAGGTGTCGCCTGTGCCGTTGACGTTGCGGGTGTCGATGCGGCGCTTGGAGAAGCGGCGGATGTTGTCGGTACGGCGGTTGTAGAGGACGTCGATGAGGTTGTCTCCGTCAGGTATGGATTTGATGATCACCGAGCAGCCGGCTTCGGATATCTTCCGGATGAGCCGGTCCACGTTGTCGAGGGTGATGTCCTCACCGGCCAGGACGCGGGCCTCGTGTATGTTGGGGGTGATGATTTCGGCCTGGGGGAAAAGCAGCTCGCGGTAGGCGTCTATGGCTTCCTGGAGGATGAGTGCCGTACCGCCGGAATCCACCATGACGGGATCGATGACCTTGGGCACCTCCGGGTACTCGCGCAGCAGGCCGGCCACGGCCTCCACTATCTGCTTCTCGTAGAGCATGCCTGTCTTGATGCAGTCGGCGCCCACGTCGTCGAGGAAGTCCCGGCTCTGGCTGAGGATGATGTCCACCGGCATGGTCCGGATGCCCTTGACCTGGGTGGTGTTCATGTCCACGAGGAGGGTGGTGGCTCCGGCCGCGAATCCGCCGCATGCGGAGACGGCCTTGATGTCTGCCTGGATGCCGCAGCAGCCGAGGGGCTCGCTGCCGGCGATCATGAAGACCTTTGCGAAATCTTTTTTATGTTCCATTGTCTTGTAGGAGTTCTTGAGAGTTATTGGATCACGCCGAAATTCCTGAGTGCGTTGGCCACTCCTCCGGCGTCAATATTGTCAGTGATGTAGTCGGCAGCGGCCTTGACGGTCACTCCTGCATTGCCCATGGCTACTCCTGTGCCCGCGCGGCGCAGGATAGGGATGTCGTTGCCTCCGTCCCCGAATGCCATGCATTCCGCCAGACTGATGCCCTCGTGCGCGGCGATGATCTCCATGCCCCGGCCCTTGTCGGCCTCGGAGGAGATGACATCGGAAAAATACTCGCACCAGCGGGCAGACTCGGCGTGCCGCAGCATGGGTACGACGGCGGCTTCCTGAGCCTCGTCGAAGAAGGGGGTGAGCTGATATACGGGACGGGAGAGCATTTCCTCAGTGGTGGTGCGGGTGTCTATGCCCTTGATGGCCAGCATGCCTCCGAAGACCTGGTCCACGATCGGGCGGTGGTTGTGCACTATGGCCCGGTCCTCTCCCACGATCAGGGAGGGAACGCCCCAGCGGTCGGCGGCTCCGAGGATGGTCCTCACGTCCTCCGGGTCGATGGGGGTGCGGGATATCGTCTGCCCGCCGACGGTGCATATCGCGCCGTTGACGGTGATGTAGCCGTCGATGAGGTGCAGGATGGGGTCGAGGTTGTTGATCAGCGGGGCGGGCCGTCCGGTGGAGATGAATATCCTCACTCCGGACTCATGCGCCGCGGTCAGTGCCCTGACCGTGGAAGCCGGCACCGAATGGGTCCTGAAGCTGACCAGTGTCCCGTCTATGTCGAAAAACAGAGCTTTTATCATAAAACGTTCTAATGGCCCGCAAATATAGCGAATAAAAGGCGAAAAGATACCCCGTTACTTGTCGATGACGGGAATGTCGTCCTTGGAGTATTCGTCGAGGCGTTTCTCCCACAGCCAGTAGCGGGTCTCGCGGACGAGGACGCCGGAGAGCAGCAGCAGGGAGATGAGGTTGGGGATGGCCATCAGGGCATTCATCATGTCGGCCAGGTTCCACACTATCGAGATGTTGGCGACGGCTCCGACGAAGATGCCTATGATGAACAGTATCCGGTAGACGATGGTGGCCTTGCGTCCGCCGAGGTACTCGATGCAGCGCTCGCCGTAGTAGGACCAGCCGAGGATGGTGGAGAATGCGAAGGTCACGATGCCTACGCTCAGGATAATCGGGCCGACTACCGGTATGACGCCGAAGGCCTGGGAGGTCAGGGTCTCGCTGGCGGAGTCGATGCCGTTGGGGGCTATCACGCAGCTTACCAGGACGAGGCCTGTCATGGCGCAGACTACGACGGTGTCCCAGAAGGTGCCGGTCGAGGAGACGAGGGCCTGGCGGACGGGGTTGCGGGTCTGGGCGGCTGCGGCGGCGATGGGGGCGGAGCCGAGGCCGGACTCGTTGGAGAACAGTCCGCGGGCGATACCGAAGCGGCAGGCGGTCATGATGGTCGAGCCGACGAATCCGCCGCCGGCGGCCTGGGGCGAGAAGGCGGAGGTGACGATGACGCGGATGGTCTCGCCGAGGTACTCGAAGTTGATGCACAGGATCACTATGCAGCCGATGATGTAGAACAGGGCCATGAAAGGCACGAGCCAGGTGCAGACCTTGGATATGCCCTTGATACCGAAGAGCACCACCAGGGCGGTGAGGATGGTGATGACTATGCCGCTGGCTACGGGCGGGATGTGCAGGTTCTCGTCCAGGAGCATGGAGATTGCGTTGGACTGCACCATGTTGCCGATGCCGAAGGAGGCCACGACGGCGAAGACGGCAAAAAGCACGCCCAGCCATTTGGCCTTGAGTCCGCGCTCAAGGGCGTACATCGGGCCGCCGAGGATGTGTCCGTCCTTCTTGATCTTCACTCTGTATTTTACTGCCAGCAGGGCCTCCGAGTATTTCGTGGCCATGCCGAATACGCCTGTGAGCCAGCACCAGAGCACGGCTCCGGGACCTCCGAGGGTGATGGCCGTGGCCACTCCCACGATGTTGCCGGTACCGATGGTGGCGGCTAAGGCTGTGGCTAAGGCGCCGAACTGGCTCACGTCTCCGTGCTCTGTCTTGTCCTTGGTGACGGAGAGCCTGATGGCCTTGAATATTTTGAGTTGAGGGAATCTGAGTCTGACAGTCAGATAGATGTGAGTGCCGAGAAGCAGGATGATGAGGGGCCATCCCCAGAGAAACGAGGCGATGGAGGCGATGATGTCTGACAGGGTCTGCATATCCGTAGGTGTTCGTTAAAGGTTGTCAAGGTTTTCGATAACTCTGCGAATATACAAAAGAGAGTGCGCAAAACAAAAAATTTGACGCACTCTCTGTTATGTTCAGGCTCCGACGAGGTGCTCGAGGAACCAGCGGTGGATGCGGGGATCGTCGTTCAGTTCGGGGTGGAAGGAGGTGGCGAGCATGTTGCGCTGGCGGGCGGCTACGATGTGGCCGTCTACCGTGGCCAGGACTTCTACGTCGGGAGCGGTGACCTGCTCGACGTATGGAGCGCGGATAAATGTCATGGGCACGTCCTCCATCCCGGCGAAGGTGCCGCGGGTGAAGAAGCTGCCGAGCTGCCGGCCGTAGGCGTTGCGCAGCACGCGGATGTCCATGGTCTGGAGGAAACGGCGGGGCTCGTCACCCAGGTCCTTGGCCAGCAGTATCATGCCGGCGCATGTGCCGAATACCGGAAGTCCTCCGGCGATGCGTTCCTTGAGCGGCTGCAGCATGTCCAGGCAGTCCATCAGCTTGCCCATCGCGGTGCTCTCGCCGCCGGGCAGGATGAGCCCGTCCATCGGCCGGTTCAGATCATCCAACTGACGGATTTCGAAGTGCTCTACACCGAGGCCTTCCAGCATCTGTCCATGCTCGAGGAAGGCCCCCTGTAGAGCGAGAATGCCTATTGTGTGCATTGTCTGTGTGCGGATTCTGGATTATTTGCCTCTTTCGGCCATCAGGATGGTGATCTCCTCCTCGTTGATGCCGACCATGGCCTCGCCCAGGTCGGTGGATACCTCGGCCAGCAGGGCGGCGTCGTTGTAGTTGGTCACTGCGTTGACGATGGCGCGGGCCCTCTTCTCCGGATTGCCGGACTTGAAGATACCGGAGCCTACGAAGACTCCCTCGGCGCCGAGCTGCATCATCAGGGCGGCGTCAGCGGGGGTGGCCACTCCGCCGGCTGCGAAGTTCACTACGGGCAGCTTGCCGTTCTCGTGTACGTACTTGACCAGGTCGTAGGGAACTTCCAGTTCCTTGGCCTCGTTGTACAGCTCGTCCTCGGGCAGGGCCTGGAGACGGCGGATGTCGCGCATCATGCTGCGCATGTGGGTCACGGCCTGTATCACGTCACCGGTGCCGGGTTCGCCCTTGGTGCGGATCATCGAGGCTCCCTCGGCGATACGGCGCAGGGCCTCACCCAGGTTCTTGGCTCCGCAGACGAAGGGCACGCGGAACTTGGTCTTGTCGATGTGGTAGACACCGTCGGCGGGAGAGAGTACCTCGCTTTCGTCGATGTAGTCGATCTCCAGGGCCTGGAGTATCTGGGCCTCTACGAAATGTCCGATACGGACCTTGGCCATGACGGGGATGCTGACTGCGTTCTGGATGCCGCGGATCATCTTCGGGTCGCTCATGCGGGATACTCCGCCGGCGGCACGGATGTCCGCGGGAATCCGCTCGTTAAAAGTCATTCTCCAAATTTAAATTCGAGGTAAGGCCGGCACAGTAACGGTAGGTATGGATGCGGTTTGAAATTGTAAATAGTTGGAATACAATAAAATAAAAATACAACGAGTGCTTTTAGGAGGTTTCTGAGCGTCCTAAAGATACTCGTTGTATTAGTAATGTATTGTGCTAGAATTGCTTATGATTCGGCAGTGATTCTGCACTTACGATTAGTAGGTGAAGCCGGTCATCCACGGTCGTAGTGGGGCATCTCTTCCGGGATGACGACAGACAGCTCGACGATGCCGGCGACAGTTCTGCCGGATCCGTCGGCGGCATCCTTGTACCAGGGTGTCTGGTGGATGAGCTTGCGCTGGCCTTTCTTGCTGATGGTGTAAGAGTTCGTGGCGCCTTCGGAGAGGATGCGGGCGATGATGCCCCGCGAGCGGTCATTGTGGCAGCCGAGCATGCACTTGCCCCGCATGTCCCCGTTCACCGCCACCGACTTCTCGTTCTGGTACACGATCACGCACTCCGTATCGCACACCGTCACCGCAGGCTCCACATATTTGAAAAAATCATTCATTGTCATATAGTTTTTACTTCCATATCATAAAAATCGTGTCAGAGCGGGTAAAATGCAAGGCGTCGAGGCTCAGGGCGAAGGAGTTTACTGAGCGTAAATGACTGAGCCGTGAGCCGAAGACAACGCCGCAGTTTGCCCGTTATGGCGCGATTTTACAGGTGTTCCTCCCAGAATTTGAACATGGACTGATAAAGGTGATAGGTCGTATTCTCCCGCTCCGAGATACCATGGGTACGCATCGGATAGGAAAGCTGGTAGAACATCTTGTTCTGCCGGATGAGCTCGTTGACCAGCATCTCGCAGCACTGGTAGTGGACGTTGTCGTCGCCGGTGCCGTGGATGAGCAGCAGGTCGCCCTTGAGTCCTCCGGCAAAGTTGATGGCCGAGCCGTCATGGTAGCTCTGGGGATTGAGCGAGGGTATTCCGGAATATCTTTCCTGGTAGATGGTGTCGTACAGATAGAGGGAATACACTCCTGCCACTGCGATACCGGTGGAGTAGATGTCGGGATACTTGAACATCAGGTGAGCTGTGGACGAGCCGCCGCCGCTCCAGCCCCAGATGCCGATGCGTGCGGGGTCCATGAATCTGTAGGTCTGCAGGAGCCTGGTGACGGCCGCAGCGTGGTCGGCGATGGGCAGAATGCCGATCTTGCCGTGTACGCATTTGCGCCACTCATGTCCTCTCGGTGTAGCCGTGCCGCGGGGATCGACGCTCATCACGACATATCCCTGCTGGGCGAGGAACCGGCTCCAGAGGTCGCCTCCGCCCCACGAGTTCTGTACGGTGGACTGCCAGGGCTCACCGTAGATGTAGAAGATGACCGGATATTTCTGAGAGGGGTCGAAGCCGGCGGGCTTGATCATCCAGCCGTCGAGCTCGATGTCGCCTATGTCCACGCGGAAGAATTCCTTGGGATTGAGGTCCAGGGCGGCGAACTTGGCGGCCAGCTCATGGTTGTCCTCGAGTACGCGGACTGTCTTGTGCCTGGGGAGGGTGACTATCTCGTAGACGGTAGGGGTCTCGCTGTTGCTGAAGGTGTGCATGGCGTACTTGGCGTCCGGCGAGATGTTGTAGTAATGGTGTCCGGCGGGGGCGTCTGCGGGGGTCAGGCGCTCGGGCTCCCCCTTGCCGTCCAGGCGGCTGCGGTATAGGTAGCGGTCTATGGGGCTGTCCGGTGTACCGATGTAGTAGACCCAGCCGCCCTCGGTGTCTATGCGTACGATGCTCTCGTAGTCAAAGTCTCCGTTGGTAATCAGGGTCATGTCGCTGCCGTCGCGGGATACGCGGTAGAGATGTCTCCAGCCGTCTCTCTCGCTGGTCCAGGTGAAATACTTGCCGTCCTCGAGCCATACGATGTCGTCATGCACGTCGAGGAAGGCCCCGTCGGTCTCGGTGAGCACGGGGGTGAGCTCCATCGTGCGGATATTGCCGTAGAAGACCCAGTCTGTGTTCTGGGCGCGGTTGAGCCTCTGAATCATCACCTCGTCCGAGCCGGGCACGAACTCCATGCGGGCCAGGTAGTGCTCCCTCGGGTCGCCCTCGAACTCGAACCAGCGGGTGGCGGGCTCAGCGGCATCCACGTCCACTACGCCGATGCGGGCGGCTGAGTTGGTGGTGCCGGCCTTTGGATAGGGCAGGGGAATGACGGTGGAGTAGATCGAGTCGATGTTGTCTATCATGTAGAATGTGCCGGTGCCGCGGGTATCGAACTGCCAGTAGGCGATGCTCCGGCTGTCAGGGCTCCAGCGCCAGCCGTCCTGCTGGTGCAGCTCCTCCTCGTAGACCCAGTCGAACTGGCCGTTGATGATATCGTCGTTGCCGTCGGAGGTCAGCTGGCGGACGGTGCCGTCGGCGAGGCTCTCTACGTAGAGGTTGTTCTTATACACGTAGGCGATCTTCGTTCCGTCGGGAGAGAACTTGGCGAACTGCATCCAGCAGGGCTCGAAGCCCGGGAGGCCGAGCTGGCGTAGCTCACCAGAAGCGGGGGTGTAGAGCCAGTAGTTGCCTCTCTTGGCTGTCCTCCATACGCGCTGCGCGTCAGTGTAGATCATCAGCTGCGAGCCGTCGGGCGACCAGGTATAGCCGTTGATGATCAGCGGGCGGTCCCATCCTTCGGGGATGAGGGAGGAGGCGGCTACGGTGACTGTCTTCTCCCCGGTCCTGATGTCATTGAGGACAATGTTCTGTCCTCCTGTGGCCTCGTCCCTCTCAATCGTGAGGAAGGAGTGGCCGTCCTCGGCCCATCGGAAGGCGCTCACGCCCTTGGCCGAGTATTCGTAATTCCTGTATATGTCCTCCAGGGTCAGTTTCCCGTCCTGGGCCGACGCCTGGACAGCGGCTGCGCCTATTAGGAGGGCAGCTGCCGCAGAAAGAATGGTAGAATATCTCATTTCAGTAGAATTTATTGTTTCTCAATCATTTTTTCTGAGATGCCGTAGCCTTCGAAGACTTTTCCGGAGGCCTTTTCTTTATAAAGGTATCCGCGGTACATTCCGCTGCAGTTGAAAGGCATGGTGAAGTTTCCTTCCTTGTCGACGGCGATCAGGCCTCCGTTGCCCTCCTCGCGGTTCAGCTCATTGAATATGATATGGTGAGCGGCTTCCTCGAGGCTCTCGCCGAGGAATTTGTACCTGGCGTTGAGGTTGAATGCCACGGAGTGGCGGATGAAGTACTCGCCGTGGCCGGTACAGGAGACTGCGACTCCGTCGTTGTCGGCGTAGGTGCCGGCTCCGATGACGGGAGCGTCGCCGATGCGGCCCCATTTCTTGCCGAACATGCCGCCGGTGCTGGTGCCTGCGGTCAGATTGCCCTCAGAGTCGAGTACGACGCAGCCCACCGTGCCGTTCTTCTTGGACTTGGCCTGGAGCTCCTTGACCCATTTCATGGTCCGGGGAGTGGCGAAGTAGGAGTTGTCCTCCACCGTCTCGAGGCCCTGCTCCTCGGCGAAGCGGTCCGCGCCGGTGCCGCTGAGCATCACATGGGGGGAGGCGGTCTTCACGGCGTATGCGGCGTCAATGGGGTGCTTTACATGGCGCACACCGGCTACCGCGCCTGCACTGAGGTCCTTGCCTTCCATGATGGCGGCGTCCAGCTCGAAGTAGCCTTCGGCGGAGATGGTCGCTCCGACTCCGGCATTGAACAGAGGATTGCCCTCGAAGTAGCGGATGACGGCCTTGACCGCCTCGGTGCCGTTGCCTCCGCCGTCGAGCACCTCACGTCCGATGTTGAGGGCGGAGTCCAGGGCCGCATAGTATTTTCCTGCGACCTCCGGGTCGTTGGCCTTGTCGCCCATCTCGCCGGCACCGCCGTGAACGACAATAACATACTCTCTTTCGGGCACCGGAGCCTGGTGGCCTTTATTGTCAGTACTGTTGCTCCCGCAGCCTGTAAGTGTAAGGGCCAGTGCGGGGATTAAGGGGAAAAACAGATTCTTTTTCATGGTCATATTTTAAATTGAGTTGTGGTACAAATGTAGGTAAAATAAATTATAATTCTTATCTTTGAAGTCAGTACAACCTATAAAAATACTGCCATGTTTTCCAGAGAGACTTATATTGAGCGGAGAGCCCGTCTGGTGGCCGATATGAAATACCACGGCGAGACCGGACTTCTCCTTTTCCTGGGCAACGACGAGTCCGGGATGAACTACACCGACAACACCTACCCTTACCGTCAGGATTCCACCTTCCTCTATTTCTTCGGCCTGGATTTCCCCGGGCTGGCGGCGCTGGTGGACATAGACGAGGGAGTGTCCACAGTATTCGGAGACGAACTGACTATAGATGATATAGTGTGGATGGGCAGCCAGCCCACTCTCCGGGAGAAATGCGACAAGGCCGGAGTCGACAGGACCGAACCGGCCGCCAAGCTGAAGGACCAGGTGCAGAGAGCCATGAACAAGGGCCGGATGGTGCATTTCCTTCCGGCATACAGGCCGGAGCATACTCTCAGGATTTTCGACCTTACCGGACTTCCGGGGCAGGCTCAGTCCGAGAACGTGTCCATACCCTTCATAAAGTCTGTGGTCAATATGAGGAACCACAAGTCTCCCGCCGAGATTGACCAGATCGAGGAGGCCGTGGATATCTCGGTGGAGATGCACCGGACCATGATGCAGATGGTGCGTCCCGGAATATCCGAGGCCGAGGTGGCCTCAGCCGTGACGGAGATAGCCCTGCGCAAGGGTGCCGGCCTGTCGTTTCCTGTCATTGCCACGGTCAACGGCCAGACCCTGCACAACCATTACCACGGCAACATTCTCCAGGAAGGCGACCTCTTCCTGCTCGACGCCGGTGCCGAGAACGCCCTGCATTATGCCGGCGATCTCTCGTCCACTGCTCCTGTCAGCAAGCGCTTTACCGATCAGCAGAGGATGATCTACGATATGGCCCTGCACGCGCACATGACAGCCGTGGAGGCCCTCAGACCCGGAGTCGCGTTCAGGGACGTGCATCTCAAGACGGCCGAGACCATCGCCGCCGACCTCAGGAGCATCGGCCTGGTGACCGGTGATCCCGCCGAGGTGGCCCATGAGGGTGCATACGCCATATTCTTCCCCTGCGGTCTGGGCCACATGATGGGCCTGGACGTACACGACATGGAGAACCTGGGCGAGGTGTGGGTCGGCTACGACGGTCATCCCAAGAGCGCTACCTTCGGTTTCAAGTCCCTCCGTCTGGCCCGTCCTCTGGAGCCGGGCTTCGTGCTCACCATCGAGCCCGGTATCTACTTCATTCCCGAGCTGATAGACCTGTGGAAGAGCCAGGGCAAGTTCAAGGACTTCCTCAACTATGACGAGATAGAGAAGTTCAAGGGCTTCGGCGGCCTGCGCAACGAGGAGGACTACCTCATCACTCCCGACGGCAAGCGCCGGCTCGGACATCTCTACAAGCCCATGACGGCCGAAGAGGTGGAGGCAATGAAACAGTAATCCACTATAGCACAGGATAATGATAGTTAAAATCTGCATAGGAAGCTCCTGCCACCTCAAAGGCTCCTACGACGTGGTCGAGGGCATGAAGGAAATGCTCCGCAAGTACGACGTGGAGGAACTCATCGAGCTTCAGGCCAGTTTCTGCTTCGGACAGTGCGCCGACGGAGTCGTAATGAGGACCGAGGAGGCTCTCGACGGCTCCGCGGACGTGTTCGTCCGGGGTGTGAACAAGGACAATATAGAGGAAAAATTCCTTACCGAAGTGTATCCCAGGCTCGGCCTGCCCCAGCCGTAACCCGGGGCCCGCTACAGACAATCCAGACTTATGAAAGAATATCTCGAATTTAAGAAAGCCCGGTGCAAGGACTGCTACAAATGTCTCAGGGAATGCCCGGTGAAAGCCATTGAGGTCAAGAACCATCAGGCTCAGATCATCAAGGAACGCTGTATCCTCTGCGGACGCTGTACCGTAGTCTGCCCTCAGAATGCCAAGATCGTCCACAGCGAGAAGGAGGAGGTGGACGCCCTCCTGCTCTCGGGGGACAATGTGGTGGCGAGCATTGCCCCGTCCTTCATATCCTCCTTCCGTCTTCAGAGCTTCGCCCAGATGGAGGCCGTGCTGCTCAAGCTCGGCTTCGCCTTCGCCGAGGAGACGGCCGTCGGAGCCAATGCCGTGACCAAGGAATATGCCAGGTGCATTGCCACAGGAGAGTATAAGAATTTCATCACCTCCGCCTGTCCTGCCCTCTGCCGCCTCATCCAGGAGTACCATCCCGATGCCCTGAAGTACCTCGCACCGGTGGATTCCCCGATGATTGCACATGCCAAGATGTTGAGGCAGAGATTTCCCGGCTGCAAGGTCATTTTCATAGGCCCCTGCATTGCCAAGAAGAGGGAGGCCCGTGAGAGCGGACTGATAGCCGGAGTGCTGACCTTCGAGGACCTGCGCCGGCTGATGGTCGAGAGGGGACTTACCTTCCCCCTGCCTGACGCTGTGGCCCTGGAAGGGGAGAGATACGGCTGTACCGGCATACCCGGGGAGAATCCGGCCAACCGCAGCAAGTCCTATCCCATCCGCAGGGGTATCATCCATGCGTTCGAGGCCCGTCCACAGGGATACGACTATGTGGCGGTGGACGGTCCGCTGAACTGCGTCAATACCCTGGAGAATATCGATAAGGTCTGCGGGGTGTTCTTCGAGATGAATATGTGCGAGAATGCCTGTGTCAGCGGCCCGTGCAGCTTGGTAGGCGACGGTGAGGGCGTGCGTGCGACGGTCGATGTGAAGCGTTATGTGCGTCGGGAGTGCGAATCCCTGCCGCCAGAGAAGGAAGGCGACCGCGAGTACACTGTGGATATTTCCGCGGCATATCCCAGGATCGAGAACAGGAGCCTGATACCTACCCCGGAGCAGATAGAGGAGATACTCCGCCGTACCGGCAAGTTCAAGCCCGAGGACGAGCTCAACTGCGGCTCCTGCGGTTACCCTACCTGCCGCGAGAAGGCGTGGGCCGTGTTCAACGGCTATGCCGACATAGACATCTGCCTGCCCTACATGCGCGAGAGGGCCGAGTCCATGTCCTACGAGATCATTCACAACAGTCCCGAGGGCATCGTCGTCCTGGACAGCGACATGAACGTGGTGGACATCAATGCCAAGGCCCGCGAGCTCCTGGGCATCACCACCGTCAATGTCAAGGGACTGCCGGCAGTGGACTTCTTCAATCCCACCGAGTTCCTCATCGCCCAGAACTCCGGGAAGCAGTACGTGCGCAAGAAGATGTACGTCTCCGAGACCCGGAGGCACATCGATCTGTCCATCAGCATACTCAAGAGCAACCACGCCCTCTTCGGCATCCTCAAGGACATCACCGACGAGGTGCAGTACAGCGAGAAACTGGGCAAGATGCGCATGGAGACCCTGGCCACCACCGACGACGTGATCAAGAAGCAGATGCGCGTGGCCCAGGAGATCGCCTCGCTGCTGGGTGAGACCACGGCCGAGACCAAGGTCGCCTTGTTGAAACTGAAGAAGACCCTCATGCAGGAAGAGGAGGAGAGGGGAAAGTCCGAGGGGAAAGCCTAATATTCAGGAGGGCCGGTTATGAAGGAACTGTTTATAGAATACGGATACGTCTCCCTGAACAAGTACGGGGAAGAACTCTGCGGGGACAATGTCGAATGGGTGACCGTCGACGGCTACACCACCCTCGTGCTGGCCGACGGGCTGGGCAGCGGGGTGAAGGCCAACATCCTTTCCACTCTGTCCTCGAAGATACTCTGTACGATGGTCTCCAACAACATCCCCATCGAGGACTGCATCGAGACCATGATCCAGACCCTGCCGGTGTGCAAGGTGCGCGGAGTGGCCTACTCGACCTTCTCGGTGATTCACGTGGACTCGGCCGGTCACGGCTATCTCTTCGAGTTCGACAATCCTCAGGCGATATATTATCACGACGGCCGCTGCATCGACTTCGACCGCAAGCCCCTCGAGGTGCTGGGCAAGAAGGTCTACCACTCGGAACTGTCGCTGTGCGACGGGGATGTGGTGATGGTCATGTCCGACGGTACCATCCATGCCGGTATCGGACGGGTGCTCAATTTCGGCTGGGACCGCCGCGAGATCATGGAGCATCTGGACCGCAATATCCAGCCTGAGATGTCCGCCCGCTGTGTGGCCTGGCTGCTGGCGGCCGCCTGCAACGACCTGTACATGGACAAGCCGGGCGACGATACGACCGTGGCCGCGCTGAAGATGCGCGAGGCCCTGCACGTCAATCTGATGGTGGGCCCTCCGGTCAACAAGGAGAACGACGACTACTACGTGGGCAAGTTCATGGAGGGCGACAGCAAGAAAGTTGTGTGCGGAGGCACCAGCTCCCAGATAGTGGCCCGCTACCTGGGCAAGAAGGTTACTACGAGTCTGGACTTCCCTGATAAGGACATTCCGCCCATCGGGCACATCGACGGCATCGACCTGACGACCGAGGGCGTGATCACCCTGCGCCGCCTCCTCGAGCTGACCGAGAAGTATATCTCGCCCAATGACCTCACTCCCAAGATGTTCACCAAGCAGGACGGAGCCTCGCTCCTGGCCGAGATGCTGCTGGAGAAGGCCACCCATATCACCTTCTTCGTAGGTCAGGGAGTCAACAAGGCCCATGAGGGTCTGCCCATAGACACCACACTGAAACTCAAATTAATAGAACGCCTTGCCGCCAACCTCAAGGCTATCGGCAAGGTCGTGGAGATTCATTACGCCTGACAGGTCCGGCTGGCTGTGCCGGGCTTGCGGTTTCAGGTTCCGGGCTGTCTTTACCGGATGTCAGATGGCAGCAGAGTCTGGAGTTATGGTGGTGTCGTTCAGTTGTGTGACGACTACTGATTTACGATTGAAAATACCGGACTGACTTTCATATCCTACATTGAAGGTTGCTGTGCGGCTTTCTTCATTGTCAGGATTTTCCCATTCATGGACGTATACAGTGGTGCCATTCCATCCACTCGGTCCTCCTGTAGGAGAGAATGAGAGCCAGTCAGTATCATTTTCTATCCACCAGTCGGTATCAATCTCTTTCCGCAACGGCAGCAAATTCCGCAATTCTCTGCCGTTGCGGATCGCCTATTTCCGCCGCCCCCTTGCTACAGGCCTTCTGTGCAGCATTGCCTCTGCAATCCCTTTCCGCAACGGCAGCAAATTCCGCAATTCTCTGCCGTTGCGGATCGCCTATTTCCGCCGCCCCCTTGCTACAGGCCTTCTGTGCAGCATTGCCTCTGCAATCCCTTTCCACAACGGCACCATTTTCCGCGATTTGCTGCCGTTGCGGAACGTCCTTTTCTGCCACACTCCTTCGGAAGGAGTAGTCTTTCACTGCATCAGCCCTACTCCTTCCAAAGGAGTAACGGCAATGAAAACCATCCAGAACACTTAAACGCACAATATCCCGTTCTACCCCTTCCGAAGGAGTCGCATTTTCTCGAATTTCTCCTACTCCTTAGGAAGGAGTAAATCCCACCTTCAGAAGGTGACGGAGAAAGGCCGCTTTCCCCGGCACCTTCCGGATGGGTTTCCCGGACAAGGCTGGCGAGGGACGTATCTGAGACAGGTTTGCATATAACGAATTCGAGAAGGTGGTGGCGAAAGGTCATTTGACCCGGCACCTTCTCGGCAAGAAAACGGAACAGTGTCACAGAGGGCTGCCTCTGATGCGGGTCGGCTGATAACGAAAATGAGAAGGTGGTGGCTAAGTGACACTTTCCCCGTCACTTTCTCCACTTTCTCGAAGTGGCGATAGGCAGCAAAGCGCATACTCTTAAAAGGGCCGGACCTTCGCATACCATAGGTGAGGGCTCCTCCTTATAGAAGTGACGTGGGGCACCAGGAATAGTATACTGTAACTGCCTGAATACCAGATGAAAAATTGATTCCTGTCCTCATGAAGTGCCGATTAAAACAGGAATTGTTGTGCTATTGATGCAAGGTGATGTAAGGTGATACAAGCAAGGTGATGGTTGATCAGTGAAGCCTAGGGTCTGTAATGATTAAGATGAGCAGCGAATATAAGATATCCTCCTGGCGGCGTTGGCTCCCGAAAAGGGAGGGGACCCGCCACGAAGTGGTGGGGAGGACCGCCAGGAGGATATCTTATATTCGCTGCGGGGTTGGCAGTATCTGGTCTATAGCAGCGCGCGCATCTGTGCGGCAAGGTCGGCGGCAGCAGCTCCGGCGGCCTCCGCGAAGTCTTCTCCGGAAGAGGCGTAGATGATGCCGCGGGAGGAGTTGACCAGCAGGCCGCAGTGGGAGTTGAGGCCGTGGCGGGCCACTTCTTCGAGCGAGCCTCCCTGTGCGCCTACTCCCGGTACGAGGAAGAAATGATCGGGGCAGTAGCGGCGGATCTCTGCGAGCTTTTCGGGGCGGGTCGCACCGACGACGAACATCAGCCGGCTGCGTGAGTCTCCGAACTCGGAGTCCACGCTGCTGACAGTGTCGCGGATTATCCGTTCGTACAGGGGCATGGAAGCGGTATCCGGGTGAGAATGGCCGGATGCGCTGCATACGGTCAGGGTCTCGAATTCCTCCGCAGACTTATTGGAGGTCATGGCGAGTACGATGCCCCATCGGCCTTCACGTTTGAGGAAGGGCCGGATGGAGTCGGAGCCCATGTAGGGCGCGAGGGTGACGGCGTCGAAATCCATGGTCTCGAAGAAAGCCCTGGCATAGCGGTCGGCAGTGTTGCCTATGTCTCCGCGCTTGGCATCTGCTATGATGAAGATGTCGGGATAGGTTGAGCGGATGTACCGGACGGTTTCGGCCAACTGCTGCCAGCCGGAGACGCCCTCGGCCTCGTAGAAGGCTATGTTGGGCTTGTAGGCTACGGCGTATGCGGCAGTTGCGTCGATGACAGCCTTGTTGAAGGCCAGCATGGAGGCATCTCCGTGACGCTCCCTGACGCAGGCGGGAATCTTCGCAGGATCGGTGTCCAGACCTACGCAGAGGAAGGAGCCTTTGCGCCGGATATTTTCGTAAAGTTCGGTGTAAATCATTGTTTTGGTGCTATTTGCAGAAAGGTGCCGGAAATCTGAGGACTTCGCGGCACCCCCGGTGTTTATCTGTTCACTAGAAATACTTGTAGAAGAGAGCTATCGACTCCATGCCCTTCTCGAACTGCGACAGCAGGTAGCTCTCGTTGGGCGAGTGAATCGTATCCCTTTCGAGTCCGAAGCCTATGAGCAGAGGGTCTGCCTTGAGTATCTGCTGCATCTCGGCCAGGATAGGAATCGAACCGCCGCCCCGGCTGGGCACGGGCTCTATGCCGTAGACTTCATGGATGGCTCTGGATGCGGCCTGGTAGGCAGGGGAGGAGATGGGTATCAGGAATCCGTTTCCGCCGTGGTGGGTGGTCACCTTGACGCGCACGCCTTTGGGCACATGGCTCTCGATGTGCTCTGCGAAGAGCTCGGCGATGCGCCTCCAGTCCTGATTGGGTACCAGACGCATGGATATCTTGGCATGGGCCGTGGTGGGGATGACGGTCTTGGCGCCCTCGCCGGTGAAGCCGCCCCAGATGCCGTTGACATCCAGGCAGGGGCGTATGCCGGTGCGCTCGGGGGTGGTGTAGCCCTTCTCTCCGTCCACCTCGGGGATGTCCAGGAATCTCTTGTACTCGTCCAGGTCGAAGGGTGCGCGGCCCAGCAGCTCGCGGTCTGCCTTGGACAGCTCCACCACGTCATCGTAGAATCCCTTGATGGTGATGTGTCCGTCGGCGTCGATGAGACCGTCCACTATCTTGCACAGGGCATTGAGGGGATTGACCACAGCTCCGCCGTAGTGGCCGGAGTGCAGGTCCTTGTTCGGGCCGGTGACCTCTATCTCCATGTAGGTCAGGCCGCGCATGCCGCAGTTGATGGAAGGTACGTCCTCACCTATCATGGTGGTGTCGGATACGAGCATGATGTCGCATGCGAGCAGGTCCTTGTGCTCCTCGGCCCATTTGGCCAGGGAGGGAGAGCCTATCTCCTCCTCACCCTCGAGGATGAACTTGATGTTGTGCCTCTGGAGTCCGTTGCGCACCAGGTACTCGAAAGCCTTGATGTGCATGAATGACTGACCCTTGTCGTCGTTGGCACCACGGGCGTAGATGGCTCCGTCGCGGATCTCCGGCTCGAAGGGAGCGGACTTCCACAGCTCGATGGGGTCCACAGGCTGCACGTCGTAGTGGCCGTAGACCAGAATCGTCTTCAGAGACGGGTCGATAATCTTCTCGGCGTAGACTACGGGATGCCCCGTCGTCTCATATACCTGGGCTCTGTCCGCGCCGGCCTCCTTGAGCAGGGAGGTGAGCTTGCGGGCGCAGGCGTACATATCGTCCTTGTGTGCGGGGTCCGAACTGATGGAGGGTATCCTCAGCAACTCGAACAGCTCGGAGAGAAATCTCTCCCGGTTGGCTTGGTAGTAATTTTTCATGGGCGTATGGTGTTATTTGTTTGTATTCAGGTTGGCATCGGTCCCGGGTGCCGCGAGCTCAGCTATGACGGTCTCGGCTCCCCTGACCTTGTCTCCTACGGCCACATTGACCTTGGTCCCGAGCGGCAGGAATACGTCGGCCCGCGAACCGAACTTGATGAATCCTATCTGCTGTCCGGCCTTGAACGGCTTCTCGTATTCTGCGTAGCATACCACTCTGCGGGCGAAGAGTCCGGCTATCTGGCGGCAGAGCACCTCGGTCCCGTCCTCGTTTTTGAACACGATGGTCGTCCTCTCGTTCTTGGTGGATGACTTGGAGTGCCAGGCTGCCAGGTATGTGCCGCGGTGATAGCGGTAGAAGGATATGATGCCGGAAACAGGAGCCCAGTTGACGTGTACATCGAAGAAGGACATGAACACCGATATCTGGAGTCTGCGGCCGTGGAAATACTCCGGCTCCTCCACTTCCTGGATGATGACCACCTTCCCGTCGGCGGGCGCGGTGATCCTGCGGCCGTCTCCCGTGGGCCTGC
Organism: uncultured Bacteroidales bacterium; assembly: GCA_944326235.1. GTDB lineage: Bacteria > Bacteroidota > Bacteroidia > Bacteroidales > UBA932 > Coprenecus. The sequence goes on along the minus strand of CALVDH010000004.1, from coordinate 43,044 downwards.
GCCTGGGCTCCCTGAAGAAGCAGATGAAGAATACTGCGAATCCCATCGGTATGCAGAAAAGTATCCAGTACAGGACTTTCGGGGCGCCGAAGTACCATGACGTCCCGCCGAGAAGTACGGCGAAGACGAGCGCCATAAGTATCGTGACAGCTCCTTCCTTGTGTATCTTCATGACTCTCTTTCTGTATTACAGTCCAAACAATGTGATGTACAGGACAGTTACCGGAAATGCCAGCAGTGCTCCGTCGAACCGGTCCAGCAGTCCTCCGTGCCCGGGCATGATGCGTCCGGCGTCCTTGACTCCAAAGTTACGCTTTAATTGGGACTCTACCAAATCTCCCACCGTCGATGTCACGTTGATCAGCACCGCCAGGGCCAGGCAGTGGTACCAGGGAAAGTCCACCAGGGAGAAATGCCCCGCGCACCATCCGGCTGCCAGGGCGAGGACGAGTCCTCCGAAATACCCCTCCCAGGTCTTCTTGGGGGAGATGGAGGGAAACAGCTTGTGCCCGTGTTTCTGTCCGAATGCCATGCCGCTCAGGTAGGCCCCTACGTCGGAGCTCCAGATGATGATCATCACGGCCAGCAGCACCCTCCCGTCGAAGTCTCCTTCAGGGGAAAATACGATAAGGCCGGTCAGGGCGAAGGGCAGGGCGATATACACTATGGAGGTCAATATAAAAGGCGTGGTGCGGTAGGCCTCTCCCTCGCGGGCATACAGCACGGCGACAAATATGAGGGAAACCAGCACCGGCAGCACCAGCAGCCATTTCCACTCCAGGCCGTAGCCGGAGCAGAAAAACATCAGCAGGAAGGTGAGGGCTCCGGTAATCAGGGCAATGGCCTTGGCGGCCTTCTCGTGGGGTCCTACTGTGATTCTGAGGTATTCGGACATCATGACTGTTACCGCGAACAGGAACAGCACGGCGTATGCGGCCGGATGCCACAGCAGGGCCGTCAGGAAGAGGGCCAGGAAGACTGCCCCGCTAAGCGTTCTGGTCAGCAGGTTCTTCATGAGGCTCTACGATATCTGCGGTGGAGGATGTTACACCAGTGGCGTCCGCATCTGTTGAGGCAGTGGCTGCAGGGGCTGCCTCGGAGATGACGCTCTGGGGTTTCTGTCCGCCGGGACGCTCTCCGAATATTTTGACCAGGTCGTCGGTGAAGATGACCTCTCGCTCGAGCAGCATCTCGGCCAGCTTGACGAAGCCGTCCATGTGCTCGCGCAGTACTTTCAGCGCAGTGGTGTGGGCCGAGTCGATGAAGCCCTTGGCCTCGGCGTCAATGAGCTCGGCGGTCTTCTCGCTGTAGGGCTTGCTCAGGTTGTAGCCGGAGTTGCCGGAGGAGTCGTAGAAGGAGATGTTGCCGACCTTGTCGCTCATACCGAAGTAGGTGACCATGGCGTAGGCCTGCTTGGTGACCTTCTCCAGGTCGTTCATGGCTCCGGTGGATATCTTGCCGTTGATTATCTCCTCTGCGGCGCGGCCTCCGAGGGTGGCGGCCATCTCGTCCATCATCTGCTCGGTGGTGGTTATCTGCCTCTCCTCGGGCAGGTACCATGCGGCGCCTAGGGCGTTGCCGCGGGGGATGATGGTGACTTTCAGCAGGGGGTTGGCGTTGGGCAGCCACCAGCTTACGGTGGCGTGGCCGGCCTCGTGGTATGCTATGGTCCGCTTCTCAGCGGGCGATATGATCTTGCTGCGGCGCTCCAGACCTCCCACGATGCGGTCAATGGCGTCGAGGAAGTCCTGACGGTCCACTGCCTTCTTGTTCTTGCGGGCGGCTATCAGCGCGGCCTCGTTGCAGACGTTGGCTATGTCGGCTCCGGAGAAGCCGGGGGTCTGCTTGGCCAGGAACTCCATGTCGAAGTCAGGCACGAGCTTGACCTTGCGCAGGTGTACCTTGAATATCTCCAGGCGCTCGTTCTGCTCGGGCAGGTCCACATGTATCTGACGGTCGAAGCGGCCGGCACGCATGAGGGCCTTGTCGAGGATGTCGGCGCGGTTGGTGGCGGCGAGGATGATGACTCCGGAGTTGGTGCCGAAGCCGTCCATTTCGGTAAGGAGCTGGTTGAGGGTGTTCTCGCGCTCGTCATTGGAGGAGAAGCCCACGTTCTTGCTCCTGGCCCGGCCCACGGCGTCTATCTCGTCGATGAAGACGATGCAGGGGGCCTTCTCCTTGGCCTGACGGAAGAGGTCGCGTACGCGGGAGGCACCCACGCCGACGAACATTTCCACGAAGTCTGAGCCGCTGATGGAGAAGAAGGGTACGTTGGCCTCGCCTGCAACGGCCTTGGCCAGCAGGGTCTTGCCTGTACCCGGAGGGCCTACGAGCAGTGCGCCCTTGGGTATCTTGCCTCCGAGGGCGGTGTATTTCTGAGGGTTCTTCAGAAAGTCGACTATCTCCATTACCTCGACCTTGGCCTCCTCGAGACCGGCGACGTCCTTGAAGGTCACCTTGACGTTGTTCTCCTTCTCATAGAGCTTGGCCTGGGACTTGCCGACGTTGAAGATGCCGCCGCCGGGTCCTCCGCCCATATTTTTCTGCATCGGCCGGAACATGATGAACCACAGCAGTCCGAAGAGCAGCAGGGGGAAGATGATCCAGTCGAAGATCTGGCCGAAGTAGTTGTTGCGCTCCTCAGTGGAGATGGTGAAGCGCTGGGCTGCGGGAAGCTCCTGACGGGCCTCCTCGAAATTCTCCTCGGCGTTGAAGTTGGAGGATACTATAAAATAGAAATGGGGACCGGCCGCGGGGGTCTGTCCTCCGAAGTAGCGGTTGACGTACTTCGAAAGAGAGTCCTTGCGGATGTAGACCTCGGCCCGGTGCAGGTTGGTGACGTAGGTGATCTTCTCCACGTCGCCCTGCGGAATCATGGACTCCTTGACCGTCAGCCACTCGGTCTTGACAGGGTCGGAACCGGAGTAATTCCTCACTATCCAGATCATGGCGATGCCGAAGATGACGTACAGGGCCCACATCAGCCCGCGCATGGGGCGGACGGGCCCGGGTGCGCCTCCCGGCCTGCGGTTGTTGTTTCCTGTATTGTTGGTGTTCTTGTTCTGAGGGGTGTTCATATTGTCTTTACTGTTCATCCTTGTAATCCTTGCGGTCTGCGTCGGCCCAGAGGTCCTCCAGGCGGTAGAAGTTCCGGTATTCGGTCTGGAAGATGTGCACCACGACATTGAGGTAGTCGAGTATCACCCAGAAGCCGTTCTCCTTGCCCTGGGCGCGAACCACCTTGCGTCCGGCACGCTCAATCATCCTTTCCTCTATGTTGTCGGCGATGGCGGCCACCTGGGTGGTGGAGTCCGCGTTGCATATCACGAAAGCATCCGTGATGGCTGTTCCTATCTTCTTCAGGTCGAGGGCGCACACATTCTTCGCCTTCTTCTCAAGCATAGCCTCGGCTATGATGTCGATTTCTGTCATAAATATTTTTCTAATTTTGCCGTGCAAAGATAATAATATAAAAATTGTGCCATGAATATTCATTGGGAAAATATAACCGATTCCACCAATCTCGACGCCTGGCGCGGAAAGGACACGGCAGAGGACGGAACGGTCTGGTGCGCGGAGTTCCAGACGGCCGGCCGGGGGCAGAGGGGCAACCGCTGGGAGAGCTCCCGGGGAGAGAACCTGATGTTCTCCATCCTCTTCAAACCTCTGGGGCTCAGGGCTGCGGACCAGTTCGTCCTCTCACAGGCCTGCGCCGTGGGCATAGCCCGCTATCTCCTTGGCAAGGGGCTCTCCGGAGTCAGGGTCAAATGGCCCAATGACATCTACATCCACGACCGGAAGGTCTGCGGAATGCTCCTCGAGAACACTCTCAAGGGTGACACATTGGCAGTGAGCATCGCAGGTATCGGCCTCAATATCAATCAGAGGGTCTTCCCTCCGGAACTGCCCAACCCCACCTCTGTCCTCCTTGCTCTGGAGGAGGCAGCCCCGGTGGAGCGCAGGCCGCTGCCTTCTCTCGACCCGCATGCCGAGCTGCCGCTGGTGCTGGATGAAATATTTTCCCTCTACCGGGCGATAGGGGAGGACGGCCGCGTGCCCGGGCTGGACGGGGAGTATGAGGCCCTGCTCTACCGCCGGGGAGTGCCCTCGGAGTTCGAGGAGACGGAGTATTTTACCGGCGGAGCCTCCGTCCGCTTCCGCGGTACAATTCTCGGGGTGGAGAAAAAAACCGCCCGTCTTATGGTTGAACATGAAGACGGACGGGTGGTCAAGTATTATTTTAAGGAAATAAGGTACGTGCTGTAGTCCGGTGCGTTACAGGGATTTGAACAGTTCCACCGTAGCGACGGGGTCCTCGGAGGCGAAGACTGCGTTGCCGGTCACCACTACGTCGGCTCCGGCATCGCGCAGGGCTCCGGCGTTGGTCAGGTTGACGCCGCCGTCGATCTCGATGAGGGCGTGTGAGCCGGTGCGGAGCAGCAGTTCCTTGGTCTCGGCGACCTTGCGGTAGGTGCTCTCGATGAAGGATTGGCCTCCGAAACCGGGATTGACCGACATCAGGACGACCATGTCGCAGAACTCAGCGATGTATTCCAGGGAAGATACGGGAGTGTGGGGATTGAGCACCACGCCGGCCTTCATGCCGTTGGCGCGGATGTTCTGCAGGCTGCGGTGCAGGTGGGTGCAGGCCTCGTAGTGGACCGTGACATACTCGGGGGCGGCGTCGCGCAGCACTCCGATATAGCGGTCGGGGTCTACTATCATAAGGTGTACGTCCAGGGGTTTGGCGGCCTTCTTCGCAATGTTGCGGATGACCGGGAAACCGAAGGAAATATTGGGTACGAAGACTCCGTCCATCACATCCAGGTGGATGTAGTCGCACTGGGAGGAGTTGAGCATCTCCAGGGTCTCTCCCAGGCGGGTGAAGTCCGAGGTGAGGATGGAGGGGGCTATCTGCAGATGACGTCTGTCGCTCATGACCGTAGGATTATTTACATTCTCTGATGACATCCTCGAGCAGCAGGACGAAGCGGTCCAGGCTGGCCAGGTCCAGTCTCTCGCCCGGAGCGTGGACTCCGCGGAGGGTGGGACCGAAGGATATCATGTCCAGATGAGGGTATTTGTCCAGGAAGAGTCCGCACTCCAGTCCGGCGTGGATGGCCCGCACTACGGGATCCTTGCCGAAGAGGCGGCGGTAGGAGGCCTTGCAGACCTCGAGGATGTGGGATTTCAGGCTGGGTTTCCAGCCGGGATACTCGGACTCGTGGGTGACTTCGGCTCCGGCTACGCTGAAGGCGGCCTCGATACGGGAGGCGGCGTTGCGGCGGGCGGAGTTGGTCGAGCTGCGCTGGCTGGTGCCTACGCGGATTATGCTGCCTTCCTGCATCTTGACCGAGGCGAGGTTGGAGGATGTCTCCACCAGGCCCTTGACCTCTGCGCTCATGGCCATCACTCCGTGGGGTACGGCGTGCAGGGCGCGGATGAGGTTGAAGGCGGTGCTGTCGTCTATGGCTTCTGACGGTACTGGCAGGTTCTCCTCCCATACGGAGGCGATATCCGGGTCGGTTACCGAGTACTCGTCCTTCAGTTCGGCCAGTATCTCTTCCAGTATGTTCTTGACTGTAAATGCATCTCCGGGGTTTACGGCTATCACGGCCGAGGCCTCGCGGGCGATGGCGTTGCGCTTGTTGCCTCCGTCTATCGAGCAGAGGACGGCGGGAACCTCGCTCCATACGCGGAAGAGCAGTCTCGCGAGGGACTGTACGGCATTGGAGCGGCCCTTGTCTATGTCGTCCCCGCTGTGTCCGCCGATGCCGCCGCAGAATCCAGCCTTGACGCAGACCTTGCCGGCGGGTACGGGTACAGGGGTGTAGTGGAATTTCGCCGTGGTGTCGATGCCTCCGGCGCAGCCGATGAACAGCTCGCCCTCATCCTCCGAGTCGAGGTTGAGCAGGATGCTGCCGGTGAGGAAGTCCGGTTTAAGGGCGAAGGCTCCGTCGAGTCCGGTCTCCTCCGAGGTGGTGAAGAGGCACTCTATCCTGCCGTGAGGCAATTCCTTGTCCTCCAGTACGGCCAGCTGGGCAGCTATGCCTATGCCGCAGTCGGCTCCGAGAGTGGTGTCCTTGGCTATCAGCCATCCGTCCTCCACCACTGCCTTGATGGGGTCCTTGGAGAAATCGTGCTCGACCCCGCTGTTCTTCTCGCAGACCATGTCGGAGTGGCTCTGGAGGATGAGGGTCGGGGCGTTCTCCCGGCCGGGGGTGGCGGGTATGGTGATGAGGACATTGCCGGCCTCATCGGTCCTGCAGTCCATGCCGCGGTCGGCGGCAAACTTCTGGAGGTAAGCGATGATGTGCTCCTCGTGGCCCGACTCGCGCGGGATGGTCATAATCTCGCGGAAGTGGGAGAGAACTTGTGCTGAAGTCATGGTCTTATGATGTTTAGATGTTTGATCTCAGTCTTTTCTCGATGTCCGTCACGTACTGCTTGAAGGAGCGGTCCGTGGCCATCAGGTCACCCACTGTCTCGCAGGCGTGGAGGACGGTGGCGTGGTTCTTGCCTCCGAGCTCGGCGCCGATGGCCGTGAGGGACTTGCCTGTCAGGCTGCGGCAGAGGTACATGGCGATCTGGCGGGCCTGGACGATCTCCCTCTTGCGGGTGTTGGAGAGCATGAGCTCGTTGGTGATGCCGAAGTAGTCGCTGACGGTGTTGCGGATCTTGGTGATGGACACCTCGGAGCGGTTGACGGTGACTATCTTCTCCAGGACTTCCTGGGCCAGCTGAAGAGTAATTTTCTTCTTGGTCAGGGTGGCGTGGGCCATCAGGGAGGCGAGGGTGCCCTCGAGCTCGCGGACGTTGTCTGTGACCTTGCCGGCGATGTACCTGATGATGTCGTCTCCGAGGATGATACCCTCCTTGAAACTCTTGGCCTTGAGTATGGCCACACGGGTCTCCATGTCGGGAGGCAACAGTTCAGTGGTCAGACCCCACTTGAAGCGGGAAAGGAGTCTCTGCTCCAGGCCCTGAAGGTCTACCGGGGCACGGTCCGAAGTAAATATCAGCTGCTTGCCGAGCTGGTGCAGATAGTTGAATATCTGGAAGAAGGCGTTCTGGGTGCCGGGTTTGTCGGCGAACTCCTGTACGTCATCTATTATAAGTACGTCCATCGACTGGTAGTAGTGCAGGAAGTCGGTTACGGCATTCTTGATGACCGCGTCCATATAGTGGGTCTGGAAGTGGTTGGCCGTAACGTAGAGCACTACCTTGTCGGGGAATCTCTCCTTGATGTCGATACCTATCGCCTGGGCCAGGTGGGTCTTGCCGAGGCCGGGACCGCCGTAAACAAAAAAAGGATTGTACGCGGTGCTGCCGGGATTCTCGGCGATGGCCATGCCGGCGGCGCGGCCGAGGCGGTTGCAGTCACCCTCGATGAGGTTGTCGAATGAGTAGTTGGGGTTGAGGTTGGGGTTGACGGTGATGCCCTTGATGCCGGGGATGATGTAGGGGTCCTCGATCTCCTGGACTTTTTCCTTGGGCAGGGCTATGTCGGGATTGCTGATACCGGATGCCGGTTTGGCTGCCGGATATCTTACTGTGGCGTCCTTGACTACCGGCACCTCGTAGACCAGCCTGATGTCCGGTCCGAAGACCCTTTTGAGAGTCTTGCTGAGTATGTCGATGAAGTGGGCCTCTATGTATTCGGGGAAGTAACCGGAAGGAACCTGTATAGTGAGTGTACTCTCCTCCATCTTGACCGGTCTGATAGGCTCAAACCAGGTCCTGAAACTGCTTTCTGGAATATTATCCTTTATGATTTCCAGACAGTTATCCCATGCTTCACTATAGTTCATTCCTAGAAAACTTAGATAGATTTTGGTTAATTTCAGTACATCTTTCCCGTTTGACGGGAAGACAAAAGTGAGTAAAAAAATCCAATTAAAAAAATAAAAATTCCTGCAAAAATTTAAATATCTTGTATATCAAGACGTTTAAATTTAAAAAAAATTAAGTATCAAAATTTGTTAAAATTTTATTTCAGAATACAGAAATTTTTATGTACTTTTTGGGGTCCTGCTTTATCCCCCGCACCAGTGAGTCCAGGTCATCGGAAAGGCGTGTGAGTGAGTTGTACAGCGAGTCTGAGGACATCAGCCGGCCCATGCTGCCGGACGGATCCTGCAGTTTTCGGAGGAGAGAGTGCAGGGAGGCTATCGTGCTGTCCAGTCCCGCGCCGCGTATGGAGGCGGTGACTGCTTCTGCGTCGGTAAGCATGACGGCTGCGGATGCCGCGGCCGAGTCCAGGCTTGAGGATATGGAGTGGAGGTTGGTCAGGACACCGTTTATTTCGGGATTTTTTTTCTTTATGGCGGATGCCGTGCTCTCCAGGTCAGCGGACATGGTCTCCAGGCGCTTCAGGATATTCTCTATGCGGTCGCGGTTGTCATTGTCGAGTATCAGGTTGACGGAAGTCACGGCCCTGTTGAGATTGCTGATGAGTGAGTCCAGGTTGCGGACTGCCGGGGATATGCTTCCGGCCAGGGATGCGATCATGTCGGGTTCGATACTGCCCTGGAGGGTGTCCCCGTCGGAGGCCATGGTGTCAGAGGTGCCGGCTATGATACGTATTTTCCTTGTCCCCATGATGTCGGAACTGTAGACCTCCATGCGGGAGTCGGCCGGGACGGCGAATTCCCGGGATATGCTGACCTCCGCGGTGTAGTCCATGCTTTCGCGGTTGTAGGACAGGCCTGACACTCTTCCGGCCTGATACCCGCCCACTGTGACGGCGGTGGAAACCTCTATCCCGTCCACTGCCGGATATATTATATAATAGGTAATGGTCTTGGAGAAAATATCCTTGCCCCGGAGGTACTCCACTGTAAACAATGTGGCCGCCAGTATTATGACGGCAAACAGTCCTGTCTTGATTTCCTTTCTCATGGTATTCCGCTATTGGTCCAGCCGGATGATGAACGCCTCGGGGAAACTGTTCCTGACCTTGGGCAGGGCCTTGACCGCCTCGTCCCTGGTCCTGTAGTCACCTACGTAGTACTTGTAGTTTCTGCCCGACTTGACGTGCCGGCATCTCCAGCCCTTGAATTCTTCCGCGTCCGCCGGGAGGAGGTAGGAGGACGCCATTATCTGTATTCCGAAATGAGCCTTCCCGGCAGCGGCCGGAGCGGATGAGGCTTTCTGCTCCTCTCCGCCGGACGGGGGAAGGTAGATGTCCGTGTCGTAGCTTTTTTTGTAGGCCTGGAAGGCTTTGAAGATGTTGGAGGCTATGCGCTGCTGGCTGTTCTTGTCCGTCAGGGTACGCATGTCGTTGGTGTTGGAGATGAATCCCATCTCTATGAGGACGGCCGGCATGGTGCATTTCCACAGCACCAGGAAGTTGGCCTGCTTGACGCCGCGGTTGTTGGCGACGGGACCGGAGTCGGCCCTGTTCTGGACGAGGGTGGCGAAGTCCAGGCTCTGTTCCAGATGGGCGTTCTGCAGGAGGGAAAAGATGATGTAGGACTCCGGATTGCCGGGGTCGAATCCTTGATAATTCGATGTATAGTCGTCCTCCAGTACGATTACGCTGTTCTCCAGCTGGCAGATTTCCAGGTTGTCGCTGTTCTTGTCCTGTCCCATTACGAATGTCTCGTGACCGCGTGCCGAGCGGTCGGCTGCGGAGTTGACGTGGAGGGAGATGAAAAGGTCCGCATTGTTCTTGTTGGCAATCTCTGCCCTGCGGTACAGCTCCACAAACCGGTCGTCGCTTCTGGTGTATATTACCCTGACTTCCGGATAATGGCTTTTAATCATCTCTCCCAGCCTTTTTGCGACAGAGAGGGTTATGTTTTTCTCGTATATTTTCCCGTTGATGGCACCGGGGTCGTGACCTCCGTGACCGGCGTCGATGACAACTGTCTTGAGCTCCACAACCTGCTTGCTCTGAGCGGATAATCCCCATCCGGGCAAGAATGCGGGCACAATGGATGACAGGAGCAATATCGTGATAAATCTTCTCATTTCCGCGACAAAGTTAATAAAACTTTGGAATGAGTTTTGCTAGGAATGTAAAAAAGACTATATTTGTCGGCGATTATTCACTCGAAATTAATTCATACCCTCATTTGTTTTAATGCAGTCCCATAAAATACTGATGAAGCTGAGCGCAGTAATATTGCTCGTTTTTATTACTGCTTTGTGGCGGGAGAGTGCAGCCCAGGCACCGGATTCGCTCCGGACGGCGGGACCGCAGACACTTGTGAAGGCTGCCGCAGTTCAGGATACGCTGCAGCGTACCGGCCTGATTATGACGGACTCGCTTTCGGTTGCGGATACAGTGATGCTGGCGGATACAGTGGCGGCTGCTGATTCCACGGATGCGGACGCCTCTCCCTTCGCGGCGGACTCTGTACACGAGGGTATGCTGGAGATGCCGGCGTTTTCCACAGCGGTGGATTCGGTTATAGAGGACTTCTCTTCAGGCCGTCAGATGATTTATTATTACGGAGACGCCAGCGTAACATACGGAGACATGAAACTTACAGCTGAATATATGGAATACGATGTCGAGCGTCAGGTGGTCTATGCCGCCGGGGTCGCGGATACTACCGGAGTGATAACCGGCAAGCCCGAGATGACCCAGGGGGGCAAGACCTACGCCATGGACAACGTCTTCTATAATTTCAAGACCAGTAAGGCCAGAATCAGGAACATGACCACGCAGGAGGAAGAGGGAGTGCTCCGCGGGGACAATCTGAATATGATGCCCGACCGCTCCATCAACATCTCCGGAGGCAAATATACGGTCTGTGATGCGGAACATCCACATTTCTATCTGCGCATGACCAAGGCCAAGGTGGAGACCCAGCCCAAGCAGAAGACCGTATTCGGCCCCGCTTACGTGGTGCTGGCGGATGTTCCCCTGTACCCCCTGATGCTGCCTTTCGGCTTCGTCCCCAAGCGTCCGGACAGGGCCAGCGGTCTGCTCTTCCCCAATTTCGGAGAGGAACAGGCCCGCGGTCTTTTTTTCAGGGACGGCGGTTTCTATATTGTCCTCGGGGATTATTTTGACGTGGCCCTTACCGGAAGCCTCTACTCCAAGGGCTCGTGGAGCGCCAACCTCTCCACCCGCTACAAGCTCCGCTACAAGTTCAACGGAACACTCGACATCACCTATTCCAATGACCAGACGGGCGAGAAGGGCAGCGCCGATTTCTTCCAGACCAAGAACTTCAGCGTGAAATGGAGTCACTCCCAGGATTCGAAGGCCAGGCCAGGAACCTCGTTCAGGGCATCCGTCAACTTCTCTAGCCCCTCGAACAACCAGTACAACTATACCAATATCAACGACGCTCTTCAGAATCAGGTATCCTCGTCGATTTCCTATTCCAGGACATGGAGTGCGCTCAGCATCTCGGTCAACGGTCTGCACAGTCAGAACTCCAGGGACAGTTCGTACGCCATTACCCTTCCTAACATAACCCTGAATGTCAATCGTTTCTATCCCTTCCGCCGGAAGAACCGCGTAGGACCCGAGAAGTGGTACGAGCAGTTCGCGCTCAGTTACAGCACCACCCTTCAGAACAAGATCAACTTCAAGGCCAGCGAGGTGCGCGATCCCGACTTCTGGGACAAGATGCAGACAGGCATGACGCATAATTTCTCGATAGGCCTCCCGACATTTACCATCCTGAAATATCTTACCCTCTCGCCGTCAGTGTCCTATGGTATGAACTGGTACTTCAGTTCGCAGAGTCAGTACTACAATCCGGAGACCGACAAGGTCGAGACCATACGCACCGGGCAGTTCGAGGACTTCGGAGCATCTCACAACTTCTCGGCCAGCGCCTCCCTCAGTACCAGGCTCTACGGTATGTTCAACTTCCGCAGAGGCAAGCTCAGGGCAGTGCGTCACATGATATCTCCGTCTTTGTCAGTGTCCTACGCACCGGAGATGGGTACCAGGCTGAACGGTTACAGGGTCTATACCTATACGGATATTCACGGTGAGACACATTCTGTGGAATATAACAAGTGGTCCGGAGGCATGTATTCCCCCCCGTCCCCCGGCAAGACGGCCTCACTGGGCTTTCAGATAGGCAACAACCTGGAGGCAAAGGTGGTGGACCGGAAGGACACCACCGGTACAGGAATGAAGAAAATAAAGCTGATAGACAACCTTAACCTCTCCGGCAACTACAATTTCCTGGCGGACTCCATGAAACTCTCCAACATCAATGTCAATATGACCACCAATGTCCTGGAGAAAGTCAGCATCTCGGCCGGTATGACGCTGGACCCCTACGCGGTGGACAATCAGGGAAAACGCTATAACCGCTACAATGTCACCGTGATGCCCGGGCGTCTGGTCCGTCTGACCAATGCCAACGTATCCCTGGGATTCAGTCTCTCCGGAGAAGGCAAGGGCAAGGGCAATGACGGCTCGTCTTCCGGCGGAGGCAGCGGTGGCGGAAGAGGCGGCGGAGTGAAGATGACCGGCGAGTCCCCCGCCTACACCAGAGTGTACTATCATCCGGTTACCGGCGAGTACATACCGGGCGGATGGATCTACTACCTCAATCCTGAGGTGCCCTGGTCGGTATCCTTCAACTATTCCTACAATTTTTCCAGGACTTATCAGTACAGCAACAACCAGCTGATAGTCCGTAACAATCATACCCAGACCCTGAATGTCAACGGCCAGGTGCGCATCACCAAGGCCCTCAACCTCAACCTCACCACCGGTTTCGACCTGACCAAGCTCAGGCTGACCACCACCCAGGTGAGCGCGACTTATGACCTGCACTGCTTCCAGATATCGTTCTCGTGGGTGCCTCTCGGGCAGTGGAAACAGTGGAGTTTCAGAATCAACGCCAAGGCGGCGGCACTCGCCGACCTCCTGTCCTACCGCAAGGGCTCGTCGCAGTGGGACAACTGATAGGACAGAGCATAAAGAATTAACAAAATTATTAACTATAAAATCTACGGAAATGAAAAAAGTTATTGCATCCCCTCTCGCTCCCGCAGCGGTAGGACCTTACAGCCAGGCTATCGAGGCCAATGGAACTCTTTACGTGTCAGGACAGCTTCCTATAGACGCCGCTACCGGAAAATTCCCCGAGGGCGGAGTCAAGGAGCAGCTGCATCAGGTATTCAAGAATATCGGTCATGTGCTCAACGAGGCCGGATATACCTATGGTGATGTGGTGAAGACTACTGTATATCTGCAGGATATGGCCGATTTCGGCACTCTCAACGAGGTTTACGCCCAGTATTTCAGCGAACCCTATCCCGCACGTGTCGCCTATCAGGTGGCAGCTCTTCCCAAAGGTGCCCTTGCAGAAGCTGAGGTGATAGCAGTTAAATAACCATGCCGATGTATCTTAAAGAAGATTTAGACGGAAAGAGCTTCGACGAGCTGTTGGGTCTTGCCAGGGAAATGGGTATTAAAAAGCCCGAGTCCATGTCCAAGATTGATCTGGTGTTCAAGATTATAGACGAGCAGGCAGTCCAGAGTGACGAGACCCCGAAGCTAAGGAAGCGCCGCAGGGCATCCGCGCCCATGGAGACTGACAGCGCCGCTCCTGCAGCGGACGTACAGCCCGAGGCAGCCCCTGCGGAGGCTCAGCCGAAGCGTAAGCGCGGACGCCCCAGGAAAAATGCGGCCGCCGCTCAGCCCGCCCCCGCCTCACAGACGCCTCAGAATCAGAAGAAGGATGAGGAGCCGGAAGTGAAGGAAACCACATTGTTCACGGAAGATGAGAAAAAGGCCGTGGAGACACCGGCTGCAGACAATGCGGCCGAGCCCCGTCAGGGAGGAAACCGCCGAGGCCGCAAGCGTGTCCGTGTCCAGCCTCAGGACGGACAGCCCGCACCCTCAGCTCAGGATGCGGCCGAACAGGCTCAGGAGGCACCCGCAGCTGCGGAAGCGCAGGGACAGGCTCAGACTCAGCAGCGTCCTCAGGCCCAGCAGCCCAGGCAGCAGCAGGCTCAGCTCCCTCCTCATCAGCGCCCCAGACATCAGCTGCCTCAGCATCAGGCACCGGAGCAGTTGTCCGCCCCGGTGGAGCAGCCGGCTCCCAAACCGGAAAAGCCGGAGTATGACGGTATCGTAGAGGCTCAGGGTGTGCTGGAGATCATGCCCGACGGTTACGGGTTCCTCCGCTCGTCGGACTACAACTATCTCAACTCCCCTGATGACATCTATGTGTCGCAGAATCAGATCAAGTCCTACGCTCTGAAGACAGGCGACACCATTATAGGCGAGATCCGTCCGCCCCGCGAGGGAGACAAGTATTTCCCTTTGGTCAAGATACATACTATCAACGGACGTACTCCGGAGTATATCAGGGACAGGGTGCCTTTCGACTTTCTGACCCCGCTTTTCCCGAATGAGAAGTTTACCCTTACCGGCAATGGCCACAACGACCTGTCGTGCCGTGTGGTAGACCTGTTCACACCTATAGGAAAGGGGCAGAGGGGACTTATCGTGGCCCAGCCTAAGACCGGTAAGACCATTCTGCTCAAGAACATAGCAAACGCCATTGCGGACAATCACCCCGAGGTGTACATGATCGTCCTCCTGATCGACGAGCGTCCCGAGGAGGTGACCGACATGGCCCGCAGCGTAAAGGCCGAGGTAGTCGCCTCTACTTTCGACGAGCCCGCCGAGAGGCATGTGAAGGTGGCCAGCATAGTGCTGGAGAAGGCCAAGAGGCTTGTCGAGTGCGGTCATGACGTGGTCATTTTCCTGGATTCCATCACCCGCCTGGCCAGGGCCTTCAACACGGTGCAGCCCGCATCCGGCAAGGTGCTTTCCGGAGGTGTGGACGCCAATGCCCTGCACAAGCCCAAGAGGTTCTTCGGTGCTGCCCGCAACATCGAGAACGGCGGCTCGCTGACCATCCTGGCCACCGCCCTTACCGACACAGGCTCGAAGATGGACGACGTTATCTTCGAGGAGTTCAAGGGTACCGGCAACATGGAGCTTCAGCTGGACCGCAAGCTGGCCAACAAGCGCATCTTCCCCGCTGTGGACGTCACGCTCAGCAGCACCCGCCGCGATGACCTGCTCCTGGACAAGGACAAGATCAACAGGCTCTGGGTACTCCGCAACTTCCTGGCGGACATGACGAGCGTGGAGGCTATGGAGTTCCTGAAGAAGCGCATGGAAGGAACGAAGAACAACGAAGAGTTCCTAATCTCCATGAATGGCGAATAAAGCGTAAAAAGAAAGGGGCCTCGGAATGAGACCCCTTCTTCTTTATTGTTGTTTAATAAGTTATGCCGGTGAGATGGCTCCGTTGGGACAAGCGTCAACGCATGTACCGCAGTCGGCGCAGGTGTCAGGATCAATCGAATAAACATCTCCGGCGGAGATAGCTCCAAGAGGACATTCGTCAATGCAGGAGCCGCATGCTACACATGCATCAGGATCAATTTTGTGTGCCATAAAAGTAATGTTGTTGTTAAAAGTTCCGCAAATATAGTAAATTTTCCCTAATATCCGAATATTTCATCGGTGGTCAGTCTAGTGATCTTTCCGTATTTTGCCAATGACTTGAGGTCCAGGTTCTCAGGGTCTCCGAGGATACAGATGGTGTACGTCCTGTCCTTGACAGTGCTCTGCTGGAAGTCTATGACGTCCTGGAGGGTGTAGTTCAGCACGCTGTTGTAGATGTCCCGGTTGATGTCGTAGTCCAGCCCGAGTTTCTGAGCCTCGAGGTAGGCCCACAGTACGTCGCTCTTGATGGTCCGCTGGGTACGGATGTTGTTCAGTAGGGACTCCTTGGCTATGTCGAAGGCGTTCTGGGAGACGGGCATATCGTTGATGATGCTGTTGAAGGCGTCGAGGGCGTCGATCATCTTGTCGTTCTGAGTGGCGATGAAATCGGTGTAGAGGCAGTAGCCGTCCTTCCTGGCGGGCAGCTCGTATCTGGCGCTGGCCGAGTAGGCGAGTCCGCGGGCCTCTCTCATCTCCTGGAAGACGATGCCGTTCATGCCGCCTCCGAAGTAGGCGTTGTACATTGTGGCTGCCGGAACGACGGCGGGGTCATAGGTCTCACCGTTGTTGGAGAAGGAGAAGAGGTAGATCTGGTTGGACTCGTAGGGTGCGAGGAGGATCCTGTTCTCCTTGGTCAGCTGCTCCCTGTACTTCCTGGTTCCCTCGAGCGGAATCAGCTTTTCGGGTACCTGGTGCAGGGCATTGACTGAATTGACCGTCTCTTCACCGGTAAGCGGACCGTAGTAGAGGACCTTGTGCTCATAGTCGAACAGGTTGTGGATTCTTTCTAGGAGGGTCCTGTCCGTCAGGCCGCGCAGTTCCCGGTCGGAGAGGTCGCTGCGGGCGGGATTGTCCTTGCCGTAGACGCCGTACATCTGGAGCATGCGGAAGTTGGACATCTGCTCGTGCTTGGCGTTGGATCGCTGCTGGAGGATGTTGGCCTTCATGCCGGCGAGGGCTTCGGGATTGGCCGTGGCACCTGCGATGAGCTTCTCGAAGAGGGATACCGCCTCTTCCATATTTTCCGCGAGACCGCTTACGACAGCGTAGGTGACGTCGGAGCCGGGGATGACGGCGTAGCTGCAGGCCAGGTTGTAGAAGGCCTGCCTGTACTCCATGGGGCTCATGTCCTCAGTTCCGAGGTAGTCGAGGTACTGCATGGCGTAGGAGAGCATCTTGTCGGTGTCGCTGCCGGTCTCGAAGACGTAGACGAGCTGGAAGATGCCGTTGGTCGTGTTCTGCTTGTAGTATACGGGGATGCCTGCCTTGGCGGTGAGGATGTCCATGTCCTTGTCAAAGTCCACGAATACGGGCTCTATAGGAGCGACCTCACTGGCCATGATGTCGCGCAGGAACTGGCTGGAAGTGTCCCTGTTGGTGAGGATGGGAGTGATATGGGGCTTTTCTATCTTCTCGATGCCGGTGTCCTCTCCCTGAAGCTTGAGTACTTCGGCGTAGTTGTCGCCGAGGTGTGCGTTGGCGTAGGCTACGATGTCATCCTTGGTGATGGCGGAGATGTTGTCCACCATGTGTACTGTGGAGGACCAGGGCTCGTTGTTGATAAATGAGCTGACGTAGGCGCTGACCATGCCGCTGGCTCTCTCTGTCATGCGCATCTGGCTGAGCTTGTAGTTGTTGGCCGTGGCGGCGAGGAGACTCTCGTCGAACTCTCCCTTTTTGAGGATGTCCACCTGTCCGAGGATGATGTCCTTGACTTCCTCGAGGCTCTGGCCCTGCTTGGGCTCGCCGATGAACATCAGGACGGAGTAGTCGGCCAGGGAGTAGACTCCGCCGTAGAGGCTGAGGACTTTCTGGGGCTGGTTGACGTTGATGTCGATGAGTCCGGCTGTGCCGTTGTAGAGGATGTCGCCTATGAGTGTGAGTTTCAAGTTGTCGGGGTCATTGGCTCCGGGGAATCTCCATGCGATCATGACCTTGGGAGATTCGAGGCCGCGCACCTCGGTGACTATGGGCTCGGAGATGGGATCCTCGGGCTCGTACTCGAGGTACTGGAGGTCAGGGTTGGGCCTGAGTGAGCCGAAGTGCTTCCGGATGACCTTTATCGCCTTGTCCGGGTCGAGGTCGCCGGAGATGCAGACGGCCATGTTGTTGGGCACGTACCATTCCTTGTAGTAGTTCTTGATGTTGGTGATGGAGGGGTTCTTGAGGTGCTGCTGACTGCCGAGGATGGTCTGCAGTCCGTAAGGGTGCTTCTTGAAGAGGGATGCGAAGATGGCGTCGTACATCTTCTCGGTGTCGTCGGTCAGGGACATGTTCTTCTCCTCGTAGACTGTTTCCAGCTCTGTGTGGAAGCCGCGTATGACGTTGTTCGCGAACCTGTCAGCCTGGATTATGGCCCAGTTCTCGAGCTCGTTGGAGGGAATGTTCTCGGTGTAGCAGGTTACGTCATAGCTGGTGTAGGCGTTGGTGCCGGAGGCTCCGATGGCTGCCATCAGCTTGTCGTACTCGTTGGGGATGGCGTACTTGGAGGCCTCGTAGGAGACGGAGTCAATGCGGTGGTAGATGGCGGCGCGCTCCTTCTCGTCAGTGGTGTTGCGGTACACTTCGAAGAGCTGCTCTATCTCGTCGAGCAGGGGCTTCTCGAGGCTGTAGTTCTGGGTGCCGAATGATTCGGTGCCCTTGAACATGAGGTGCTCGAAGTAGTGGGCAAGTCCTGTGGTCTCGCGGGGGTCGTTCTTGCTGCCGACCCTGACAGCTATGTGAGCGGTGATGCGGGGCTCGTCCCTGTTTACGCTCATGTAGACTTTAAGGCCGTTGTCTAGAGTGTAGATTCTCGTT
The DNA here is from genome assembly GCA_944326235.1 of uncultured Bacteroidales bacterium. Lineage (GTDB taxonomy): Bacteria > Bacteroidota > Bacteroidia > Bacteroidales > UBA932 > Coprenecus. Next base: position 24,788 of record CALVDH010000004.1, on the reverse strand, counting down.
CCGGTGGGGTCTCCCGGGACCGTGTCGTACTTGGGACCGCAGGAAGCGGCCATAGACAGAATTACGGCCGCGAGTGCCGTTCCTGTCAGCAATCTGGAGATTCTGGACATGATCTTGTGTGTGTTAAAAGTGCGTAAAAATTATATGAGACAAAGTTAGCATTTTTTATCCCGAAAAAACTATATTTGCACAATAAATGCAAGATGATATTCAGACGTGATATGAACCGATTGATTTACAGTGTGGTAATCCTGTTTTGCCTCCATTTTGCCGGTGCTGTGGGCGCCGGTGCCCAGAACGTATTCGAGCAGACGGTGTCTTTCGACAGGATAGTGCACGATTTCGGGGACATCATGCTTTCGGACGGTCCCCAGTCATGTACGTTCACGATGAAGAATATCAGTGACGCACCGGTGGTGATTCACCGCGTCATCACTTCCTGCGGATGTACGGAGCCTACGTGGACGGAGGCCCCCATAAGGCCCGGAGAGACAGGACAGATACATGTCGAGTTCTCCAACGACCAGGGACCCTATCCTTTCAGCAAGTCCGTGACCGTCTACGTCTCGGGCCTCAGCAAGCCGGTAGTACTCAAGGTCCGCGGTATAGTCCACGAGAAGCAGAAGAGCCTTGCGGAGCTTTTCCCCGTATCCAGCGGTCCTCTCGGTTTCCGGGAGTCCTCGGTATCTATGGGACAGGTAGAGCAGGGGCTTGCCCGCAGCATAGAGGTCGAGATGGCCAATACCTCCGGAAGAGCCGTCGAGGTCAGCTTCACCGACATGACCCCCGGCCTGACGGTGTCCATGTCAGGCACTACGGTTCCCGCAAGGTCCAAGGTCCGGATCAACTGCATGGTGGATACCCGGCATACTGACGGGGAGAAATGGGGGAAGACGCCATTTACGTTCTCCGTAGTGGCGGACGGCAGGAAATATCCCGCCGCCCTGACCGTGGAGGCTCTGATCAAGGAGAACTTCACATCCCTTACCGAGGCGCAGAAGAGGGCGGGAGCCCTGCCTCAGTTCGAGTCCTCGTCCCTCGAACTTGGGGTAGTGGAGGCCGGCAGCGTCCTGGAAGGGGAGTTCCCTGTCAAGAATATCGGACAGGACGCATTTGAAATATACAAGGCGGACTCAAGCGAGGGCGGTGTCAGCGTGGACCTTCCCTCTCCGGTACCTTTCGGGGAGAAGGATGCCGTCAGGGTAAGGGTGAATACTGAGGGGCAGAGCGGCGAGGTGCTGAACATCCTGACGCTGATAACCAATTCACCTACCCGGCCTATTATCAACCTGTTTATTATTTATACCGTAAAATAGATACATATCATGAACAATAAATCAGACAGACAGGGCGACTTCTTCGACGAGTATCATCACGATGACTCGGCACTGGTGATGAACGACGGGATAGAGCAGCCGCCTATCGTGAATCCATATCTCAGCAACATCGTCCGCCGCAGGCGTGCCGCCATGACGGTGGAAGACTATATGAAAGGTATCCTCGAGGGCAACACCATAGTCCTCAGCCAGGCCATAACCCTGGTGGAGAGCTCTCTGCCCGAGCACAGGGACATGGCGCACGAGCTGATAGTGCGCTGTCTCGAGCACTCCAAGCGCAAGGAGTCGATGCGTATCGGCATCACGGGCGTACCCGGAGCCGGTAAGAGTACCTTCATCGAGGCCTTCGGCAACCTGGTTACTGCCAAGGGCCACCGTCTCGCCGTCCTGGCCATCGACCCCAGCAGCGAGAAGACCAAGGGCAGTATTCTCGGCGACAAGACCCGTATGGAGACCCTCTGCAATAACCCCAAGGCCTTCATCCGTCCCAGTCCATCCGCCGGCTCTCTCGGCGGTGTGGCCCGCAAGACCCGCGAGACCATCCTGCTGTGCGAGGCCGCCGGCTATGATGTGGTATTCATCGAGACCGTAGGCGTGGGCCAGTCCGAGACTGCCGTCCACTCGATGAGCGATTTCTTCCTGCTTATCCTTATCTCCGGTGCAGGAGACGACCTGCAGGGCATCAAGCGCGGTGTGATGGAGATGTCGGACCTGATAACCGTGAACAAGGCTGACGGCAACAACATTGACAAGGCCAACATGGCCCGTGCCCTCTATTCCAACGCCCTCCACCTCTTCCCCCCCACCGAGTCCGGCTGGGCTCCAACAGCCCTGACCGCCTCCTCCGTGGAGAAGACCGGTCTGGAGGATATCTGGGCCATGATGGAGAAATACTTCAAGCTGGTCAAGGGCAACGGCTACTACTGGAAGAGGCGTCTGGAGCAGGACCGCTACTGGATGTACGAGACCATCAACAACTCTCTGCGCGACATGTTCTACGAGGACCCGTCCGTGGCCGCGGCCCTGCCCGACTACGAGAGGGCCGTGCTCGACGGCAAGATCGACTCGTTCTCGGCCGCTGGAGAGCTGCTCAAACTCTACCGCAGGTAACAGATGTTCTGGCATATTCTCAAGGACGTCCTTCTCAACTCATGGCTCATTACCTCGCTGGTGATGGTGATGATGATCATGATAGAGTATGTCAACGTGGCTTCGGCCGGGCGCTGGTTCGGCCGGCTGCAGGGCTCGCCGCTGAGGCAGGTGATGGCCGGCTCGCTGCTGGGCCTGATACCGGGCTGTATCGGCGGCTTCGCAGCGGTGTCGCTGTATTCGCACGGCATCATCAGCATGGGAGCCCTGGTGGCTGCGATGATTTCATCTTCGGGGGACGAGTCGTTTGTGATGCTGGCCATGATACCGCGCCAGGCCCTGATTCTCTTCGCCGTACTCTTCGTGCTTGCCGTCGGCTGCGGTCTTCTGACGGACCTGATGTTCCGGAAGCACCCTATAAGAGTGAGCTGCGACCCGGGCTTCGAGCTTCATGAGGCCAATAAGGGGGAGTTCCCGCGGATATTCCGCCTCTCCTCCTACAGGGGGATGCGCTCGGCGGGGTGGGAGAGGATAGTGCTGATAGCCGCGATCCTGATCTTCGCAGTCGCGGTGTTCACCGGCATCCTGGAGCATGAGCATGTCGGGGAGGAAGCCGCTGCGGTGGCAGCAACAGAGGTGGCGGCTCACGCATTGCCCTTCAATTTCCTGAGCGAGAGATGGATGAACGTTCTGTTTGCGATTCTGAGCCTCTTCGTGGCCTTGCAGGTGGCGGCATCGTCCGAGCATTTTGTCAAGGAACATCTCTGGCACCATGTCATCCGGAAGCATGCCCTCAAGACGTTTCTGTGGACGGCCGGAGCACTGGCGGTCATCACCGTCGTGATGCACTATGTGGACATGGGCAACTGGCTGCGGGACAACACCTACTATCTGCTCATCCTGGCGGCGCTGGTCGGCATGATTCCCGAGTCCGGCCCGCACATGGTATTCATCACCCTCTTCGCCGGCGGCTATGTCCCGTTCTCTGTCCTGCTCACCAGCTCCATGTCCCAGGACGGTCACACCTCCCTGCCGCTGCTGGCCTCCAGTACCCGCAGCTTCCTCGTCGCCAAAGTCGTCAACGCCCTCTTTGCCATCCTCATCGGCAGTATTTTCTATCTCTTCGGCATATAGCAGATATCGGACCCGTGGCTTACAGACCCCGGCAGGAGTGGAATATGCTGAAAAGTACGCGCCTACGGCGCTATCCCTCCCACCATGAGTATCAGTTCGTTACTTCGTAACTCGGTGATACTCAAGGCGGGCCCCTCCCGCTAACAGGCCGCGGGTGGCATGCTTTTCAGCATATTCCACTCCTGCCGGGGCAGGTGCGGTGCCGGATATTGTCCTAAGTAGTGATAAATTTTGCGAAATATCCTGAATATTCCATATCTTTGTAGGTTGTACAAAATATGTATTTAGATGGCATCAATTAATGGATTTTTGAAGAAAATTTTCGGTTCGAAAGCCGAGAGGGACATGAAGCAGATACGGCCTGTGCTGGAGAAGGTACTGGCGGCATACGACAGGATAGACAAACTTTCGGACGACGGACTCAGAGCAGAGACTGAGAGGATAAAAGGAGTAATACACAGTAAGATAGCGGCAGACGAAGAACGCAAGAAATCGCTTCGCGAGCAGCTTGAGGACGTGACGATTCCCGTCGAGAAAAAAGAGGCGCTGGCCACCGAGGTGGACAAGCTGACCAAGAAGATCGACGAGGAGATAGAGGAGGTGCTCAACGAGGTACTGCCCGACGCCTTCGCCGTGATGAAGTCCACAGCCCGCAGGTTCAAGGAGAAAGAGGTCATAGAAGTGACCGCCACCGACATGGACCGCGAGTTCAGCGCCAAGCACGACTACGTCCGGATAGAGGGCGACAAGGCCTATTGGAACCATACCTGGCTGGCCGGAGGCAACCCGATAACCTGGGACATGGTCCACTACGACGTACAGCTCATCGGAGGTATCGTCCTGCACCAGGGCAAGATATCCGAGATGGCCACAGGAGAGGGAAAGACCCTCGTGGCTACCCTTCCCGTCTTTCTGAACGCACTCGCCGGCAAGGGAGTCCACGTGGTCACCGTCAACGACTACCTCTCCAAGCGAGACTCCGAGTGGATGGGCCCTCTCTATCAGTTCCACGGTCTGAGAGTGGACTGCATCGACAAGCACCAGCCCAACTCGGCCGCACGCCGCGCCGCTTACCGGGCCGACATCACATTCGGAACCAACAACGAATTCGGCTTCGACTACCTGCGTGACAACATGGCCATCGACCGCAATGACCTCGTGCAGCGCAAGCACCACTACGCCATAGTCGACGAGGTGGACTCCGTGCTGATTGACGACGCCCGTACACCTCTTATTATATCCGGTCCCGTGCCCAAGGGCGACGACCAGCAGTTCGCCGAGTACAAGCCCTACGTGGAGCGTCTGTACAACGCCCAGAAGCAGTTGGTGACCAAGCTCCTGACCGAAGCCCGCAAGCTGATAGCCGAGGGCAAGGAGACCGAGGGCGCCAAACTCCTGCTGAGGGCTCACAAGGGACTGCCCAAGTACAACCCTCTGATCAAGTTCCTCTCCGAGCCCGGCATGAAGCAGCTCCTGCAGAAGACCGAGAACTTCTACATGCAGGACAACAACAAGCAGATGCACCTGATCACCGACGACCTCTTCTTCGTCATCGAGGAGCAGACCAAGACCGTCGAGATGACCGACAAGGGCAACGACCTCATCGCCGCCAGCGTATCCGACGAAAAGTTCTTCATCCTGCCCGATATAGGAAACGAGATAGCCGAACTGGAGAAAGAGAACATCACTCCGGAGGAAAAGCAGGCTAAAAAGGCTGCCCTTCTGGCCGATTACGCCCTCAAGTCCGAGCGCGTACATACAGTCACCCAGCTGCTGAAGGCCTACGCCATGTTCGAGCGCGACGTCGAGTATGTGGTCATGGACAACAAGATCAAGATCGTCGACGAGCAGACCGGCCGTATCCTGGAGGGGCGCCGCTACTCCGACGGACTCCACCAGGCTATCGAGGCGAAGGAGAACGTGAAGGTCGAGGCCGCTACCCAGACTTTCGCCACCATCACTCTCCAGAACTACTTCAGGATGTACCATAAGCTGGCAGGCATGACCGGTACCGCCGAGACAGAGGCCGGTGAGTTCTGGTCCATCTACAAGCTGGACGTAGTGGTCATCCCCACCAACCGTCCCGTCATCCGCAAGGACGAGGACGATATCATCTACAAGACCAAGAAGGAGAAATACAACGCCGTCATCGCGCGTATTGTGGAACTCACCCAGGCCGGACGTCCGGTGCTGGTCGGCACCACCTCCGTCGAGATATCCGAGCTGCTGAGCAAGATGCTCCGTATGCGCGGCATCAAGCACAATGTCCTCAATGCCAAGCAGCATGCCCGTGAGGCAGAGATCGTGGCCCATGCCGGAGAGGCCTCCACGGTGACCATCGCCACCAACATGGCCGGCCGTGGTACCGATATCAAGCTCGGGCCCGGAGTCAAGGATGCCGGCGGTCTGGCCATCATCGGTACGGAGCGTCACGACAGCCGCCGTGTGGACCGTCAGTTGCGAGGCCGTGCGGGACGTCAGGGCGACCCCGGTTCGTCGGTGTTCTACGTATCCCTGGAGGACAACCTGCTCCGTCTCTTCGGAGGCGAGCGCATGTCCGCCCTGGTAGACAAGATGGGCCTCAAGGAGGGCGAGCCCCTGCAGCACCCGATGCTCTCGAGCTCCATCGAGAGAGCCCAGCGCAAGGTCGAGGAGAACAACTTCGGTATCCGTAAGCGCCTCCTCGAGTACGATGACGTGATGAACTCCCAGAGGGAGGTGATATACAACAAGCGCCGCAACGCCCTCTACGGCGAGCGTATCGACGTGGACGTGATGAACATGATCGGCGACTGCTGCGAGGTGCTGGCCGACAAGTCAGAGGACATGGACTACGAGGACTTCAAGCTCGAGGTCATGAAGACCCTGTCCATAGACCCGGCCTTCGACGCCCAGTTCTACAAGGACGCCTCCCGCGACAAGATAGCGGAATCCCTCAACGCACAGATACGCGAGGAGTATCAGCGCCGCAGCGACACCATGGTCACCCAGGCCTGGCCGATAATCAAGACCATCTACGAGCGTCAGGGACAGCAGTTTGAGAACGTAGCCGTGCCCGTAGGAGACGGAACCAAGGTCATGCGCGTGATAGTCAATCTCAAGAAGGCCTACGAGACACAGGGCCGCGAGCTTGTCCGCGCCGTCAGCAAGACCATTACCCTGATTATGATCGACGACGCATGGAAGGAGCACCTGAGGGATATGGACGACCTCAAGCAGTCCGTCCAGAACGCCACCTACGAGCAGAAGGATCCTCTGCTTATCTACAAGTTCGAGAGCTTCAACCTCTTCAAGGGTGTCATCGAGCGCATCAGCCGCGAGGTGGTGACCTTCCTCCTGCGTGCCGCCATCCCCGTAAGGGAAAATGCCCCCCAGGACGTCCGCGAGAGTGAGCGCCGCCGCACCGACATGAGCCGCATGCACACCTCCAGAACTGACATGGTCACCAACGGAGGACAGCCCAAGAGCAATGCCCCCGTCCACGTGGAGAAGAAGGTGGGCCGCAACGACCCCTGCCCCTGCGGTTCGGGCAAGAAGTACAAGAATTGTCACGGAAGACTTGAAAATAACTAATTTAAAACAAGATACAATGGAAAAATTTGACATAATCGTGGTAGGCTCCGGTCCCGGAGGTTACGTCGCAGCGGTCCGCGCCGCCCAGCTCGGCAAGTCCGTAGCAGTCATCGAACGTTCAGAGATAGGCGGTATCTGCCTCAACTGGGGCTGTATCCCCACCAAGGCCCTGCTCAAGAGCGCCCAGGCCTATACATACGCCCGTCATGCCGCTGAATACGGCTTCGAGGCATCCGATGTGAAGGCCGATATCACCAAGATGGTGGAGCGCAGCCGCGGAGTGGCCGCCCAGATGTCCAAGGGCGTGGAGTTCCTCCTGAAAAAGAACAAGATTACCCTCATTAAAGGCGAGGGAGTCCTCAAGAGCGGTCATACGGTAGAGGTCAATGACTTCGAGGCCGGCACCAGGACCATCTATGAGGCTGACCACATAATCCTGGCAGTAGGCTCAAGGGCCAATTCCCTGCCATTTGCCCCCATTGACGGAGAGCGCATCATCTCCTACCGTCAGGCCCTGGTGCCCGAGAAACTTCCCAAGAGCCTGGCCGTCATCGGTTCCGGAGCCATAGGCAGCGAGTTTGCATTCTTCTACCGCAGTCTCGGCGTGGAGGTATACCTCATCGAGTATCTGGACCGTGTCCTGCCTGTGGAGGACGATGATGTATCGGCTCAGATCAGCCGCTCGTTCCGTAAGGCCGGCATCAAGGTGATGACGGCAGCCCAGGTCAAGAGCGTGGACACTACCGGAGAGCTCTGCAAGCTGACTGTAGAGACCAAGAAAGGCACCGAGGTGATCGAGGCCGAGACCGTGCTCTCGGCTGTGGGCGTTATTCCCAACACCGACTCTATAGGACTTGAGGAAGTGGGCGTGGAGATGGTCCGTGGCCGCAAGATCAAGGTGGACGAATACTACCGCACCAACGTCGAGGGCATCTACGCCATCGGTGACATCGTCCCGACCCAGGCCCTGGCCCACGTGGCCTCAGCCGAGGGCATCTGCTGCGTGGAGGCCATCTGCGGTCTCAACCCCAAGCCTATCGACTACGGCAACATACCCGGCTGTACCTACGTGACCCCCGAGGTGGCTTCTGTCGGCATGACCGAGAGGGCCGTCAAGGAAGCGGGCATAGAGTATAAGGTAGGCAAATTCTTCTTCCTGGCATCCGGCAAGGCCGCGGCGGCAGGGGAGAAGGACGGTTTCGTAAAGCTCATCATCGATGCTGCTACGGACAGGATTCTCGGAGCTCACCTCGTAGGAGCCAATGTCACCGAGATGATATCCGGCATCGTGGCAGGCCGCAACACCGGTATGACCGCCTCCGACCTGATTCACTCAGTGCATCCTCATCCCACGATGAGCGAGGCCATAATGGAGGCCGCCGAGGCCTCTCACGGGGAGTGCATCCATCAGTAGTATCAACCAATAAACAGTTTATATCATGGCAAAAACAGAAATAATCCCTCAGGCCAATGAGCTGTGCAGGATCTCCAAGGGCACCAAGATAACCGGTGTCATGACCTCCACCGCCGATATCCGTATCGACGGTACATTCGACGGAACAGTCTATACCAAGGGAAAGCTGGTGATAGGCGAGGCCGCGAACATCAAAGGTAAGATATTCGCACAGAGCTGTGACATCTGGGGCCATGTCGAGGGTGATATCTATATCGAGGATATCATCAACTTCAAGGCCAACTCCAACTTTACCGGCTCCCTCAAGGCACCCAAGCTCAGCATCGAGGTCGGTGTCATCTACAACGGCTCCTGCCACATCATCACCAAGGAGGAGTACAACAAGCACCTCCATGAGATTCCCGAGCTCAACAAGGATGCCGCTCCTAAGCCTGCTGCCGCTCCCGCTGCAGCCGGAGTCAGCCACACTGCCGCCGCCAAATAGTTTTACGGCGCATAGAAATAGAAGATGCGTAAAGGTCCTGGGCCAATGTCCCGGGACCTTTACTTTTACCCTTATTTATTCTATTGAATCCTTGATTTTGTACTCGTTGCGCGTGGCACTGTTGCGAGAAACCAATTCCCCGAGGAAGCCGGTGAGGAAGAGCATGAATCCGACGAGGATGGCCACCAGCGCCAGGTAGAAGAGGGGCTGGTCGGTGACCGGTCGGAAGCGCAGTCCGCCTACCTGGGAGACGACCTTGTCGATGATGAGCCAGAGGGCGATGACGAAGCCGATGAGGAAGGAGACGATGCCCCAGACTCCGAAGATGTGCATGGGCTTCTTGCCGAAACCGGAGAGGAACCATATCGTCATCAGGTCGAGGAAGCCGTTGAAGAAGCGGCTCATGCCGAACTTGCTCTTCCCGTACTTGCGCTTGCGGTGAACGACCACTTTCTCGCCGATTTTTGTAAATCCTGCGTTCTTGGCGATGTAGGGGATGTAGCGGTGCATGTCCCCGTATACCTCTATCTCCTTGACCACCTCTCCGCGGTAGGCCTTGAGGCCGCAGTTCATGTCATGCAGCTTGAGACCGGTGACCTTGCGGGCGGTGAAGTTGTATATCTTCGAGGGGATGTTCTTGGTGAATGTGTTGTCGTGGCGGACCTTCTTCCAGCCGGAGACCAGGTCGTATCCGTCCTCCCGGATCATCCTGTAGAGTGCGGGAATCTCGTCCGGACTGTCCTGCAGGTCGGCGTCCATGGTGATGACCACGTCCCCGGCGGCCTCGCGGAAGCCGGTCTGGAGGGCGGCGGACTTGCCGTAGTTGCGGCGGAAACTGTAGGCGCGGATGTGTGGATTGACGTCCGAGAGTTCTTTGATTGTGTCCCATGAGCCGTCGTCGCTGCCGTCGTCTATCATCAGTATCTCGTATTCGATGCCGGCTATCGGAGACTGGGCTATGGCCCGGTCTATCCATTCCACAAGTTCGCGGAGGGACTCGTCCTCGTTGTAGAGGGAGATTACTATCGAAAGATCCATGTCGGTTTATTCTTCTGAGTCAGGGTTGCCGGAGTTGCCGAAAGGGTTGGTGTCGGTCTTCTTGGCTATCGTGGCCACTATGGCGCATACGATGAGGCCGCAGATGACACATCCTATGAACTGGGATACGACCAGGATTACGGGCATCGAACGGGCAAGGGCGTCGTAGTCTATCATGCCGGCTATGCCCATCGACTCGTATGTCTGGAATATCTGGTCGAGCATCTCGGTGAGAGAGCCGGGGATGAATACGGTATAGGTCAGCAGCACGAACAGGGTGCAGACTATGGCCGAGAGGGTACAGACCGCCATGCCGTAGCCGAAGGACTGGCCGTAGCGGACGTAGTCCCAGGAGTCGGCGTTGCGTCTCATGGCATAGTATACGATATAGACGGATGCGCAGAGTTTTACAGCCTTGAGCAGGGTGCTGAGGAAGCCGGGCATCTGGAACAGGCTAAGGACAAGATTTATTACGACGGAGACACTTGCGAGTATCAGGCCGTATTTGGCGGCTTCGGACCAGTTAAGTTTGTAGTTCATCGTGGAAAATGTTGGATTTGACTGCAAATTTAGTAATTTTGCAGTTTGGAAAAACAACAGACAACGAAAATTTATCCTGTTATGATAGATATAAAATTTCCTGACGGCAGTGTCAGAAGCTATGAGAAGGGCGTCACCCCTTATCAGATTGCGGAGCAGATTTCTCCGCGCCTTGCAAGTGAGGTACTTGCAGCATCATTCAACGGAAAGATAATCGACCTTGAGCTTCCCCTGAACGAGAGCGGAGAGCTCAGGCTGCACAAATGGGAGGACCAGGAGGCCAAGTCCACGTTCTGGCACTCGTCGTCCCACCTGATGGCCGAGGCCCTGGAGCTGCTCTATCCCGGCATCAAGTTCGGTATCGGTCCCTCGATCGAGAACGGATTCTACTATGACGTGGATCTGGGAGACAGGACCATCACCGATTCGGACCTCAAGAAGATCGAGGACAAGATGATCGAGCTGGCCCGCCAGAAACAGCATTTCGTACGCAAGGAAGTTTCCAAGGCCGAGGCCATGGACACCTATACTAAGAAAGGCGACGAGTACAAGTGCGACCTCATCGGAGGTCTCGAGGACGGTACCATCACCTTCTATACCAACGGCAGCTTCACCGACCTGTGCCGCGGACCCCATCTGAGGGACACCTCGGTCATCAAGGCTGTCAAGCTGACATCCATCGCCGGAGCATACTGGAGAGGCGACGAGCACAACAAGATGCTCACCCGTATTTACGGTATCACCTTCCCCCAGAAGAAACTGCTCGACGAGTACATTGCCCTGATGGAGGAGGCCAAGAAGAGGGACCACCGCAAGATAGGCAAGGAACTGGAGCTCTTCACATTCTCTTCGAGAGTGGGAGCCGGTCTGCCCCTGTGGCTGCCCAAGGGAGCCGCTCTCCGCGAGCGTCTGGAGCAGTTCCTGCGCAAGGTGCAGAAGGACTACGGCTATCTGCCTGTAATCACTCCCCATATCGGCCAGAAGGAGCTCTACGTGACATCCGGCCACTACGCCAAGTACGGTGCCGACTCCTTCCGTCCCATCACCACACCCCAGGAGGGCGAGGAGTTCCTCCTGAAACCCATGAACTGCCCTCATCACTGTGAGATATACCGCAGCAAGCCCCACTCATACAAGGACCTGCCCATCCGTCTGGCCGAGTTCGGTACGGTGTACCGCTACGAGCAGAGCGGTGAGCTGCACGGTCTGACCCGCGTGCGCGGCTTCACACAGGATGACGCCCACATCTACTGCCGTCCCGACCAGCTCAAGGAGGAGTTCTGCAAGGTGATCGACATCGTGCTCTACATCTTCAAGACCCTCAACTTCGACGAATACATCGCCCAGGTATCCCTGCGGGACAAGAACGACCGCAGTAAATATATAGGTACCGACGAGAACTGGGAGAAGGCCGAGCAGGCCATCATCGAGGCTGCTCAGGAGAAGGGTCTGAAGACGATCGTGGAGTATGGAGAGGCTGCCTTCTACGGTCCCAAGCTGGACTTCATGGTCAAGGACGCCATCGGCCGCCGCTGGCAGCTGGGTACGATCCAGGTGGACTACAACCTGCCTGAGCGTTTCGAGCTGGAGTATACCGGCGCGGATGACAAGAAGTACCGTCCCGTGATGATTCACCGCGCCCCCTTCGGCTCCATGGAGAGGTTCGTGGCAGTGCTCATCGAGCACACAGGCGGCAAGTTCCCTCTGTGGCTCACACCCGAGCAGGCAGTGGTGCTGCCCATCAGTGAAAAATACAACGATTACGCAAAAAAAGTTTGCGAATTGCTTAATAATTACGATATTCGCGCCTCGATTGACGAACGCAACGAGACTATCGGCAAGAAAATCAGGGAGAACGAGCTCAAGCGCATCCCCTTCCTGCTGGTGGTCGGAGAGAAGGAGGCCGAGAACGGAACCGTCTCCGTACGCCGTCAGGGCGAGGGCGACCAGGGCTCGATGACTCCTGAGGAGTTCGCTGCGAAAGTCAACGAGGAAGTAAAAAATATGATTAACTAAAAAGATTAGGAGGACAACTTTATCGCAACACCAGTCAAAAAGCGCCCTTACACGGGTGCTCCCAGGCCCGCAGCACCACAGCAGCAGCACAATGAGGGCCGCAACAGCAATGGACAGGGCAACCGCCAGCCGGACAGCCGGAAAGACGACGGACCCAGGGTCAATGACGAGATCACAGCGCCTAAGGTAAGGCTCGTGGGAGACAACATCCCGCAGCCCGGTATCTATCCATTGAGGGAAGCCCAGAGGCTGGCAGAGAGCCTCGAGCTGGATCTGGTGGAGATCTCCGCCAAGGTGGATCCCCCGGTCTGCAAGATCATAGACTACCAGAAGTATGTCTATCAGCAGAAAAAGAAGGCGAAGGAGATGAAGTCCAACGCCTCCAAGGTGGTGATAAAGGAGATCCGCTTCGGACCGAACACAGACGAGCACGACTTCCAGTTCAAGCTCAAGCACGCCATCAACTTCCTGCAGGAAGGCTCGAAGGTCAAGGCGTATGTGTTCTTCCGGGGCCGCTCGATTCTCTTCTCCGAACAGGGAGAGAAACTCCTGCTGCGCTTCGCCCTTGAGCTCGAGGAGTACGGCAAGGCGGAGCAGATGCCCAAGCTGGAGGGAAAGAGGATGATAATGATGATCGCTCCTGTAAAGAAGAAATAACCGTTTTGTAACGTTTTTTATAGTTTAACTAAATTTTTGTAACAATGCCCAAAATGAAGACCAACTCCGGTGCCAAAAAGCGCTTCGTGCTTACCGGAACTGGAAAAGTGAAGAGAAGACACGCTTACCACAGCCACATTCTCACCAAGAAGACGACAAAGCAGAAAAGGAACCTCAACAAGGTGGTCATTGCCGATGCATGCGACACCAGGAGGATCAAGGAAATGATTGTCGCCTAAGTTTTAAGTTCATTTAATTTATTGTTTAACTGAATGTCCCAGCAGAAAAAGTCTCCCGAAAGGGGGGAGCGCTGACATTCTTAAAATCAAAAAGTGCAGTATGCCTAGATCAGTGAATTCGGTGGCCTCAAGAGCCCGCCGCAAGAAAATTCTCAAACAGACCCGCGGTAACTTCCTCGCCAGGAAGAACGTCTGGACCGTAGCCAAGAATACCTATGAGAAAGGTTTGGGTTACGCGTACCGCGACCGTAAAGCAAAGAAACGCAACTTCCGTTCGCTTTGGATTCAGCGTATCAACGCCGCTGCCCGCGAGCACGGTATGAACTATTCCCAGTTCATCGGCGCTCTCGCAAAGCAGAACGTAGGTCTCAACCGCAAGGTGCTTGCCGACCTGGCCCTGAACAACCCTCAGGCTTTCGAGGCAGTGATCAACTCTGTGAAGAAGTAATCACACCTTAGCAGCACGTGAAAGAGCTCCTGCATAATAAGTGGTTCCGGTTCGGAGTCTGGGCCGTCCTCTATCTCCTCTGGGTGATATGGCTCGGAAATTACTGGTGGCTCCTCGGCCTCCTGGTGATTTTCGACATCTTCATCACCAGGAAGGTGAAGTGGGCTTTCTGGAAGAAGAACTACAAGGAGGGGGAGAAGCACAATGTATGGCTGGACTGGCTCGACGCCATTATCTTCGCCGTCATCGTGGTCGTACCTCTCAACATCTTCATCCTCCAGGCTTTCCGCATACCTTCCTCGTCCATGGAGAGCACTCTGATGACGGGAGACTACTTGTTTGTAGGCAAGCTGGCCTATGGCCCCAAGCTGCCCGAGAGACCTCTTTCCATACCCTTCGTCCACAACACGATCTTCGGTAAGAAATCCTATTCGGACCTTATCAAGCGCGACTACAGGCGTCTGGCCGGTTTCGGTGACGTCAGGCGCGGAGACATCGTGGTGTTCAACTTCCCTCACGGGGACACGGTCCTCGCCAAACTGCCCGCCGACGATTACTACACCCACGTGCGGTTCAACGGCAGGGAGTACACCGAGAGGACTTACGGCCCCCTGATCGTAAGGCCCGTGGACAAGGAGGACAACTATGTGAAGAGATGTGTGGCAGTCGCCGGAGACACCCTCGAGGTGCGTGACGGAGAGGTCTTCGTCAACGGAGAACTCCAGGACACCTATCCCGGCGTGCAGAACACCTATAGAGTAGTCACCAGCGGCTCACCGATCAATCCCAGGATACTCGAGGACGCCGGTGTCCAGACCGCGGACGCATGGTTCGACGCTTCCCTTCCCGGGTATCCGTCGATGGCCATGACAGCGGAGGCAGCAGACAGGATAGCTGCAGTCGCCAATGTTCAGGAATGCCGCCGCAACGTGGACGCCTATCCTCCCGACTACCCGGATTCCTACCTGATGCTCTTCCCCTTTACGGAGGACTTCCGGTGGACGAGGGACAACTACGGTCCCCTCTACATTCCGGCCAAGGGAGACAGCGTGGCCCTGACCCTGGAGAACCTTCCCCTCTACCGCCGCATCATCGACGTATACGAGGGACATGACCTTGAGGTTCAGGACAGTACCATAGTGATTGACGGCCGCCCCGCGACCCATTATACCTTCGCCATGGACTATTACTTCATGATGGGTGACAACAGGCACAACTCTCTCGACTCCCGCTACTGGGGCTTCGTACCCGAGAACCACGTCGTCGGCAAACCCCGCGTGGTATGGTTCTCGAAGGATGTCAACAAACCTTTCCCTCGGAATATCAGATGGAACCGATTGTTGAAGTTTGTGTAAAAAATTTGGAATTTAAAGAAAAAAAGGGGATATTTGCAGCCCTTTGAAATTTAGAAATAAAATAGGAAAAAATATATGGCACGTGTTTGTCAAGTAACAGGAAAGAAGAGGGTGATCGGAAACAATGTTTCCCACTCCAAGCGTCGTACGAAACGCGAGTTCGCTCCCAACCTGAAGGTTAAGCGCTTCTGGCTCGAGGAGGAGAACAGATTTGTCACTCTGAAGGTCTCTGCCGCCGGTATGAGGACCATCAACAAGAACGGTCTCGCAGCCACTCTGAAGGCCGCTCAGGAAAAAGGTTTAATCGACATTTATTAACGGAGGATACTAATCATGGCAAAGAAAGCAAAAGGCAACAGAGTGCAGGTGATCCTCGAGTGCACAGAGCAGAAGGACAGCGGAGTTCCCGGAATCTCCCGTTACATCACCACCAAGAACAAAAAGAACACTACAGAGCGTCTGGAGCGCAGGAAATACAATCCCTACCTCCGCAGAGTAACTGTACACAAGGAAATTAAATAAGTTATAGCATATGGCAAAGAAAGCGGTTGCAACCTTCAGCGGCGACAAGGCCTCCAAGAGGACATTTGTCAAATGTATCCGGATGGAAAAATCCGACCGTACCGGTGCCTACATCTTCAAGGAAGATTTCGTAGCCACCGACCGTACAAAGGAATTCTTCGAGAAGAAGTAATCAATTACTGAATATTTTAGATAGGGTGCCGGTTTTCGACACCCTATTTTCATTTATGCTTATGGAATTACAGGAAATAATAGACAGGACGGTGGCAGCGTATGCGCCGCTGGTCAAGGCGTCCTCCGAGGCCTATTGGGAGGGAACGACGACGGGAAATGCTGCGGCATTCGACCGTTATGCAGAGATAAACAAGAAAATAGCGGAACTGTTCTCGGACCGCAGGACCTTTGAGGAACTGCACCGGATCAAGGAGTCCGGGAGTGTTACGGACCCTCTGCTGCGGCGGCAGCTGGATGAACTGTACAACAGTTTCCTCGCCCGTCAGGCCGAGAGGTCCCTGCTGGGGGCCATCATTGAGAAGGAGACGGTCCTGGAGCGGAAGTATGCCGCTTTCCGGGCGGATTTCCGCGGCCGCAGGATCAATGACAATGAGGTGGAGCGGCTGCTGCGGACCTCCCCGGACTCTGCGGAGCTCCGGGATGTCTGGGAGGCGCACAAGGCCGTCGGCCGGGAGGTGGCAGGCGATATTCTGGAAGTCGTGCGGCTGCGCAATCAGCTGGCGGATGCCCTCGGATTCACCAATTATCACTCGATGAGCCTGATGCTCAGCGGGGAGAAGCCCCGGGAGGTGGAGCTGCTTATGAACGAGGTGGACGCCCTCTCCCGTGACAGCTTCGCCGCCGTGAAGGAGGAGGTGGACGGGGCGATGGCCCGCCGCTGCGGCATTGACCCTATGGAACTCAGGCCCTGGCACTATCAGGAGCGGTTCTTCCAGGAGGCGCCGGACTTGTATCCAGTGGACTTCGACAGTTACTACAAGGGCAGGGACCTGGAGCGGTTGACCGTGGATTATTACCGCAGCATCGGCCTGGACGTGGAGCCTATGCTCCGCCGCAGCGACCTCTATCCCCGCGAGGGCAAGAACCAGCACGCCTTCTGCATCGACATGGACTGTATGGGGGATGTGCGGGTGCTGTGCAACCTCACTGACAACGAGCGGTGGATGGAGACCATGCTGCACGAGTTCGGACATGCCGCCTACAGCGCCGGGCACGACGCCAACCCGGAGTTGCCCTTCCTGCTGCGGGAGGCCGCCGGTATTTTCACCACCGAGGGCGTGGCCATGATGTTCGGCCGCCTGTCGCGCAACCCGGAGTGGATGCGGCTCAACCTCGGAATTTCCGCCGAAGAGGCCGCCCGCATTGCCCCCGACTGCCGACGCTCCGCCCGTCTGAGCCAGCTCGTTCAGTCCCGCTTCATGCAGGTGGTCTACCGCTTCGAGAAGGCCATGTACGCCGACCCGGAACAGGACCTCAATGCCTTGTGGCGCAGTCTTGTGGAGAAGTATCAGCTGCTTACGTACCCCGAGGGCCGCGACGAGCCGGACTGGGCCGCGAAGATTCACATCGCCCTCTATCCCTGCTACTACCACAACTACCAGATGGGCGAGCTCTTCGCCTCACAGATGCACCGCTATATCGTGGAGCACATCACCAGGAGCGGAGATATGGCCCTCGACTCCTACACCGGCTGCCCCGAAGTCGGCCGCTGGCTGACAGAAAACATTTTCGCCCCTGGCAAACTCCATCCCTGGAACGAGATGATCAGCCGTGCCACGGGCGAAAAACTCACTGCTGCTTACTGGGCCGCCGGGGTCAGCTGTGAATAGAAAAATTTGCTTATATGTAATTTATAGATTACTTTTGCAAAATGAAGGTAAGGGAGGTAGTAACATATAAGGGATATTTTGAGGAGTTCTTTATCGCGCAGCCGCAAAGGGTCAGGGACAAGATAATCAAGATTCTTGATATCATTGAGCAAGTGGAACGGATACCTTTAACGTATCTGAAGCATATTGAGGGGACAAGTGGCCTTTTTGAGATACGGGTACAGTTGGGTGGAAACATATTCCGAATCTTTTGTTTCTTCGACGGAGGCAGGTTGGTTATATTATTGACAGGTTTTCAGAAGAAGACGCAAAGGACTCCGAAAGAGGAGATAAACCGTGCAGTAAGGCTTATGAATGAATATTACGAAGAGAAAAGTAATGATTGAAGACATGAATATAAAAACACTGGATCAAATCAAAGACGAGTATTATGGTCAGCCCGGTACGCCTGAACGTGATAGGATAGAGCGTGAACTGGAGGCTCTTCATGTAGGACTTAAAATACGCAGTGCAAGGGAGACAAAGAAGATGACGCAGGCAGAGCTGGCCAGCAGGATAGACAAAAAGCGTACCTTTATATCAAAGGTGGAAAATGACGGGGAGAATATTACGCTGAAGACACTGTATGATATAGTGGAACGTGGACTTGGCGGAAAGTTGAAAATAGAAGTCGTGCTGTAGTTTAGGCAGATTTTGCCTAACTGGAAAGTAATAATAATCCGCACTCTATACGGTGTAGTCGTATAGGGTGCGGATTTCGTATGGGTGAATTAGCGGAGCTCTATGGCTGCGCCGTCGCCGCTGCGGGCCAATTGATATTGTTTGTATAATGTAATTTCGCATGCTTTGAAGCAACGAAAATCCATAAAATTACATCTAAGTAGTAATGACTTTTACTATGAGAAACATAATTTATGCAATATTAATCTTAGGAATATTTTTTACCTCCTGTTCTGAGTCAGATTCAGAAGTGCTCTCAAATGTGAATCTTTACTTAGAAGAGAATTTCGCAAAGAACCTTGATTCTGTAAAATTTATAGTTGTAATACCTGAGCAAGGTTGTGGAACATGTATCACTCAGGCAGAGAATTTTTACAATGAGTTTTCGCAAAATGACGATATAGTATTTGTTTTTTGTAATATAATATCAAACAAGATTTTGAAGCATAAAGTAAACATTAATTACGATAATACTGTGTTTGATTACGATAATGAATTCCTTTCGCTATTGCCTCAGAATAAACAGATATATCCTTGTGTTTTCGTTATGAAAAATGGAAAAGCATCAGCGTTGATTTGGCAATCTGTAAGGCAAGCTGCATTTATGGAAATAAGAAAATCCATTAACCATTAAATATAATTCGTTATGAAAAAGATTTGTAAATTTAGAATCGCTACCGCAGCGACATTATCTGCACTTGTTTTAGCCGGTGGACTGATTTATGCGTCTCCTATAACTTCTACAGGAGGATGCAACAACATGACAAAAGAACATAACAATGGTCATTGCGTGAGTGATGGGACAAATTATTTCTGTGCAAACAAGAAATTTCTCCAAAGTAAGGACTGTGAAAAACACGACAGTGCAAGCGCTGCTGAGAGTTAATAAAATGAAGAGGCTTCTTTTTTGGGGAATTATGAGCGCAGTCTTGAATGTAGGCTGCGCTCATGACGCTGCTACAGATGTCGTGCACCAGGACAGGCTGGACTCGGTATTTCTTGCCAGAACTGATGTAGTGAGGCTGGAATTGGATGATGAGACATCGCCGCTGATGCAATGTACATTTTACGACGGCAGCGGGTATTACTATTTCTACAACAGGATAACCGGATATATCGAGCGTTTTCATATTGACAGTACGGTGAAGTCTCCGGTCAGGATAAAGACACCGGTAGCACCGTGGAGCATGAATGTGGTTTCACCGGACAGCGTGTATATACTGGATCTTATGAACAGGCATACAATAACGCTTATAGACAGAGAAGGTTCCGAGTTGGCTGTGTACGGCATAGATGCTGATTCGGACATCATGCCGGGTGCTCAGGGGCAACCTTACGTGACTCAGGATGGCCTGCTTTATTCCAGTAGCACCACAGGAGATTTTACATTGGCAGCAGTGGACAAGTCAGAGGGGCGTGTTACAGAGAAAATGATTCCTTATCCGGATATATATCGGGACTTCTATGGTGCTTTGCTGATGCGTATACCGTATACGGCATATAATAGCGGGGATTCGTTGGTTGTTGTGGGCTTTCCTGCCGACAACAATATTCATGTCCTTAATCTGAATACCAGGCAAGTCAGGATATATTACGCCGGAAGCAAGTATTGGGATGACGGTATCAAACCCCTTACCAGAGGACTCATTGGTTCCATGACGGTCTCCAATGCGCGTGAGATAGAGTATTTCCGTGAGATTACATCGTATGGGAACATTCTCTACGACCAGTGGAAGAACGTTTATTACAGAATTGTGGAGAAAAGCACTCCTATGCCTGGGGTCAACCTCTCCAACAAGGCCAAAAAACTTGCAGTCATCATTATGGATGAGAACTTCCGCATTATAGGCGAAAGTGACTTGGAGGACGAGATTTACTCGGTTTTCCGCTATTCAGTTTTCGTATCACAGGCTGGTTTGAATATCCAGCTCCTGACTCAGGAGGACGAACTGGCGTTTGCGGTATACTCAATAAAGAAAAATGATAATGAATAATGTATGTATGTCTCTGAAGGCATGCGCGGCAGTGGTCTTGTCTGTATGCCTTTTGTGCTCGTGTGCGGAACAGAGTTCTTACGTCATCAAGGTGGGCAGGGATGTCAATAGGACAGACACTCTTGGGCTCGAGAGTATTGCGCTTAAGATAGACACTATGACATTTAAAACAGATTCTTTGTACGATATCAGCATATTCGGAGTGTCTGAGGACAGGCTTTTCGGTATGACGGCGGATAATATCATAGTGATACTTGGTCATGACGGAGAGGTTATAAGTACTTCGGCCAGGGTAGGGCGCGGCCCCGGAGAATTTGTCAATCTGATGACCTGCGTCTACGACCAATATCGTGACGAGATCCTGTTGCTGGATCTTTATAATAAAGTAATAAGGCTTGATGCAGATGGAAATTTTAAGGAAGAGATCAGGAACGGTGAAGTCTCTGTTTCGGGATATATCCTGCCCATTGGCTGGAATATCTACGCTGCCAGCGGTATATCGGACTTTAACAGGGAGTTCAGCATTACAATCCTGGACAGCTGTTTTAATCCTGTGAACCGGATAATGCCCCTGTTTAACGATGCGCAGCGCCCTACAGAAGGACTTACGCGTGTGGAAGGTATGGACATTTACAATGGCAGGGTAATGTACAAGCCTTTTGGAGAGTACACGTATTACGTTATTGACAGTGTCTCCTACGAGCCATATCTCAGGTTGGATTTCGGACGTTATGCCGAGCCGGCAGAAGTACGGGCTTCAATTGACGAGGGACAGAAAGAGAAGTTTTTCCAAACGGAATATTATGGCATTTGCGGGAAGTACTATCTGCTCCAGTACCTGCACCAGGAAGGTATGTGCTGGTACTATGATATTTACGATATGACTGACGGCCATAGAATCTCGCATTACCGCTATAGTCTTGAAGAATACGAGAGTAGCGTTGATGAGGGTTTTATCCTGCGGTTTGACGGTCATAGGTATGGGATTTTCCCTCAATATATTAAGGACAATGTCCTCTACTGGTCCCGCTTCAATGAAGACGGTACGACAACGCTCTTTACAATCTATTTGAAATAAGACGGGTATACGCGATAATGAAAAACAGGGTTCCGTGCGGAATGAGACGGCACCCTGTTTTCATATCTGATGGCTGGCTAGCGAAGTTCGATAGCGACGCCACCGCTGCGGGCAAGGGGGATCTCCAGCTTGGAGTCGGAGGTGACGAGGGTCTCGGAGATCTTGTAGCTCTGGGGATTCTCGTCCCAGGATGCGTCCTCTCCGTCGGCGTAGATGGTGGCGGTGTACTGCTTGCCTTTGGTCAGGGGCAGCTTGGAGAAGTCGATGGTCGCAGTGCGCTCATTCTCGTCGGTGATGGCACCGATGTACCATTTGTCCTCACCCTTGGCCTTGCGGGCTGTGGTGATGTAGTCGCCCGGCTCGGCCTCCAGCACCTTGGTGTAGTCCCAGTCGGTGGGTACGTTGCGGATGAAGGTGAAGGCATCGGGGAAGCGCTCGTAGTTCTCGGGCAGGTCGGCTACCATCTGCAGGGGGGAGTACAGCACTACGTAGAGGGCCAGCTGCTTTACCAGTGTGGTGTGGATGTGGCCCTTGGCATTCTCGTCGTAGTATTTCATGTCCTGCTGGAAAATGCCGGGGGTGTAGTCCATCGGGCCGCCCATGATACGGGTGAAGGGCAGGATGGTGGTGTGCTCGGGAGGGTTGCCTATGGCGTCGGAGGACTCGAACTCGGTGCCGCGGGCGGACTCGGCTGCCAGGTAGTTGGGCCAGGTGCGGTGCAGTCCGGTGGGTCTTACGGGCTCGTGGGCGTCTATCATGATCTGGTAGTCGGCGGCACGTCTGATGCAGTGCAGGAAGTGGTTGACCGTGGACTGGTCGTAGTGGTGTGCACCGCGGGGGATGATGGGACCTACGTAGCCGCTCTTGACTACGGAGTAGTTGTTGTCCTTCATGAACTGGTATGCCCGGTCGAGGTAACGCTCGTAGTTGAGGGTCGAGCCGGAAGTTTCGTGGTGCATGACAAGCTGGACACCCTTGCTCTTGGCGTAGTCACGGAGCTCGGCCACATCGAAGTCGGGGTAGGGGGTGAGGAAGTCGAATACGAACTCCTTGAACTGGCCGAACCAGTCTTCCCAGCCCTGGTTCCAGCCCTCGACAAGGACTCCCTGGATGTTGTTGGCGGCTGCGAAATCTATGTACTTCTTGACGTTCTCGGTGTTGGCGGCGTGGGTGCCGTTAGGGGTGGTCCTGGTGTAGTCGGTGATGCCGAGCTGGACGTTGGGCTCGTTGGTGTAGCTCCAGGTGCCGCGTCCGGGGGCGAACATCTGCCACCATACTCCTGCAAATTTCTGGGGACGGATCCAGTCGGTGTCCTCGATGGCGCAGGGCTCGTTGAGGTTGAGGATCAGACGGCTCTCGAGGATGGCGGGAGCGTTGTCAGTAACGATGATGGTTCTCCAGGGTGTGGTCTGGGGTGTCTGGACGTGCCCCCTGTTGCCGAGGGCGTCGGGTACGAGGTGGGAGACGAACTTGGTGCGGCCCTCTCCGGCGTCCTGCACCTCAAGCTGCATGGCGGGGAAGTTGACCAGGGCTGCCTCATGGATATTGACGTAGAGTCCGCCGCCGTCACGCTTGAACATCACCGGGGTCTGCACTCCGGGCACGGGCATGGGGCAGATGCAGGCGTTGCCGCTGCGGTCGAAGTCCGGGTAGAGGGCGGCAATCCGGCTCATGGGCGAGGTCTCGTAGATGAATTCGTTGGAGTCGTAGTCACCGGCAATCCAGAAGGTGGTGAGGTCCTCGTGGAAGGTAAACTCCGTCAGCTCGTTGCGGACAATGAAGTAGCCGAGGGTCTTCTGCTTGGGAAACTCGTAGCGGAAGCCGAGCCCGTCGTTGAAGAGACGGAAGCGGATGACAATCATGCGGTCTCCGTCCGTTTCTGTGCCGAATGCGGAGCTCATGGGCTGGCGGAGGTACACGGCCAGTTCGTTGTGGTGGTCGCGGATCTCTTTCTCCTCACCCCAGACGGGCTCCCAGGTGTAGTCGACTGTCGTGCGGGCGGTGCTGTCCAGTATGAAGCCCTCACGCATCTGTGAAGGCCGGAGGGCGGTGTTGCTTTCCTTGACTTCCCAGCCGTTCATGAAGGGCTGGATGTCGCTGACTCCGCCCTCGTGGCGTATGTCGAATCCGAGGCGGCTGTCATCTATGACATTCTGTCCGTTGAATTTCAGGGAGTAGAAGGGCTCCCCTTTGTCTGTAAGATAGAAGTTGAGCTCCAGTTTCTTGTCGGGTGACAGCAGGCTCAGGCTGTCGCTCTTTGCGGCTCCTGCTCCGGGTGCCGCCATCGCAGCCGCACTCATCATCGCGGCCGCGCTCATTGCAAGCAGTCTTTTCATCTCAGTTTGTGTTTTATAATTGCTAACAAAGATATTACAAATCGAAGACAAATCCGGGAACAAAACGATTATTTGGGATGAAATGACGATAAACATGGATGAATTTTTATAAGTTTGCACCCGGTTTAATATCTGAAATATGAAATGGCCGCCGGCAGATCCGCTCAAAGTACTCGGAGACTTTCCCGTAAGGCGCTGGACAATATAAAAAATTACTTAAATTTGTAGGATAGAAACTAACTTCTAAAAATAACCAGGTTATGAAATTCAAATTTGCTATTTCCGTGGTAGCCGTACTGGCTGCGATGACTGCCGTGAGCTGCGGCAACAATAAGAACTCTTCGGCCAAGTCTGAGGACAAGTCCGCCGAAGCAGCTGCAACAGCCGTACAGGCCGACGAAAGGGGTTATATCGTCAAGGTCGGCGACCAGGTCCCCGATTTCGACCTGCAGATGCTGGACGGTACTACCCTCAACATCAAAGAGCTGCAGGGTAAGGTCGTAATGCTTCAGTTCACCGCCAGCTGGTGCAGTGTGTGCCGCAAGGAGATGCCCCACATTGAGAGCGATATATGGCAGAAGCTGAAAGACAACCCCGAGTTTGCCCTCTACGGCATAGACCTGAAGGAGACACCCGAGGTGACCGCCGATTTCGCCAAGGCCATCCCCGTGACCTATCCCCTGACCCTCGACCCTGAAGGAGAGCGTTTTGCCCTCTTCTGTGACAAGGGTGCCGGAGTGACCCGAAACATCATTCTCGACCGTACCGGCAAGATCATCATGCTGACCCGCCTCTATGACGAGGCCGAGTTCGCCTCCATGGTCAAGCTCATCAACGAGGAGCTCGCCAAGTAACTTTGTTCTGGAACGCCTGTGCGTATCTCTAAATTTGTGTTAATTAAGTCCGTCGCGGGGATTGGCGGTGGCCCGGCGGTAGAAGACGGCGGTGACGATCAGTGCAGTGACGGCTG
>CALVDH010000003.1 GCA_944326235.1 uncultured Bacteroidales bacterium | reverse complement strand
GTCACCCAATTCACACCCAAAATCGGTGTCTCACGTATCTCTCGGTGGGGGTGGGCTGTTGGGTGCGGAAAACAGGAGATGTCGGATTTCCGCGAGATTGCCATCTTCAAATCCGGCGTCACCCTCTAAAAGCGTAATAAAAGGGCAAACTGCTGCGTTGTTTTCGGTATCACGGCTCAGTCATTTACGCTTTACATAAGGGAAAGGAGATATCCTCTGAGAAGTACGCGCCTACGGCGCTATCCCTCCCACCATGATTATCATCTCATTACTTCGTAATTCGGTGATAATCAAGGCGGGTCCCTCCCTCTAACAGGCCGAGGGTGGCATGCTTCTCAGAGGATATCTCCTTTCCCGATGCCAGTCACTGTAATTAATGAAACAGCTATATCAGATATGCTGACAGGGCCGGCGGCTAGTAGTTGTCGATGTTGAGGGAGGTGAGGATGTCCATGTGCATGAAGTTGTCCTTCCTCTCCGGGCGCTTATGCTTGATGATGTAGTCAGAAAGGGCCATTACTGCGTTATAGGACTGAAGGTCAGTGTGCTGGCAGATAAGGATGTTTATGAGTCCACTGCTCAGCGCACTGATATTTTTCTCCAGGTTGTCGAAGCCGACCACGACACGATCCGGATCCGGATTCCTGGAAAGGTAGTCCGACAGCAGATGCACGCGGGAGTTGAACATCACTATGTGGTGTATCCCGGGATGGGCCTTGAAGAATGTGTTGAGCTGACGTTCTGTATCCTTGGGAGCCTGAGGGTCAATGAAGAGGTTGTGAATATCACTTGACGGATAGTGCTCGGCCATATAGTCGAGGAAGCCGGAGCGGCGGTTGAGAGTCGGGTCCGACTGACGCATCTTATCACGTATAATTCTGACCACCAGTACACCTTTCAACTGTTTCTGGGGGACTCTCAGAGTCAGGAGGCGGGCACAGAGATACCCGCTCTTGTACATGGGCATGCCGTAATATGCAAAATGTCCGTCATCCTCCAGCTTGGAGTCCACGTACACGTAAGGGATGCCGCGGAGGCTGAGGGCATTCGCCAGGGTATAAGTGTCGTTCTTGAAAAAGGGAGGCAGCACTACCCCCGACGGATTGCTCTCCAGAAGCTGCATACCGGCCTTGCGGAACGACTCCGGACTGTACTGGTCGTACAGGAAAATCCGGGTCCGGATATTCATCGAGGCGATATTCTCCCCTCCCTTCTCAAACCCCTCGCGTACCAGATACCAGTAGTCATCCTTTATGCTGTCAGGGAGGATACACGCTATCACGTGCTCCTTGCGCATGGCGAGCATGGATGCGTACACATTCGGCTCATAACCAAGCTCATCTATCACCTGCCGTATCTTCTCCATGCTCTTCCGGGAGACTCCGCCGCGGTCGTGAAGAACCCGGTCCACTGTGCCTTTTGAGACACCGGCCAGCTTGGCCACGTCGGCGATTGTTATCTTTTTATTATTTTCTTCTTCCATTTATATCGTATATTTTATCGTATTTTCTGCGGCTCGCGCGGTACAAATATAGGAATAAAATCGTGTTTTTTTAAAAAATTTTCGTGCACGTGCACGAAAATAAAAATAATTGCCTATTTTTGTGAGCGAAAAACCAATCAGTACTATGGCAAAAGTTGTTACTTTCGGAGAAGTCATGCTCCGTCTCTCTACCCCAGGCTACCTGAGGTTCTCACAGGCAAAACAGTTTGACGCCACATTCGGCGGCGGTGAAGCCAATGTGGCCGTATCCCTGGCCAACTACGGAATCGACGTGCAGTTCGTCACCAGGCTGCCCGAGAACGAGATCGCGCATAGCTGCGTCCGCGACCTGCACTCCTACGGCGTAGGCACGGACTACTGCGTGTACGGAGGCGACCGCCTCGGCATCTATTTCCTGGAGACAGGAGCCGTGGCACGCGGCAGCAAGGTAGTCTATGACAGGGCACACTCCTCCATCTCCGAGATACAGGCCGGAATGATAGACTGGGAGAAAGTGCTTGCAGGAGCCTCCTGGTTCCACTGGACCGGCATCACTCCCGCTATCAGCCAGGGCGCCGCAGACGCCTGCCTGGAGGCCGTCAGGACAGCCAACCGCCTCGGCGTAACCGTTTCCTGCGACCTGAACTACCGCAAGAACCTCTGGAAATACGGCAAGAAGGCCTCCGAGGTAATGCCCGCCCTCGTAGAGTGCTGCGACATCATCCTCGGCAATGAGGAAGACGCCGAGAAGGTCTTCGGCATCAAGCCCGAGGGCTTCGACGCAGCCGCGACCGAAGGCAAGGTCAACGCAGCCGAGTTCGAGAGCGTATGCACCCAGCTGATGCAGAAGTTCCCCAGAGCTAAAAAAGTCATCATCACCCTGCGCGGCTCGATCAACGCCAACCACAACACCTGGGGCGGAGTCCTCTACGACGGACAGAAGCTCTACACCTCTCCCCGCTACGATATCACCCACATCGTGGACCGCGTCGGCGGCGGTGACTCCTTCATGGGCGGCCTTATCTACGGCCTGCTCACCTACACCGGCGACGACCAGAAGGCCCTGAACTTCGCAGTAGCCGCTTCCTGCCTGAAGCACACCATCTTCGGTGACTACAACCAGGTAACTGTCAAGGAGGTGGAGAACCTGATGAAGGGCGATGCCTCAGGACGTGTAAGCAGATAAATAATATAAGGAGGAAAGACAATGGCAAGATTCAACAAGATACAGACCCTCACGGCCATGACCGGCACCGGTATGGTGCCCGTGTTCTACCACAGCGACATCGAGGTATGCAAGAAGGTCCTCAAGGCCTGCTATGAAGGAGGTGTCAGAGCCTTCGAGTTCACCAACAGAGGCGACTTCGCCCACGAGGTATTCGCCGAGCTCATGAAGTACAGCGCCAAGGAGTGCCCTGAGATGGTACTCGGCGCCGGCACCGTAGTGGACGCCGGCACGGCCTCCCTCTACATCCAGATGGGTGCCAGCTTCATCGTAGGCCCCCTCTTCAACCCTGACGTGGCCAAGGTCTGCAACCGCCGCTGCATCCCCTACTCTCCCGGCTGCGGCTCCGTAACCGAGATAGGCTTCGCACAGGAGGCCGGCTGCGACCTGATCAAGGTCTTCCCCGCCGGCAATGTGGGCGGTCCCTCATTTGTCAAGAACGTGCTCGCTCCCATGTCATGGAGCATGCTGATAGTAACCGGTGCGGTTGAGCCCACCAGAGAGAACCTGACCGAGTGGGTGAAAGCCGGAGTCAGCTGCGTGGGCATGGGCTCCAAGCTCTTCCCCAAGGACGCAATAGCCGCCGGCGACTGGAGCCGCATCACAGCCCTGTGCCGCGATGCCCTGGGCTACATAGCCGAAGCGCGTGCCGCCAAGAAATAACTGAAACTAAACCTGATACTGTATGAAAGAAGAATCCACAAGCAAGAAACTCATGACCAACTGGAGGTGGTGGATGTGCGTGCTGCTCTTCCTGGCCACGACAGTCAACTACATGGACCGTCAGGTCCTGTCCCTGACCTGGAAGGACTTCATCGCACCCGAATTCCACTGGACAGACAGTGACTACGGCACCATCACCGGTATATTCTCCATAGTCTACGCGCTCTGCATGCTCTTCGCAGGCAAGTTCGTGGACTTCATGGGCACCAAGAAAGGCTACCTCTGGTCCATCGGGGTATGGTCCGCCGGAGCCTGCCTCCACGCCATCTGCGGCTGGGCCACCGTACACATCGAGGGATTTGAGAACGCCTCCGCGATGACCGCTGTCGAGAACGGCTCGGCAGCCGCCCTGGCCATAGCCTCCACCAGCGTCTGGCTCTTCGTGGCCGCCCGCTGCATCCTGGCCCTCGGCGAGGCCGGCAACTTCCCCGCAGCCATCAAGGTGACAGCCGAGTACTTCCCTAAGAAAGACAGGGCCTTCGCAACCTCGATTTTCAACTCCGGAGCATCCATCGGCGCCCTCGTGGCCCCCGCCACCATTCCCCTCCTCGCCCAGTTCTTCAAGGACCGCGGCGTGGGCGGCGGCTGGGAGATGGCCTTCGTCATCATCGGAGCCCTCGGCTTCATCTGGATGGGCTTCTGGGTATTCATGTACGACAAGCCCGAGAAATCCAGGCACGTCAGCAAAGCCGAACTGGAATACATCCACCAGGACGATGCCGAAGACGCCAAGGCCGCGGCATCCGCTGCCGTTCCCGAGAAAGACGAACTGAAGATTCCCTTCTGGAAATGCTTCACCTACAGTCAGACCTGGTCCTTCATCGTGGGCAAGTTCTTCACCGACGGAGTCTGGTGGTTCTACCTGTTCTGGGCTCCGGCCTACTTCTCGGACACATACGGCTACGCATCCAGCTCCAGCCAGGCCATTACCCTGATTTTCACCCTCTACGCCATCGTAACCGTGCTTTCCATCTTCGGAGGCTACTTACCTAAACTTTTCGTAGAGAAAAAGGGAATGAACCCCTACAACGGCCGTATGCTGGCGATGCTCATCTTCGCCTTCTTCCCCCTGTTCGCCCTCTTCGCCCAGCCCCTCGGAGGCATCTCCGCATGGTGGCCCGCAGTGATCATCGGACTTGCGGGAGCAGGACACCAGGCATGGTCCGCCAACCTCTTCTCCACCATCGGAGACATGTTCCCCAAGTCGGCCATCGCCACCATCACCGGTATCGGCGGCATGGCGGGCGGTGTGGGCTCCTTCCTGATCAATAAAGGAGCCGGCGCCCTCTTCACCCACTCGGAGGAGCTCGGCGAGGCATTCACCTTCCTGGGATTCAGCGGCAAACCTGCAGGCTACATGATAGTCTTCTGCATCTGCGCCGTAGCCTACCTGATCGCCTGGTCCATCATGAAGGCCCTCGTACCCAAGTACAAGCCCATTGAAAAATAACGTCTGATCATCATCATATTGTATTAACCGGGCCTGCCGCACTCCTTCAGCGGGAGGCCTTTTTTTAAACCCGGAATCATGCAGATAAAAATACCGCATCCCGTCATTGCAGCAGCAGCCCTGCTGTTGCTTTCCCTCCCTCTCTCCGCTCAGGAATACGGAGTCAGCGGCTTCATGCCGGCATTCTACCCTCAGATGAAAGAAGCCCTTACCTGGCCGGAGGCCTGGGGCAACAGCCCGGAGAAGGACTTCGGAAAGTGGAGGGCCAGGGGCAGGAGCATTGTCCTGGAATGTATGGAGAATATCCCCCCGGCACCTGCTGCATACGGCATGGAAGTGACCGCCTCAGAGCAGAGAGAGGGATATACTGCCCGGAAAATAGAATTCGCCCTCTCGGCCTGGTACCGCGTCCCGGCATATCTGCTGGTTCCGGACGGAGAGGGACCCTTCCCCGCCGTGCTGGTGCTGCACGACCACGGGGCGCATTTTACCATCGGGAAGGAAAAACTGGTACGGCCCTTCGGAGTGGCTCCGGAGGTGGAGGAGGATGCCCGGCAATGGGTGGAAAAATGCTATGACGGAGTATTCGTGGGTGACTTCCTGGCTCAGCATGGCTACGTCGTCCTGGCGGTGGACGCTCTCTACTGGGGAGACAGAGGCAGGCTCGAGGGAGCGGACTACGACGTCCAGCAGGCCCTGGCCTCCAATCTGCTGCAGATGGGCGGCTCATGGGGCGGAATCATCACGGCGGACGACATGCGCAGCGCAGAGCTGCTGGCATCGCTGGAATGTGTGGACAGCACGCGCATCGGCTGCCTGGGCTTCTCCATGGGTGCATACCGCTCGTGGATGCTGGCCGCCCTCAGCGACCGCATAGCCGCCTCTGCCTCTGTCTGCTGGATGAATACGACAGAGTACCTGATGACGATGACCAACAACCAGAACAAGGGAGGCTCGGCCTATTCGATGATTGTACCCGGCCTGCGCCGCTTCATGGACTATCCCCATACGGCCGTACTGGCCTGTCCCCGCCCCGCCCTCTTCTTCAACGGCAGTCGGGACAAGCTCTTTCCCGTCGAGGGTGTGGAGGACGCCTACGGCATCCTGCAGAAAGCCTGGAGGGACAATGATGCGGAAGAGCGGCTGGTCACCCGGATATGGGACGAGAAGCACTTCTTCAACCGGCAGATGCAGGAGGAGGTTCTGGAGTTTTTCCGCCGCTGGCTTTGATGACGGCAGTGGCAGCGGCTACGGCCAGCTGGTCGCAGCGGTTGTTCATGGGGTTGTCGGCATGGCCCTTGACCCAGACGAAACGGACCCGGTGCCGGCGGTAGACGGCCAGGAAACGGATCCAGAGATCGGCATTGAGCCGCTTTTCAAAGTTCTTGCGCTCCCAGCCGAAGACCCAGCCCTTATTGACCGAGTCGACTACATACTTGGAGTCGCTGTAGAGGATGATTTCCGCATCGGGACGCCTGACCGCCTCGAGCCCGACGATGACGGCTGTGAGTTCCATACGGTTGTTGGTAGTCTCGGGGAAGCCGGCAGAAAGTTCCTTGTAATGCTCCCCGCAGCGCAGGATGACACCGTAACCGCCCGGCCCGGGATTGCCCCGGGACGAGCCGTCGGTGAAAATCTCTATAGGCAGCAGTTTCCGCTCAGCGCACATCGCTCACAACACTACACCGGTCCCTTGACTCCGCCCTTGGAGCCGCCCTCAGGTGCTGACGGCGCTTTCAGGACATTCTCCCGCATCTGCTCGTAGTTCCAGCGGTTGCGCACTATGTCGATGGCCTCGTAAATGGCCGACTTCATGGGCATGGGATTGGCCGCATTCTTACCGGCCAGCTCGTATGCGGTTCCGTGGTCCGGAGCGGTGCGCACCACCGGCAGACCGGCGGTGAAGTTGACTCCGGTATCGAAGGCCAAGGCCTTGAAGGGGATGAGTCCCTGGTCGTGGTACATGGCCAGGACAGCGTCGAAGTTGTACTGCTGGTGTGTGCTGAAGAATCCGTCCGGAGAATAGGGTCCGAATGCCAGGATGTTCTCGCGGCCAGCAGCCTCGATGGCAGGACTGATGACGTCTATCTCGGCGCGTCCGAGCAGACCGCCGTCTCCGGAATGAGGATTGAGTCCGAGCACGGCTATCTTTGGCCGCACGATACCGAAATCCTTTCTCAGGGACTGGTCCATGACGCGGATCTTACCGAGAATCTTCTCCACTGACAAGGCTCCGGGCACCGAGGACAGAGGCAGGTGGTTGGTCACCACTCCCACCCTCATCTTGTCCGACACCATGAACATCATGCCGTCACTTCCTCCGCTCTGTTCGGTCAGATACTCGGTATGACCGATGAATCCGGGCATGTGCAGGGCCACATCCTTCTTGTTCAGAGGTGCCGTGACCAGAGCGTCCAGGTCTCCGGCCACCAGGTCCTTGACCGCCGTCTGCAGGGAGACCAGCGAGGCCTCGGCTCCCTCGGGCGAGGGCTGTCCGGGATCAATGCGGAAATTGTCCGGCACGCAGTTGATGATATTGACCCGCTTGGGATGAAAGTCCCTGGCGGTATTGATGATGTTGGTATTGAGATTCTCCACTTCGGAGAGCTGCTTCTTGTAGAAGCCGAATGCCCTCGAGGAGCCATAGACGATCGGGATGCAGAGATCCAGGAGGCGTGCATCTGTCAGAGACTTGATAATCACCTCATAGCCTATTCCATTCGTATCACCCTGGGTGATTCCTACTATAATTTTCCTATTCATGGCTATAAATTTTGTGGTCCGCCTTAGTGACGGGCGTGCAAATTTAATCACTTTTTCGCTACCTTTGTCAGTATGTCCAATATTCTTGACAGAGATATCAAGTACCTCCCCGGCATCGGAGAGAAGCGGGCCGCCCTCCTGGACAAGGAGCTCGGCATCCGCACTTTCCGGGACATGCTATACACCTTCCCCTACCGCTATATCGACCGCAGCCGGGTCTACTCCATCTCGGAGATAGACTCGTCGATGGCCTATATCCAACTCAGGGGCAGGATAATACGGACATCCACGGCCGGCACGGGCAAGGGCGCCCGCCTGATCGCCACCCTCCGGGACGACAGCGGTACCATCGACCTGGTATTCTTCAAGGGAGTAAAATGGATCCAGGACAAGCTCTCCCCCAACCGCGAGTACATCGTCTTCGGCAAGCCCTCCCTCTTCAACGGCGGCTGGAACATGGTCCATCCGGAGCTCGACCCTGTCGGCGAGAGCGGAGCCTCCTCATGGCCCTCCACCCTAATCGGCATATACTCCAGCACCGACAAGCTCCGCAACAACGGCATCTCCATCAAGGTCTTCGCCCGCTTCCAGCAGACCCTCCAGCAGAAGATTGCAGGGGCTGTCCAGGAGACCCTTCCCCAGGAGGTCCTCTCCTCCCAGAAACTGCCCTCCCTGGCATTTGCCCTCGCCAACATCCATTTTCCCAAGGATATGCGGAGCCTCGAGGCCGCCCGCTACCGCCTCAAGTTCGAGGAGCTCTTCTTCCTCCAGCTCTCCCTCCTCCGGCAGAAAAATGTGAGAATGAGCGGAGCCTCCGGAATCCTCTTCCACAAGGTGGGGGAAGCGTTCAATTACTGCTACAGCCGGCTGCCCTACGAGCTTACAGGGGCGCAGAAACGGGTAATCAAGGAGATACGGCGGGACACCGTCTCCGGAAAGCAGATGAACCGCCTCCTGCAGGGGGACGTGGGCAGCGGCAAGACGATGGTAGCCCTGCTTACGGCCCTTATAGCAGTGGACAACGGATACCAGGCCTGCGTGATGGCTCCTACGGAAGTGCTTGCAGTACAGCATTTCCGCAATTTCGAACGTTCGCTTGCAGGCTCGGAGGTCCGGGTGGCCCTGCTGACCGGCAGTACAAAGGCAAAAGAGCGCAGGGAAATAGACGAAGGGCTGCGCAGCGGAGAGATAGACATCCTCATCGGCACCCACGCGGTCATAGAGGACAATGTGGTCTTCTCCCGTCTGGGATTCGTGGTCATCGACGAGCAGCACCGCTTCGGGGTGGACCAGCGGGCCAGGCTGAGACTCAAGGCATCCGAGCCGCCCCACATCCTGGTGATGACGGCCACGCCCATCCCGCGGACCCTGGCCATGACCCTCTACGGCGACCTGGACGTGTCCGTAATCGACGAGCTGCCTCCTGGCCGCAAGCCGGTACAGACCATCCATGTGACGGAGGGGCAGAGGTTTAAGATGTACGATTTTATCAAGAGCGAGATACGCAAGGGGCGGCAGGCCTTCATCGTCTACCCTCTGATCAAGGAGTCCGAGAAGCTCGACTACCAGAACCTCGAGCAGGGCTACAACACGGTAGTCGACTATTTCAAGGCCCCGGAGTTCGTCACCGCAGTGGTACACGGCAAGCAGAAAAACGAGGACAAGGCCTTCGACATGAAGCTCTTCGCCGACGGCAAGGCGGACATCCTCGTGGCCACCTCGGTCATCGAGGTCGGGGTGGACGTGCCCAATGCCTCGGTGATGGTGATCGAGAGCGCCGAACGCTTCGGCCTCTCCCAGCTGCACCAGCTGCGCGGCCGGGTGGGACGCGGCGCCGAGAAGTCCTACTGCCTCCTGATGACAGGCTACAAGCTCAGCGAGGACTCCCGCAAGCGCATAGAGCTGATGTGCTCCACGGGCGATGGATTCGAGCTGGCCGAGGCCGACCTGCGCATGCGCGGCCCGGGAGACATGGAGGGCACGCGGCAGAGCGGCCTGGCATTTGACCTGCGCATAGCCGACCTGGGCAAGGACTCCCCCATCCTCAATCAGGCCAGGGCAGCCGCCTCCGATATTCTCGCGGACGATCCCCTGCTCGGAAAGCCTTCCTCCGCCCTGCTGCGCTCAGGACTGGACCGGCTGCGCCAGACTTCCGGAGAGATCATAGACTATTCCACCATAAGTTAAAATACAGACTATGAGCGCCAACAGCAAAGAACAGCATCCGGACCACGATGTCCGGAAATGGAAAATCCTCGAGAGCGAATACCTCATCCGCCGTCCCTGGCTCACCGCCCGCCGGGACAAGGTACAGCTGCCCAGCGGAGTCATCAACCCCGAGTACTACGTCCTGGAATACCCCGACTGGGTCAACATCATCGCCATCACGACAGACGGCCGGATGGTCTTCGAGCGGCAGTACCGCCACGGCCGGGGCGAAGTCGGCTACGAGATACCGGCGGGAGTCTGCGAGCCGGGAGAGACCCCGGAGGAGGCCGCCCGCCGCGAACTGCTGGAGGAGACCGGCTTCGGCGGAGGCACCTGGCGCCTCAACATGGTCGCCGCCCCCAATCCCAGCACCAGTACCAACCTCTGCCACAGTTTCATCGCCACCGGAGTCCACCGCCTCTCCGACCAGCACCTGGAAGCCACCGAGGACATCGAGGTGCACCTGCTCTACGAGGACGAGGTACTCCGCCTCATGCGCGGAGGCCGGATCATCCAGGCCCCGATGCTCTGCTCGCTCTGGAAATATTTTGCCGAGAAACGGCAGTAATCTATTGTATATTTAACTTTTAAAACCTCGAAAAGACATGAAGGACATCGATTACGACAGCCTCAGCTTCAAGCAGCTGCTCAAATACGCCGACAAGGGAGACGCATGGGCCCAGTACCTGGTCGGGATGGAATACGCTTATCCCGAAAATGACGAGGACGAGGATGCAGAGGAAGCTGTTAAATGGTTCGGCAAAGCCTACGAGGCTGGAGTCCCTGAGGCAGGATTCGAACTGGCACAGAAGATACTGACGGGCGACGGGGCCGAGCAGGATATGGACACGGCCTATGAGATGGCGCGGCAGATTGCTGAGGAGACCGACCTGCCGGAAGCCTGGGCTCTGCTCGGGTACATGTACGGCATAGGCTTTCCGGAAAAGGACATGGACAAATGCCGGGAGCTGATGGAAAAAGGAGCTGCCATGGGCTCCGGCTTTGCTCAGGGGCTGCTGGAGAGTCTCGACGAGGGGACGCTATTCGGGGATGATGATGATAATGAGGAGGAGGACTTCGATGAGGGGGCAGATTACGAAGAAGAAGAAGACGATGATGATGAGGAGGAGGACGATGACAAGGAGGAAGAGAGCTTGGTGTATGACGGTACCGACGGTTTCCCGAAAAATGATTACCTCATCGACGTGGACCGTGTCACCGCCGAAGCCCGCCGGGGCAACATCCACGCTGTCAAGACCCTCGCCTGGGGCTACTACAAAGGTGTCTACGGCCTGCCCGAGAAGAGGAAGGAGGGATGGAAATGGTACGAGCGCGGAGCCGACATGGAAGACCACTGGTGCCTCCGTGAACTGGGAGTCCTCTACGCCCTTGAGAACAATGGAAGCAAAGCCCTCAAAACCTTCGAAAAAGGCATAAAGTGCGGCAGTGGAGACTGCTGCGAGAAAGCCGGTGACTTATACTTCTACGGCAAGGCCGGGATATCCCAGGACTACCACAAGGCCTGGAACTACTACTGGGAAGGACACGGAATGGGACACGCCGGCTGCATCGCGGCCGTCGCAACGATGTGCTACTACGGCAACGGCATGGATATCAACCTTCAGCACGCCAAATCATATTACCGCGAAGCAGCCGAAAAAGGGCTGAAATGGGCCTGGAAGATGGCCGGTCTCTCAGCCGGGCGCCAGAGACATTTCGATGAGGCCCGCCAGATCTACCTCGAGGGCATCCGGCACGGCAGCTGGATCTGCGCCTGCAATCTAGGACAACTCTACTACGCCGGCCGCTTCGGAGAGCAGAATATGGAACTGTGCGCCGAATACTACCGCGAGGCCATTGAGAACGGGGAACCGCAGGGATATGCCTGCCTCGGAGAAGTTTTCTACGACATGGGGGAATATGACCAGGCCCGCAGCCTGTTCGAGGAAGGCGACGGTGAAGGCAATCCGGACTGCCTCGCCTGGCTGGGACGCCTAGATATAGAACGCGGCCAGGCAGGCAAGGGGGTACAGACCCTTCGCAGCGCCCTCGACAAGGGCTCTTCTTTGGCAGGACTATTCCTGGGCGACTACTACTATGACCAGAAAAATAACTCCACAGCCCTGCAGTACTATCACAAGGCGGCCAACCGCAACGTCGGCCCCGCCCTGCTCAAGCTCGGCCGCATGTACTTCGACGGCGAAGGTACCCCGAAAAAATACACCTCAGCCCGCATTTACCTCGAACGCGCCTTGGAATTCGGCCAGGACCAGGCAGAAGCCGCAATCCGCGTCCTCAAGCACTACCGCTACTGACCCGCAGGAAGTACCTCGACCAAGCGAAACCACTACCAACGCCATCGGACATTAGCTTTGCTGCCCCGCCTGGAACGCCACAACTTAAAGCCTCGGCGACCGACGAGTTGACGACTGTTCTCAACTAATTGACTTCGGTGTGCAGTACTAAATAAAGTAACCTGACAGTCAGCGCCTTGCGAAACGCACTGCACATTTGCCCTATTCTGAAAGTGGGCAAATGTGCAGCCAGATTAGCAAAGCCCTGATTTTCAGGCTATCCAAAACCGCAGCGCACACCGAAGTCAATTCGTTGCAATCACACCGGCATCAAACTCCGCTACCTGACAGGACAGAATGTCACGGCATGACTACCGTCACCGTTTTCCCCTCAAGCATTTCGGAGCCGTCCAGACCGACATAAGTCTTCTGGCGCGGTTTATGATTTTTCCACCAGAATTCGTGTCTGAAAATGAGAACATTCTCACTGCTGTTTCCCCAGTCCATAACAGCGAAGATACGGAAACACGTCTGAAATTGCAATTACGGTAAATTTATTTTCGGGCAGGGCTTGCGTACATTCTATTTCTGCATAAATTCGCGTATGGAAAATTACTGGCATATCTGTACTGAGGGGCTCGTGAAGAAAGTGATTTTCAAGAGCAGGGAAGACTATATCGTAGGAATGAACGCCATTCCGGTGTGCGCACAGAGGTTCAACGTGACTGTCCTGGCATTCTGTCTGATGGACAACCACGTCCATTTCATAGTGCAGGGCGCCGAAACAAACTGCAGAAAGTTCATAATCAACTATAAGAGAAAGCTCGGGAAACTGGCTGGCATCAGAGGCGCGGATGTATGCATGAAACCGATCGAGGATACTGAGTACCTGAAGAGAGCGATAGGCTATGTGCTCCGGAACCCTCTGTCGGCCGGACTTAAAATCCTGCCCATCCATTACGAATGGAGTTCGGCATCACTTTACTTCCGGAGTCCGGCTCAGACTGACTTCCGGAACCTGAGGACTGTGGGAACCCTGTCCTACCGGGAGAAACGCAGTCTGCTGCATTCCCAGACCAATGAGCTGGACACATATACGATAACCCCTGAAGGTATGATAAGCCCGGAATCCTACGTAGCTGTCCAGGCCGTCGAAGAGCTGTTCTACTCACCTGCCCGGCTGATGTACTTCATCTCCAGCAAAGAGAATATGGAGGTAGAGATCCGCTCAGGCATACTCCATAAAGCCCGCTACACTGATGACGAACTGATAATATCCATAGGCGGCATCTGTCAGGAGGTATTCCGTTGCGAATCCCCGGATAAGCTCAGCATCGAGGACCGCTACCGCCTGGCTGACCTCGTCCGCAAACGCTACGGCACTCCATTCAAGCAGATTGCCCGCCTGACAGGAACTGACCCGGAAATTCTGCGCCGTGCCCGCTGACGGCTGTTCTCAACGAATTGACTTCGGTGTGCAGTACGAGAAAAAATGCCTTGAAAGTCAAAGCCTTACGAGACGTACTGCACATTTGCCCTATTCTGAAAGTGGGCAAATGTGCAGCCAGATTTGCAAAGCCCTGATTTTCAGGCTATCCAAAATCACAGCGCACACCGAAGTCAATTCGTTGCATTCTCGCCGGCATCAAACTCCGCTATCTGACGTGCCAATACAGGACAGAAAAGTGTCATAAGCCGAAAATCCTGGCATACGCGGCGGCTTTCCTATCCAGGGACAGCGGATAGGCCCGCGAGGAGGAGGGCATGCGGTAAAATGTCACGGTGCGGGACGATACTCCGGATGTGGAAGTAGCTGAAGGTGCGGAAATGGTAAAGGGGACGGAGCCGCCGACGGAGGGCACCGGCACGTCCAGGATGGAGGCTATCTGCTCCGCGGACTTACCGCCGGTGGAGACTACGGCGCGGCATGAGGGCATCCGGGCCAGGAGAGCCGGGATGTCGGTGGGTTCTATGATTTTCAGGAAGTTGTCGGAAGCATTGCCGCGCAGGCGCTTGACCATGTAGGCGGCATCGTACAGGGCAATGCCCTCGCGGCGGCAGAACTCCACCACCCTCTCATAGTCGAAGCGTTTCTGCCCCGGCATCACAAAGTGTCCGGCATCTCCGTAGAAAAGCAGTCCCATGATCCGCCACATATCGTTCTGGAAATTCGGGTAGAAGAACTCCATCGACCAGCGGGCGTGCGGAGGCGGGAAAGACCCCAGCAGCAGGACCCGGGCACCGTCCGGGACAAAAGGCTCCAGCGGATGCACCTGGAAAAGAGCGAACTCCCGCCTCATCAGTTCAGGGTCGCGCAGCTTCTCCCGCAGCTCAGCCAGCCGCAGCGCATTCGGAGAGTCGGAGAACTGCAGGCGCATATATCCGCCCTCCCCGTATTTTTCCAAAAGATGCCCGTAACTCTTCTGAAAGATTTCCTCGTCAGTCAGCTCAGGATAATTGGCCCGGGCATAGAGTATTGCCCTGGAGAACACTGTATCGAAATCTATGAGCTTGTCCGCCTCGGCGACTATCCGGCCGTAGATGGAACGCGGCCAGGACTTGTTGGACGAGCGGTGGTCCTCCACGGCCTCGCGCATGAGCCGGATCTGCTCTTGGCTGAACCATTGACGCAGGACTGTATCAGCCTCCAGCATCCGCCCCGAGGCCAGATGGTGGAACTCGCGGCCCTCACATACACCGATATCGTGATAGGCCGCTATGGCATATATCATGTCCGGATTCAGCAGTGCCCCGTCAGGACCGCGCTCTCCTTTCTCCACAAGTCTCCCGTAAAGTTCCATGCTCTGACTGATGACCGAGAGGATATGACTGCGCGAATGCGCCTTGTCGTACGCATCGTAGCGCGGCAGCACACACTCCCGCACGTATGTCTGCAGCCTGGCGCAGACTTCCGGATATTGCCTGAGTTTGCCTGACATGATACTCTAGCGGTGCCGGTGCCGCCCGGCGGGGAACTGGAAGTTATTGAGGTCCACAGTAAGCTGAATGAGCTGCTGCCAGCCCCAGCCGTAGCCGTCGTAATGATGGACTGAGGCCACCCTGAGATTCAGGAAATCCCGGAAACTGTACTGATACGATATCTCCAGGCGGTCATACACTCCCGAATCCGTACTGTAGAAAAGGCTCCCGGTATACAGGTCCGCCCCGTACATGACCCCGTCGTTTCCGGTGCTGTAATAGTAGGGCATCAGGCTGCCGCCGGCATAGACTGTATTCTGCACCCTGAAGCCGTAGGCCCCGAAACTGACCTCGGCCTGGAATCCGCCCGGAGTGACGTAGCCGGCCCCGCGTATCCTGTCATTCTGGAAGGTCTGTATCCAGCCGGCCCTCAGCGTGAGGTCCAGCCTGCCGGGCAGGAATGAGGTCAGGTCCGACATCACGTGAGGATACACCCAGACATTGTCCACTACCCCCCTGACAGTCGATGAACCGGCATAGTGCAGCATCTTGAAGGTATAGGCCGCACTGAGCCAGGGGGCACCTGCCCGGCCGTAGGAATACACCTCGAAGCGTTCACGGGTATCCTTGTCCTGGCATCCCACCCAGTCTGCCACCGCCTCTATTCCCCACCACTGCCGGGAGTAACTGACCATGACGCCGCCTATATTGGTGTCGAAGAAGTAGCGGTCATCGAAGAATGCCGCCGGATAATGGCCCGAAAGCCTGTTGCGGGGAAACGCCCCTGCATTGGCCTTGAAAAACTCTCCGTCATACTGATAGTACAGGAGAGCTTCCAAGGTCAGTTCAGGTGCCGTTCTGCCGAAATATTTGGCCGCGTCCACGCCGGCGTACAGGGCGTGTCCCTCCCCGAAACCCAGGCCGACCTTGGGGGAGAGCACGGCCCCGAAGATAGTGCCGGACGGCTCCGTTTCTATGGAAGCGTACTCCCTGTTGTCGAACCCGAACTTGAAATCCACGTCCCACAGCAGCTGCTGGGCAAGCAGCTGACGGCTGCAGAAGCTCAGGAACAGGAGGAGGACGGCGGCGGCAAATATTCCTTTACGCATAAACCGTTATTTATTGTCTATGATGTTCTCGTAGAAGAACTCGAAGACTTTGCGGGTCACATAGTCGTCGCCCAGGTTGTGAGTATAGCCCGGGAGGTAGAACTGTTCGAAGTCCTTGTCGGCCTTGATGAGGGCCTTGACGACCTGGAGGGTCGAGGCGGGGTCCACGTTGTCATCCAGCTCGCCGTTGATCAGCAGCAGGTCACCCTGAAGCCTCCAGGCATTGTCCACATTGGAGTTCTCGGAGTACCAGGGTCCGATGGGATATCCCATCCACTGCTCGTTCCACCATATCTTGTCCATACGGTTGTCGTGGCAGCCGCAGAGGGCCACGCCGACCTTGTAGAACTCGGGATAGAACAGCAGGGCCGCGAGGGTGCTCTGACCGCCGGCCGAGTAGCCGTACACTCCGACGTTGGAGATGTCCATGTGTTTGTATTTCTTTGCTGCGGCCTGCATCCAGAGGATACGGTCAGGATAGCCGGAGTCGCGGAGGTTGCGCCATGACACGTCCTGGAAGGATTTGCTGCGGTTGTCTGTGCCCATACCGTCGATGGTCACTACGATGAAGCCCATCTCCACGAGTTTCGAGAATCTCAGATAGGCGTAGAAATCCTTGAGCACGAAGGAGTCGTGGGGACCGGCGTAGATATACTCCACTACGGGGTATTTCTTCTTGGGATTGAAGTTGGAGGGACGGAAGATGGTGCCCCATATATCGGTCTCGCCGTCGCGTCCCTTGGCCACGAACACCTCGGGCATGGTCCAGCCGGTGGCCAGCAGGGCGGATATGTCGGCCTTCTGCAGTTCCATCAGGGTATTGCCCTCGATATCGCGGAGCAATGATACGGGAGCCATGTCTGGCTTGGAATACACGTCGGTGAAGAGAGTACGGTCAGCATTGAATGTAACGATATGGTTGGCCTCCTCGGGAGTCAGGTCGGTAATCTCCAGCGAACCGAGGTCGAGCCTCATCAGATGCTTGTTGTAGGGGTCCTCTCCGGCCGGCTTGCCGCCTTTCTCGTCTATCGCGTTCATGCCGTTGGCAGCGAAGAGCACATAGCCCTTCTCCTCGTTCACGTCGTATATCTCGCGGACATTCCATGCACCGGGAGTAAGCAGGGTCATCTCTCCGGTGGTGCCGTCGATGCGGTACAGATGCCTCCAGTCGTCGCGCTCGGAGATCCAAAGGATATCGCCGCAGTCCATGTAGTAGCGGTAGAGGTCGTTGTAATAGACGAAGGTATTGGTCTTCTCCTCGGCCAGGTTGCGGCAGGAGCCGTCAGCGGCGTCCACTGCCACGAGCTGATAGAGCTGGTGGCCGCGCTGGTTGTACTCGAAGGTAAAATACTTGGAATCTCCGCTCCACTGGCCGAAGCTCAGATAGTACTGGTTGGCGTAGGGAGCCGTGTCGACGGTCACCTTCTCTCCGGAAGCCAAGTCGAAGAGAGCTGGTGCGGCCTGGGGCAGGCGGTCACCGGGCTTGGCGTAGTCCAGCCAGCGGAGCTTGGGCTGAATCTGGTCCTCGGGAGCGGACTCGCGGAGGGGTATCTGCCTCTCCTTGACGTATTCTCGCTGGATGGAGGCCACCTTCTTCGAGTCAGGAGACCAATAGAGCTCGGCGTAGTAGTTCTGCTCTGTGCCGTCAAAGCTCAGCTGACGCTCGTTGCCGCGGGCAGGGGCTCCGGAGGGCGTATAGGAGGCCTCAGGCGCTGAGAGTTCCTTGACCCACACATTGTTGTCCCTGAGGAATGCAATGTAACGGCCGTCGGGGGATGTCACCGAGTCGGGCCGCTCCCACCAGTTGCGGCGCTCCCTTGCAGGAATCTTCGCAAGGTATTCCTCATACTCCGCGGAAGTAATCTCAGTCCTGGACTTATCGGAGGCACTGACCAGGAAATAATGCAGGCCGTCAGCCTCGCGGGTCTGATAAACAAACTCCCGGGAACCGGTCCACTGAGGTGTCACGGCCCCGTCATAAACGAGTCTGTTCATATTGGGAAGAGAATCCAGCTCTGCGTACTTCTCCCGGAATCCGTCCGGCGAGGATGTCATAAGAGCCGATGAAATAAATAGAATGGAGAGTAATTGCATATCTGATAAAATTTAAGGAAGTATTTCTGCTTCAAGTAATATCCACACGGTAAAGTCGTCCGTCGTACGGTTCCTGAACACCCTGCGGTCTATCTCGGTGACATCAAATAACGGAGTGCTCACTTTCTCTACCGTCCGTATGCTGCCGTCCGGGGCTGTCTCCGTAAGAGTATCGGCCGGAGCGGCCTTGGCGGCCAGCACCGTCATGGCGTTGATACGGGCTATCTCCGTGGCCATCTGCACGTCCGTAGAAGTTCCGGTGCCTTCGGCCCGGACCATGTTCTCCTTCAGTACCGGCAGTTCCTCCTCCACAAAAGGGGACTTGCTGCCGTCCAGCTGCCGGTTGCCGGCGCAGGATGCCGCCAGCACCAGAATGATGGCCGGAAGGAGCAGCGTTTTGGGTTTTATTGTTCTCATTATCGACTATTTTTCCATGTTCTCCGGTATGATGCCTGTATCCTCCTCCCCTGCTTCCTCTATCAGTGCTGAGTGGAAGGAGCCTTTGACCTGTATACCCTTCTTCTCCAGCCTGCGGGCCGTAACCACCACTGAATTTCTCGGTCCGGAAAGGGCTTTCCGGGCATCCTCGAACTTTGCCGCTGCCTTGGTTATCACTCCTCCCACCTCATTGAAGGTATTGGCGAAGCGGGTCACCCTCTCCAGCAGTTCTCCTGCCAGGGACATCACTTCCTCAGTGTTTTTCTGCTGCCGCACGCGGACCCAGGTATTCTCGATGATCTTAAGCATGGCGAAGAGGTTCGACTCACC
This sequence comes from uncultured Bacteroidales bacterium, assembly GCA_944326235.1. Taxonomy (GTDB): domain Bacteria; phylum Bacteroidota; class Bacteroidia; order Bacteroidales; family UBA932; genus Coprenecus. The sequence continues at coordinate 105,089 of CALVDH010000003.1, read as the reverse complement.
GGCAATGATAATTCCGCGGTCGAAGGCCTCGTGCCACTTCTCCCGGAAGTTCTGATAGTAGAGCTGGAAGGCGCCCTCATTGGGCACGAACATCACCACGTAGTCCAGGGAATCCCGGCCTGTGGAGCGGATGTACCGGCTGTAGCTTTTGGCCGACAATTCCCTGACATGGGCGTCAACGCTCTTGCTGTGTGCAGCCAGGGCTATGCCGCGCTCTGTCTCGTCCACGGCATTGACGTATGCGATATATCCTTCCAGAGAGACCTTGGAGTCGATTACCACCGCCTTGTTCTCCGGCAGGTAGAGCACCACATCGGGGATGAGTCTCCGCCCGCCGTCATCGGATAGTACCGCATTGCCGTCCACATCCTTTATCGTCTCCTGCTTGACATAATCCTCGCCCTCCCGCAAGCCCATGCCCTCCAGAAGATTGAGAAGGACCACCTCACCCCAGTTGCCCACGGCCTTGTTGTTGGAACGGAGGGCTGTGGCCAGATTGTCCGCCTGCCTGCCCACCGCCGCCGTCTGCTCCATCATGGAGCGGATCTGCTGCTCGAGGGTGGCGGTGTTCTTCAGGGATTTCTCCCTGGAGTCCTCCACGGCGCGGCGGAACTCCTCCATCTTCTTGCCCAGGGGGTCGAGAATATTCTTGATCTGCTCTGAATTGGCGGCAGACAGGTCTCCGGATTTCTCTTTTAGAATCGATGAGGCTGACTCCTTGAAGGTCAGCACCATCTTCTGGAGCTTCTCGTCGTACTCGCGGCGCATGGTCTCTGCCTCCGCCTTGCGGGACTCCTTCTGCTCTTCCAGGCTCTTCTCCAGCATTTCAGCCCTTGCCTGAGCCACTTTCAGGTCGGCTCCGGCGACATTCAGCTGTTCCTGGAGAGCCTGACACTCCTTCCTGGCCTGAGCTGCTTCCTTGCTGCGGGCTGAGGCCTGGATAATCCAGGCCCCCGCCGCTCCTATTAACAGTCCTATGACCGCTGACAGAACCCAGAGCATACCTTCCCTTTTGGCTTAGAAACTGCTCTTGAGTCCGGTAGCGCGGTTGAATACCGGCAGTTCCGGTGTAGAGTCCTTGTCCTTGATGTAGTAGCCGTTGCGCTCGAACTGCACGGCGATGCCCGAGTTGTCCTCCAGCAGACCGGGTTCGGCGAGAGCGTCCACCTCCTTGAGGGAGTCGGGGTTCAGATATGCCTTGTAGTCCTTGCCCTCGGGAATGCCGCTCATGTCGGCTTCGGTGAAGAGCCGATCGTAGAGTCTCAGGCGGACCTTCTCGCACTGAGTGGCGTTGACCCAGTGAATCGTGCCCTTGACTGAGCGCCAGGTGCCGCTGCCGGGCTTCGTGGTGGGATCGTAGGTACAGCGTATCTCGGTGATATTGCCATCGGCGTCCTTGACCACCTCCTCGCACTTGATGATGTAGGAATATTTCAGGCGCACCTCTCCGCCGGGACGCAGACGGAAGAACTTCTTGGGAGGCTCTTCCATGAAGTCAGCCCGCTCGATGTAGAGTTCGCGGCCGAAGAGGATGGTCCTCTGCCCTGCCTCGGGGTCCTCGGGATTCTTAGGGGCGGTACAATACTCTGTGCGGCCGGTCTCGACCTCGGTGGCCGCGCTGCACTCACCGTCGTTCCAGTTGGTGATGACCAGCTTGACGGGGTCGGTGACCACCATATAGCGGTTGGAGCGCTTGTTCAGGTCCTCGCGCAGGCACCACTCCAGGAGCGAAAGGTCGATGAGGTTGTCCCTCTTGGCCACTCCCACCTTCTCGGCGAAGTTGCGGATGCTCTCGGGGGTGTAGCCGCGGCGGCGGATACCGCAGATGGTCGGCATGCGGGGGTCGTCCCAGCCGCTGACAAAGCCGTTGCGCACCAGCTCCAGGAGCTTGCGCTTGCTCATAACGGTGTAGGTGAGGTTCAGGCGGGCAAACTCGTACTGATGCGAGGGGAAGATGCCCAGCTGCTCGATGAACCAGTCGTAGAGCGGACGGTGTACGTCGAACTCCAGGGTGCATATCGAGTGGGTGATGTGCTCTATCGAGTCACACTGGCCGTGGGCGTAGTCGTACATCGGGTAGATGCACCATTTATCGCCGGTACGGTGGTGCGAGGCGTGGATGATGCGGTACATCAGGGGGTCGCGGAACATCATGTTCGGGTGGGCCATGTCGATCTTGGCCCTGAGCACCTTCGAGCCGTCGGGGAACTCCCCGTTCTTCATCCGCTCGAACAGGTCCAGGTTCTCCTCCACGCTGCGGTTCCTCCAGGGGCTGTCCACACCGGGCTGCTGGACGGTACCGCGATTGGCGCGTATTTCTTCCTGAGTCTGGTCGTCCACGTAGGCCAGGCCCTTCTTGATGAGCACCACCGCCCAGTCGTAGAGCTGCTGGAAATAGTCGGAGGCGTAGTATTCCCCCGCCCAGTTGAAACCCAGCCACCTGATGTCCTCCTTGATGGAGTCCACGTACTCGGTGTCCTCCTTCACGGGGTTGGTGTCGTCGAAGCGGAGATTGGTCTTGCCGCCGTACTTCCGGGCCAGGCCGAAATTGAGGCAGATGCTCTTGGCATGGCCGATATGCAGATAACCGTTCGGCTCCGGCGGGAACCGGGTCATCACCGACTCCACCCTGCCCGAAGCCAGGTCATTCTCAATTATTTCTTCCAGAAAATTCTTCTGCACGGCACCTTCAGCCGCGCCTTGCTGCTGTCTGTTTACGTCTTCCATCCTTACTGATATTTTTACGGCTGACAAAGATACAATGTTCTCTGAAATCATGCAGATTTTTTTGTTTTTGTTTTTGTTTTTGTTTTTGATTAAATTTGAAGCGTAATTCTAAAAATAGAGATGCCATGAAAACAAAACTCAACAAAAAGTCTTTCGCGGCAGGTCTTGCCGCCCTGGTTCTCTCTACCGGCGCTTTTCTGGGCGCATCGCTGTTAGTTTCTCAGGATGCTGATGCAGACTGCTCTATTAAAAATAAAAAGGGAGAAGCAATCCTTACTTGCACAGGTGAAGGTAAATGCGAAAGCACGTATCTTGGTCACACATTAGAGTGTGATGGAACTAAAGTCGCCAATCCTCCTTCCACCGCCACAGAATAAAAATGAATCGATGAAAAAAACGGCACTTTTTATTCTTTGCTTAATATCAGCAGTATCCTGCCAGCAGGGTACTGCTGATATATCCAATATCGTCCTAAGTCCGGAAATATTGGACAGTGCACAAACCCTCTCCCCGGAGAAAGTCAGTTTCAATCCCCCTATTTTTGCTAAAAAGGTTTTTGGGTGGAATGACAGTATTTTTATCGTGCTGAACGACAAAAGTTCGGGGCGAAGATTTATAGAGCTATACAGTTCCGACAACAACCTTATCAGAGATTACTTTATACGTGGAAGAGGACCTGGAGAAATGCTGGATGCTTCCGCCATCTATATGAACGACTCACTGCTTGTAGAGGACATTTATTTGAATCACTTAGCTGTCATTTCTATCCGTCAGGCCATCTCTGCCCCGGACTTCAAGCCTGAACTGAAAAATTATTCCATTCAAACACAATCCATGTGGCCATATAAGAATGCCTTACTTGCTGTAAACCCAAACCGCTTTATCAACAAAAAGTACGGCATCAACAATGACGGTCCGAGATTTATCGTTAGTGACACTGCTTTTACCTACAACGATAGTGAAAAATATAAATTCACTACTATCAATGTAACTCATTCTTCTTTCATAATGTCATATTATAAAAACAGAATATTCTATTATTCAGCCTGCTCTCCGGAAATTGAAATTTATGACCTTGACCTAAACCTTCTCCGCACAGTACACGGGCCGCAGATGTCTCAGGATATTGAATACTATATCGATGATCTTAACGATGTATGCTTTTTATCAAATATTCCCTACGCATATATGGGAAGCTGTCATAACTCTGATTTCGTATTTCTATGCTATATCGGAGACTTCCTTAGACCGGAGAATAATTACGATGAGAGCGACTTCAGTTCGTACATCCTCCAGTTCGACTGGGACGGCAACTTCATCGACTCATACTACATTGACCACTATATCAAGTCCATGTCACTGAGTCGCGACGGCCGCTACATCTACGCCTTCGGCACGGACCACGACGGCGAGAGCGTATTCTACAAATATCTGCTGAAATGAGACCCTTGCTGACCATTTCACTCGCATTGCTCACCGCTGTCTCCTGCGGCCACAACCGGCAGAGTGCTGAAAACAACGCCTCGATGAGTTCGGACTCATCTAAAATCCGGACTCTCGAGGCATTTCTCAATATCGACTACCAGAAAGCCTTCGAAGAACTTTCAACCGCAGACCTGTCTTTCCCCGACTTCAGCGAAGTGCTGACTCAGGACCCGGAGAGTACCACCCCGATACTGATATTCATATCCAGCCCTGACTGCTCGGCCTGCATCGCCTCCACCCTTGACTTTTTCCTCACCTACTACCGGACAGATACCGACTGCCCCATGCCCATGATAGTCTTCAAAAGCGGAGACACCGACATCTTCGAATTCTACAGAGACAAGCTGGCCGCAGACCAGGACAGCACCATCAAATCCACCCTCGAACGCGCCCGGTACATCAACGGTGACTGGCCCTCAGTCAACAGCGCCCCCGACGGAGCCTACCTCCTCTACCGCAACCGCACCATCGGTCACCTCCCCTGGTCCCTGCTGTAACCTCACAGCCACATCACATCGCCCTTAGTAAAAAAGCCCCGGACATTCGCGACATCCGGGGCTATAAATTCTTATAGTGGAAAAACTATCTTACGGGGTCAGCGGGCACTCCGGGCAGGGGCTTCCAGTTCTGGAGCTCCTGGAGGAGAACTTCGACGGCCTTGTTGAGCTGGGCGTCGTTGCCTAGATAGTCCTCGAAGGGATTGAGGTCGCACTCGATGTCGGGATCCACGCCGTGGTTCTCGATGATCCAGTCACCGTCGGTGGAGTATGAGGTGAAGAACGGGGTGCGGACATCCTGGCCGTCGAGATAGGGTCTCGAGCCGGAGATGCCGACGATACCGCCCCAGGTCCTCATACCGATGAGCTTGCCGATGCCGAGCTCACGGAATCCGTAAGGGAAGAGATCGCCGTCCGAAGAGGAGTACTTGTCGATCAGGCAGACCTTCGGGCCGTAGTGGGTGGACTCGGGGATGGTTCCGGGACGCTCACTGCCGTTGCGGGACATGTTCATGCGGTACACTTCCCTCTGCAGGCGCTCGAGAATCATCGGGGATACGTTTCCGCCGCCGTTCATACGGTCGTCGATGATCAGGGCCTCCTTATCTAACTGGGAGTAGAACAGACGGGTGAATTCGTCCAGTCCGGCCACGCTCATGTCAGGGATGTGGATGTAGCCTACACGGCCTCCGGAGAGCTCCTCGACCTTGTGGATATTGTTCTGTACCCAGTCATAGTAGGCCAGTTGGGTCTCGTCAGAGATGGGATCCACGTAGATGGTGCGGGCACCGTTCTCAGATGCAGTGCTGTTGACCAGCAGGGCCGTGGTCACGCCCACGCGGCCTACAAGAGCCTCGTAGATAGTTCCGAGCTCGGATGCGGGGATACCGTTGACAGCGAGGATGTAGTCACCCTCGTGCACGTTCAGGCCGGGCTCTCCCAGAGGCGAGCGGCGGGCACTGCCCCAGGTTACGCTCTCGAATATCTTGTTGATGCGGAAATATCCGGTCTCATCCTTGGCGATGCGGGCTCCGAGCAGACCGATGGGCAGCTTCTCTGCGGCAGGGGTCTCGCCGGTGGTCACGTAGCAGTGGCCGGTAGCCAGCTCGGATATCATCTCGCCGATCAGATAGGTCAGATCCTGACGGTACTGCACGTAGGGCAGCAGGGCGGCATATTTGTCGTGGATGGCGTCCCAGTCGCGGCCGACCATGTTCTGCACGTAGAAATAGTCGCGGTACACTCTCCAGGTCTCGTCGTAGATCTGCTTCCACTCCTTGTGGTAGTCCACGGTCAGACGGATATCGCTCATGGGCACGGGCTTGTCGGCCTTGAAGCCGGAGGTGGACACCACATAGTACTGACCCTTGTCGGAAACGAGGGCCTTGCTGTGGTCCGGAGTCATGGCCAGCACACCGTACTTGGTCACGTCAGTGGTCTTCAGGTCACTCAGGGAAAGTTTCTTGACTCCGTCTGAAGAGCGGTAGTAAAGGGCCCCGTCGTATGCAGCAAGAGGACGGGCGTAGGTACCCTCTACAGGCAGGGCCACAGCCCTCTCCACGATACCTTCGAAGTCCACTTTCATCGGCTCGGCTGCAGGAGTCTCCTTGGCAGCACCCTTCTTGCCTTTCCTGGCGGCGGGCTGCTCCTCGGCTGCGGGAGCCGCAGGAATGTACTCGTCACCCTTAATCACTGTAGGATCAGGCACGTCCTTGGTCAGAGGCAGTGCGAAGAGATAGCTTCCGAGGGAATATGCGGCATTCCACTCCACGGACGAATAGATGGCGTTGAGCTGCCTTGCGGAGGTGAAGAAGAGGTATTTGCCGTCCTCCGAGAAGAGAGGTGCGGAGGAATTGTACCAGGAAGAGGTTACTGGAGTGCTCTCCCCTGTTGAAAGGTTCATCAGATAGATGACCGACGCACCGGACTCGGAGCTGGTGCCGTAGGCAAGCCAGCCGCCGTCGTGCGAGAAGGCCAGTCCGCGGACTCCGCCCCAGCGGCCCTCGAAGACGGTCCTGACTTCCTTGGTGGCAATATCCACGGATATCAGCTGCTTCTTCTCTGTGGTCAGGTACAGTTTCTTGGAGTCGGGAGCCCATGTCAATGAGGAAGGATATCCTGTTTCGAAGGATGTCAGGCAGGTCTTGGCCCGGGGGTCATCGTAGGGCATCACGTACACCTGATACTCGCCGCTCTCGTCGGACAGCCAGGCAATCCACTTTCCGTCGGGAGACCATACGGCGTCACGGTCGTGGGCTCCGGGGGTACGGGTGAAGTTGTACACTGCGCCTTCGGCGGCAGGCACCGAGAAGACATCGCCCCTGAAGGTGGTCAGCACGCGGCTGCCGTCGGGAGAGAGGGAGAATGCGGCGCGGCGGGCGGTGGCGGGGCTCCAGGTCTTGATCTCGTCGCGGGCGAGAATACCCTCGTCATTGAGATATACGGGCACCTTGGAGCAACTGCCGTCCTTTACGGAATACTTGTAGATGTATCCTCCGTTCTCGAAGACGATCCAGTCCTGGGAGAAGGAGGGGAACTTGCAGTCATACTCGGTGAAGTCTGTGACCTTCTTGGTCTCCTTGGTGGCTGTATCATAGCAGAAGAGGTTCATGATCTGGTCGCGGTCGGAGAGGAAGTAGATCTTGTCCCCTATCCACATCGGGAAGATGTCCTGGGCGTCGTTGTCGGTGATGTTCTCGAGCTCGGTGGTGCCCACGGTGTTGATCCAGATATCGTCAGCCTGGCCGCCACGGTAGTACTTCCAGGTACGGAACTCACGGTACATGCGGTTCAGGGCCAGCTTGGAGCCGTCGGGAGAATAGGAGCAGAAGCTGCCCTCGGTAGTGGGAATCTGAACCGGCTCGCCGCCCTCTGCAGGCACTGTGAAGAGCAGTCCGCGGAGAGAGGAGAAGGCATACCAGCGGGTACGGTAGATGATGCTCTTGCCGTCCGGGGTCCAGCCCATGACGATGTTGTTCGGGCCCACGCGGTCGCCGATATTGTCGCGGTCCACGGTGGCTGTATAGGTAATTCTCTGAGGCACACCGCCCTCGGCCGGCATAGTGTAGACTTCGGTGTTGCCGTCGTACTGAGCGGTGAAGGCTATCGTCTTTCCGTCAGGAGAGAACCTTGAGAATATCTCGTAACCTACATCGGAGGTAAGCCTTACGGCTGTACCGCCGTCGATGGAAACGGTGTAGAGATCACCTGCATAGGTGAACGCTATCTGATCCCCTCCCACTGAAGGGAAGCGGAGCAGACGGGCCTCCTGTGCGTCGGCATAAGCCAGAACGGGCAGGACAGCCAGCATTGCAGAAATGATAAAACGTCTCATATCAGTTAGTTTTAGTGTTTATAAGATGTTAAGAACTTGTTCCTTGATTTTCTCCAGTTCGTCCTTCATCCGCACCACGCATTTCTGCATCCCCGCATGATTGGACTTGGAGCCGAGTGTATTGATCTCGCGCCCCATCTCCTGAGCGATGAAGCCCAGCTTCTTGCCGGGGCACTCCTCCCCTTCCATCGTATCACGGAAGTAGCGGCAGTGTTGCCTCAGGCGCACCTTCTCCTCATTGACATCCAGTTTTTCCAGGTAAAATATCATTTCCTGCTCCAGACGGTCGTGGTCGGGAGCCAGGGACAGTTCCTCCATCCTGGAGACTATCCTCTGCCGGACAGCCGGCACCCTCTCGGCATCGAAGACCTCAGCCTCGGCAAGAATGGACTCGATATTGTCCACCCTGGTCAGCAGATCCGCCTTGAGCACCGCACCCTCACGGGTCCTGAAGGCGATGAGCGCATCTACGGCTTCGTGCAGGGCACCAGTGATGGCCTCCACATCCTCTTCTGTCAGCTCATCCTTATCAACCGCCACCACATCGGGAAGGCGGAGCACCGAAGACATGAGGACAGCGGACATGACGTTTCCGTACGGGTCCAGCAGATTCAGAGAACCGGCGATGTCGGACAGCTGCCGGAAATAGTCCCTGAACAGGTCCGGGTCTATCCTGCGGGCCTCCGAGCCGGAGACGGTCTCAGATGTCAGGAATACGTCTATGTTGCCGCGCACCAGGCGTCTGGTCAGATATTGCCTGAACTCCAGGTCCTTGTCCTTGGGGAGAATCGATGATTTGAGGGAGATGTCGCTGTTCTTGCCGTTGAGCGAGCGCACCTCGACGGTATATTTTCTATTGCCGGAAGTCACCTCGGACTTTCCGTAACCGGTCATTGACAGTACCATATATTACTTACAGATTATTAATTACCTACTACGGTTCATCAGCTCCTCCGAGCGGGCCTTCCACTGAGCGGCCATATCATTGAGCTCCAGAATCTCACACGCTACAGAGAGATTGTGCGCGGCACAGGCGGCCCTGCGCACATCCGGACTGTCGGCCTCTCCGTACCAGATCTCCATGGCCTTCTCCCACTCGAACAGATAGGCCAGACGGCAGGCCTCATTCCACTTGTTGTCATCATATACATAGAGCATCTTGTTGACCGTCTCCCATCCTGGCAGGAATCTCTCCGCGAGGCTTCCTCCCAGGGTTCGGAACGAACTGTCCAGTTCACTGTTCACCCTCTCCACAGCCCTCAGCCGCGTCAGAGGAGTGTCCGAAAGCAGGGTCCACTCCATGATATCATTCTCCGTCCATGCCGTCACAGGCTCCGGTCTGCGGCTGTCGAAGACCTGCACTCTTATATTATAAGGCAGCGAGACCACTGTCTGCTGCATGAAGCCCCCCTGGAGATATGCCTTCCCGTCCGGAATCTCGACAGAGAACTCCCCCACATACATCGAATCCGCAACTATCAGAAACTCCACACCCGCAGCTGCATGCAGATACTCGACGTCCTCCCTGAAAGCAGTACTGACCTCGTCGGCATACATCGAATAGACCGGCACTGCCCCGGAATCCAGTCCGAGGTCCGCCTCAAGCCTCTCGGCAATACCCACTGCAAGTGCCGACAGCAGGGCCGAATCGCTGTCTCCGCGCTGCACCAGGGAGACAACCCCGGGAAGCGTTCCCTGAAAATCCACTGCGTTCTCTCCCCCCGTCATTCTCTCGACAGGCAGGGTAAAAGTCACAGGACCGCACGAGGTCACCGCCAGCATCAGCGGCAGAAGGGCTGTCAGCAAGAAATTCTTCATCTTATATTCTTTTATATTACAATAATTCAGCGGTAAGGTCATACTCATCCGCACCGGTCACGCGCACGTCCACAAAACTGCCGGGACCGGGAAAAGGCCTTTCCCCGGGACACACGACCGTCACCTCACCGTCCACCTCGGGAGCCTCCCGGGACGTCCGTCCGGTACATGTCCCTTCCTCCGGACTGCAGGTGTCGATCAGCACCCTTTCTACTGAGCCGATACGGCTTTCATTGTACCTCAACGATATAGAGGCCTGCAGTTCCATAAGCTCGTCCAGTCTCTCCTGTTTCACGGACTCCGGTACTGCATCCTTCAAATTCTGTGCCCCCCAGGTCCCTTCCTCCTCCGAATACGCGAAGGCTCCCAGACGTTCGAAACGGCTGTCCCGGACAAAGGAGAGCAGATCGTCAAACTCCTCCTCTCCCTCGCCCGGATGTCCCACCATCATGGTAGTCCTCAGGACAATACCGGGGACCGCCCGGCGGATATCCTCCACCAGCCTCCTGGTGCCGGCCCCGTCGATGGAGCGGCGCATGGCCCTCAGCACCGGATCAGCCGAATGTTGGAGAGGTATGTCGAGATAGCTGCAAATCTTCGGAGAAGATGCCATTATCTCCAGGACATCCCTGGGGAAAGCAGCGGGATAGGCGTACAGCAGGCGTATCCACTCTATCCCGGAAATTCCGGTCAGACGGTCCAGAAGACGGCCCAGCCGCCTCTCTCCATACAGGTCCAGACCGTAGAAAGTGGTGTCCTGGGCGATCACTATCAGTTCCTTGACCCCTCCGTCAGCAAGGGCGGCAGCCTCCTCCAGAAGCTTCTCCTCTGGAACGGAGACATGCGGGCCGCGGATACCCGGAATGGCACAGTAGGAGCATTTCCTGTCACAGCCCTCAGAAATCTTCAGATAGGCGTAATGCCCGGGAGTAGTCAGGTAACGCCTCGTCTCCAGGGTGGGATCCGGCTTGACTGCCAGCGCTTTCAGCAGAGGTGCGGTGGAGAATGCTCCGAAGAATCCGTCGACCTCCGGAATCTCCGCAGGCAGCTCGGCGGAGTATCTCTGCGAGAGGCAGCCCATGACGTAGACCCTGGAGACAATACCTTTCTTCTTGGCATCCACTGCCTCGAGAATGGCGTCTACAGATTCTTCCTTGGCATCCAGAATAAATCCGCAGGTGTTGATGACAAGTACGTCCACACCTGCATCCTCCAGAGGGATCTCTTCCGGAGACACCTCCCACCCGGCCGCGGCGAGCTGCATAAGCAGATGCTCGGAGTCCACGCGGTTCTTCGAGCAGCCCATGGTCACCACCCGGACTCTTTTGCCTCCGGCACTCATGCTATTCCTCCTCCTTGGCGTCCTCCTCTGTCTCGAAATCCAGGGAGGCATACTGTTTGAGCTGGTTGTACCAGGTAACGACCTTCTTCATGTGTGAAGGATAGAAACGGTCCTGGTCATAGCCGGGAAGAGCCCTGTCGAAGAACTCCTTAAGGACCTTGGAGTCCGACTTGGCGTCCGGAGCGCTGTCCTCCCCGAGGATCTCCTTCATCTTCAGAAGCACGTCCTTGAGCGGGGTCTCTCCGTCCTCGGTGTAGATGGAGATATCGGAGAGGGACGACACCTTGGCGTGGGGGCCGAATACAGTACGGCGTCCTGTAAGCAAGGATTCTGCGATCATGCCGTTGCGGGCCTGGGACACATAGCGGTAAAGTCCCTGTTCGCCAGTGATTGAAAGTATCTGCTGTAAATCTGTTTTCATTTTAGTTTATTATTAAAGTTATTAAACATTCATTTTCATATATACCCCCCATACCTGCGGCAGCAGGGGATGGCGGAAGTCCGAGACTATGACGAAATCCGAGACTGCGGTACGGCGCTCATCGCTCCACTGGTTGGCCATCCGTTCCAGGACCTGGGCGCGGGTCATGGCCGAGCGCCGCATGACCCTCTCCACCCTCACCTCCTCCGGACATATCACGGTGAGGACCTTGTCCGCCGTTCCCTTCAAGGCCGGTTTTTCCAGATAGACGGCAGACTCCATAATGACGAACCCGGCGGAATCCCGGATTCCATCCAGAGCCGCCTCCTGTTCCGCCTTCCACCGGCGGAAATCGGCAATCACCCTGGGAAAGACCGCCTTCTCCACCTCCTCCAGAAGCCTCCTGTCGGAAAAAATCCTGGAGGCCATATACTCCCTGTCCAGGACTCCGTTCCTGAGCAGCCTGTCTCCGAGAATTTCCTTGAGCCCGGCCAGAAGCTCAGTATCAGTGGCATACAGTCCTTTTGCCCTTGAGTCAGCGTCATATACCGGGACGCCCATTGCGGCCAGCATCTGCACGACATAGCTCTTGCCGCTGCCTATACCACCTGTAACCGCCAGAGTACGCATCACTGTCCTCCATTGTTCTCCAGCAGTATGCAGTCCACATACCTTGGAGATATCTCCCACGATATCACCCCGGCCGGTACCGATACCAGCTCGGGAATCAGTTCCGATTCCATCGTCTTTATAAAATCCGCGTAGTCCACGGCCAGAACGAAATCGTCAGGACTGTACTGGGTGCTGCTGAAAATCCTCCTGAATGTAACCCTCACCGTAGACGGGAAGACTATCAGGTCCTTGTCCTCCGGCACTCCAATGGAAGTCACGGGAACATCCACGGACTCCTCGATATACCGGACCACATTCAGGGAATAATATATATTGTCCTCGGAGAACTCCACCCTGCGGATGGGCATAAGGGTGCTGATACCCTGTATCGGGCCGTCCACATCCGAGGCGGAGATAGTCATGGTCATCACTGAGTCCACCGTCTCGAGCAGACGTGCGTCTCCGTATATGTCCACACTGTCCGGCCGCAGTTCTATACGCCCGAGAGGCATGTACTGGCCGTCGAACGATATGGATGTGCGCGGGGCGACAGGGACCCTCTTGCTGACCATTCTGGGGAAGTTGAAATCCATTGACTCCGTTACGATGAACTCCAGGTCGACGTTGCCGCCGAGGGCCTCGACGATATTGCTCTTGATATTCTCGCAGACCACGGAAAATGCATCGCCGTCCTTATGGGTGAGGGCCGTAACCGGAGCCGTAACCTTGAGTGTCTTGCGGCGTCCTATGCGCTGGCGCAGTATATAATAGCCCTCGGAGCGGCCCCTGACGATCAGCAGGTCCTCCGAAGCCGCGCTCCTGGAACGACCCTCGAGGGACGAGGTCAGTTCCACATTGTACTCGAAAAACACGGAATACTGCAGCGACAGGCTGTGGAGCAGCCAGATAATAAAAGCAAGAAGGAGGGAAAGAAGCAGCAGCAGCCACTCCTTTCCGTCCTTGCGATCCCTGTCATTGCCGGTGATTCCGCTTCCCGAAGTCATTCCTGGGAGTATTACCGGTTCTGGACGTCGGTGATATCCTTGACTACGGAAGACTTGTCCACGCGGATCTTCACGTTGGCGTCAATCTCCACTACGAGGAATGTGTCCTTGACCTCGGCTACAGTACCGTAAATACCGCCTACAGTGACGATTCTGTCTCCTTTCTTCAGGGATTCCCTCCACTTCACGACCTCTTTCTGCTTCTTCTGCTGAGGACGGATCATGAAGAAATACATCACCACGAAGATAAGGATCATCAGTATCAGGAAAGAGTACTGCTGAAAGAAAGTAGGCTCACCCTGAGGCTGTGTCTGTGTCTGAGCCTGGAGAAGGAACATTGTAATAAGATTCATTTTGCGTTTCTTTTAATTTAAGTGAACAAATATATGAAATTTTTCTAATTCTCGATAAGCCCCCTGCCGGTCTTTACCACCTCTCCTGAGTCCACCATCCTGCGGAGGATTCTGTCCAGCAGGCCGTTGACGAAGACCTTGCTGTTGAGCGTGCTGTAGAACTTGGATATCTCCACGTACTCGTTGATAGTCACCTTGAGAGGAATGTTGGGGAAGCGCACGGCCTCGGCTATGCCCTGCACTATCAGGACCAGGTCCGTAGTAACCACCCTGTCCGGATCCCAGTTGCTGGTATTGGCCACCACCAGGTCCATGTACTTGCCGTATCCCCTCATGGCAGCCCGCAGCAGCTCCACCGCGAACTCGCGGTCGTCATCCTTGAGGAACACACCGGGCACAGGCATCGTACCGCGGGAGCGCAGCACTTCCAGACCGCGGACTATGGCCGAGAGCACAAAGCCCAGGTCATCGGTCCAGTACACCGACATATCCTCGAGGGTGGAGGCCAGGTCCCCGTTGTCCTCAAAAAGCTCGAGGTCCGAGAACATCCTGATGAACAGGGTGCAGTCCTCCTCCATGGACGACTCTCCGGATTCCATGTATTCCTTGAAATAGTCGCGGGTGGACAGGGTCTGGAGAGTCTTCTTGATGAAAGACTGAAGATCCTCGTTCCACATCAGGCCATGGTCCTCGCAGAACTTGACGAAGCGCGGGTCACCGGCCAGATATGCAGACACCCGGTTCTCTGCGAACTTGCGGTTGGGATTGCGTTCCTCAGGGGTAGGATTGAACTTCATGAGTCCGGTCTCTATCCTGGTCAAGGCCGCATTGCGCAGGGCTACCGCGGCATTCAGCATGAAATAGTAAAGATGGAGTGTCTTCTCACACGAATAGTTCAGAGTTTTCTCGGCTTCTATCAGAGAATCAGAGCCTGAGGTCACAGAACTGTAAAGAACTTTGAAGACTTTTATCCTTATCAGACGACGGTTGAGCATACAATATTTTTAAAACATTTTGCAAATATACTTTTTAGATGAGAAAAAACTCTATATTTGTGTCAAATTTTATAAAATTTAATCAAAATGTATTCAGAAGACATTGATAATGCAGCAGCTATGGAGCGCAACGGAGATGATGTATATTCAAGACCGGTGCGTGCGGGAAAAAGGACATACTTTTTCGATGTGAAGGCAACCAAGGGCAACGATTACTACCTCACCATCACCGAGAGCAAGAGGAGAATAGAGAAAGACGGCCGCTTTGCCTACGACAAGCATAAAATTTTCCTCTACAAGGAAGACTTCGAGAAGTTCACACAGGGACTTGAGGAAGTGATAGCCTTCATCAAGGAAAAATGCCCGATTCCCGTAGTCGAAAGGACTATGGATGACGACCAGCGCGGTCCTGTTTCCAGAGAGGAGGACGGTCCGAAGTTCTCAAGCGTAAACTTCGAGGAGCTCTAGAACATGTCCTTGTAGGGCCGGAAGAAACGGCCTGAGAATGTCCACAGCGGAGACGGCAGCAGACGCATAAGCAGGCCGAGCGCGGCCCAGCGTCTGTCTATCACCGCTGTTTTTTTTCTGCGTTCTATCGCACGGACTATCATTGCGGCGGCTTTCTCCTTCCGTATGGTCATGGGGAAATGCCGCCCGTGTATAAAGTCAGTATCCACGAAACCGGGCTTGACAGCCGTCAGGCTTATATCCGCTTTCCGGATTACCGCCAGCTGCCTGAGCGTCTCCAGATAGAAGGCCTCGAACTTCTTCGTGGCCGAATATGCAGGACATACGCCGAGAGGCAGAATGGAGGCCACCGAGGATATGACGGCCAGGTGTCCTCTGAGTCCGTTCCCGGCCCAGTAATTGAACAGCCACACGGCACAGCGGACAAACCCCTTGGCATTGACATCGATCTGCCCCAGCTCCAGTCCCGGCTCAAGATCCGTATTGGTATGACCGTATCCAGAGGAATAAAGGCAGATATCCACCCCGCCCATGCTCTCCACCAGTTCCTCCAGTGAACGGGAGGCCGAGGCATCCGAGACATCGAAACTCTTGGTGAAGACCTTTCCCGCCTGGGCTCCGGCGGCTATCTCATCCAGAAGGACGCTCCTGCGTCCGGTTATCCCCACCCTGTGTCCCTGCCTTATGTATATCTCTGCCACCGCCCGTCCTATGCCGGAAGTGGCACCTATTATAATAACATTCTTCATTGCTCCGCTGTTTTACCGCAAATTTAGGTATTTTCTGTTTATAAAAACACATATTTCTCATTTTGCACCGCCTCGCGTTTCTTTCCGTTACGGATTGTATTTCAATACACTGCACAATATATAATCTTCTCTTTTTTTATAATTGCCAGGCAAGATGAGAAATATACGAAAGTGACTTTTTTGTATCGAAAACGGGCCTTACATTTGCCGTCCCGACCGTCCCCGGGCCGATGGACCTTAATCAACTTTTTAAATAACAGTACAATGAGACATTCAACTTCCATCATGGCAGCAGGTGCCCTGATTACAGGCATCCTGTCCACCGGGCTGACTTCCTGCCGGCCCGAGAACTGCACCGTGTGCAGCAACGGGGAACAGCCCTCATCCCTCACCTTATCCCTGGAACCGGTCGTGACCAGGTCCACCTCGGCACAGAGCACCGAACAGGACAACAGCATCAACACGCTGGATGTATTTATCTTCCGCAGCGGAGACCCGGACTCTCCGGACTACCACCGCCTGGACACATATAAAAGGTTCGAGGGCGACGCGCTGAATGACCTGACCCTGTCCACCACCACCGGAGCCAAACTCATCTGCGTGATAGCCAACTCCAACATCAGCACTTACGCCGGCATCACCACCCTGGATGCTTTCAGGAACCTGACTACGCTGCTCAAGGACGAGACCCTGGGCGACTTCACCATGTACGGTGAGTCCGAGGAGACCCTGGGCGTCACCTCCTCAGTAGCCATCACTGTCAGCCGGCTCATATCCAGGATATGCGTCACCTCGGTCAAGACCGGTTTCGCCGGCAGTCCGTATGCAGGAATGAGCCTGACGAACTGCCGCCTGTTCCTGGTCAATGCCCACGGTGAGAAACACGTTCACGACGGCAGTTCTCCTACGGTTCCCATTATACTCAATTCCGGGAGCCTGGTCGGGGAAGACGTCAACAGCACCGCCGAGGCCGGACTGCTTATGGACAACATCTCCGAAGCCATAGGTGAGACCGGCCATACTGCTCCCCATTATTTCTACACCTTCTCAAACGAGACAGCAGAGACCGCCCCTTCCACCAAACTGGTGCTCCAGGCTGACCTGGACGGAGTGACCTACTACTACCCCATACCTGTCAATCAGGAGGGATACGGCTATCAGTCCGGCAACGGGCATTACGGCATCCGCGCCAACAGCGTGTATTCCTACGGAATCACCGTCACCCGCCCGGGCTCTCTCGATCCTGACATACCTCTGGTTCCCGGGACACTGGAACTCGCCATAACCGTTGACGGATGGGACGTCATTCCACATTTTGACAAAGTATTCTAATCCTGACCGCCATGAAACGATTGATGACGCTTCTCGTCATCGCATCTCTGTTTCCGTTCCAGTCCTGTATTCTGGAGAACAGAACGGATTGCCCGACATACCTCAGACTGGACTTTCCGTCCGTTCCTGAGGAAGTCGGGATGATCCATCTGGTCATCGAACATGAGGACGGAACAGTGTATCATGACACAGTGTTCAGAAAAGACTCAGCCTCAGGCTGCGAGCTGCCGGTGCGCAAGGGCAGGCTCAGCATAGCGGCATTCGGAAATCCGTCCGGCATGATCTACGACAGAGGCTACACCGTACCCGAGGGAGGCCAGGCTGACAGCCTGTACACCTGCTTCCTGACGGGCGAATACAGATCCGATCTGTCCAGAGAAACAGTCACCCTGCTGCGGAACTACATCGGACTGCATGTCCGCGTCCTCGGCGATGCAGTGGAGACGGACAGCATCCATATATGCGTGGAATCGGCCTCGGTCGGCTATGACCTGTACGGAAACATCCTGACCGGGAGTTTCAGGCATTCTCCGAGGGCAACGCATGTACCCGTGGATGACGCCCGTTACTATGAATTCCTCTCCCGCATCACCAGGCAGGACGGAGATGTGCTGTACCTCTCTGTCATGGCCACGCGGAATGGAGAGGAAAGGCAGCTCGTCAGGACAGGACTTTCCGGTCACCTGAGGCAGGCCGGGACAGGCATGGACGACGAAGAACTGGAAGATCTGTATGTCACGATAGACTTCTCGGAGGCATCCATAAAAGTAAGTCCTGTGGACTGGAATTATTACGAACACGTAGAAATAGAGATTTGATGTGATGAAAGCTTTTACTATTACGACATATCTTATGACCGCATGCCTGGTCATGAATACGGCATGCCGGAAACATGAACCGTCCGGAACAGAACTCCCGTCGGCGACAGTCACCCTGAGCCTGATTCTGGAAGAGACGGCAGAAACCAGGGCCGTCCCCTCAGTCAGCGAGGCCATGATCACGGACCTGAACCTGTTCGTCTACTACAGCCGGACAGGACAGCTGGCTGAATACGCATATATTGAGAATCCCGGCGGCAATGTGGAACTCAGCGTCATCTCAGGGACCGGCCTGGACATCTACGCAATAGCCAATGCCGGAGACCTGACGGGTACTCCCGGAATAACCGACAGCCTGGGCCTCACCGCTCTTACCTGGGACCTGGAGAGTCCGCAGGATATAGTAAATATTGAAGGGGCTATCCCCATGTCGGGAAGGCTCAGGGACGTGGAGATCAGTGACGGAATGCCGCTCACCATCCCTCTTACCAGGCTGCTCTCCAAGTTCAGGATTATAGCCGACACCTCCGGACTCGACAAAGACATCACCACCTTCGACATCAAAAAGGCAGTCATACGCAACATGAACAGGCGGACCGGATATTTCCGCCCCGGCCGGGCCTCAACCGAGGAGGAGGTATTCAGTGAAGGCATCTGTATGGAGGGGGAGGAACTGAAAGCGCTGTTCGGCAGCGGAGTGGATTTCTATCTCCCGGAAAACGCCCAGGGTGACCTGCTGTCGTCGAATGTAGACGAGAAGACACACATTCCGCCGGCTCCGTATGACGGACTCTGCACATTCGTGGAGCTGCACGTGGATTACCGCAGCACCGAGCACTACAACGACAGCCTGGTCTACAGATACTACCTGCACGACGGCCGCCGTCTTGACAACTTCGACCTGCTGCGCAACACCATGTACACCTGCCGGACCCATTTCACCGGCACGGGCATCAACGAACAGACGTGGAGGATCGACATCTCGGGCATGAAGGACCTGGTAACATCCATTACAGTAGACCCCTCTGAAAGGACTTTCAGGGATGCCGGCGAGACATTCCGCTTCAGCGCCACTGTCCTGCCGGCCTCAGCGGAGGACCCTTCCGTAGTCTGGAGTTCCGACAACGAGGATGTGGCGGCAGTCTCTGACGACGGCACGGTTACGGCAGTCTCTGACGGCACATGCCGCATCACCGCCACGGCCGCCGACGGCAGCGGGGTCAGCGGCAGCGCCACTGTCATAGTGGACACCTATAAATTCCCTGAATCCGTCACCGTATCCCCTGAACAGGCCGAGCTGTACACCGGTGAGCAGATCACGCTGAGCGCGGAGGTTCTCCCGGAGAATGCCGGCAACAAACAGGTAAAATGGCTCAGCACCGATCCGGACAAGGCATCCGTATCGGAAGACGGCACGGTCACTGCCCTGAGTGCCGGCATGGTGGAAATCATAGCCGTAACTGAGGAAAGTTCCCTCAGGGACACGGCTGTTCTTAGAATCAAGAACAGACTTTTCTACCTGATGAAGGTACCTGATATCATTTACCCCAACTACAATTCGCCCGTAACTGTAGCCTATATCGCCCAGCCTGAGGCAGAACCGGTCCTGAAGATCACCCTCATCAAAGGAGATGCCGATGCCGTATCCGTCTCGGATGGAGTCATCACTGCCACCAATCCTGGTGTCAGTTCGGGTGAGATAGGCTCATACACACTTCACGCGACGGCCAACGGCATTACAGTATCCAGGAACTTCTCTGTGAGCGCCGGGAAGATAATACTCCCGCCCATGAAGGTCATGAATCCCGAAGAGCAGTTCAAAATCAATCCATTCAGCGTATCTCCGGCGGACATCGGCATCACATGGTCGTCCTCGGACCCTGAGACGGCGACAGTCAGCTCTGACGGAACCGTCACGGCCGTCGCGCCCGGGTCATGCACCATAACTGCCGAGACCGATGCCGGCGCACGGGATGAGGTCACGGTTGAGGTCTCAATGCCCTCGCTTAACTTTATCGAGAGTCCGCTACGGATCTATGAGGGCGAAAGCATAACCCTGACTTCCAGCACAGTCCCCCCTTCCTCCTTTCCAGTGGAATATTCGGTAGTCAGCGGAAGTGAGTTTGTCTCCATTTCCGGCGATGTCCTCCAGGGGCTCAAGCGCTCCTCCGGTCAGCCCAACCCGGTCATCCAGGTCAGGTTCAAGGACAGTCCCGACATATACAAGAGAGCCGAGGTCATCGTCCTGCCGTGCATAAGCGCTGAACTGGAGGCCGGCTACATGGTTGTGAACACACACGGCCATTCCTCGATGAACAGTAACTGGAACAACGTCATCCCATATCTGCCTGTATCAGTGGAACATGCTCCGCACGTGTCCGTCCAGTGGGAAATCATGGATGAGGACGGGAATCTCCGCAACGGATATTTCAATGTGGAGGACAACAAGCGCATCGTACCGGCATCTCCCGATGCTACGGGACGCTTCACGATAACCGGAAAAGACCAGACGGGAAAATACACCACCGCTCCCATCACCATAGAATCCTACCAGATGCTCGAATACGAAGTCGGACTCAGCGAATACTCATTCGTCAGCGTCGGCAACACACAGTACTACGTAGTATCCCTGTCGGCCAGATGGCACGCCGACTCATGGAGATTCATGTCGGGATATCTGCAGAACGTGTTCATACAGCAGGAACTGATAATGCACCGTCAGGATCATGTTCAGTTCAGCAACATAGGCTCGAACGGAAGCGACGAGACATATATCGCGGGATACGTTACATCCATCCGACGGAGCGGAGCCGGGGTCGTGAGCGACCTGAAGGGCCTGATACCCATGAGCTGGATACGCACAGACATGAAGGAAGGCAGCGGGAGCGTGCAGGGAATCGTGGGTTCTTTCCTGATTTTCAATACTGAAGACAATGGTTTTGACGGTTATTATTACATCAAGCAGCGAAGCGAGTCATTCTACAATGCAGACGAGTACATCTAGGAGTGTATTGAAAAAATTTATTCACCGGGAGTACAATCATCAGCGGTTTTAACTATATTTGAAAGGTTTTTTTATCAAAAATGTTAACTTATGAGACTTAACTTTTCAATACTCCTGTCAGCCGCTTCCCTGGCGGCGCTTTCACTGCTGTCCGTTCCGGCCGGCGCATCTATCCCTCAAGGAGACGACCCTATCGTCCAGAAAGTCATCAGCCTAGCCGCTGAGGACAACCAGACCATGGATCATCTCGACATCGTCACAAACCGTTTCGGCGGACGTCCCGTGGGCTCCGACGCCTACACCCACGCCACCGACTGGGCTGTCTACATGTTCGAGAAATGGGGACTCGAGGTACACAAGGAATATGCGGGCGAGACACCCGTAGGATTCAACCGCGGTCCCTGGTTCGGCCGTATGATCAACGGCAATGAGGCCCTCCACTTCACTACCCCTTCCTATACTGCCGGCACAAAGGGCCTGCAGAGGGGGCACGTAGTCATCGAGCCCAAGACCAGGGCCGAGTTCGATAGGATGAAACAGACTATCAAGGGCGCATGGGTCCTCATCGGCGGCACCAGCAAGGGCTGGCCCATCGACTACACCGAGAGAGGTGACGCCGTAAGAGCCGAGATTATCGCCCAGAACGATTCCATCTCTGCTCTCAATGCCGAGATTCAGCAGTACAACCGCAAGATTTTCAGCGAGAGACGTGACCTCGAGCGTGCCGTCCTGACCGCCTCGCCCAAGCAGGCTGCCAAGATTAAGGCCCAGATTGCATCCATGAAGGAGAAGGAGCTGATTCCCCTGATCGAGGAACCCGCCCTCTTCTACCGTGAGATGCTCGAGGCCGGTGCTCTCGGATTCATCCAGTCCGCACCCGTGCCCATCACGACCCTCTACGACAGGGCCAATATCGACAACGGCACCATGACCTGGGACAACCTCCCCACCCTCCCCG
Organism: uncultured Bacteroidales bacterium; assembly: GCA_944326235.1. GTDB lineage: Bacteria > Bacteroidota > Bacteroidia > Bacteroidales > UBA932 > Coprenecus. The sequence continues at coordinate 83,172 of CALVDH010000003.1, read as the reverse complement.
ACATCAAGCTGGACTTCAGACAGTACAACAAGATCAAGGAGATGGTTCAGCTCCGTGAATACGTCGAGCTCGAGTTCGACATCCGCAACCACTTCTACATGGGCCCTGTACCTTTCTACAATGTAGTGGCCATACTCCGCGGCACCGAGTTCCCCGATGAGTACGTCATCTGCGGAGGTCACCTCGACAGCTATGACGCCGCTACCGGCGGTGTGGACTGCGGTACCGGCCTGGCTCCCACTATGGAGGCCGCCAGACTGCTGGCCACAGCCGGAGCAAAGCCCAAACGCTCCATCGTCTTCGCCCTCTGGGCCGCCGAGGAGTTCGGCCTGCTCGGTTCCAAAGCGTGGGTGGAGTCACACCTCGAGGACATGCCCAACATCGTCAACTACTTCAACCGCGACGGCGGCCCGACAGTAGCCAACAGCCTGTCCGTACCCCAGGAGTGGTACGATGCCCTGGTTCCGATCTGCGAGCCTTTGAAGGACCTGGACGCCAGGTTCCCCTTCACACTCAAAGTCAGCGACCGCTATCCCTATCCCGTGCCCACTGAGGCAGGCGGTTCCGATCACGCTCACTTCACCCTGAACGGTGTGCCCGCCATAGGATTCGGCACCGGTGACCCTCTCGGATACAACTTCAGCTACGGCGAGATCTGGCATACCGACCGCGACCTCTACACCAAGAGCATTCCCGAGTACATGGAGCACACCTCCATCGTGAACGCCATCGTTCTCTGGGGTATCGCCAACCTGCCCGAGAAACTGCCCGCAAGCGCTGTCTACATCCAGGAATAAAACATAATTACCTATAACAGAAAGAGGTATGCCGCTCATCACGACATACCTCTTTTTTATGACTCCTCCCGTCCTGGGAAGATTACTTCTGCCTCTGCCGCACGGCCTCGAACAGCATTAGGGATGCGGCCACCGACACGTTCAGGGAGCCGATATCTCCATGCATGGGGATTCTGGCCTGCACGTCGCAGAGAGCCAGCACCGAAGAGGAGATGCCCTTGCCCTCTGAACCCATGACGAAAGCCGTAGGCCTGGTCATATCCACATCATAGATACGTCCCTCGGCCTTCTCGGTGGCGGCCACTATCTGAAAGCCCATCTCCTTGAGGTAGTACAGGGGTATGCGCAGATTCTTGCACTTGGCCACGCCGATGCGCAGCAGGGCGCCGGCCGAGGCCTTGACACCGTCGGCATTGATGGCGGCGCCGCCCTTTGCAGGCAGGATGATGCCGCCGGCTCCTGCGCATTCGGCACTGCGGGCTATTGCTCCCAGATTGCGAACGTCGCTCACTCCGTCCAGGAGGACAAAAAACGGGGCCGGGTCTTTCTGGAAAGCCCTCTCCACCATTTCCTCCAGGGGAATATAGTCGATCTGCGGTAGATATGCCACTACTCCCTGATTCCTGCCTCCGCGGAAGCGGGCCAGCCGCTCGGCAGGCACGAACTGGAAGGGAATGCCGCGGCTGTCCAACTCCGTGAGGAGCTGACGGAACAGCTGTCCCTCCAACCCTTGCTTCAGCAGCACTTTCTCAATCTGTCTTCCGGACAGGACGGCCTCCAGGACGGGGTGCATCCCGTAGAGGTGGTATCCGGTATCCTTTTTCTCGGTATTTTCCATGTTGTCTTGCATTTATTTTCAGTTACTCAGTTCTATCCACTCCTCCATCGTGCGGTCGAGGGTACGTTTCAGTTCCAGATACTCCCGAGTCAGCTTGTCGATATCGGTATCTGCCGACGGTGCGGCCAGGACCTTCTCCAACTCCTTCATCTGAGCCTCGAGGTCGGCAATCTTCTTTTCGCAGCTCTCGATGCGCTTCTGCTTGCGGCGCTGCTCCTTCTGCTCCTGGAAGGAGAGACTGGATGCCGTGCGGGGCTTGGGAGAGGCCTCTTCCAGCGGAGCTTTCTCCTGCTTCTGCGGCTTCGGCTCCGGCTGAGCAGCCCGTTCCAGATCCTGCAGGGTCTCGATCCTGCGTTTCTCGATGAAGTCCTGCACACCTCCGAGATATTCCTTGACATGGCCGTCGCGGAACTCGTATACCTTGTCCACCAGCCCGTCGAGGAAGTCCCTGTCGTGCGACACGATGACCAGTGTCCCGTCATAACGCTGGAGAGCCTGCTTGAGCACGTCCTTGGAGCGGATGTCCATGTGGTTGGTCGGCTCGTCGAGGGCCAGGAGGTTGTAGGGATGGAGGATGAGCTTGGCCATGGCCAGACGGGAGCGCTCGCCTCCGCTGAGCACGGCCACCTTCTTGTCGATGTCCTCTCCGCGGAAGAGGAAGGCTCCGAGGATGTCCCGCAGCTTGGTACGGATATCGCCCACGGCCACCTTATCGAGGGTGTCGTAGACCGTATCGTTCCTGTCCAGTACGTCCTCCTGATTCTGGGCGTAGTAACCCAGAGCGACATTGTACCCGAGGGAGGCCGAGCCGGCGATAGGCCGCAGCTCCCCGGTGATGTATTTCATCATGGTACTCTTTCCCTCGCCGTTGCGCCCGACGAAGGCCACCTTCTCCCCTCTCTCCACGGTCAGGTCGATGTCGGAGAACACCACCTTGGGGCTGCCAGAGCCGTCGCGGGGCGGATAGCCTCCGGTGAGGGCCTTGGCCTGGAAGACAATCTGGCCGGAGCGGGGAGCGGGCGGGAACTTGACGTGAAGGGCCGAATTGTCCTCGACGTCTATCTCTATGCGCTCGAGCTTGTCAAGCTGCTTGATGCGGGACTGCACCTGATTGCTCTTGGTGGGCTTGTAGCGGAAGCGCTCGATGAACTCCTCGGTCTTCTCGATCATCCGCTGCTGGTTCTCGTAGGCGGCCCGCTGCTGCTCCATCCGCTCGCGGCGCAGCTCCACGTATTTGGAGTACGGAACCTTGTAGTCGTAGATGTGTCCCAGAACTATCTCCACCGTACGGGTGGTCACCCTGTCCAGGAAACGGCGGTCGTGGGAAATGAGCACCACCGAACCGCGGTAGCCGAAGAGATAGTCCTCGAGCCACTGGATGGACTCGATGTCGAGGTGGTTGGTGGGCTCGTCGAGCAGAAGCACATCGGGCTTGGTCAGCAGGACCTTGGCCAGTTCCACGCGCATGTTCCAGCCCTGTGAGAAGGTGCTGCGCTGCCGTCCGAGCTCGCTCTTCTTGAAACCGAGGCCCACCAGGGTCTTCTCGGCCAGCACGGCGGGAGACTCGGACTGGGCCATGGCCAGCTTGTCGTTGAGCTCGTTGAGTTCCTCTATCAGCCGGTGGTAGGCCGGGGACTCGTAGTCGGTCCTCTCGCCCAGCTCGCGGCTGATCTCCTCCACCCTCTCACCCATGGTGAAATGGTCGGCGAAGACGGACATGGCGGCCTCGATGACCGTGGTGTCCTTGGAGTAACTCATTATCTGGGGCAGGTAGCCTACGGTCTGCTCCCTAGGCTTCATGATGGAGCCGTAAGTCGGACGCTCCACACCGGCTATGAGCTTGAGTATCGTACTCTTGCCCGCACCGTTCTTGCCCACGAGGGCTATATGCTCCCCGTCGCTGACGTGGAAACTGATGTCGTCCAGGAGGGTGAAGCCTCCGAAGGCTACTGTGAGATTATTTATCGATATCATTTCTAACTTCTACTTCTTTCGGTTTGTCTTTACACAGGGTTATGGATACCTCGTAGAGCAGGTACAGGGGCAGGGCGACCACTATCATCGTGAAGGCGTCGCCCGAGGGGGTTATGACAGCCGATATGGCTAAGGCGGCTACTATCGCGTACTTGCGGAAGCTTCTCAGCATCTGCCGGTTGATGATTCCTATCCGGGACAGCAGCAGGGCCAGGGCCGGCAGTTCGAAGACAACGCCCATAATCAGGTTGAGCTTCAGGAACATACCGATGTACGAGAGCAGCGATATCTGGTTGGCCACCGACTCGCTCACCTGATAGGTTCCCAGAAAGCGCAGGGTCAGCGGGAATACCACCACATAGCCCACCCCCACGCCGATGTAGAACAGCAGGGAGGACAGTCCGAAAGCCGTCTGAGCCGCCCGCTTCTCCCGGTCATAAAGAGCCGGCCTCACGAAGAGCCACACCTGATAGATCAGAAACGGCAGGGCCACGATAACCGCCAGCCAGAAGGAGATGCGCACATGGGTGAAGAACTGGGCGGCCAGGTCGATATTGACCAGTTCCACCCGGAAAGGCTCTAAAGCCCCGAGCCCGAGCAGTCCCAGCAGCCTGTCCATCCACCGGTAGACGAAGAAACCGTCCGTCAGCGGAGCCAGCACCACCCCGTCGAAGACCGTCTCCTTGCACAGGAATAGCGCGACCATCAGGACAATAAGCACAGCAAAGCTGCGGAAGATCACCTTTCGCAGCTCGTCCAGATGTTCCCAGAAGGTCATTTCTCCCGCCACGGCACCCATCTCCTACTTCTTCTCGGCGGAGCTGTCCTTTGCGGAGGACGAATCCTTCTTGGCAGAGGAATCAGTATTCAAGTCCTCCTCAATGCCGTTGACCCCCTCCTTGAAGCTCTTGACCCCCTTGCCGAAGCTCTTCATCAGTTCGGGAATCTTCTTCGCCCCGAACAGCAGCAGCACGATGAGCAGCAGCACCAGTATCTCGGTCAGTCCGACGGATCCTAAAAACAAAAGTGTAAGCATATCTTCTAGTTATTGTTTATTTTCTTTCTGAGCGGCCTGTTCCGCGTCAGCCTTGCGGAATACTTCCAGCAGGGCGGCGGGGATACGGGTCGGCCGGCGGTTGTCACTGTGGATGAACCCGAGGACCACCGAGCCGTCGCAGACGAGGTCGCCGTTCTGGTTGTAGATGTCCGTAAGCACCTCTATCCGCGCCATCGGCTCCTTCTCCACCCGGGAGACCACCCGGAGCACGTCTCCCATCCGGGCCGGTGTGTGATACTTCGCACTTACCGACACCACCGGCATCATGATTCCGTGCTTCTCCAGCTCCATAATCGGCAGCCCCACGTCTATCAGGAACTGATGCCGGCCGCATTCGAAGTAGCGGATGTAGTTGGAGTGATGGACTATCCCCATCTGGTCGGTCTCGTAGTAACGGACCTCTATCTGTGTCTCCGACTGGATGAACATGGCATTGTCTCTTAAAATATTCAACCTCTGAGCGCCTCGAGGGTCTTGCGCAGTCCCTCTATCTTGGCGGTCGCATCCGAAAGTTTCTTCCTCTCGTTCTGCACCACAGCCTCCGGGGCGTTCTGCATGAACTTCTCATTGGACAGCTTGGCATTCACTCCCTTGAGGAATTTCTCTAAACGCTCGATCTCGGCCTCAGCCTTGGCTATCTCCTCCTGCACGTCGGTCTTGCCGGCCAGCGGGACGAACATCTCTACCGTTCCAACGAGGAAGGAGGCACCGGCCTCACGCTCTCCGAAGTCCTCGACGTAGGAAATCTCCCCGACATTGCCCATGCGGCGGACTATGCCGGTCATCTCCTCGGGGAATGCGCCCTTGATGCGCAGGTCCAGAGCCTCTTTCGGGGACAATCCCTTCTTCTGGCGGATGTTCCTCAGGGCAGCCACGGCCTCCGTAGCAAGGTCAAATGCGGCAATGAAGGCCTCGTCGTACTCTCCGCCCTCGGGCTGACGCTCCAGCATGATGGTCGCACCCTCCGGACGCTCGGCCAGGTTGTGCCAGAGCTCCTCGGTGATGAAGGGCATCACGGGATGCAGGAGTTTCAGCAGGGAATCGAAAAATCCAATGGTGGCGTCGTAGGTCGCTCCGTCTATCGGAGCTCCGTAGGCGGGCTTCACTATCTCGAGGTACCAGGCGCAGAAGTCATCCCAGAAGAGCTTGTACAGGCACATCAGGGCATCCGAGATGCGGAACTTGGAGAAATGGTCGGCGACGACGGCTATCTCTCGGTTCAGCTTATAGGTGAACCACTTCACGGCCAGAGTGGCATGTTCCGGAGCCTCCAGGGAGCGGTCCACGCTCCAGCCCTTGACCAGACGGTAGGCGTTCCATATCTTGTTGCAGAAGTTGCGGCCCTGCTCCACCTGAGACTCGTCGAAGAGGATGTCGTTGCCGGCAGCGGTGCAGAGCAGCATGCCGATACGGACTCCGTCGGCCCCGTAGTCATCGATGAGTTTCAGAGGGTCTGGCGAGTTGCCGAGGGTCTTGGACATCTTGCGGCCCAGTTTGTCGCGGACAATGCCAGTGAAATACACGTTGCGGAAAGGCACCTTGCCCATGAACTCGTTGCCGGCCATGACCATCCTGGCCACCCAGAAGAAGATGATATCCGGGCCGGTCACCAGGTCGTTGGTCGGATAGTAGTACGCTAAATCGGCATTCGGAGCTTTCTCGGGGAAACCGGGCTTGCCGGGGTCGAATACCGAGATGGGCCAGAGCCACGAGGAGAACCAGGTGTCCAGCACATCCTCATCCCGCTTCAAATCAGCGGCTGTAACCGAGGGGTCAAGCTGCTGCGCGGCCTTCAAAGCCTCCTCCTCGGTAGCCTCCACCACATAGCGGCCGTCAGGCAGGTAGTATGCGGGGATCTGCTGTCCCCACCACAGCTGGCGGGAAATACACCAGTCACGGGTATTCTCCATCCAATGACGGTAGGTATTGCGGTATTTGTCCGGAATGAGTTTAATCTCGCCGTTCTCCACGCGGGCCAGGGCGGCCTTGGAGAGCTCGTCCATCTTGATGAACCACTGCATCGACAGCTTCGGCTCGATGACGGCGTCGGTCCTCTCCGAGTGCCCTACAGGTGAGATGTAGTCCTCCTCCTTCTCGAGCTGCCCGGCCTCGGCCAGCATTTTCACTATCTTCTTGCGGGCCACGAAACGGTTCTCGCCCACGAGGATTACAGCCTTCTCGTTGAGCCGTCCGTGGTCGTCGATGATGTCGAGCACCGGCAGGTTGTGCCTCAGGCCTATCTCGTAGTCGTTCACGTCGTGGGCCGGAGTCACTTTCAGGCAGCCTGTACCGAAATCCATGGTGACGTAGGAGTCCTCGATGATGGGGATCTCCCTATTGATAAGCGGAATCAGAATCTTCTTGCCGCGCAGGTGGTGATACCTCGGATCCTCCGGGTTGATGCAGACAGCGGCATCGGCCATGATGGTCTCGGGACGGGTGGTGGCGATGACGATGTAGTCGTCAGTGGGGTTGCCGGCTCCGTCGGACACCTTGTAGCGCAGGTAGTAGAGCTTGGACTTGGTCTCCTTGTGGATCACCTCGTCGTCGCTCACGGCGGTCAGGGCCTGGGGATCCCAGTTGACCATCCTCACGCCGCGGTAGATGTAGCCTTTCTTGTAAAAATATACGAATGTATTGATAACCGCCTCACTCAGGGCCGGGTCCATCGTGAACCTGGTGCGGTCCCAGTCGCAGGAGGCTCCGAGCTTCTTGAGCTGCTCGAGGATGATGCCGCCGTGCTTCTCCTTCCACTCCCAGGCGTGTTTCATGAACTCCTCACGGGTCAGGGATGACTTGTCGATGCCCTGCTCCTTGAGCTTGGCCACCACCTTGGCCTCAGTGGCTATCGAAGCGTGGTCGGTGCCGGGCACCCAGCAGGCGTTCTTGCCCTGCATGCGGGCGCGGCGCACGAGCACGTCCTGTATAGTATTGTTGAGCATGTGGCCCATGTGCAGCACTCCCGTCACATTGGGGGGCGGAATGACCACGGTATACGGCTCCCGGTTGTCGGGTTCCGAATGGAAAAACTTGTTTTTCAACCAGTAAGAATACCACTTCTCCTCTACATCGGAGGGATTGTACTTCGCTGACAATTCCATATTTCTTTCAAATTAACCCGCAAATATAAGAAGATTTGTGTAGATTTGCGGGACGTTTCACAACATAATTTGACAAGATATGGACAATCAGCCCCAGAAGAAAGAACTCGGCATAGAAATCACCAAGGAGACCGCCGCCGGCAACTACTCCAACCTCGCCCTCATCACACACTCCAACAGTGAATTCATATTTGACTTCGCCCGCGTCCTGCCCGGATACCCCAAAGCCCAGGTAGTCAGCCGCATCATCATGACTCCGGAACACGCCAAGAGACTGCTCCTCGCCCTCAGGGACAATATCGGCAAGTACGAGAGCCAGCACGGAGAGATCTCCCTCGGCACCCCGGGTCTGCCCAAGAACACCATCCCCTTCGGATTCAACCCCAACAACACCCCCGAGGCCTAGCCGATGAAGCCCGACACAGCTTTCTTCGGCGCCGGCAACGTAGCCTTCCGCTTCGCTCTGGCCATGCAGGAGAAGGGGTACAATATCAGTGCTGTCTACAGCCGTACCGCCAAAAGCCGCGACCGCCTGGTCAAGGCCCTCAGGGCCAATGGCTCGGGCACTCAGGCTGCGGCGAGCATACAGGACCTCAGGACGGCATCCCTGCTGGTCATCGCCGTGACGGACGACGCCATCCCTCAGGTAGTGGCGGACATAGCGGAGGCATTCTCTCCCCTCATGGACAATCCTCTCCCGGCAGTGGTCCATACATCCGGAGCCACTCCCCTCTCCGTCCTGCAGCCCCTCGCGGATCTGGGCTGCGCCTGCGGAGTGATGTATCCCCTGATGACGCTCAGCCGCAACAAGAACGTGGAGTTCCGCGACGTCCCCCTCCTTCTGGAGGCGACCACCGGAGAACTGCGGACGGTCCTGGACAGGATAGCCGATGACCTGGGCGGAGAACACTATTTTTATTCTTCCGAAGAGAGGCTTAGGATGCATGTGGCTGCGGTATTCACCACCAATTTCGTCAACTACCTCCTCGGCCTGGCCTTCCCCATTGTCCAGCATGACCACCCCCTGCTGATTCCCTCCACCATCGAGGCCGTGCGCAACGCATTCCTGCATACCCCCGCCTCCACCCTCACAGGCCCCGCCCGCAGAGGGGATATGGAGACGATACACAAGCATCTGGAAGTCCTGCAGAAGATGGGGCTCACCGAACAGGAAGAGATATACCGCCTCCTGACCGACAAGATTCTGAAAAAATATCACCCTGAAGACAGATAAACCATGCCCAACTACAACTATAAAGTCAAGCTGCACGGCATCCGCGCCTTCGCCTTCGATGTGGACGGAGTGCTGACCGACGGCTCCATCATCTCCACACCAGACGGAGACCTGCTGAGGACCTTCGACTCCAAGGACGGATTTGCCTTGAGAATGTGCTCCATGAAAGGATATCCGGTGGCCATCATCACCGGAGGCGTGTCCCAGAGCATCGTACATCGTTTCAAAGGCCTGGGCGTCAAGGAAGAGGACATCTACCAGAAATCCCGGGACAAGGTGCCCGACTTTCTGGATTTCTGCTCCAGACACGGCCTCAAGCCTGAGGAAGTAGCCTTCGCCGGGGACGACATGCCCGACATCCCGGTGCTGAGGATGGCCGGACTGGCCGTAGCCCCCGCCGACGCCGTGCCCGAGGTCAAGGACGTGTGCGACTACGTGTCCCTGCGTCCGGGCGGCAAGGCATTTGTACGGGACCTTATCGAACAGGTGCTGAAAGTCCATGAAGACTGGAACCTGGACACCGGCGTATTTGCCAAAACCTTCTAAGCCACTGACTGCCATGCTGCTTCACGAAGCCCTCAAAGACCGCCGCATAGTACTCGGCTCGGCCTCTCCCCGCCGGAGAGAGCTCCTTGCCGGACTCGGCCTGGAATTTACAGTAGAGGCCACACCCGGTGCGCCCGAAACCTATTCCCCCGACTTACAGCCGGACGAGATACCGTCGGCCCTGGCCGTTTCGAAATCCGAAGGATTCCACCGTCCCCTGAAGCCCGACGAGATCCTCATCACCGCCGACACCGTCGTCATCTGCGGGGAGGACATCCTCGGAAAGCCCGCCGGCCGCGACGATGCAGCCCGGATGCTCCGGGAACTCTCCGGCCGCACCCACCGCGTGGTCACCAGCGTCTGCCTGCGCGACACTGAGCGGCGCCACGTATTTTCCTGCACCTCGGAAGTGGAGTTCAAGACCCTGACCGAAGAGGAGATATCCTACTACATCGACCGCTTCCGCCCCTTCGACAAAGCCGGCAGCTACGGCATCCAGGAATGGATCGGCTACATAGGAATAACCTCCATTCGCGGCTCCTACTTCAACATCGTAGGACTCCCTGTACAGAGGCTGTACACTGCTCTGGGCGAATTTATCGGACTGTAATCATCTCCACGCTCTGCTGACGGACCTTGTCAAGCGGGGAGACTGTGTATTTCACTTTGGCGAAGTCGATGGATGTAAGGTCGATGCAGCGGATGGTGCTGTTCCAGCAGGTGCGCCAGTACATTTTCAGACCTTTGGTATCGACCGCCGTCGTAAACTGGGTGGCTCCGGGGATGTCGGTCGGGGCCTGGCCCTTCTGCCGCTCGACTCCGATAGGGATATCGAAATTGTTCAGAATCAGGAAGCAGGACATGACAGTCTCGGCTCCGGTCGGATACTGGGGAGCTGTAGCCTGATAGTAGGCGGCGCGGATGAAGCGCGAAGGAGGGGTCACGTCCCCCGGAAGGCCGATCATGCCGGTACCGGCTCCGAAGCGGCGCACCTCGGGCCAGGCCGAGAAAGCGTTGCCGTCAGCCTCGCCGAAAGCTAAGTTGACGTAATTGTTCAGATTCTTCACGTGCCAGGGGAAATCGGGAGCGTTGGTCAGCACACCGATTTTGTTCTCATAGAAATTGGCCTTACCGTCGACGATTTCTATCACTATCTGCCGTCCCGACGGCTCCCCCACCCTCCAGTGCGAGGTCTGGGCCTCGGGGAAGAGCTTGGTCACGATGATCTCGTCGAAGTGGTCGATGACCTCCTGCACCGTACTGAAGCTGGCCAGTATCCAGCTGACCACCTGCATGTCCGGCACCGTACGGTCCACCTCCGTAGAATCATACTGAGGATACTGCCCGTAGCCGGGGAAGAAGAAAAGCCCTGCCGAGAGCCCCTTCTCGTTCAGCCCCTCGAGGACGAACTGGTCCTGACTCGCAGCCACCCCGACATAGCCGTATTTGCCGTTGAATATAAGCCCGGTACCGCCGGTAGAAGTCAGGGCCGTATGCCTGAACCCGCGCGGCACCACCACATAGCGGCTCTGCAGGTCGGACCCGCCCCACTCCGCCGTCCGCGCCAGTACATAGCTGCCGTCCTTGGCCATAAAGGATATGCCCGTACAGGCTGAAAGATCCGAAAACAATGCGCAGGTCAGTGCCGCCGCTGCAGCCGCCGCCCGCCTGAGAATTACTGAGATGTTCATATTGCTTTTGTTTTAATACATTGTTCTATTTCATCCAAGCAAAGTTAATCATATATTCCCACAAATAAAAATCCCGCCGGCCTCATTTTCGGGATGAGAGCCGGCGGGATAAACTGCCGATGAGCTGTCCGAGCGGGCGGTCAGTCGAGGGTATCCTCGGGCTGCAGGGGGATATAAGGGCCGTCCTTCACTTCCAGGATGACCGACGGCTCGATGACTTCCACCGCATGCCACTGACCGGCGGGTATGTGGACTCCGTATTTCCCTGCCTTGGGATCCAGAAGAATGCGCTCCACGGCACCTCCCATGCTGTCATAGAAGACCACGAACATGCGGCCGCGGAGAATGGCGTAGGTCTCGGACGTATGGCGGTGCCGGTGAATCGGGATGGCGGTACCCGGCTCCAGGGCGTTGAGCAGGCGCTGGGCCTTGGCCTCCAGAGAGTCATGAAGGTTCAGGTTCATCCTCAGGCGGGGACTCTGCCTGGCCCTGGTTTCCAGGTCATCGAGAAGTGTGTCGTCGAGTATCATGATTTCAGGCTGTTTAGATATTCTGCGTGCAGATGGTAATATTTTCTCATAAACAAGAGGTATGCCAGAGCGAGGACAATCAGCACTGCCACCGTGTAAGGCCACTGCAGGCTGTCCGGTACGGCAAGCAAGCCGCCCGAGACTATCAGCTGCAGGACGAAATAAAGGGCGGAAACCGCAGTGTGCGGAATATGCAGTTCGTTGGCCATCAGCTGGTAGGCGTGCTTGCGGTGCGCCTCGCCCAGATGCTCGTGCAGAAGGATGCGGTGGATGATGGTCAGGACGGTATCCACACCATAGACCCCGAGCAGCAGCAGATACTGAATATCTCCGGTGGCTGTGATCAGGCGGCCCAGGGCGAAAAGGATGATGAAGGCGATGCCCACGGAACCGACGTCACCTGCAAAGCACCTGGCCCGTTTCCGGAAATTGAAGAGACAGAATACCAGCACTGACAGTGCCGCAACGTATATCAGCGCAGGGTCGACGAACTCGTAACGGCGGTTGAGCACAGCCAGAGGTATCAGAACAGCCAGCGAGTACGCACCGGTGATGCCGTTGATCCCGTCCATGAAGTTGTACGCATTGATGATGCCCACGCAGACTATCAGCGCCGGGATGACCGCCCACCAAAGTTCTCCGCTGATAAAGCCCAGGTCCACGAACATCAGCATCATCGCCGCGAACTGCACCAGCAGCCGCCACACATTGGGCACCTGACGCACGTCATCCGCAAAACTCACTGCACATATCGCCGTCAGTCCCGCCATGAACCACGGATAATGCAGTCCGAAGAACGCAGCATAGAGCCACGCCCCCACAAGAAATATGATACCCCCTCCCCTCAGCGTGATACGGGTATGCGAACTCCTGAGATTAGGCTTGTCAATAATATTCAGCCTGTCCGCCACCCTAAAATAAAAAAGCTCCGCCACTACGAGCAGAGCCAGGATAGCGGGGTACGTTATCCACCAAGTCATATTATATGTCTTTAATGATTTGAAAACGGCCAACAGGCTGTTGGCCGTTTATCTTTTATCAATCAGATGATATCTGCTTAAGACAGCCTTCTTATTTGCAGGTGATGACACAGCTAAGGACAGTATTGCTGATATATCATCATCTTTCAACTTTCCTATGAAAACGGATTCTTTAAAAATACGTTCCAGTTTAATTTCCTTAATATTGTAGCAATCGATATAACTCTCAGGCTTTGATAAAAATGGATAATCCAGGCTTTTAACAAGATGCTGATATGGTCCTATAATGGAAAATAACCTGGGATTAATTTGAGAATTTATCAACACTGCTCCAACCACAACCCCTTCATCATCAGAACCTAAAACAACAAAGTACTTTGTTCTGTCCGAATCACCTGGATGCTTTGGTTTCACTCCCTCATCAAGTGTCAGGACCATCTTGAATACACTCCCTAACTCGACCTTGTTCATGACAGACTCCTCTTCCACTCAAGAGCATCCTGAAGATATTCCACAACATCTTCGGCAGCTCCACCCTCCCTCGCAATATTCAGATTATCCATTATCTTATTGGGACTTTCGTAATAGGCCCGCCGCCATTCTATTCCGTGGGTATCCTTCACTATATTGTCAAAATTCATGAATGCCACTTTTTGGATAGCCTCATTAAGACATTCTATATTTGACTCTGAAAGATAATTAAGATCCGGTTCTTCCTTGACATAGAATGACTCGCTGTCGAAACCAATCGCATCGGAAATTGCGTCCAGTCCCTCCTGTCGAAGAAATCTGCGCTCATTCTCCTCTCCCCGCGAGAGCCGCAGTATGTTATATAGATTCGACGGTACCGGACCAAAAGGAAGCGCCGCTATCCTATCATTAAAAATAGGCAGAGCCCAGTGGACAAAATGCAACTGCTGAGCATAATACGCAGTCTTGACAATACTGTATACATCACGCCTGTCATCGCGGCTGTTCTTTATGATATACAGCAGTACAGCTTTAATAGTCTGAACATCGTCCTTTGTCATCTCAACTTGCATATTCTGCAAATTTATATAAAAATCCCTGTTTTTCCTATGCTTTTCCACATAGAAAAAATCCACTGCATCGCCAACACATCCGACATGCTCAACTGCCGGCATCTGCACTGTCTTATTTCCTAAACGTGACATGATTTTGAGTTTTAATCTTTACGCAAAGGTAAAGACAATAACTCTGAATTAAAAGCCACCTCAATAAAAACTTTATTTAAATTTTATCAACTCGCTTAATATCAAGCAATATTAGCAATAAGCATCCATAAAGTTTTTACGTTTTTAAATTTTATTCTTTAAATGACCTGATAGTTTTCTTTATTCCATCACGCGCATCCACCGGCAGCCGCTCCACACCGATGGCCCGCTTAATCTTCTCATTCGACGACACATAGTTCTCCGTCAACTTACGGAGACGCTCCTCGTTAAGAGGCAGATGCAGCACCGTTCCTATCTTCGCACAGAAAGTCATCAGCCCCCTGCTCAGATGCCAGATATGGGGCTTCTTTCCGAGCGTACTGCAGATAATCTCTATCAAATCGTTCGTGGATACCGGAGCATCATCCCCGATGTTATAGATACCGGACGGGACATCCTTCTCTATCAGCGATTCTATAATAAACGACAGATTGTCGATCGAGGTGAATGTCCTCTTGTTGTCAAATGCCCCGAGCGGCCAGGGAATACCCTTCGAGACCACACTGTAAAGCAGATTGAGGTTGCCCTTGTTCCCCGGCCCGTGAATCATGCAGGGCCGCAGTATATAGTACCTCTGTCCATCCGTCAACCCGTCCACACCGCTCAGAATGTACCTTTCCGCCGCAATCTTGCTCTCCCCGTACGGCCCGACCGGTGCCGGCGCCACATCCTCCGTCAGCACCCCGTCCACCCTGTCAGCCGCCGCCTTCGCCGTACTGAAAAACACGAACTTCCCGCTTCCCGACCGCTTGAACCAGTCGAATATCTTCTCCGTCAGTCCAGTATTGACCTCGAAATACACCTCCGCCTTCGCCTCGTTCTTCGTATCATGCGCCTTCCCCGCCAGATGGATGACCACATCCGCCGCAGGCACCTTCCCCTCATCCAGATCCTCCCACGAATATGTCCGCACCACACCCTCCTTCTCAGGTGCGATGATGTCAACGCCATAGATTGTGTGCTTTGGGGCCAGGGCCTTCACCAGGTTGGTGCCGACGAAGCCGTGGAGGCCGGTGATAAGAATGTTCATAACAAACTATCGATTAAATCAATATATTGTTTAGTTACTATTTCCTTCGAGTAATGTTGTTTGATAACTTCTTCTCCTGATTTTCCCATTTGAAGTAATTCCGCCTTTGTCACATGACTTAACCATTCTACCATTTTATCCGTTTTCATTCCCACATCATGATCTGTTATCAATTTGGCGCAATTTAATGGTGACAGAAAATTGACTATCGGCGTCCTTTCTCCTGATGATACCAGAAGTGGGCGCCCACATGCCATTATTGTATATACTTTTGAAGGGAATCCTTGCATTTCCATATCTCTATTCATAAATATGAATTGAATATCTGAATATGCGAGTATTGCAGGCATCATATTTCGCGGCTGATATGGAATAATATGGAGTTTATCAAGATTCAACATTTCTTTATGCTCTTCCAATTCAATTTTTTTGACACCTTCACCGATAACAAAGAATTCAATATCAAGATTTTTTGTTTTTTGTACAAGGCATATCAGAGTTTCCCAATCCTGAGCAAATCCGATATTTCCTGCATATAGTAACTTAATGCTGTTTGATTTGTGAAAAATTTTATTGTCAAGTATATCCACAGAAACATCAGAATGATATAATTCAGTATCTACGAAATTAGGAATCACATGTAACTTTTCACGATTCTGCAACCTGTTTACTATATTATTGTAGAAAACCTCGTCAATAGTCGTTACTGCACTGCTTTGATTGTATATTCTCTTTTCAATTGAACTCAAGAACCTGTACAACATACCATTGCCAAGCCCAAGTATATCTGGATAAATTTCCTGAACATTATAAATTACCTTACAATGTTTTATACGTCCCAAATATACGTTTACAAGGCCTATGGTCAATGGCGGTGATGGTGATAGAATCAAATCTACATTTTTTATGCTTAAGGCTATAAAAAATGATACTATATGCCAATATATAAAGCCAAAAAGCCTTAAAATTGTTGAATTGAATTTTTTTTGAGGTACATGGTAAACATGTATTCCGTTAAATACACTTTTCTTGAATAAGCCCCAGCAACCCCACTTTAATTGTTGCTTTTCAGAAAGTTCTTTTATTCTATTGAAATGAGGTGTCGTTGATAATACAACAACATCATAGCCATTATTTTTTAGAGCAATGGCTATATCATTGTACAGATATGCGGTAGAAACACCGTCTGGACTGAAAACAAGAGAATGGATTAGTATTTTTCTCTTTCTGCTTTCCATATTACGATTTTCTCCAAACCATTTTGTTCACCACCCCGGTATAGCTCTGAATAATCTTCACGACCTTCGTCGACACATTCTCATCCGTGTAGTCCGGAACAGGTATGCCCCAGTCTCCGTTACGGTTCATCTCCACGGCCGTGTCCACGGCCTGCAGCAGAGACTTTCCGTCTATGCCGGCCAGGATGAAACATCCCTTGTCCAGCGCCTCGGGCCGCTCCGTGCTCGTCCTGATGCACACAGCTGGGAACGGATGCCCGATGCTCATGAAGTAGCTGCTCTCCTCGGGCAGTGTTCCAGAGTCGGACACCACCGCGAAGGCGTTCATCTGAAGGCAGTTGTAGTCGTGGAATCCGAGGGGTTCGTGCCTGATAACCCTCCTGTCCAGCTCGAAGCCGCTCGACTCCAGTCTCTTCCTCGACCTCGGATGGCAGCTGTACAGCACCGGCATGTCGTATTTCCCGGCCATCGCGTTTATCGCGCTGAACAGGCTCGTGAAGTTCCGCTCGGTGTCGATGTTCTCCTCCCTGTGGGCCGAGAGGAGGATGTACTTCCCTTTCTCCAGCCCCAGCCTCCTGTGAATGTCCGAGGCCTCTATCTCCCTCAGGTTGTTGTGCAACACCTCCGCCATAGGGGAGCCGGTAACGTATGTCCGCTCCTTCGGCAGGCCGCACTCGATGAGGTATCTCCTCGCGTGCTCAGAGTAGCACAGGTTAACGTCGGAGATGATGTCCACTATCCTCCGGTTGGTCTCCTCCGGAAGGCACTCGTCCTTGCACCGGTTCCCGGCCTCCATGTGGAAGATCGGGATGTGGAGCCTCTTCGCGCCTATCACGCTCAGGCAGCTGTTCGTGTCGCCCAGCACCAGCACAGCGTCTGGACTGGTCTGAACCATCAGCCTGTAGCTGCGGGCGATGATGTTTCCGACGGTGCTGCCGAGGTCGTCACCCACGGCATCCATGTACACGTCCGGGTCTTTCAGCTTCAGGTCCTTGAAGAATATCCCGTTGAGGTTGTAGTCGTAGTTCTGTCCCGTGTGGGCAAGCAGGCAGTCGAAGTACTCCCTGCATTTGGTTATAACGGCCGCCAGGCGGATGATCTCGGGCCGCGTGCCGACGATGATCAGCAGCTTCAGCCTGCCGTCGTCCTTGAATCTTATGTCTGAGTAGTCTGTTCTAGTTTCCATGGTTATTCTACCGGTAAGAAATATGTGTCAGGTCTGTCAGGATCGAAGGCCTCGTTGGCCCACATGAGAGTCACGAGGTCGTCCGTCTCCGACAGGTTGATGATGTTGTGGGTGTAGCCGGGGAGCATGTGGACGGCCTCGATTCTCTCGCCGCTCACCTCGAAGTTCAGGACCTCGTCCGAGCCGATGCGCCGCTGCTGGATCAGGGCCCTGCCGCTCACCACGATGAACAGCTCCCACTTGCTGTTGTGCCAGTGCTGCCCCTTGGTGATGCCGGGCCTGGAGATGTTGACGCTGAACTGGCCGCACTTCGCGGTCTTCAGCAGCTCCGTGAACGAGCCGCGCTGGTCTGTGTTCATCTTCAGGGGGAATATCGTCTTCTCCTTCGGCAGGTAACTCAGATAAGTGGAGTAGAGTTTCTTGGCGAAGGAGCCGTCCGGTATCTCCGGCATGACAAGTGTCGAGGGCTGCTGCCTGAACGTCTCCAGCAGGTTCACTATCTCTCCGAGCCGCACACGGTGCGTTACCGGGCAGTAGCAGTACATGCCATTTTCATCGGCGATGGCGTCAATGCCGTCATAGCGGCACCTGTGCTCCTTGCCGGCAAGGGCGGATATCATCTCGTCCACGAGGTCGTCGACGTACAGCAGCTCCAGCTCCACCGAGGGGTCGTTGACCTGTATAGGGAGGTCGTTGGCGAGGTTGTGGCAGAAGGTGGCTACCGCAGAGTTGTAGTTCGGACGGCACCACTTGCCGAAGAGGTTCGGGAACCTGTAGACCAGCACCCTCGCTCCGGTTGCGGCGGAGTACATGAAGAACAGGTCCTCGCCCGCCTTCTTGCTCCGCCCGTACTCGCTGTCTCCGAAGCGGCCCGAGAGGGAGGCCTGGACCGAGGAGGACAGCATCACGGGGCAGGTGTTGCCGTACTTTCTGAGTGTGTCGAGGAGGGTGGACGCGAAGCCGCAGTTGCCCTTCATGAATTCCACGTTGTCCTTCGGGCGGTTCACGCCTGCTAGGTTGAACACGAAGTCGCAGTCGCGGCACCATGCATCCAGCTGCTCCGGGGTCGAGTCGAGGTCGTATTCATATACTTCGCTGACTTTGAGATCACCGTAGCACCTGGCCTTGCCCTCCCGGATATTGTTGAGCTGGGCGCAGAGGTTCCTGCCGACGAATCCCCTTGCGCCGGTGACAAGTATTTTCATTATTTGTGCTCTGATTTCGTTATCTGTGGATTGCGGACCCGGGAATCCGGTCCGCTTGGACTGTGTGTGCGCCGCCAGGTGTTCCGCACGGCGGCATGTGCGGATGATATTTCGACTTACTCCGAGCGGATGTCGCGGGCCTTCGCCCGGGGTATAAGACCGAGGTCCTCCTGGATGAAGCGCAGGCGCATAAGCTGCTCCTTCATGCCCTCGACGTCCAGCCTGCGCGTGTTGTGGCTGTGGTAGTCCTCGATGCGCGAGATGTCCTCGCTGCCCTCCTTGAAGTACTTGTCGTAGTTCAGGTCGCGCGTGTCGCAGGGAATGCGGTAGTAGTTGCCCATGTCGACGGCACGGGCCATCTCCTCTCTGGTCACCAGAGTCTCGTAGAGCTTCTCGCCGTGACGGGTGCCGATGACCCTGACTTCGGTCTCACCGTACTTCGGATCCACCTTGGCGTATATCTCCTTCAGGGCCTGCGCAAGGGTCGCCAGCGTTGCGGCAGGGGCCTTCTGGACGAACAGGTCGCCGTTGTGGCCGTGCTCGAACGCGTATACCACCAGGTCCACCGCGTCGTCAAGGGTCATCATGAAGCGCGTCATGTTCGGGTCCGTGATGGTGATGGGCTGGCCCTCCATCATCTGCTCCACCCACAGAGGTATCACGCTGCCGCGGCTGGCCATCACGTTGCCGTAGCGCGTGCAGCAGATGGTCGTGGCGGCGCCCTCGCCCAGCTCGCGGCCCTTGGCTATCGCGACCTTCTCCATCAGGGCCTTCGAGATGCCCATCGCGTTGATGGGATAGGCGGCCTTGTCCGTGGAGAGAACAACGACATTCTTGACACCATGTTCTATGGCCGAGAGCAGCACGTTCTCGGTGCCCTCCACGTTGGTGCGGGTGGCCTCCATCGGGAAGAACTCGCACGAGGGAACCTGTTTGAGGGCCGCCGCAGAGAACACGTAGTCCACGCCGCGCATGGCGATGTCCACCGACTGCTTGTTGCGCACGTTGCCGATATAGAACTTGACCTTGGGGTTCTGCAGCCTGTGACGCATGTCGTCCTGCTTCTTCTCGTCGCGCGAGAAGATGCGGATCTCACTGATGTCGCTGTCCAGGAAGCGGCGGAGGACGGCGTTGCCGAAGCTGCCCGTGCCGCCAGTAATGAGGAGCACTTTATCTTTAAATACTGACATAAATTATAATTTATTGATTTATCATGCTTAGCATTTGAGAGACTTGTCGCCTAGGATTTTTCTCTCGCTGTATAAAGTTCTTGGCTTCGTTCCCGAATTTCTCCAGCTCTACCTTTGGTATACTGTAAACATCACGCATTTTATCTAAGAGAGATGTCTCTTGATTATCGCCAATAAGAAAGATATGAGGCTTATATTCCTCCGGCAATGCAGGCAGGTTATACATTATGCATGGCGTACCGGATGCCATGTATTCCATAGTTTTTGAAGGGAATGAGTATTTCGTATATTCTCCTGCACCAGTCCTGGGATTCACAAGAACCGTTGCTTCTTTCTGTTTTTTTAATACTTCATCGTGGGACAGTATTCCGAAATATTTTATACGGTTGTCTTTCTCAGAGCATTCTCTCACAGATTCCTCTGCGTTTCCTTTTCCACAAATCCACAGCATCAAATCATCACCTTCCAACTGCATGAATGAATGCAATAAATTCAAAATTCCATATCTCTTATCCAGGGTTCCGGTATAGCAGTACACAAATCCAGGATGCTTCATACACAATATATTATCGGAATAATTTGCGGATATCCCCTCAATTCTAACCCATGGCCGTGTCCCCACATTTAGAGCATCATGCATCGCATCAGATAGCAGTACAAAAGTATCTGCTTTTTTTAAACACCTATCGATTATTTTTTTATCAATTCTTTTCAAAAAACGGTATACCTTATTGCCAGACTCTGACATATACTGCGGAAGATCAGGAACTATCACACAAATATGAATATCTTTAAGTTTTTTCTTCAGTCCGCAACAGGCTAATAAGAAAGCTGATTTTAACGAATAAACAATTATTACATCCTTGTCGGACACACTGCTCTCCTTATTTAGGAATTTGCTTAAGGAATAATAACGGGATACCAGGCCGAGCAAAGGGAGTGTTATAAAGGATAGAGAATTGCCTGAGATTGACGGTGCTACGGCAAACACAGATTTGGGAAGCGCTGCCTTTGAATAGTTTTTTGGGAAGGTTCCGACGCCTGGGAGCGTTACGATTTCAAGTCCGCAATCATTCTGCTTAAAACCTTCTATATAATTCCATTGCAATGAGTTGGCTGCATTATCTATGTTTCCAGTTGAATGTTTATAAATATCTTTTGAAAGACTTATGGGGAATAAACTTCCTATAAAATAATACATATTTTATGTACGTTTTAAAGGCATAAAACTTTATAAGGCACTTGCTTTATTCCTAACGTTGCTTCGTATCTTTGTTCTCTAGAAGACAATAACCCTAAACAAGAAACAAGGTTCTTATGCAAATTTGTTGGGACTCAGTCGCATTCATACATATTGAAAGCAAACTAAGCACTGAGAATCAATAATGAAATATAGGTTTAAAAGATGCTGCTTCTGGAATATGAATTGGGACAGATATTCCTTTGCATATGCTCTGCACACAATTAATATTATTATATATTATATATCATCTTATATTTTTTATATATCGCATTGTTTGAGTATTTTCTTATAACTGAATCTGATGCTTGTCTTATTATCTTTGCCGTATATGTCTCATCATTAACTAATTCCATTTTTTCATAAATCTGTTCCGGAGATAAAACATTACATAAAATTCCATACTTTCCGAATCCTAAGACCTCAGGCACAGCTCCAGACGATTCCCCTCCAATTATAGGTATATTTCTTGCCATCCCTTCCAAAAGAGTATTTCCGAATGTTTCTTCAGTGGCAGGATGAACCATGCATGAAGATTGATCTATTAAAGTAATTATTCTCTCTCTCTCTAAAGGACCGTAAAAAATCACAGATTTAAGAAGATTGTTTTTCTTAACATATTTATAAACCGCTCTATTTTTATTGTATGCTCCGATTATATTAAGTTTTGCATCTTGGTGTTTTTCCTTATAAATTATAAATGCTTTAAGAAGTGTCAATATATTTTTTCTTTTGATATCAACAGAACTAGTAATCGTTATGAATGTATGTCTGCATTTTTGTTTTGGAGCATCTTGTAAAATCAACTCTGTTTCAATAGAATTTGGGACAATAGATATATTGTTAATTTTGTATATCGAATTAATGATATTTTTAGTATAAACACTATTAGCAATATAGTTATAATTGGCTTTCTTCAGTAGATTTGTTTGTAAAAATGTTTTATAAATCCAATATACTTTATTGACAATATTAGACAATTTAAGATTTATTGGTATGCTGCGGCATATTATTGGGGCAACATCTCTAATCGTGCAAAAAACTTTTTTTTCACTTTTAAATGGAAGACATGCATATGCAAATTCATATGTCCAATGACAATGAATGATGGAGATGTTATTTATTTCTTTTTTAATAACGTTGCTTATTGACTTCGCAATCTTTTTTATTGAAGGGAATTTTGTTAGAATTTCTAAATTAGATTTAACTCCAATGACATATATTTTAATGTATGGACTTTGATAAGTAATGACTTTATCCTTTAGCACAGCAGATGATGTTGTAAAAACACATACTTTTTGATTATGCTCTATTAAACACCGTATCATATTATTAACGGATGTCGCTGATGTATTTGTTTTTAATACATTATTTTCTGACAAAAAATCTGCTACTGCATTCGGATTAAATGGCGCAACTACAGCTATCATAAGTTAAACAATTTATCATTTTTAGCAACCTCTTTTTAAGAGCCAGAAAATTATTAATTAAATAATTGTTCTCTAATTGGATCTGTTCTTTGAGTGATAATAGAATAATATGGGAAATACTGGATATATTGTCGCTGGCGATAGCGAGGATTAATTTCATACAAATTATGTAGAGGAATGACTAATGACAACCATACTAACAACAAAACAACAATCTTTCTCTGACTCCTAACTATAAATTTGTCTGCAGCAATATATATTGCTTCCGTCAGGCAAATCAAGTAAGCAGGTGTAAAATATAATAACAACCTACCCATAATTGTTATTTTGATAGATAACACAAAAATAACAATATACAATAGGCACGAGAGCAACACAATATTCTTTAAATTAGAGTATTTTAATGAATATAGAAATATTATAATTTTAAATAATATTTGGAAAGCAATTATCGGTGACAAACTCATCGAATCACTATATGCATCTGACATTGTGTAGTATAAAGCCATTTTTGCGACATCGTTATTGCTTTGACTTATCAATTGCACAATTTCAGGCACAAAAATTAAACACAGTAAAATTATTGCAGCACTTAGAAACGGGATTATTGTAGAATGACGTCTTAAATCAAATGCATTTAATATCGGGAGTAATATTAATACTACAGCTGTATTATGAAATAAAATGGCTACAAAAATGAGTATATATGATTTTAAATAGTGATTCTTTTCTATAAATTTAACAGAGTAAATAAAAAACGCAATAGCAAGTGATTGTCTTAAAATATTAAAATTGATATCAAAAGACATTACTACGAAAAAAATAAGAATAACTGTAAAAAAGTGTTCTGAATAATTCTTGAAAAATTTGAAGAGTATTGAATAAAAAATTACAGATATTATTATTTTGAAAAAGCTAAAACTATCGATAATACTTTTACAAATATTCTGAAGAAATATCCACAAAAACTGTCGATTGCCTAATATAGATATATTTCTTAAATCACTCCATTTTGAAGTATCAAATTCCTTCATATAATTGGGAATATCAGCCCCTACTTTATATGCTATCCCGGATAATAATATAAAAATGATTAGTATTATTTTATAATACGCGTTTTGTCTTTTTGAATTGCCGAAATCATACAACAACACACCTAAAATTAGTAAAAGTAATATTAAAAAGTAAATCATATTTCACAACCTCTATAACGACACAGCACAGAATTAGTTCTTTTAGTAATGGCCAGAACTTCTAAATTTACTTCAAAGGGTATTTAAAATTTCTTTTGCCGTCTCTATTGACAGATTATTCTCTTCTCTTAAGTTATCATATTTTAAATTGCAGTTATATATTGCTTCTTCCTTCGACAATGGCTGACTAAGTTCTGCCATATTCAAATCTTCCTCAATTGAAAATACAACATACCCTTTATTCTTAAGTTCTTTATATGCAATACTTTCTCTAAAAAGAAATATTTTCACACCATTTAATAAGCACAATCTTATATTTCCCATTGCTTGCTGCCTTATTACGCCAAAAACTGCATGAGAAACGCGAGTAAAAAGGTTATTGTACTCATCTACATCCAAAAATGACTCTAAATATTCAATATTCAAACTTATCTCTGGATTATTTCTAATTGTATTTTTTAAGAAAACTTTATATTTAGTATCTCCGTAAGAAAGAGGTACAATAATTTTACGATCAGAAATATTTAAATGATTAATTTTGTAAATTATGTCTAAGTGATTATTTGTCGCGCTAGCAGAGTTCCCTATAAGAATTATACCGGGCTTTTTAAACGCAATTGTCAATGGATTGATTCTTGATGACAAATCTACTGGACCATGAAAATTCCGCATATGCGATAGTGAAGAGATACTATGAAGGATAGAAAACTCTACATTTGTTACAGTTTTAATGTAATTTATATTCTTGAGTGCCTTTATTTTATAATTCGCGTAATATAACGACTTAGTGAAACGAGCTATTGATTTAATACATTCTTTCGCTACTTTCAGCATGTTGTTATCATACGCCAAATACTCTGATGTATACTTTTTATATTGATTTATATTAATAAAAGGCTGAAGAACTCCATACTTAGAATATAGCTCATATCCCCATGCCCACCAGATAATAACCACATTAGATGGAATTTTTGAAATTAATTTCCAATCCACAACGCTTACACTGTGGAAAAAAACAGCATCAACTTTATTTTTATCTATAAACTCCAATACAAACCTCGATGAATCTGCTATCGTAACCTCCTTTACATTTTCAAATTTCAGGTATTCTTTGTTATAGTCCTTCTGTTGGTAAAATAAATATAAATTATTATAATAACTGGATTTTTCGTAATTTTTTGAAACAGGCTTATAAAATTTATATTCACGTACGATATGCAACAAATTTATGGTCCTTCTCATTGTTTAAAGCAATTAACATATTCATTTTTAAATACATGAGCACTTACAATAACAATATATCTTTTTCATCTTATTAATCACCTTACCTGCTAACGCACAAAATACAGGCTTATAACTAAGAATCAGCGATCATTATCTAAAATTATCAACATATAATTGCGCGTATTCAAAAAGGAATATGTATTGTGATTGTTTGTCCCCTGGCCATTATGACTCTGCAACCTCATGCTACCACACTCACCACTTCGCTGAAGAATTTCTTAAGAATTCTCGTTGTTTGCGATTGTGAAAATGCAAAGAGTTAACCACATCACAACACCCAACAAACAACTTTGCGCCTCTGTCATTACAGAAAAGAGCGCACATTTGTCGTAAAATAATATTTTGATAACTATCCGCAATTGTACATGGCTCATTTTTTTTTACAAACTAGAGACCATAACCAAATTTAACCCACGTTTTGACACGTATTTGCAATCTTCTTAAAATATATTTAAATTCTATGTGAACGTTTGACCATGGGCAGGCATCCAGCCACCTGGCGTAAACAGTAGAAAAAAAATTGTTGCTTGGATATTTACAGCAGTCGACTTGCTTAAAACCGCACTTGAGATATAAATCATGTATTGCCTTGTTTTTCTCAGCTGAATCAGAAACTACAACATTTATCTTGTTCTGTTTCGCGCACGATATTATTTCTTCTACAAGCAATTTCGCAAAATGTTTTCCTCGAAAGATCGGATCAACCGCCAATAGTTTAAGCAATCCTATTGGACCTGAATGATACCAGTAATCTATATTTCTAAATTGAATGGAAGCTGTAGCTGCAAGATGCCCGCCTTTCAAAACCACAAAGCAAACAGAGTTTTTTAATTTCTCTATCAATTTATCAACAGGCTGGTTATATGTTGCATAATGTAATCCCTTAGCAATGTTTGTTTCGTGAGATATATTCAGCAATTTCTGAATTTGACCGTAAGTTACATAATAAGGTCTTGGCATGAGTACACATTCATTATCTATATGCCTGCCTATAAACCCTATGCTATTTTCATCCACTTTTTCGTATATAAGATTTCTTAAATCTTCCGTTTGGATTGTGACAGTCTGGTTGACTTTTCTAACCAATTCTTTTAACTTATTTCGATCCTTTTCTACCAAAGTACACATAATTGCTTTTTTATATACTGCAGTAGGATTACTTACATCGTCTCCTGCTTTAACGTAAATGTATGCTTTGGTATTTGGAATACTGTTGAGACTTTCCTCCGGTGTTATACAAGCAATATGTCCGTCTTTGCAAAAGTAATTTAGGGTAACGGCATATAATGGGCATAAATCATTAGCGTCAACAAATGTATGGCTGACAGATTTATCTCCAAGAGAATATTGAATAATGCAATCCAGATAATTTACACCTGTTAAGGACTGATAATAGTCAAATGAAAATTCTCCGCTTAATCTGAATCCTGCCTCAAAGAACAAGAATTTATCCTCCTTGCAGAATGCAGACATCGTCACATAGCAATTTTTCAGATTCAGAGACCTCAGCATCTCGCGCACTTTGAAATCTGCAGTCTCAATATATAACTTTTCAAAATGAGATGGGTATACCCATCCCTTTTGCAGTATGCGTGCTCCATCTGTCCCTTCGCACATTATTGTGTCACTACTGCCCAAAAAAGTTATCGTATTTTCATGAACGAAATAGTATACATCAAATTTTATCCCATCTGTGATAAAATCTTCGATTATTACATTTTTGGACGGGGAAAGAGACATCGCGAGTTCATAGTGCTGTCTTAGCTCTACAATATTATTGGCGACGTTTATACCTATCGAGCCGGCGCGGTCTACTGGTTTGACGATGACAGGAAAATCACATACACTATCTATTGAATACTCATGTACGCACTCCAGGCAGAACTGTGAGCATAGCTGCTTGAATTTTTTCTTGTCTCTGGTAATGTTCAGCTGGTCCATTGTCAAAGAACATGGCAAATTGAGCAGACTGCAGAGTTTAATCATATTTTCTACCCTGAATTCACTGAAACCTGCAAGAACGCCATCAACTTTTGTTTCCAAGCATTTTCTATACAGAGCATCTATATCGCTCCAACTTATGTTCCATGCTTCATCTGCTATTTGCTTGGCAGGACTTAGACTCCAATCAGTATGATTGTCTGTAACTATAGTATATACGCCCAATGCCTTCGCTCTTTTTATAATGACGCATTCAGTATAATTACCTCCTAAAACGAGTAAGCTTTTCACTTTATGAAAATTTAAGTATTGTCATTAAATCATCCTGCGAACATCTCTGATCAATGGGAAGAGGAATTATGTTGTTGCAAAAATCCGTGTATTTTTTGTCTACATTCGGCCAATATGCTGCTATGAAAATACTATGCGATACATAATCCTGTCTTACTGTCTTGCGGTGAAATAAACGGATACACCATAGGACAGACAGAATCAAGACTTTCTCTAACGCATCTTAATTTATTCTTGTCTCCAAGATTTTCATGAAGGTATTTAAGGTTTCGCAATCTGTGCGTTTTTATTAACTCAAAATCTATTGACCGCAACAAAGCTGTCGTTAATCTTGACATACGACGCACTGGTTGGTTTTTCAGAAGCAGGCTGTTGTTTTTAAAGTCTGAATATCCTTCCGTTGCCCCCCTGTCTATTCGCTTTAATAAATGCGAGCACCTATCAAATGAACAATCCTGCTCATAGACAGACATATCTATTTCATTGTCTGGAATGATGGCAATGCCTCCGTCGGGTACTCCTACAAATTTCCTCGGACTGTAGAAAGTTTTTATGCCGTCAACCGGCTCGCAGAAAAATGCCTGGGAATTATCTACTATCAGCTGCTTTCCATATCTGGAAGCCATCTTCTCGACATAGCGATCCTTTATACCGAAATAATTTGTTAAAAGAAGGTACTCGCCTTTTTTCAGGTTTATATCATCCCTCAACTCAAGGTTGCGATTTATATGATAGAACGAGTACGGTATTTCCAATTTTTCCAATGGTTCCAGTATCACTTCGCAGGTATAATACGGAATCCACAATCTTGAGATATCAGCAAGCGTACTCAATATTAACTCAAGGGCATTCCTGCCGCTGTTGACACAGTATCCGTCATCATGCGGAAAACCGCCTCTGTCTGCCAGTTCCAGTTCGAAATAGCCACCTATTGCGTCACCGTATCTCATTGACTCTTACACGTATTAATTCATCCAATCTTGAACAGATGTCATTCATTTCCCGTTCCGTATCAGTATGCATAAATACGATACCTATTGCCTTTCCAGCTCCGTCAAAAGCCTCTACTTTATCTCCTGGCTTCTTGTACAAAACCTTTCTGTAGACATTCTCTGATATCTCTTCGGAAAAATCTACATCTTCCAATATACCATTGACATGGCTGTGCAGGACGTAGGTAAAAAAGCAGCCGGATTTCTCCTGAATTCTAAGTTCCGGATCGCAGCCCATCGCCGCTGCTATATTGGCTTTTACAAGATCTACTCCGAATGCGTCTGACAATTGAATCGGAATCATGTTTCCACCTGCACGTGGGCCCAGTTCTAAAAAATGGACTTTGTTATTCTTATCCAGCAATATCTCTATATTGAACTCTCCGCATTGTATGTTGAGCATGGATATAATCCGCTGCAATTCGTCATGCACTATTCTGGATTGGCTTGGAGTCAGACCAGCTGGTTTTCTTTTTCCTATGGGAATCAATCCTTTTCCATGCTCGTCTCTCATACAGGCCATTTCGCCATAAAGCACCACTTTACCATTCCAGACAAAAATATCTCCTCCTATTAAATAAGGGAATCCTCTCTGAATAAACTCCTCGGCAATAAGAATTCTGTTTCTGGAGTACGTATTTGCCCATTGTACTGCCTCTTTGAGTCCTGTCAGGTCACTGAGCATAGTCACCCCTTTTGAACCGGATGAATCTGTCGGTTTGATTACTATTGGAAACTGAAGATTCTTTGTCTTTGCTGTTATTTCTTCAAGCGGTGTACCTGAGGTGAACGTGAGATTCCCGGGACATGCAAAACCATTGTCCTGAAGGAATTTCCTCCATGTGTGCTTGACTCCGAGAATTTCCACTGATTTGGACGGATTAGTTGGAAGTCCCAGTCTCTCAGCAACAATCGCTGCCGGCAATGCTGCAGGATCCGAGGCATAGGCCAGGATACCGCTGACTCCCTCCCGTTTCGCTATTTCAAATACGGCATCTACGTCCGTTGTGCTTGCATTATAGTATTTGTCAGCGGAATATTGGCCCGGATTATCCGGCAGGTAGTCACAGAGGACCGTGTAATAACCCATTCTTCTCGCTGTCTCTATAGCGATGACCTGCTGGGCAGAACCGCCCAGCAGAAGTATTTTCTGACTCATTACTTCAGAACTAAATTATGGTAAGATATGAACTTACCTAAAATAGTGAATAATATTACCAGCCCAGCAGCATCAGCTTGCACCGGGGCATAATAGAATTGATATTTTGGAATGAAATTTACTTTACCGCAGGTATCCTTGCGGCGAGAAAGTCCGGGTTCATACGTGTATCCCAGACATCGATAATCAGTACTCTGTCCGCTGTCTCGCAATCTTCAGGCTCGACCCTGTATATGAGTTTGTAATTTCTGTGAACAAGGATACTACGGTATGTGAAGCCTGCTATGTGCTCCAGCAGCGGTTCACGGTGTCCAAGAAGAGGATGCGCAGACAGCAGTCTGCTGTACGTTTTAAAAATGTTGTCCAGTTTTTCGGCTGATTTTTGCCCGAATGTACTGCTGCCGTATGCCAGAGCATCGATGCGCCATCCTGTCGCGTTGTCCGCCCATATCACCTCAGCCATGGCAGAGCCCTCCTCACCGCCTCGTCGGCCTCATCAGCCGTCATATACTCTCCTCTACGGATCTGCTGCTCTGATATTGCGATACGCTCCATTAGACGCTCTCTTGTACTGTTTTCCCTCATGAAAGCCTCCATACGCCGCGCCAAGTCTTTCCGGGCTGCGGTATCTCCGGTTTCATATATCCGGTTACCCTCCGCGATAAACTCATCTATCTGCCTCCTCCACGCGGCAGCCGACTCCTCCATGGACTGGTTTACACCGTCAGGCTGTGAGATGCCCTTTCGCATCCTTGGCTTCCTGCTACGGCGGGCATACGCAACCTCGGGCTCGCCGACGGTGCCCGTGTCTTTAATCCTGTCTTTTCCGTGCTGCTCCATACTCATTTTGGGTTTTCTGCAAATTTAGGTATTATTTGCCGGACATGAGTGTCGCTGCGGTAAATTTTTTCAATTGCGGACAGCATCCAGGATTCTCTCCACGTCCTCTCCGCTGAGCTCGTGGTGCATCGGAAGGCAGATGACCTGCTCCGCGATGCGGTGGGCGACCGGAAGGTTCTCCCTAGTCGCGGACTCCAGCCCTCTGTACGTCGAGAACTCGCTGATCAGGGGATAGAAGTATCTGCGGCCGTAGATGTTCCTTGATTTCAGCTTTTCGTAAAGCTCGTCCCTCGTCATCCCGTACTGCTCCGGGTCCACAAAGATCGGGAAGTAGGAGTAGTTGTGCCGTACACCGGGCATGTCCTCGAAGTACGTGATGCCGGGGACATCCCTAAGGCCCTCGCGGTAGGCGACGGCGACTATGTGTCTGGCCTCGATGGCTTCGTCCACATGCTTGAGATTTATAAGCCCCACCGCCGAACGAACCTCGTCCATCTTTCCGTTGATGCCGGGGGCTACTACCGTCGTCTCGCCGGCAAAGCCGAAGTTCTTCAGGTAGTCTATCCTCTGTTTGGTCCTAGCATCGTGCATTATTAGTGCTCCGCCCTCTATCGTGTTGTAAACCTTAGTGGCGTGAAAGCTGAGCGTGGACATGTCGCCCGCGTTCAGGACGCCCTCCCCGTCCACCTCCACGCCGAAGGCGTGCGCCGCGTCGTAGATGACCCTGAGGCCGTACTTGTCCGCTATGTCCTGAATCCGTTTCGTGTCGCACGGCTTGCCGTAGCAGTGAACAGGCATGATGGCCGTGGTCCGCGGAGTTATCGCAGCCTCGATGCAGTCAGGGTTGATGCCGCAGTTAGACGGGTCGATGTCCACGAACACAGGCTTGATGCCGTTCCACCACAGAGAGTGGGTCGTCGCCACGAAGCTGAAAGGGGTCGTTATGACCTCGCCCGTGATGCGCAGCGCCTGCAGAGCAGTTATCAATGGAAGGGTGCCGTTGGTGAAAAGGCTGACGTAGGGTACCTTCAGGTACTCGCACAGGGCCGCCTCTAGTTCCTTGTGATAGTGTCCGTTGTTGGTGATCCATTTCCGGGACCAGATATCCCGAAGGTACGCGTCGAGTTCGTCCAGGTCCGGAAGGAGCGGGGACGTCACGGTTATCTGAGTGTTGTCCATCGTTTATTTCTTGCTTTTTCTGAGGACTCCGAGTACGGTGTCCCTGATTTCAATGTATTCAGGAAGGCGGAATGCCTCGCACAGACCGGTTACTATCGCTGCGCCCGTGAACAGCTGGGCGAGGAGCATCCATACCGGACGCAGGTCAAGCAGCGCGAGGGCGAAGACGCAGGCGAACATTACTGCTGCTACCCCGAAGGACGGGAGGATGTCCCGTATCTGAGCCCACATGGAGTAGCCGATGAGCTTTCCCGAGTATCTGGAATTGAGCCAGTATGCTATGATGCCTGTTACCAGCGAGCCCCACAGCATCCACTCGATGCTCAGGAAGATTCCAAGCAGCAGCGGGCCTACGGCGATGATCTTCTTAACTATCTCCAGCTTAAGGAAGAGGTCCGACCGCCCCTGCACCTGGAGCATGTTCAGGTTGATGGCGTGCAGAGGGTACAGCGACGCAGCGAAGCAGATTATCTGAAGATAATGGGCGGCCTCCTTCCACTGGGGGCCGATGAGCACCGTCAGCAGAGACTCAGCTACAGCCGACAGGCCGAAAAGCAGCACGAACGACGCCAGCATCGTGGTACGTATGATCTTCCGGTAGCCCTCCTTCATCCGTTCTCTTTCGTCCTGGATGGAGCTCAGCACCGGGTAACTTACCCTCTGAACTATCGACGTCATATTGGACGAGAAGATGTCCGAGAACTGCTTGCCCCTTGTATACTGTCCCAGTGTGGACGTGGAGTAGCACTTGCCTATTACAAGCTGGTAAATCTCCTTCCACACAGTATCGATGAGGCCCGACACCAGCAATTTCCAGCCGAAGCCGAACAGCTCGCGGAACGATGACCATGAAAACTGCCATGTGGGTTTCCATTTGTTGAGTATCCACAGGCAGACCGTGTTGATCAGCTGCCGGCTTATCTGCTGCCCCACCAGGCTCCATACACCCAGGCCGCAGAAGGCCATCGCGAGGCCCACGGCGCCGCTGGCTACCGAGGAGGTCAGCGAGGCCTTCGTCTGAGTCTTGAAGTCCACGCTCTTGACCAGGCGCGTCCTCTGTATCAGTGCCAGCGCGTTGATGACC
Organism: uncultured Bacteroidales bacterium; assembly: GCA_944326235.1. Lineage (GTDB taxonomy): Bacteria > Bacteroidota > Bacteroidia > Bacteroidales > UBA932 > Coprenecus. Next base: position 50,707 of record CALVDH010000003.1, on the reverse strand, counting down.
ACTATCACCGACATAACGCGCACAAGCGGCACCAGCTGGGGTTCCTTGAAGAACCGGCTGAAAGGCCCCGCGACCAGTATCATCGCCGCCACCATCACCAGGCTCACCGCAAGGTTGAAGATGAAAGCGGTGCTGTAGTCCGTCTCGCCGGCGTCCTTCTTGCGGATCAGGGCGTTCGAGAAGCCGCTGTCCACGATGCTGTTGAACACAGCCACCAGGATCATGATGTAGCCTATCAGGCCGTACTCATGAGGGGTCAGCAGACGCGCCAGCACAAGGCCCACAAGGAAGGTCACGCCCTGGCTGGACACGCTGTCCACGGCGCTCCAGAAAGTGCCCCGGACGGTCTTCTTCTTAAGGGATTCTGACACTGGTCAGTAAGATTAGCTTCTTTTACTTTATGACGGCCGCAAGCCTGTCAGGATCACGGCGTGTATCCCAGATATTCGAGATGCAGATACTTCCGATACTACTGTCGACGCAGTATATGATTTTATAATGAGGTGGAATATATAATGACCTGTATCCTTTCGGATTTTCTGCCAATAAAGGCTCGGACTTTCCCATGTAAGGCTGAGATGCAAGCAACTGCGTGGTGTTCCAGAATCTCCTGTATAGTTTCAGTGACGCATTGTTGCCAAAATGCTCTGTTCCATAGGAAATAATCTGAACCAGCTGATCGTTTGCCTCTTTACTCCATATTACCTGCATAGAAACGGGTACTTCATCTCCAACTCCGCAAAAACTCTCTCATTGGAGACTACTCTCCCCGCTGCTACATCCGCTTCGGAGCGGCGGATACTCTCACGTATTTCTTCCATGGTATAAGAGGGAAGATTTTCTCTTTCCGACACCACCTGCTTACTATGAGCAGAACGGACCCGATTAGTGCGTGTTTTACCATACACTGCTGCCACATCCGGTTCTTTCAGCATCCTGCCACTGTCCTCTTCAATTTTGTATCCCATAGTTCTGATTTTTCAGCAAATCTAAGCATTCTATCGCAATTCTCCAAGCACTTCCACCACTTCTTTAATCCCGACCGAACAAATCCCTGGTATACACCTTGTTCCTCACATCATCCAGACACCGGTCGTACCGGTTCGCGATGATGGCCTGAGAACGCCGCTTGAACTCCTCAAGGTCGTTGACCACCACGCTCCCGAAGAACGTGCTGCCGTCCTCCAGCGTCGGCTCGTAGATGATGATCGTCGCGCCCTTCGCCTTGATGCGCTTCATCACGCCCTGAATCGAGCTCTGGCGGAAGTTGTCGCTGCCCGTCTTCATCGTAAGCCTGTACACGCCGATGACCGTCTCGTGCTCCTTCGAGGCGTCCCACCCGCCGTCGTACTCGTGAGCCCCGGCCATCCTCAGCACCTGACCCGCGATGAAGTCCTTCCTCGTGCGGTTGCTCTCCACTATCGCTGTCATCATGTTCTGGGGCACGTTCTCGTAGTTCGCAAGAAGCTGCTTCGTGTCCTTGGGGAGGCAGTACCCGCCGTAGCCGAAGGACGGGTTGTTGTAATGAGTACCGATCCGCGGGTCCAGGCCGATGCCCTCGATGATGGCTGACGAGTCCAAGCCCTTCACCTCGGCGTACGTGTCCAGCTCGTTGAAGTAGCTCACGCGCAGGGCCAGGTAAGTGTTCGCGAACAGCTTCACCGCCTCAGCCTCCTTCAAGCCCATGTACAGCGTGGGTATCTCCTGCTTTATCGCGCCCTCCTGAAGCAGTTCCGCAAATGTATGAGCGGCCTTCTCCAGGAAAGGTATGTCGGCCAGAGCGCCGATGGCCTCGTTCTCCTCCGCGAACTCCGGATGTTCGATTATCTTGGGTATGCCCACGATGATGCGGCTCGGATAGAGGTTGTCGTAAAGGGCCTTGCTCTCACGAAGGAACTCCGGTGCGAATATCAGGTTCAGACGCCTCAGGCCCTGCCTCCAGTATTCCACGTAGAGGCTCCGGCAGTAGCCCACCGGGATGGTGGACTTGATGACCATCACGGCGGAGGGATTGACCTCCAGCACCAGGTCGATGACCTCCTCCACGTGAGAGGTGTCGAAGTAGTTCCTGACCGGGTCGTAGTTCGTCGGGGCTGCGATGATGACCAGCTCGGCGTCAGAGTAGGCCTTGCGGCCGTCCAGGGTGGCGGTCAGGTCCAGGGGTTTCTCCGCCAGGTACTTCTCGATGTACTCGTCCTGAATCGGGGACATGCGGCGGTTGATAAGGTCCACCTTCTCCGGGATCACGTCCACGGCGGTGACATGGTTGTGCTGGGCCAGCAGAGTGGCGAGGCTCAGACCTACGTAGCCAGTGCCGGCTACGGCGATGCGGTGTGATTTCATAATTTTTGAAGGACTAGATGTCCTTTATCAGATTGTTTCTTAAGATGTCAGGATTCCGTCTCGTATCCCATAATGAGAGAATCATGACTGTCTCGTTATATGATTCTTCATTTTTTATTATGTAAACGAGCTTAAATCTTTTCAATATCAGGACACTCCTTATTTCATGTTCATCCAGATCCATAAAAGCAGGGTCCGGGAAACCTATGCGCGGATTAATTTTTAAACCTGCCGCGCTTTCCTCAATCTTCCTGTTGAGATTCTGCGCAACGGATATTCCGAATATTTCTGCAGTATGAAGCAGTATGCGCTTCCGCTGAGAATATACTCTCTTATGCCAAACTATTTCAGCCACTGCAGCTCCCTCCTCAACCTCCGGCCGGCCTCTTCATCGGTCAGCCACTTCTCCTTATCACCTATCTGCGATATAGCTTCCTTTACATTATCTATGACGGCCTGCATGGAGAACTCCTGTCTGCTCCATTCTTCATATGCAAGCCCGTAATTTGCCGCACTGCCACGCAACGATGTATTTTTGACTCCATACAAAACAGCAGCGGAATCTTCCAGCATTCCTACATTATAATTTTCCTCATTCTTCATAGCGCATGTGTTTTGTTTTCCGCAAATCTAATCAATCTCCCGCAATTCTCCAAACACTTTCACCACTTCTTTAACTACCCACGCGGAAGCAACTGATTACGCGCAATTAAGCACCACCCCTTCCTCCGTCAGCATCCGCAGCGCACTGAGCCCTTCCAGAAGGGAGGCGACAGCGGAGATATCCGGAGACAATGACAGCTGCCGCTCAAGGGCCGCGCAGGCCTCAGCGAGGGCCGCAGGATCGTCCAGGCGGCGGGCCAGGATGCGGACGAGGGCGGAAAGACCTTCCGGGGAGGCAACGGCAGAGGCAGGAGGCAGGGCGGGCCGCCACTCTCCGAAGAGGCCATCGGCAGCATCGAGGGCGCACAGGCGCTGCAGGAGGAGATCCACGGAAGCGCTGTGGTCTTCTTTCCAGCGCCCGGCAATAGTCCTCATGGACTCTACGATGTCATCGTCTTCCAGGTCTTCAAGGACAACGTAGCAATAGAGGTTGGCTGCCACGTGGATCAGGATGGTATCGTCCTCGCGGCCATCAAGGGCGGAATGTCTGCCGGCAGCATGCTCCAGGAGGGAGGATGCAAGCGCATCGCATTGCTCAGCCAGGGAGTAGTCCGAAGCAGCAACAGTGGGGCCGTAGGCTATGCGGTACAGGGCCAGGACTGCATGGAGAGACTCCGTATTCGGGAATCCTACAAGAGTGGAGGCTTTGAAGCCTTCGTCCCAAATATTTCCGAGCAGTTCCCGGGCCGCGGCATCCAGATCCGGATCTGTTCCCGAGAAGCCCTGCAGCCAGGCGCAGCATCCGCGCGCTGCGGCCTCAAGTCCGCGTCCGGTGAGCCGCGAAGGCTCCGACTGGACCAACTGCCTGCATATCAAGGATGCACGCGCTTGTATGTTATCGGAATTACCTGACATACTTTGACGAAAGGATGTAATCCTGGCTCCTAAATCCTCCAATAAAACCATGAGAATCAGGCGAGTACATAGGATCTACGATATTTATCCAGGATGTAGCGTTTCTGTGCAGGAGACGGCACATACCGGCAATGCTCAGAAAAAGAAGGATTTACGAACTAGCAAAAGAGTATTTTGTCAGGTTTGTCAAATTATTTTGCAGGTAAAATGAAAAAAATGCTAGATTTGCATATCAAAAATCCAGGTGTGCCGTCTCCTGCACAGAAACGTTACAAATTCCTTTGTCAGATTTCCCCTAAAATTGTAAATTTGCATCACAATACTGATATTATGGACAACAGCAATAAAGTTTCCAGGAGAGACTTCCTGAAGATAACGGGCGCTGCCGGAGCGGCCGCCATACTGACCGCCGGATGCGCTTCTGACAAGGACGGTGATTCCGCCATTGAGGTTCCCAAGGGCAAGATGACCTACCGCAACATCAACGGAGACCGCATCTCACTGCTCGGCTACGGCTGCATGCGCTGGCCGATGAAGAGGTCTGCCGACGGAGAGGGCCAGGAGATAGACCAGGAAATGGTCAATTCACTGGTAGACTACGCCATCGAGCACGGCATCAACTATTTTGACACCGCCCCGACATATCTGCGCGGCTTCTCCGAGGACGCCACCGGCATAGCCCTCAAGCGCTACCCCAGGGACTCATACTACATCGCCACCAAGCTCTCCAACTTCGGCGACCCCAGCCGCGAGGGCTCCATGGCCATGTACCGCCAGTCCTTCATCGACCTGCAGACAGACTACATCGACTACTACCTGCTGCACTCTATCGGCCGTAACATGGAGGATTTCAACAAGAGATACATAGACAACGGCATGCTGGACTTCCTCGTAAAGGAGCGTGAGGCCGGCCGTATCCGTCACCTCGGCTGGTCCTTCCACGGCCAGCAGGAGGTCTTCGACAAGGTGCTGGCCATGCATGACGACATCCACTGGGACTTCGTGCAGATCCAGCTCAACTACCTCGACTGGAACCACGCCACCCCGGGCAACGTCAACGCCCAGTATCTCTACGGCGAGCTCTGCAAGCGCGGCATCCCCTCCATCATCATGGAGCCCCTGCTCGGCGGCCGTCTGTCCAACGTCCCCGACCGCATCGCCGCCCGTCTCAAGGAGCAGGATCCAGAGAGCAGCGTAGCCTCATGGGCCTTCCGCTTCGCCGGCACCCCTGATATGATCCTGACCGTCCTCAGCGGCATGACCTACATGGAACATCTGCAGGACAATATCCGCACCTACTCTCCCCTAGTGCCCCTGACCGAAGAGGACAAGGCCTTCCTCGAGGAGACCGCCCGCCAGATGCACGAGTATCCCACCATCCCCTGCAACGACTGCCAGTACTGCATGCCATGCCCCTACGGCATCGACATACCCGGAGTACTGCTGCACTACAACAAATGTGTCAACGAGGGCAACCTCTCCACCAGCAGCAGCGACAGCAACTACCGTGAGGCCCGCCGCGCCTTCCTCATAGGATACGACCGCAGCGTGCCCAAGCTCCGTCAGGCCGACCACTGCATAGGCTGCGGGCAGTGCAACGAGCATTGTCCCCAGGCCATTGACATTCCCAAGGAGATGCAGCGGATCAATGACTACGTGGAAAAATTAAAACAAGGGACTCTGTAAAACAGCACTCCTTGAAGCAAATTGCGGCGGGCCTCAGAAAGAAGACCCGCCGCAGTTTTTTCTACTCGACCCAGATCTCGTCGATGAAGATGAAGCCCTCGCCTCCGGCTCCCAGGTGCCACGAGGGGATGGTTCCGAAATTCTTGGCAAATACCTTTATGTACCTGGCCTCGACCGGAGAAGGCAGCTCCAGCACGAAGTCCCGTGTCTGGATGGTGTAGTCCTGCGCGTCCACGGTGTTGTCCACCCTGCCGGCAGGGGTGAAATTCTCCCCGTCCACGGAAACGCTGTACTCCACATACTTCGGCATCCAGATCCACGACCTGGCGTCCTGGCAGTATCCGGAGCCGAAGGTGCTGACTTCCCGTACCCCGCGCAGATCGACTATCGCTGTAAAATCCGTATCTTGATAGCCTTGCCATCCGCCGGTCTTCCAGTTGACACTGCCCCGGAGACCGTCTATCAGGCCACGGGGGCCGCGGGCATTGTACTGGGGATTGTATTCGCAGAAAGTCTTGATGTCCATGTCATCCTTCATCCTGTGGAAGACGGCCGATACCTCGGGGCTGCGGCTGCCGTCCGGAGCTTCCGAATAAATGCTCAGGCGGGTAGTACGGTCCAATGTCACCGGTCCGGTATATTCCCTGTAACTGCCGTCATTGACCCTGATATATGCCTTGCAGTCGGGAGAGCCGCTGTTCACCGCTACCTCCATCGACTTGTCGAAGATGTCGGATGGGGCCTCGAACCAGGGATTGCGCACGAATCCGGTCCTGTCCAGACGGGATACCGGTCTGTCCTCCACCGCTGTACCGAAGCTGTAATCCGGCTCAGGCACTAAAGTCAGTTCCAGTTCCCCGCCGTCGCGGATATCGCTGTACCGGATATAGCTGCGGGAATAGTCCTGCCCGTTGAGCCGCACGGCAGAAATATATCTGCAGCTGTTTATATCGCCGTCCTTGCATATTGCCTTGATAGTCAGCTGGCGGCCGTCTCCGAGAGAGAGCACCGTCTGTCCGAACACAGGAGCGCTGAGCACATAGATTCCGCTGCCGGGTGTGACCGGATAAAGCCCGATGGCACTCATCACGTACCAGGCCGACATCTGGCCGCAGTCGTCGTTGCCGCACAGACCGTCGGGCCGTGAGGTATAGAGTTCGTCCAGTATACGGCGGACCATAGAGTATGTCTTCCACGGCTGCCCGGCATAGGCATAGAGGTAGGCTGTCTGGTGGCTGGGCTCATTGCCGTGAGCGTACTGTCCTATCAGACCGGTGATATCCACCTGAGTACGTCCGGTAGTGCGCTCCGGAGCCGAAAAGAGCGAGTCGAGCTTTGCGCAGAAAGCCTCATCGCCGCCCATAAGGCCGATATGCCCGTTCACGTCATGAGGAGCGAAGAAACTGTATTGCCAGGAATTGGCCTCGGTATAGTGGTTGTTGACCTCCGTCGGCTCGAAGGGAGTCAGCCAGCGTCCGCTCATCATCGGGCGCATCAGACCGGTCTGCGGGTCCCAGACATTGATATAGCCGGCCGAATGTTTCAGATAACTGTCCCGGATATCCGCATAGCGCTTCTCTCCCGTCTGCCGGAAAACCAGATCCGCTACCTGGGCTATGCACCAGTCATCGTAGGCATACTCGAGGGTCTTCGAGACGGACTCATGTTCCTCTTCCGCAGGCACCACATTGCGCTGGCGGTAGAACCGTATGCCGAACTCGTCCTTGCACGAGGATTCCACCATGGCATCCAGGAGTTCCGGAGCATACTCCAGGCCTATTCCCTGGCTCAGTGCCTCGGCTATCACCGGCATCGAATTATACCCGATCATGCAGTTGGTCTCCCAGCCGCTGAGCTCCCATACGGGCAGCTTTCCTCCTTCACGGTAAATGGTCAGGAACGTGCGCAGGAAATCCTCCGTCCGCTCCCGTTCGATCAGCGTCAGCAACGGATGCAGGGTCCGGAACGTATCCCAGAGGGAAAATACGGTATAGCGGTCAAATCCCTCCGCCCGGTGCACCTTCCGGTCCATTCCCCGGTATTCCCCGCTGACATCGGAGAAGAGATTCGGGGCTATGGCCGTGTGATACAATGCAGTATAGAAGGTCCGCATCCTCTCGCGGTCCCCCCTTCCCTCTCCGCGGACATCGATCTTCGAGAGATACTGCTCCCAAAGCTCCTCCGTGGCGGCCCTCCGGGCATCGAAGTCAAAGCTGTCCTCCGGCACATCGCTCAGGAGGTTCTCCCGGGCATTGTCCGAAGACACTGAGGAAATACCGGCCTTGACAGTCACCTGCTCCGTACCGGGCGCAAAGACAATGAGGGCACCCTCCTCTCCAAATGGCCGGTACCCAGCCATCGGTTCGGAAAATTCCAGGTAGAAATGCACCATCTGGTCCTCCGACCAGGACTTCGAGCGGCGGAATCCGGAGACGGCGCAGTCACTCTCCTGACGGATATCGGAACTCAGGAGGACATCCCTGTGCCTGAGGTCAATGACAATGGACGGTGCACCGGCGTCCGTACTGCGGAAGGTATAGCGGTGCATCCCGGAACGAGGTCCTGCTGTCAACTCCGCCAGCACGTTCCAGCGCTCCAGCAGCACCGAGTAGTATCCGGCCGCAGCCTCCTCCCTGTCATGTGAGAATGCGCTCTGGTACAGCCGCCTGTCCAGGGAATCGGCCTCATACCCCATCACGGGCATCAGCAGCACGTCCCCGTAGTCCAGCACTCCCGTACCGCTCAGATGGGTATGGCTGAAACCGATAATCGTGTCGTCCGAGTAGTGGTAGCCGGAGCAGCCCTCCCATGTATCCATCCTGGTGTCCGGACTGAGCTGCACCATCCCGAAAGGAGCCGTCGCCCCGGGGAAAGTATGGCCGGTAAAGTCCGTACCCACCATCGGGTCCACATAGTCCACCAGTCTCATTTCTTTCTGCGAACAGGAGATAAGTCCCACTGAGACAGCCGTCATGGCCAGCGTGATAAGAATTTTCCTCATTTTTTGTAAAATTTTTTTAAAATTTATTTTGGATTTTGAAACAAAACTTCTACATTTGCAGTCCCAAAACGGAACGCTTCCTTAGCTCAGTTGGTAGAGCACGACACTCTTAATGTTGGGGTCCAGGGTTCGAGCCCCTGAGGGAGCACGGAAAAGCAGAAAAGCCTCTGATAATCAGAGGCTTTTCTGCTTTTCCGTGCTCCGGGGAGCGCCCCTTGTCTACCCATCCCCCGAACCCCTTCCCAGTAAGGGGAGAATGTCGCTTCGCTCCGATCATCATTCCAAACATCATACTGAGTAGAACCATGTGAGGAGGAGCTGGGTGAGACGGCCGGGGAGAATGCGGGAGGCGCGGGCGAAGGCGGTCTGCAGGAAGCTGCCGGTGAGGGTGCGGAATCCCGGACGGCGGCAGGAGACGAGGCGGCACAGGACTTTGCCCACTTTGGCCGGGTCGCATCCGCGGGTCTCGTCCTTCTCCACACCTGCCATGGTCCTTCGGAAGGATTCGGAGTAATCCGGATCGGCGAGTGTCGCCTCCGACATTTTCCGGGAAGAGGTAAAGCCGGTACGGAAGTCCCCGGGTTCTACGAGACAGACCCGGATACCGAAACGCCGCACTTCCACTGCAAGGGCCTCGCTGTACCCCTCGATTGCGAACTTCGAGGCGGAATAGAACCCCTGGTAGGGAACTGCAACCACCCCGGCTATGGAACTGATGTTGATAATGCGCCCGCTGCGCTGCCTTCTCATGTACGGAAGAACGGCCGAGCAGACACGGGTCATACCCATGAAATTGGTTTCCATCTGCCAGCACCTCTCCTCTTCGGTAGCCAGTTCGAGAGAGCCCCCGATTCCGGCACCGGCATTGTTCACCAGCACGTCGATGCGTCCCTCGGCAGCTATGATTTTTCCTACCGCCTCCTCAATGGAAGAAGGGACAGTGACATCGAGGCGCAGCATCCGCACCCCGTCGTCACGTGTCCCTTCCTGTACCGAGCGGCCGGTACCGTAGACGGTATGACCGGCGGCAGAGAGCATTCCGGACGCGGTCCTGCCGAATCCGGAAGTGGCTCCCGTTATCAATATTACCTTTGCGGCCCTCATCTTAGAAACCGCGGGCGAACATTGCCCAGAACTGCAGCGCAAGCTCCTCCCACTTCAGGATGGCAGCTCCGGCAAAGTCTGCGGTATACCCTGTGAGATACTCCAGTGCAGCCTCTTCACCCTCTTCGGCGAGAATCTTCGAATACTGCTCTCTTACGAAAGCCTCCTCGCGGACTCCTTTAGCCTTGAAATGGTCTACTGCATCGAAAATCACATCCTTGGTCGCACCCCAGCGTACCGTCGCGAGCTTGTTGGCAGGACGGAACTTCCAGATGATGGAATTCTCGTCATAGCCGTACTGGCCGCAGATGCTGAAACATTCGGGCAGAGAGGTTGTTCCGCAATAAATGGGGATACGGGGGCTCTGTCCGGGGTTGTCGAACGATATCCAGAGTACTCCGCCGACTGCATCGGGCAGGTCGCTGTGCAGCTCGATGACCGTCGAGTAAGAGCACTGGGGCACGGCTACCAGACGGTAGCTGTCCACTGAACCGGGCTTCAGGGCGTTGAAGAGATTGCGGGTATCGCGGGTCATCCAGGGATTGGCGACAGGAGAGATAACAGTATCCACTGCTCCGGTCTTGCGGTCCTTGACCTCTATCTTGAGATTGCGGGTAACGTCGAACTCACTGCCCTCGTAGGTCTCGGTGAGCAGAGCCATCACTTCCTCGGTAGAAACCGCATGCTCGGGTTTGACGGTAAGGGGAAGTTCCTCAGAATCATACTCGAGACCGAGAGAAGGAGCAAGCTTGTTGAGAATATAGTACTCGCGCACGCTGAATGCCTTTCTGCCGCCACCGTATGCTTTCCAGAAACGGAAGGGCTCCTTGCCGTCCCAGTATCCAAGCTTCCTGGCCACGTCATAAACATTGTCGGATGCCATATAGTTGTCGGTATCCTTGAGGTCGAGGGTGGAGATACGGGGAATGTTTGCAGAGACTCCCACATGGTCATCGGGGACACGGACAGCTGCCCACACGCCTCCGATATTGTCCTTGCCTTCTCCGAACACCTCGAAGTGCCATACCTCATTCTTGTCGGCGATGGTCAGGCACTCGCCCCAGTCACCGTAACCGTACTCCTCGATGAGCTCTCCCATCAGGCGTATGGCGTCACGGGCCGTTGAGCAGCGCTGCAGGGCTATCTTTTCCAGTTCCTCGATCATGAACATGCCGTCAGGGTTGACGAGGTCACGACGGCCGGTGATAGTAGTCTCACCCATTGCCAGCTGCTTCTCATTGAGGCAGGGATAGGCTGTGTCCACAAAACGGAAAGTAGTGCCTGCGGGCTGGAATATTGCCCCCTTCAGCGTCATGCGGTAACTGCCCTTGACGGATTCCGTGTGCAGGCGGTTCTGGAAGACATTCACCGTTGTATCATTCTGATAGGTAATGGAGGGCACAATACCGACCCATGTACGGTAATTACCGTCACATGTGTGCGAGGTAATGACCGCCCCGTCATCAGAGGCTTTCTTACCAACCATGATGCTGGTACAGCTGAATGGATCAAGCTCTGGAAGAGCCTGTGCGCCAGCCCAGGAAACGGACAATGCGGCGACGCAGATTAGCGATAGGATTTTTTTCATAAAAGTATAGTCTTAATACGTTATTAAGTTGTTTTTAATTTTGCCATCCAAAGGTAATAAAACTCTTAAAATATGATACAGGCTATGACAATTTTTCCGGAAAAAATGACAGAATAACGTCTATACTCTTCCGGAAAGTCTTTAGCACGATTGTTGATACAATGTTTAACATAGTTATTAAACATCATATTTAAAATCATTGTTATGGAAAGTTTTCTCAACAGAATGGCCGAAAAGGCCTCCAAGACAGTGCGGCACTGGTGGCTATATCTGCTCACCGGCATCCTCTCAATCATTGCCGGCATCGTAGTATTCTGCAACCCTATAGAGAGTTACCTCACACTCAGCATCATGTTCGGAGTACTCATGCTGGTATCCGGTATCGTGGAACTAGTGGTCAGCTCCACCAGCCGCAGCTACTTCACGACCCGCAGCTACAGCATAGTAGGCGGCATCCTCGACCTGCTTATGGGTCTGTTCCTGTGCTGCTACCCGCGCGTAACCCTCGTCGTACTGCCAGTAGTACTGGGCGTGTGGATGATGTTCCACAGTTTCATGATTATCGGTCTGGGCAGCGACATGGATTCCTTCCGCGTCCGCGGCAGCGGCTGGGTAATTGCTGGCGGCGTGGTACTCCTGCTCCTCTCACTGGGCATCACATTCTTCCCCCTGACGCTCGGAACAGCCTCTGTGGTCATTCTCACCGGCTGCGCCCTGATCGTATTCGGCATCATGCTTATAGCCCTGAGCATACGTCTGCGCCGCATCCACGAGCACTTCCGCTTCCACGATGCCGATATAGTAGACTGAGGCTATAGTCGGTAATTGCTAGCAATAAGTTGGTATTTCAAATCCGGGAATAATCTTTTTCATTTGCAGTGTGAAATTCAAAATACACAACAGATGAAAAAGATTGTTATTATTTACGGTTCGTCCACGGGGACGACACAGGCAGTGGCAGAAGCCATAGCCTCCAGACTGGATGTCAAAGATGTTTTCGACGTGGCTACGATAACCAAGGGACAGGTAGAGCCATACGATGTCCTTATCCTCGGAACCTCGACTTGGGGTGACGGAGAGCTCCAGGATGACTGGAATGACGGAATCAACGTTATAAAATCAGTCAATCTGGCCGGGAAGGACGTGGCCCTGTTCGGCTGCGGAGACTCCATGGCATACTCCGACACTTTCTGCAACGGCATGCACCTGCTCAAGGAAGAGCTGGAAGGCACCGGCTGCAATTTCATTGGCGGCATCCCGGCCGACGGCTATTCCTACTCCGACTCCACTGCCGTCGAAGAAGGAGAATTCATCGGTGCGGCCATAGACGACAACAATGAGCCGGAAAAGACCGATGAGCGGATTGACACCTGGATCGCCTCTTTCAAGGACAGGCTGTAACGGGGCAGTGGAAATCCAGTGTGGATACGCATATAGGTTTGCGACCCTCTGGGGCTTTTAATGCGCAGTATGGTTCTGTGCATTAAAAGCCTCAGAGGGCGTTTTACGGATGGTTTGTCGGTTATTAGCCAAATCCAGTCACAGAAGTATGGAGCATATGGGACTGAATACCGCTGGCTGAAACAGCCAGGCAGCAACGGCAGGCAGAAGCGCACTGAAGTTTTACAATTAACTGTTACACAGCTATTTGAAAAAGAGCAGTGTTCTTTTTGACCTGAAAAAACCGGACGCAAGGATCAGTCGTGATTTATAATTATTTTATAATCAACAATATAGAAAAACAAGGCGCTGCACAGCATACAGTTGCACACCGACAAGATGTCAGGATGGCCAATAAACGCCGGGACCCGCCTGGATGTCTTCTGAAAGCCTTGATCCTGGTACTGAAAGATTCGCCGGAAGTGCTTGCTCCGGTACCTGGTTCCGTCCGGTGCCTGTCGTGCTCTACGGGCCAATCTCTTTCTACCTGTCCTTTTCAGCCTGTCCCTTTCTGTCTGTCCCTTTCAATCTGTCCTCCTTTTACCTTCTTGTTCCTCCTTTTCTTTGCCCATCCTCTTTTCTGTCACTCCTATTCTCTGCCCCGATCTCATGATGCTTTTTAGTTATATTTAAAGTTGCTAATATTCAGAGCATTACTTATTTCTTGATTTTGCAGGTGAAGCATTTTGCGATGAAAACAGCCTGTTTTCGCCTCATGTTGAATTTTTCTAATTTTCCAATGTACTTATTCACAAGCAAATACCGTACAACTAAAAGGAATCGTGAAAATGCAAAGTGGTAATGGGAAATGATGGGAAGTGGAAATTAAGTTGAGGCGAGGCAAGCTAAAGTAAAGGTAAGTGAAGGTGAAGGTAAAGGCTAAAAGGCATCCGTTGAAATGTCATGAATATGTCATGGTGAAATGACATGGCGGCGGAATCCTCAATTCTCTGCCGTCGTGTTTCCTTTGATTGGAAAGTCTTTGACGGCTGCGATTCCGGCTTTAGCCAGGTAAATTGATCCGCCAATACTCTTGCTGTCAGGCAGATAAAAAATAAAAGTCCCGGAAGACTAGCCGCCCTCGGCTCTAGAGGGAGGGGCCCGCCGCAAAGCGGTGGGAGGGCCTGGTCTTCCGGGACTTTTATTTTTCTCGGCTTATCGCGAAATCTCCAAGGACTACATGAATACGACTTCGAGGTCAGGATCGGGCATATCGGGATCGAGCGGGAAGATCGGACGCTCGAGACGCTTGTAGGGCAGCTGCAGGAGGTCCTGGTCGACTCCGCCGCGGGTATGGGCCATCATCCAGTCGCCGGCGTGGCTGATCTCGTAGAGTTCCTCGGTCAGGTAGCCGAGCTTCACCACGATGATGTCCACGTCATAGGGGTCGATGCCCAGGCGCTCGAAGTCTCCCTTGTAGTGGTAGGGACTGCGGTCCTCGCCCACGATGACGAGCATCGAGCCGACCTTAATGACCACCTGGTCGTTGCGCTCACGGTCCAGAATCTTGACCACCGTACCGTCCAGCATCACCGGAGGAGCATAGCGGTCATCCACAGCGGCGCCCACCTTGCAGCGGACATGTCCGCCCTCCCCGACTTTCTTGGCCTGGGCCACCATCTCAGGACCGGGAATGGCCGCATAGACGAGGGTCTTGCCACTGGCTTTCTTAAACTCGGGACGCGCCAGCAGCTTCTGCAGGGTCCAGGTCACGTCGCCTGCACCGCCGGCAGTGGGATTGTCTCCCATATCGCTGATGAAGTAAGGCTTCTTGTCACTCCTGATAGCCTTGGCCAGCACTTCTTCCAGAGAGGCAGTCGGAGCCACGAACTCGAAATCGTTGCGCACCGACCAGAAATGCTCCGCCAGGGACTTTGCCCCCTCAGTCACCTGCACGCTGTCGTCACCTGTTACCACCACCACACCGTGGTTGCGGGGCTCGTCGGCCCAGGGATAGGACATCCAGATAGCGGCGTCGATCACACCGTCCTGAGCCTCGATCGGCTCAATGGCGGCATACAGGGACTTGCCGGGCTCCACGCGGGTAGAGGTCTTCTCACCGGGCAGGAGGATAGGCACCTTCACCCATGCCTTGTAGGCGGGCTTGCCCTTGCCGCTCTCGAGACGGTCCAGCAGATTGACGATGGCACGCTCGCGGCTGATGTACCTGTCCGTATGGGGAGCCATGCGGTACGAGGTTATCAGGTCCGTATTCTGAGCCAGACGGGGCGACACGCAGCCGTGAGGGTCCATCGAAGTGGATATCAGGACATCATCACCGACCACCTCACGGATCTTGGTAATGTAATCTCCCTCGGGGTCATCCAGCCCCTCCACGCTCATCGCACCGTGTATGTCCAGGAAAATACCGTCATAGGGCATATTCTGCTTCAGCAGACGCAGCGACTGGTTGAGCAGGGTGTCATAGCACTCGCGGGTCACCATTCCGCCCGGGGTAGCCCAGGCCACGACGGTCGGCACCCAGTCGGCACGGGCGAGCAGCTCATTGTCCTCCCCCCGGAAGAACGGATAGGACTTGATGATGTCCTCCCCGTAGAGGGGGCGGAACATGTCCAGTGTGGTACGGGCGGGTGAGAATGTACTGCACTCAATGCCCACGCCTACGATAGCCACGCGCGGCTTCTTCTCAGCGCAGCCGCACACTACAGCCGCCGCCAGGGCGACCGCAAGTATTCTGGAAAAATATCTCATACTCAGCATCTGTAATTAAAGTTCCACGGCTGTCTCACTGTCCAGCAGTTCCCTTATAGTCTTCAGCACGGAGGCAAAATGCTCCTCATCGAAGCCCGTAGCGGCATCCACCACCACTCCGTCGCGGCCTATCACGTATGCTCTGGGGATGGTCTCGGTGGCAAAGAGGGAATAGACCTCGCGCTCAGGGTCGGGATAGAGGGAAAATGTAAAATTCTTGGTTTTGTTGTATTCCGTCAGGTCGGCGTCAGTATGCTCGCGGCCCACCACTACGAGGCGGAAGTCCTCGTCATTCTGGAACATGGGCAGAAGGGTGTCCTGAACTGCGGCCAGCTCCAGCTGGCAGGGAGGGCACCATGTAGCGAAGAAACAGAGATAGGTGACTTTTCCATCAAGGTCAGAAGAAGAGAGGTCTCCGTAAACTTCGGAACTCAGTGAAAATTCAGGAAGGGTATCTCCCGCCTTTATCAGGTCCGGGCCCTTGTCCTTGCAGGAGAAGGTCAGCAACATGGCAGCAGCAGCCATCAGCAAAAGTATCCGTTTCATAGGAATTGTGTTATTTTGTGTTTAACAATTTCAGTTCTCTGGCCCTGAAGGTATTCTTCATCAGGGAGATAATGGTCATAGGCCCTACTCCGCCGGGCACGGGGGTGATGTAGGAGCATTTCGGTGCTACAGAGTCGAACTCCACGTCCCCTACGATGCGGTATCCCTTGGGGGTATCGGCGGGCACACGGGTAATACCCACGTCGATGACCACGGCTCCTTCCTTGACCATGTCGCCCTTGAGGAACTCCGGCACGCCGAGGGCCGCGATGATGATGTCCGCGCTGCGGGTATAGAAGGCAATGTCCTTGGTGCGGCTGTGGCACATGGTGACGGTGCAGTCTCCGGGATAGGCCTTACGGGACAGAAGGTTGGCCACCGGACGGCCGACGATGTTGCTGCGGCCGAGGATGACGCAGTGCTTTCCGGAAGTCTCTATGCCGTAATGCTCCAGGAGCAGGAGTATACCGAAGGGGGTCGCCGGCAGGAAGGCCTCCTCGCCGAGGGCCATGCGGCCCGCATTGACGGGATGGAAACCGTCCACGTCCTTCATGGGCGAGACGGCATTGATAACCTTGTTCTCATCAATATGCTTGGGCAGAGGCAGCTGGACGATAAATCCGTCAACGCTGTCGTCCTCATTGAGTTTCTGAATCTGGGCAAGCAGCTCTGCCTCGGATATAGTTTCGGGGAATGTCAGAACAGTGGACTTGAATCCCACTTCCGCACAGGCCTTTTCCTTATTGGCCACATAGGTCTTGCTGGCTCCGTTGTCACCGACCAGCACCGCTACCAGATGAGGGGGACGCTCTCCGCGGGAGACCATCTCCGCCACCTTGGCGGCTATCTCTTTTTTCACGGCCGCAGCCGTTTCCTTACCATTTAAAAGAATCATTGGATGCTGTTTTATATTGTCCTGAAAAATCTCTATCTGTGCCTCATGCCCTTGACGGTCCTTACCGCATTGCGGACACCGCCTGAAGCCACGTTCTTCATGATCTTGCGGGTGCCCTCGAACTGCTTGAGGAGGCGGTTGACATCGGCTATGGTGGTACCGCTGCCGTCGGCTATCCTGCGGCGGCGGGAGCCGTTGATCACTGCCGGATTTTCCCTCTCGTAGGGGGTCATGGAGAGGATGATGGCCTCGACGCTCTTGAAGGAGTTGTTGTCGATGTCCACGTCCTTGAGAGCCTTGCCCACACCGGGTATCATGGATGCGAGGTCCTTGATGTTGCCCATCTTCTTGATCTGCTGTATCTGCTGGTAGAAGTCCCAGAGGTTGAACTGGTTCTTGGCCAGTTTCTTGGCCAGCTTGCGGGCCTCCTGCTCGTCGTACTGCTCCTGGGCCTTCTCAACCAGGGAGACCACGTCGCCCATGCCGAGTATACGGTCGGCGATACGGTCGGGATGGAAGACATCGAGGGCCTCCATCTTCTCTCCGGAGCTGATGAACTTGATCGGCTTGTTGACCACGGCCTTGACCGAGAGGGCGGCACCGCCGCGGGTATCACCGTCCATCTTGGTGAGCACCACTCCGTCGAAGTCCAGGCGGTCGTTGAAGGCCTTGGCGGTCTCCACAGCGTCCTGACCGGTCATGGCATCGACCACGAAGAGGGTCTCGGTAGGCTTGACGGCCTCCTTGATGGCAGCTATCTCGTCCATCATCTCCTCGTCCACTGCCAGACGGCCGGCGGTATCGACGATGACTAGAGAATAATTTTCCTTTGTCGCATATGCTATGGCATTCCTGGCTATCTTAACCGGGTCCTTCACCCCGTCCTCGGAATAGACAAAGACCTCGATCTGTCCGCCGAGCACCTTCAGCTGGTCGATGGCCGCGGGTCTGTACACGTCACCGGCCACCAGCATCACCTTGAGGCCGCGCTTGCTCTTGCAGTTGAGCGCCAGCTTGCCGCAGAAGGTCGTCTTACCGGAACCCTGGAGACCGGCCACCAGGACGATGCCGGGCTTACCTTTTATATTGATGTCCGACGCCGTGCTGCCCATGAGGGTCACCAGCTCGTCGTGGACTATCTTTATCATCATCTGGTCGGGACGGACAGCGGTCAGCACGTTCTGGCCCAAGGCCTTGGCCTTGACATCGTTGCAAAAGTCCTTGGCCACGCGGTAGCTTACGTCGGCGTCAAGCAGTGCACGGCGCACCTCTTTCAGCGTCTCCGCTATGTTAATTTCCGTGATGCGGCCCTGACCTTTGATTATTTTGAATGATCTTTCTAATTTTTCGGTTAAATTCTCAAACATACCGTGAAACTTGTCTTTATTAAATAATCTGCAAATTTATTAAAATTTTATAAATTTGCGGCACGATTAAAAAAACAAGAAAATGGAAAGAGGACCTATCTCAAAATTCATCACTCATCACTACCGTCATTTCAACTCGGCTACTCTCGTCGACGCCGCAAAGGCATACGACGACCTGATGAACCGGGGCGGCAAGATGATGCTGGCAATGGCGGGAGCCATGAGTACCGCCGAGCTCGGTATCTCTCTGGCAGAGATGATACGTCAGGGCAAATTCTCCATCGTGTCCTGCTCCGCCAACAATCTCGAGGAGGACATCATGAACCTCGTGGCCCACTCCCACTACAAGAGAGTGCCCAACTACCGCGACCTGACTCCCGAGCAGGAGCACGAGCTGTTGGAAAACCACATGAACCGCGTGACTGACACCTGCATCCCCGAGGAGGAGGCTTTCAGAAGGCTGGAGCACCACCTTGTAGAGGTATGGAATGACATGAAGGCCAAGGGTGAGAGACTTTTCCCCTGGGAGGTTATCTACCGCCTTCTGCGCAGCGGAGTGCTCGAGCAGTACTATGAGATCGACCCCAAGGACAGCTGGGTCCTCGCCGCCTGCGAGAAGAACATTCCCATCGTAGTGCCCGCATGGGAGGACTGCACCACAGCCAACATCTTCACCGCACACTGCATCAGGGGTGAGTTCGACACCAACATGATCAAGAACGGTATCGAGACCATGATCTACCTGACCGAGTGGTACAGGGCCAATTCGGGCGGAGCCGGCGTAGGCTTCTTCCAGATCGGCGGCGGCACAGCCGGTGACTTCCCCATCTGCGTGGTGCCCATGATGGCTCAGGACCTGGAGTGGAAGGACGTGCCCCTGTGGTCGTACTTCTGCCAGATATCCGACTCCACCACATCCTACGGCTCATATTCCGGAGCCGTGCCCAACGAGAAGATCACCTGGGGCAAGCTCTCCAAGGACACTCCCCGCTTCATCGTCGAGTCGGACGCAACTATCGTAGCACCGCTGATCTTCGCGTACGTCCTCGGCTGGTAAGCCCTGACACACGCAATGAGAAATAATAGGTCCCGGAAGACCAGGCCCTGGATATAGTACCGAGGGCGGCTAGTCTTCCGGGACCTATTATTTCTCATTGTTCCAGCAGCCGTGCAAAACGCCGGGACCTAACTTCTACATGGTCTCGGGCTGGTGCTCGGAGCGGAGCAAGTCGAGGACGGTCTTCACGGGATTGAAGGTGATGAGCGGTACCTCGACGAAGACGGTGTTCCAGTTGCTCATGGAGCCGTTCCACAGGCCGGGCAGTTCCTGGGCCTTGAGGGGACGTCCCTCGTAGCTCTTGTGGCTTATGAAGCCGGTCTCGGGGTCCACGAAACGCTGGAGGTCGAACTTGCGGCCGAGATAGTCCACGGTGCAGCAGACCACATCCACGGGATTGAAGTGGGTTGAGCCCTTGAGCATGGCCACAGTTGCCGGGTCGTTCATGTCGAGCTGGGCTCCCTCGAGAATCTGCAGGGATGTGGAGCCGTCGGCATCGTAGACGATGTAGGGACCGCCGCCGGGCTCGCCCTCGTTCTTGACCATGCCGCAGATGCGGATGGGGCGGTTCAGCTTGGCATGGAGGTAACGGGGATAGATGTCGGCCGGAACATCGGGAAGGGTGACGCAGAACTCCTTCTCCAGGAATGTCCGGATCTCCGCCAGAAGAGCCTCATTCTCAGCACCGGAGGCCGTCATCTCATCGAGGGCCACCAGATAGCCGTAGATTTTCTCCCTGACCTCCAGCAGCTTGCCTGCCAGCGCTTTCTTCCAGACAACCGTCTCGTCCAGCAGACGCTGATGCACCACATTGTCAATATTCTTCAGGAAGATGATGTCTCCGTCGACGGCCGCCAGGTTGCCCAGCAGGGCACCGTGTCCGCCGGGACGGTAGAGGGGCTTGCCGTCGGCCTTGAGGAAGGGGGTATTGTCCTCATTGACAGCGATGATGTCGGTCGAAGGATCCTGGACGCTGAAGGAGATGTCGTACTTGCAGCCGAAGCGCTCCTCGTACTTGGCCACGGTCTCCTGCAGGATCTTCTCGAAGCCGGCCTGATGAGCGGGCGAGACGGTGAAATGTATCCTCACCTTGCCGGAGGCGCTGCGGGCATAGAGGGCGCCCTCCACCAGATGCTCTTCAAAGGCAGTGCGCACCTCCCCCTCATAGCGGTGGAAGAGCACCTGCCCCTTGGGCCTGTTGCCGTAATCCAGTCCGGGCCGGCCGCTGGCCGATGCTCCCTGACCTATCACATGGTCCAGGATACCGAAAGGAGTCAGACCGCTGAAATCCTCCGGGGTGTAGAATGCGAACCTGCCGATATTGTCCACGAACTTCCGGGCCTTGGAGGCAGAGTCCAGCGGCTTGCCCGACGCGAGCACGTCCCTTCCCTCGAAGAGGTCCTTGAACATACGGGAGGCCGCTCCGGAGGCCGGCACGAACTTGACCACCTCGCCGGAGAAGCTGTCATACCTGTCCACCGCAGCCTGCCTGGCCCTGTCGTCCATAACCTGGATGCCTCTTTCAGGCGTGGCCGCCGCCTCCAGTTTCAGAAACGGAAATCCTTTCTTGAAATTTTCGATAAACCTGTCCATACTGTATAGTTTTAAGTTGTTAGTAATTATCATTCTGTCAGCACAGTACGATCTTGCGTACGTATGCGCCGCCAGCCAGGCGGTTAAGCTCGCCGCGGATTCCTTCCAGATTGTAGAACAGCATGTTCCGGACTGTGGACGAGGACATCCGGCAGTAAAGCACCCCGTCGGCAAAGTTCAGGCTCCGGGTCGCCGCCGCCGCACGGGCTCCCACCGCCTCAGGCCACAGTCCGCATATATCCAGACCGCGCATCCTCTCTCCGATACCCGCTTCCTTTATATATTCCGTGAGCACCTCGCCCAGCAGTTTCTCCCCTATCCGCTGCATGACTGACTGTCTATTTCGGTTATCACTCCGGCACTGACATTGAAGAACCGTCCCTGGTCCGTAATGCCTCCGACTATCCTCCGCAGCCGTTCCTCGTCGGTATCGGTAATGAATATCTGGCCGAAATCCCCCTCGACCACCATCCGTATCAGCGAGGCCACCCTACCGGCGTCCAGTTTGTCGAACAGGTCGTCGAAGAGCAGGACCGGGCGGACCTCCCTTCCGGCGCACATCACCCGGTACTGGGCCATTTTCAGTGCAATGATAAATGACTTCTGCTGTCCCTGTGAGGCGCACTTGCGGAGGGGATGCCCGTCCATGGAAAATTCCAGGTCATCCCGCTGCACCCCGGCGGTGGTATAGCCCAGCGCCCTGTCCTTCTGAAGGGAGGCCTCCAGGAGTTCCTGCAGTCCCGCCTTCTCCAGGTCGGAGCGGTAGCGTATGCCGATGCTCTCCCTGCCTCCGGAGATGAACCCGTAGTACTCTGCTGCCCTGGCGGCCAGCTGCTCCGCCGCCTCCCGCCTCCTGGCGTGGATATACGCGGCAGGGGCGTACATCCTCTCCGAGATTGTCTCCAGGAAAAGGTCCGGCGTCCCCTCCTGACGGAGTGCGGCATTGCGCTGCTTGAGCAGGCTGTTGTAGGCGGAGACGGAACGGAGGTACTCCCTGTCCATCTGGGATATCATCATATTGAGGAAGCGCCTGCGCTCCTCGCCCGAATCGTGGATGAGGGAGATGTCCGGAGGAGCTGTCATCACCACCGGGATACGGCCGACATGCTCGGACAGACGCTTGTAGGCCTTGCCGTTGCGCCGGACGGTCTTGGCTCCGTCGGAGCGCACCGACACCGCGATGTCCTCCTCCTGCCCCACGTCCTGGAAAGTCCCGTGCAGGACTGCCTCGTCCTTGCCGTAAGTGTATGTGTACCTGTCATTGACAGAGAGGAAACTCTTGGTCATGGAGAGATAGTGCACGGCGTCCAGGAGGTTGGTCTTGCCCTCCCCGTTGTTCCCGCAGATACAGTTGATCTTAGGTGAGAACGATATGTCCGCGCTGCTGATGTTCTTGAAATCCTGTACGATTATTCTCCTTAGAAACATTCTCCTATATTTTACCAACAAAGATAGAATATTTCTTATGATTTTATCTTTGCGATTACACAAATTGTTGTATTTTTGCACCCATTATATAAAAATCAGAATTTATTGCAAAAATGGCAAAGAACGTAAACACCACCAACGAAACAGTCGGCGAGGCCGTCTCCAGGACTGAGGTATTCTTTAAGAAAAACGGCAAACTGATCGGCTACATCGGCGCCGGTCTGGTCGTTGTAGCTGCAATCATAGTCCTTATCATCCAGTTCTACTCCAAGCCCCTGAAAGACGAGGCCGTAGGACAGACATTCACCGCCGAACAGTACTTCAGGGCGGAGGACTACGACAAGGCCCTCAATGGCGACGGCAACTCACTCGGTTTCATCCAGATCATTGACGAATACGGAGCCAAGGCAGGAAAGGCTGTCTATCTCTATGCGGGCATCTGCGAGCTCCAGCTCGGCAACGCCCCCGAGGCCATCAGCTATCTGACCAAGTACAACGGCAAGGATCCCGTGCTCAAGGGCCGCGCCCTGGCAGGCATCGGTGACGCATACTCCATCGCAGGAGAGTACGAGAACGCACTCAAGTACTATCTCCAGGCCTCTCAGGTGGAGGACAATATCTTCGCCGCCACATACCTCCTCAAGGCCGGCATCATCTGCGAGGAACTCGGCCGCAACGACGAGGCACTGGCCCACTACCGCGTCATCAAGGACAAATACCCCCAGACTTTCGAGGGATACGAGATCGACAAATACATCACACGCATAGAAGTTAAGAAGTAGACAGTATGGGAAGAGCATTTGAATTCAGAAAGGAACGTAAGTTCAAGCGCTGGGGCAACATGGCCCGCGTCTTCACCCGCATCGGAAAGGAAATCACCATAGCCGCCAAGGCCGGCGGACCCGACCCCGACAACAACCCCCGCCTGAGGACCCTGATCCAGACCGCCCGCAGCGAGAACATGCCCAAGGAGAACATCGAGAGGGCCATCAAGAGAGCTGTCGAGCACGATGCAGGAGACTACGAGGAGATCGTGTACGAAGGCTTCGGCCCTCACGGCATCGCATTCCTGATCGAGACCGCCACCGACAACAACATGAGGACTGTGGCCAACATCCGCAGCTACTTCACCAAGGTAGGCGGCGCGCTGGGCACCCAGGGCTGCGTAAGCTTCATGTTCGACCACAAGTGCGTCTTCAAGGTAAAGAAAGACGGTCCCGTGGACATGGACGAGCTCGAGCTCGAGCTGATTGACTACGGTGTGGACGATGTCTACAAGGATGACGAGGACGGCCTTATCTATATATATGGTGAGTTCGAGTCATTCGGAGCCATACAGAAATATCTCGAGGACAACGGCTTCACCATCGTATCCGGAGGTTTCGAGAGGATACCCAACGTACCGCTCAAGAAACTCACCGCCGAGGAGAAGGAAGGCATCCTCAAGCTCATCGACAAGCTCGAGAACGACGACGACGTACAGAACGTCTACCACACCATGGAAATGGCTGATGAGGAATAATACAACTCTAAAATAAATCTTATTATGGAACTGTCACATATTGAACATCTCGGAATCGCCGTTAAGTCTCTGGACGAGGCTATTCCCTACTATGAGAACATGTTGGGCCTCAAATGCTACTCTATCGAAGAGGTTCCCGACCAGAAAGTCAGGACCGCTTTCTTCAAAATCGGACAGACCAAGCTCGAACTGCTGGAAAGCACTTCTCCTGACGGAACCATCGCAAGCTTCATCGAGAAGAGAGGCGAAGGCATCCACCATCTCGCTTTCGCAGTGAAGGACGGCGTGCAGAATGCACTGACCGAGATGGAAGCCAAAGGCGTAAGACTCATCGACAAGGCTCCCCGCAAGGGCGCTGAGGGCCTGAACATCGCATTCCTCCATCCCAAATCCACACACGGTGTGCTCACCGAACTTTGCGAGGATCCCAAGAACAAATAAACCCAAACACTAATTAATACAGAAAGATTAAGTTATGAGCCAACAGCTTGAACAAGTAAAAGCGCTGATAGAGCTTCGTGAAAAGGCCCGCCTCGGCGGTGGCCAGAAGAGAATCGACTCTCAGCACCAGAAGGGCAAATACACTGCCCGTGAAAGGATCGCCATGCTCCTCGACGAAGGCAGTTTCGAGGAATTCGACATGTTCGTGACACACAGATGCACGAACTTCGGCATGGATAAGACCACATTCCTCGGCGACGGTGTCGTTACAGGTTACGGTACAATCGAAGGCCGCCTGGTATATGTATTCGCCCAGGACTTCACTGTATTCGGCGGATCTCTTTCTGAGACACTGGCCCTCAAGATCTGCAAGATCATGGACCAGGCCATGAAGATGGGTGCTCCCGTCATCGGTCTGAACGACTCAGGCGGAGCCCGTATCCAGGAAGGCGTGAACGCTCTTGCCGGCTATGCCGAGATCTTCCAGAGAAACATCCTCGCTTCGGGTGTCATCCCTCAGATTTCCGCAATCCTCGGACCCTGCGCCGGCGGTGCCGTATACTCTCCCGCACTGACTGACTTCAACATCATGGCTAAGGGTACCAGCTACATGTTCCTGACCGGACCTGCAGTTGTAAAGTCCGTTACCGGTGAGGTGGTTACCCAGGAGCAGCTCGGCGGCGCATCCGTACACGCTTCCAAGAGCGGTGTCGCACACTTCGCAGCCGACTCTGAGGAAGATGCCATCGCCATCATCCGCAAGCTTCTCTCCTTCATCCCTCAGAACAATCTCGAGGAGCCCCCTTACAAACCCACCGCAGACCCCATCGAGAGACTCGAGGACTCCCTCAACTCCATCATCCCCGACAGCCCCAACGAGGCTTACGACATGTATCAGGTCATCGGCGGTATCGTTGACGACGGAGAGTTCTTCGAAGTACACAAGGACTACGCCAAGAACATCATCGTCGGCTTCGCTCACATGGGCGGCACATCAGTGGGTATCGTGGCCAACCAGCCCAAGTACTTAGCCGGCGTTCTGGACATCAACTCCTCCAGGAAGGCTGCCCGCTTCGTACGTTTCTGCGACGCCTTCAACATCCCTCTCGTAACCCTCGTGGACGTTCCCGGCTTCCTGCCCGGAACCCAGCAGGAGTACGGCGGAATCATCGTTCACGGAGCCAAGCTGCTCTACGCTTACGGTGAGGCCACAGTGCCCAAAGTTACCGTCACCCTCCGCAAGTCCTACGGCGGTTCGCACATCGTGATGAGCTGCAAGCAGCTCCGCGGCGACATCAACTACGCATGGCCTACAGCCAATATCGCCGTGATGGGTGCTGACGGTGCCGTAGAGGTGCTCTACTCCAAGGAGATCAAGGAGATCGAGGATCCCGACAAGCGCGCAGAGGTAACAGCTGCCAAGAAGAAAGAGTACAACGACCTCTTCTGCAACCCCTACAAGGCAGCCAGCTACGGTTACATCGACGATGTCATCGAGCCCAGGAATACCCGCTTCCGCGTAATCCGCGCCCTTGAGCAGCTCTCTACCAAGAAGCTGAGCAACCCTGCCAAGAAGCATGACAATCTTCCTTTGTAACACATCAAACCGACTGAAATGAACAAACTTAGATTCATATTGGTGTCGGGTATCGCAGTTACTCTGTCCGTGTTCACCCTGAGTGCCCAGAGCCAGAGCGATATGCGTCTGAACGAGCTGCTCATCCACAATGAGACCAACTTCGAGGACGATTTCGGCTTCCACAACGGCTGGTTCGAGCTCTTCAATACCTCCTACGGTACGGTGAATATCGGCGGATGCTTCCTGACCAACGATCCGAACAACCTGAAGAAATACATCATCCCCAAGGGAGACGTGCTGACCCAGATTCCCCCCCGCCAGCACATCCTCTTCTGGGCGGACAACAACCCCTACCACGGAACCTTCCACATCAACTTTACCCTGGAAGAGTCTGATACCATCTACTTCGTGGCCAGCGACGGACGTACCGTCATCGACAAGATCGCCGTGCCCAAGAACCTCGGCGTAGACCAGTCCTACGGACGTATCGAAGACGGAATCGGCTCCATCGACGGCAGCGGCGAGGGCTGGGGCATCATGCCCTGGACTTCCCCCAGCACCAACAATGCCGGAGTTGACGAGGAATCCAAGAGCCAGATAATGGCCAGGGAAGACCCGGGTGGATGGATTCTTACCATGACCGCCATGCTGGTGGTATTCAGTGCCCTCATTATCCTGTGCTTCATATTCAAGTTCACAGGACATGTTGCGACCAGCAAGCAGCAGAAGAAATCAACCGCGGCTACTGCCGACACTGAAGCTGCAGGGACAATAGTAAAAGAGACCTCTGCGGAGACCTATGCGGCCATCGCGCTTGCCCTCCACCTTTTCCATGAGGAGACCGAGGCACACGACCACGAGAGTCTCACCATCACCATGAGCCATACAGACAGGAGCTACTCGCCCTGGAGCTCTAAGATCTACACACTGCGTCAGACCCCCACACTTAAAAAGAACCAAAGATAACAATACAGACCATGAAAGAATATAAACTCAAAATCAACGGCAATGACTACAATGTGGTCATCAATGATGTTCAGGAGTCGGTAGCTTCCGTAGAGGTAAACGGTTCCAACTTCAAGGTAGAGTTTGAGAAGCCCATCGTCAAACCCACTGCCATCAAAGTAGTGAAAACCGCAACCGCCGCTCCCGCTGTATCGGCAGCCGCTCCCAAACCCGCAGCAGCTCCCGCTCCTACAGCAGGCGGTACAACCGTATCCTCTCCCCTTCCCGGAGTTATTCTGGAAGTGTGCGTGAAGGAAGGTGACACCGTAAAGAGCGGCCAGAAGATTATGGTCCTCGAGGCCATGAAGATGGAGAACGTCGTAGAAGCCACCGCAGACGGCGTAATAAAGAGTATTAAAGTCAACAAAGGCGACTCCGTAATGGAAGGAACGCCCTTAGCTATTATAGGATAGTATGATTGGTGAAAATTTAAGACAATTCTGGCAGTATACCGGATTTGCGAATTTCGAGTGGACATATCTGCTGATGATCTGCATCGGCCTTGTGTTCATCTACCTCGCAATCAAGAAGGAGTGGGAGCCCATGCTGCTCGTTCCTATCGGATTCGGTATCATCATCGGCAACATCCCCCTCTTTCCCGGCCTGTCGGTCGGCATCTACGAGGAAGGCTCTGTGCTGAACATACTCTACTATGGTGTGATCAAGGGCTTCTACCCGCCTCTGATCTTCCTCGGAATCGGTGCGATGACTGACTTCTCCGCGCTGATCTCAAACCCCAAGCTGCTGCTCATCGGAGCTGCCGCCCAGTTGGGTATCTTCGGAGCCTACACCGTGGCCCTCGCCCTCGGGTTCTCTCCCGCTGAGGCCGGTGCCATCGGTATCATCGGAGGCGCTGACGGTCCTACGGCCATCTTCCTCTCCTCGAGACTTGCTCCCGACCTTATGGGCGCCATCGCCGTATCGGCATATTCCTACATGGCCCTGGTACCTGTGATCCAGCCTCCTATCATGAAGCTGCTCACCACCAAGAAAGAAAGACTCATCAGGATGAAGCCGCCCCGTCCTGTTTCTCCTACAGAGAAGAAGCTCTTCCCTATCATCGGCTTCCTCGTAACTGCATTCATAGTACCTTCCGGTATACCTCTGTTAGGTATGCTTTTCTTCGGTAACCTCCTTAAGGAAAGCGGTGTTACCCGCCGTCTTGCCGAGACCGCACGCGGACCGCTGATCGACATCGTGACCATCCTCATCGGTCTGACCGTAGGATGCTCCACCCAGGCCGACAAGTTCCTGCAGCTGAAATCCGTGTACATCTTCATCCTCGGAGCGTTCTCCTTCATGGTAGCTACCTTCGGCGGTGTGATGTTCGTGAAGATCTTCAACCTCTTCCTGAAACCCGGCAATAAGATCAACCCTCTCATCGGAAACGCCGGAGTATCCGCAGTACCGGACTCCGCCCGTGTGTCCCAGCTGGTGGGTCTGCAATACGACAAGACCAACCACCTGCTGATGCACGCCATGGGTCCGAACGTTGCCGGTGTGATAGGTTCCGCCGTAGCCGCCGGTATCCTGCTGGGATTCCTCGGTTAACAGGAACAGAAATATTAATAGTTCTATTAAAGTGCCACTCAAAAGGTGGCACTTTTTTTGTTTCTGGTGGATATTGTTGAAAAGTTTTACTAACTTTGGATGAATTTAAAATAACACCGCATGGAAAACAAGCTCCAGGAACTCACAGACAAGCTCTACAATGAGGGGCTGTCTAAAGGAAAACAGGAGGCCGAGGCTCTCAAGGCCGCCGCAACCGCAGAATCAGAGAAAATCATAGCTGACGCCAGAAAAGAGGCAGAGAAAATCATAGCTGACGCCAGAAAGGAAGCAGAAGACCTGCGCGTACGGGTCGAGGGAGATATCCGCATGGCCTCGTCGCAGACCATCTCGGCTCTCCGCCAGCAGATAGAGAACATCATCATCACCAAGGCCGTATCCCCTGACGTCAAGGCTGCTCTCGCAGACCCGGAACTGGTCAAGAGCCTGGTCACTACAGTTGCCAAGGCATTCAACGCGGCTGACCCCGCCCCTGCCGGACTGGAAGTCATCCTTCCTTCTTCCATGCAGAAAGAACTGGGAGCATGGTTCGAGAAAAAGGCAGCCGCAATCATGGGAGAAGGC
The DNA here is from genome assembly GCA_944326235.1 of uncultured Bacteroidales bacterium. GTDB lineage: Bacteria > Bacteroidota > Bacteroidia > Bacteroidales > UBA932 > Coprenecus. Next base: position 21,749 of record CALVDH010000003.1, on the reverse strand, counting down.
GTTACAGTGACTTTCTCCCGCCAGATGGCCGGAGGCTTCAAAATAGGCCCCGCCGACGGCAGCTACAGGATAAGCTTCGCGGACGGAGACTTCGAGAACATCCTTACCCAGTACCTCCGCCCCGCCACCCGCAAACTCCTATTCGGATGAACAACTACCATTACATCATAGCCGGCCTGCCGGACCTGCTGCCGGACTTTACCCAGAGCGGACATTTCTCATACAGAGGGATATCCGAAGCCGTGCGGGAACAGCTCTCTCCTGCCGACCGCCGTGCCGTAGACTGGCTCGAGGCCGGAGCGGACTCCTCCATACTCTGCGGGCATTTCTACCGGGCAGCCGCCCGCCAGCGCAGCCGTTTCATCCGCAGCTGGTACGGACTTGACCGGATGATCCGCAACTCCCAGGTGAGATTCCTTGCCTCCAAGGAAGGCGTTGACCCCGGGAAATACATTGTGGGAGAGACTGACAGCCGTGACGAGGAAGCCTGGCCCGTCCTTCAGCAGATATTCCGTACCGAGGACCTGCTGGAGAGGGAGCACGCCCTGGACCGCTACCGCTGGGACAGGATTACGGAACTGACCTCATTCCACTATTTCGACATGGACGTCATCCTGGGCTTTCTGGCCAAGGCGATGATAGTCGGGCGCTGGAGCTCGCTGGACCGGGACAAGGGTGCCGAGCTCTTCCGCCGCTATGTAGACGAGGTCAGGGGCACATTCAAGGGAGTGGATTTCAACTAAGACAATAAAATACCGATATATGGATACTCAGAAACACACAACTGGCAAAGTTACAGGCATCATCTCCAACCTGGTAACCGTCCTGACCGACGGTCCTGTCGCCCAGAACGAGATCTGCTATATCTCGCTGGGAGATGCGAGACTCATGGCCGAAGTCATCAAGGTGACTGGCCGCAGAGCCTCGGTGCAGGTCTATGAGAGCACCCGCGGACTCAGATGCGGGGACAAGGTGGAGTTCCAGGGGCACATGCTGGAAGCCACCCTCGGCCCCGGCCTGCTCTCAGGCAACTTTGACGGCCTGCAGAATAACCTGGCCACCATGCAGGGAGTCTTCCTCAAACGAGGAGAATACACCGCACCCATAGATGCTGAGCGCGAGTGGGACTTCACTCCGCTGGCCGCTCCCGGAGACGAAGTACGCGCCGCAGACTGGCTCGGAGAGGTCAAGGAAGGCTGGCTGCCCCACAAGATTATGGTGCCGTTCGCATTCAAGGGCTCCTACAGAGTCAAGTCCATAGTCCCTGCCGGCACGTACAGGGCCTGCGATACGGTAGCCGTGCTCACTGACGCCGACGGAGACGAGCACCCCGTAAGCATGATACAGAAATGGCCGGTCAAGGTGGCTGTCACAGCCTACAGGGAGAAACCCCGTCCGTGGCGCATCATGGAGACAGGAGTAAGGTGTATCGACACCTTCAACCCCATCGCCGAAGGAGGTACCGGATTTATCCCCGGTCCTTTCGGATGCGGCAAGACAGTGCTCCAGCACGCCATTGCCAAGCAGGGAGAGGCCGACGTGATAGTCATGGCTGCGTGCGGAGAGAGGGCCAACGAGGTGGTGGAGATCTTCACAGAGTTCCCCGAACTGGTCGACCCCCGTACCGGACGTTCCCTGATGGAAAGGACCACCATTGTCTGCAACACCTCCAACATGCCTGTGGCCGCCCGCGAGGCATCCGTCTACACAGCCATGACCATCTGCGAGTACTACAGGGCCATGGGGCTGAAAGTCCTGCTTCTGGCCGACTCCACCTCCCGCTGGGCACAGGCCCTCAGGGAGATGAGCAACAGGATGGAGGAGCTGCCCGGAGCAGATGCCTTCCCCGTGGACCTCTCGTCGATTATTTCCAACTTCTACGCCCGCGCCGGAGCCGTGGTGCTCAACAACGGCACGACCGGATCTGTGACGTTCATCGGCACCGTATCACCTGCCGGAGGTAACCTCAAGGAGCCCGTAACCGAATCCACCAAGAAGGCCGCCCGCTGCTTCTACGCCCTCTCGCAGAACCGCGCCGACAAGAAGCGCTATCCGGCCGTTGACCCGATTGACTCCTATTCCAAATACCTGGAGTACCCGGAGATCATCGACTTCCTCCAGAAGAAGATATCCCCCAGATGGGTGGAAATGGTACTGGATGCCAAGAACCTCGTCCTCAGGGGCAAGGAAGCATTCGAGCAGATCAACATCCTCGGCGACGACGGAGTGCCCGTCAGCTACCACGAGCGCTACTGGAAGTCGGAGCTGATCGACTACATCATCCTGCAGCAGGACGCATTTGACCGCATAGACGCCTCCACTCCCATCGACAGGCAGGAGTTCATGCTGGAGAAGGTCCTGGACGTATGCCACGCAGAGCATGACTTCGAGACCTTCGAGGAATGCTCCGCATGGTACAAGGAGGTGATCAACCTCTTCCGCCAGATGAACTACTCGGAGTTCCAGAGCGCTGATTTCAACAGATACCTCGAACAGATCAACAAATACATGAGCCATGACAAATAAAGCATTTCAAAGGATATACACTCAGCTGGAGGCCATCACCAAGGCCACAGTCTCGCTCAAGGCTCAGGGAGTCTCCAACGACGAGCTGGCCACTGTCGCCGGACGTCTGGCCCAAGTGGTGAAGATCAAGGACGACCTGGTCACTCTTCAGGTCTATGAAGGCACCGAGGGTATCCCGACCGATGCCGAGGTGACATTCTTCGGAGAACCGCCCGCCCTCAACGTCAGCGAGGATCTTGCCGGCCGTTTCTTCGATGCCTACGGCCGTCCCATAGACGGAGGCCCGGAGGTGGAGGGAGAGCGCCGTTTCATCGGAGGACCGTCGGTAAACCCCTACAAGAGAAAACAGCCCTCCCAGCTGATTCCCACAGGAATCGCCGGCATTGACCTCAACAACACCCTTGTCTCCGGCCAGAAGATTCCATTCTTCGCAGACCCGGACCAGCCCTACAACCAGGTCATGGCCATGGTGGCCCTCCGCGCGGATGTGGACAAGATCATCCTCGGAGGCATGGGACTCTCGAACGACGACTACCTGTATTTCAAGAACATGTTCGAGAATGCAGGAGCCCTGCACAAGATCATAAGCTTCGTGAACACCACCGAGCAGCCCCCCGTCGAGCGTCTGCTTATTCCGGACATGGCCCTGACTGCCGCCGAGTATTTTGCCGTGGACAAGAATGAGAAGGTCCTGGTACTTCTGACCGACATGACCCTCTATGCGGACGCCCTGTCGATAGTATCCAACCGTATGGACCAGATACCGTCGAAGGATTCCATGCCCGGCTCGCTGTACTCCGACCTGGCGAAAATCTACGAAAAGGCCGTGCAGCTGCCTGCCGGAGGCTCGATCACCATCATCGCCGTCACCACCCTCAACGACGGGGACATCACCCACGCCATCCCGGACAACACCGGATACATCACGGAGGGACAGCTCTTCCTGCGTCAGGACAGCGACACCGGCAAGGTCATCGTGGATCCGTTCCGTTCCCTGTCGCGCCTGAAACAGCTGGTCATCGGCAAGAAGACCCGCGAGGACCACAACCAGGTGATGAACACCGCCGTCCGCCTCTACGCCGATGCCGCCAACGCCAAGACCAAGCTGGAGAACGGCTTCGACCTGAGCGACTACGACAACCGCTGCCTCGCATTTGCCAAGGACTACTCCAACCACCTGCTGGCCATCGACGTCAACATCTCGATAGAGGAGATGCTCGACACCGCGTGGATGCTCTTTGCCCGTCATTTCTCAAAGGCAGAGACTGGTATCAAGGAGGCTCTCATACAGAAGTACTGGAAGAGCGAGGACGAACCTGCCGCCTAACATCATCAAGCCATGGCCATCAAATTCCAATATAACAAGACGTCGCTCGGCGAGCTGGGCAAGCAGCTGAAGATCCGCACCCGGGCCCTGCCTACCCTGAAGAACAAGGAGGCGGCCCTGCGCCTGGAGGTCAAGAAGGCCAAGAGGCGGTCGGACGAGCTGCTGGAAGAGCTCTCGGCCGCGCTGGAGAGGTACAGCTACCTGTCCGGACTCTGGAATGAGTTCGAGCCTGGGCTCATCTCGGTGCGGGACGTGGAGCTGGTCACGGCCAAGTTCGCGGGTGTGAGGATACCGGAGCTCAAGGATGTCATCTACGATGTCCGGGAGTTCAACCTCTTCCAGAAACCCCTGTGGTACAGCGACGGTGTGCAGATACTCAAGGACCTCGCCCGGCTGGGAATAGAGTCCGAGATATGCTCCGAGAAGAGCCGCATACTGGACTTCTCCCGCAAGAAGACCACCCAGAAGGTCAATCTGTATGAAAAGGTGCAGATACCAGGGTACAATGAGGCTATTCTCAAGATCAAGCGTTATCTGGAAGACGAGGAGAATCTCTCCAAGGCTTCCCAGAAAATAGTCAAGAACCGTCACGACATGGAAGCAGAGGAGGAAGCACTATGATAACGAAAATGACCAAATACTCCATGATCCTCCTGTCGGGGGACCTGGAACGTTTCCTGGCAGGAGTGCAGGAACTCGGGATGGTGGACATCACCCGGTCCGTCACAGGCACCGACGGGACATCGAAGGAGATGACCTCCCTTATAGAGAGGTGCAGGGCCGCTGAAAGCATACTCGCTGCCGTGGCCAAGGAACATCCGGAGATAACCGCCGCCCCTGCCTCCGGCCTGAGCGCGGAGCAGCTGCTGAAGGCGGTCGAGGACACTACGGCCCGCCGCAACGCCATTGCCTCCGAAATGGAAACGCTGGAGAAAGAATACCGCAACGCCCTGCCCTGGGGAGAATTCGCCCCTGAGGATGTAACCCGTCTGCGGACTGCAGGACTGACTCCCCATTTTTACTGCGTAGGCAACAAGCAGTATTCCCCCGCGTGGGAGCAGCAGTACCCGATGAGCGTACTCGCGCGCTCGGCAGGCAACACTTACTTCGTCGTAATCGGCGGAGAGGAGGCGGAATACACCTTCCCGGTATCCGACGAGGCGGCATTTCCGGCCCGTCCTGCCTCACAGGTAATGAAGGATATCTCAGCACTTAAGGCAGAGGACGGGAAACTGCTGGAGGAGACAGCCGGATACGCCCCCCTCTCCGGCCTTCTGCAGGAACTATCCGGACAGACATTCGCACGGCTGGACCTGTATCTGGCCGAGACATCTTCCCTGCTTGAAGGAGAAGGGGCCATCAGCGTGGTGGAAGGCTTCGCCCCTACCGCCGACGATGCCAGCGTGCAGGAGTACCTGAACAACGGCCCGTGCACCGTGTACTGGCAGTCCGAGGCGGCCAAGGGCTCCGACAACCCTCCGGTAAAACTGCGCAACAACTGGTTTGCCCGCCTCTTCGAGCCGGTCGGAAGCCTATACGAGCTGCCCAACTACGACGAGCTGGACCTCACACCCTATTTCGCTCCTTTCTATATGCTCTTCTTCGGCTTCTGCCTGGGAGACATGGGATACGGACTGATACTTGTGATTGCCGGCATCGCCGCCGCACTGGCCCTGCCCAGATTCAAGGTCTACGGCAAGCTGATTGCCTGGCTGGGGGTCGGCTCGCTCATCCTGCCGCTGTTCTCCGGAACGTTCTTCGGCATGAAACTGGCCGATATCCTGCCCATGCCGGACAATATCAAGGCCCTGTTCTTCTCAGACCTGAAGATGTTCTGGTTCGCCATCATCTTCGGACTGTTCCAGATAGTGTTCGCCAGGATGCTCAAGGCCATATTCGCCTTCTCCAAGCGGCGCTGGGACGAGGCTCTGACCGAGGTGGGATGGAGCATGCTCATCGTGTGGGCCGCCTGCGCATACGCCGGCTCGCAGATGGGGAGCAAGCTGCTGCCCGACGTGGTGGCGCAGGTGCTGGTCTTCGGAGGACTGGTGCTGGTGCTGTTCTGCAGCAAGCCGGCCAAGTTCTTCCTGCTGCGTCCGCTCAAAGGTATCGTCTCCCTCTACGACATCACCAGCATCTTCGGCGACATGCTCTCGTACATCCGTCTGTTCGGACTGGGAACGACCGGCGGCATCCTCGCACTGGTGATCAACTCGATAGCCATGACCCTTTCGGGCATCCCCTACGTGGGCTGGCCGGTCACGGTGATATTCCTCATATTCGGGCATCTGGCAGTCATGGGACTGTCCTGCCTCGGAGCATTCGTACACCCGGTCCGTCTTACCTTCGTGGAGTTCTACAAGAATGTGGGCTTCGAGGGAGGCGGCAGGGCCTACAGACCGTTGAAATCATATAGTAATAACAAATAAAAACTCTTTAATCCTATGTCAACACCTTTGATTTTAGCTTACGCCGGTATGGCCATAATGCTGACACTTTCCTGCATCGGCAGCGCCATCGGCGTAACAATGGCCGGCAACACCACAGTAGCGGGCCTCAAGAAGAAACCCGACATGTTCGGTAAGGCCATGCTCCTCGGCGTGCTTCCCTCCACACAGGGTCTGTACGGATTCGCCGCTTTCTTCCTCATGCTGAGCAGCCTCAACGGTATGGAAGAGGCTTCCGCCGTCCTCACCATGAACCAGGGCCTGGCTATGTGCGCAGCCGGTATAGCCCTCGGTTTCGTAGGTCTGTGGTCCGCCATCAAGCAGGCCAGCCTCGTCAGCAACGGTATCAACGAGATGTCCAACGGACACGACGTCTTCTCCCGCACCATGATCCTCGCCGTGTTCCCCGAGCTCTACGCCATCCTGGCATTTGCCTGCGCGTTCCTCGCTCTGCCGTAGACGTTTCCGCTTAGGACGACACAAAGATAACCTCCGAAAGGACCAGGCCCTCCCACCGCTTCGCGGCGGGCCCCTCCCTCTAGAGCCGAGGGCGGCTAGTCCTTTCGGAGGTTATCTTTATGTCTACCGCTGATTAGTATCCAGCCGGTATCCGGGTTGCTTCCAGTCATACCTTCAATTCCTGACCTTCCTATGCTCTTCCCGCAGGTATTCCTGATTTTAGTTGACTGGAAGGTGCCGGGGAAAATGGCATTTCTCCACCACCTTCTCAATTTCGTTATAAGCCGACCTGCCTCAGAGACCTCTCTCGCAGGCCCTGCCCCGGATTCCCGTCCAGAAGGTGCCGACAAAAGCAGCATTTGCCCGGCACCTTCTCGCCATGCCTTCTACTGCAGCCCCTTTATGGCCCCTTCACGACGATATTCCTATATCCGGTTGACTGGAAGGTGACGGTGAAAGTGCCTTCTCTCCACCACCTTCTCAATTTCGTTATAAGCCGACCCACCTCAGAGACCTCTCACGCCGGTCCTGCTCCGGATTCCCCTCTGGAAGGTGCCGACAAAAGTGTTATTTTCCCGGCACCTGCTATTCGGCGGCGGGAGTACGGAAGTCTAGGAAGCCCTCGGGGAGATGCATGCCGGCTACGAGCAGGTGCTGTTCGCGGGCGATGCGGAGCATGTGCTTGCGGGCGGCGACGGCGGCCTCCTGGTCCATGTCGTAGGTCGCGCAGATCTCGGGATGGTCAAGCTGGAGGGCGAGACCGTGGATGATGTCGCCCCAGATGAGGATGTCATCGATGCGGAATACCGTATGGCCGGGAGTGTGGCCGACGGCGTAGAGAGCCTGCACATCGCACGGCAGGATGTCTCCGAACTGGAAGAGATGCAGGCGGTCACTGTAGGCATTCATGGTCTGGACTGCCTGGGCGCTCCGGTCGGCGGGCATATTCATCCATGCGTCGTACTCGGGCTGGGAGGCGTAGACCTGGGCCTCGGTGTACACGGGAGCACCTTCGGCATCCAGCATTCCGCCGATATGGTCTCCGTGAAAATGGGTGAGAAAGAGGTAATCCACATCCGCAGGAGTCAGTCCCAGCGAATCCAGACCGCGGCGTATACCTCCGTCAGGCAGTCCGAGGCCGGTGTCGAAGAGCAGGACCTTGCCGTCTTTGCGAACTAAAAAGGCGCTCATCGAAGAAGGTACTGCATCCTCGAGCCCGAGGGAGGCCACCAGTTCGGGAGAAGCATCGGGGAAGAGGGAGAGTGACTGACCGGCGGCCTTGTCGCACAGCCAGATGATCTCAGTTTCAGATTTGCCGGAAGAGCATCCGCCTGCAAGCAGCATCGCAGCGGCGGCTGTGATTAAGATAATTCGTTTCATGGCAGATAGTATTGATGTTTCTGCAAATTTACATTTTTCCGCCGTAAATAGAAATAGTACGCTATGCCTACTCCGTCTGCCAGGGCCCATCCGATGGGTATGGACCACCAGATACCGATGACACCGACAGAAGGAATGGCCGCGAGGATATAGGCCAGCGCGACGCGGGTGCCGAGCGAGAGGACGGTCAGCACTACGGACATGGCCGGCATGCGGATGGCACGGTAGTAGCCGTACAGCAGGAAGAGGATGCCGATGCCGAAGTAGAAGGAACCCTCCACCCGCAGGTACTGCACTCCGAGACAGATGATTTCCACCTCTTCCGCCCGTACGAAGATGAGCATCAGCGGCCGTGCCAGCAGAAAGACCAGGAGCGAGACAGCCAGAGAGAACAGCACCGATATCAGGAATGCGCTCCGGACTCCCTTCCGTATCCGCTCCGACTTGCCTGCACCGTAGTTCTGGGCCGTAAAGGTGGAGAACGCATTGCCGAACTCCTGCACCGGCATATAGGCGAACGAGTCTATCTTCACCGCCGCCGCAAAAGCCGCCATCACCGCCGTACCGAAGGTATTGACCAGACCCTGCACCATCAGTATGCCGAAATTCATCACCGACTGCTGCACGCAGGTCAGCGACGAGAAGGAAGCTATTTCCATCACTGAGGCACCGTCCAGCCGCATATCCTCCCTTCGTACCCGCAGTTCCGGCCGCCTGCACAGCACATAGACCATCAGCCCGAGCGCCGATACTCCCTGAGCCGCCACCGTTGCCAGAGCCGCACCGCCTACCCCCATGCCGAAGCCGAGGATGAACAGCAGGTCAAGAACGATGTTGAGCACCACCGAGACCCCGAGGAACCACAACGGTGTGACCGAGTCCCCGACCGCCCGGAGCAGAGCCGCATAGAAATTGTAGAGGAAAGTGAAAGGGATACCGCCGAAGATAATCAGCAGGTACAGCCGCAGCATACCGTATATCTCAGCCGGCACCTGGAGCAGCCTCAGAATCGGGTCAATGAGGGCAAACGACGCCACGGTGAGGGCAGCCGTCACACACCCGATCAGCACCAGCGACACGTAGATGCTGCGCCGCAAGCCGGACATATTCCCCGCTCCGAACTGCAGCGATAACACCGTCCCGCTGCCCATCGCCAGGCCCAGCAGCACCGATATAAGAAACGTCATCAGACTGTAAGCTGACCCGACAGCCGCCAGCGCATCGGAGCCTATGCACCGTCCTACTATCAGAGTATCAGCAATGTTGTAGCACTGCTGCATCAGCGAGCCGAGCATCATCGGCAGGGTGAATCGCAGCAGCGTGGAAGTGATGCCGCCAACAGTGAGGTCTCCGGTACGGGTCGTCATCTACGGAAAATTTGCGGTCAAATATACTGAAAATTTTACCTTCAAAATATTTTTACGTTTGTGACACCTTTATTCCGATTATCATGCGTAGCTTTACGGGAAAATACATAAAGCCATGAGGGGAAGAAATCAACATCTATGTTTTACTTCACACAAGGAAGTACTCTGCAGAGACTACTCTGACTACGCAACACTGTTCAACTGCATCGCGCAGGGCATCATTAACACCAACAGCAAGCTCCTGTCCTACAGCATTATGTCCAACCATGTGCATTTGGGAGCAATTACAGACAAGTCCTCCGGCCTGGTCCAGCGCATCCGCTCGTCCTACACCCAGATGTTCAATCACAAATACGGACGGAAAGGACAGCTCGGCGACCCGTCGTATTTCCAGCTGAATCTCGAGGGGCGCCTCCATATCGCTGCCTGTCTGAGCTACATCTCGCGCAATGCCTGGCATCACGGGGTATGCGCCAATCCTTTCGATTACCCCTTTTCATCTGCCAATCTGTACTTCAAGAAGAGTACATCCGTCCTGCCGTGTACGGAACTTACGCAGGACGCCGCCCGAAGAGCCAGACTGGTAAGAGAGAACAACGTCATCCCGAAAAACTTGTCATTCGACCGGTTCGGCCAGATATCTCCCGCCGACATCGTGGAGACTGACATCGTAGAGGGATACTTCGGATCCTACAGAGCGTTTGACTTCAATCTCCACAGGGTCAACTATGATAAGTGGAAAGAAGAGCAGCTTTCTGAAAATCCCGACGTTCCGCACATTGACCTACAGACTGTCGAGCCGCTCATGTCACCGGACCAGATAGCGGCCGTGCTGAAAAAAAGCCCGGGATGGGTTTCCGATGTACCTGTTTCCGATCTCGAACTGTGTCGGATTATCGACAACGAACTTATAAGGCAGTTCCACGTAAGCAGTTATGCTCATCTGACCCGGGGGCAGAAACTCGAAATCTGTGACATACTCAGAGACGACCTGCATTATCTTCTTCCCGACAAACAGATTGCCAGGTGCCTGGCAATAGATGTGGAAAGCGTGCGGAAGAGAATGTGGCGGTAAATGGCATGGCGAGAAGGTGCCGGGGAAATGCCGCTTCGGTCGGCACCTTCAGGGAGGGAATCCGGGGCAGGGCCGGCGAGAGAGGTCTCTGAGGTGGGTCGGCTTATAACGAAATCGAGAAGGTGCCGGGGAAATGCCGCTTCGGTCGGCACCTTCAGGGAGGGAATCCGGGGCAGAGCCGGCAAGAGAGGCCTCTGAGGTGGGTCGGCTTATAACGAAATCGAGAAGGTGCCGGGGAAATGCCGCTTTGGTCGGCACCTTCAGGGAGGGAATCCGAGATGGGCGGCCGGGACAGCAAAAAAGGAGGGCGGCAGAACGGATTCTGTCGCCCTCGTGTTAAGGAGCCGCAACTGCGTAGCCTGAATGTCGATACAGCTGCGGTATCGTCATGGCATCTGCCTCAGGGTCGGACAAATTGCTGCCGGCCGGACCAGGATGCCGCACAGCTCTACAGCTGGTCGGGAGTAAGACCGGAGTTGATAGTCACCTCGGTGACCTTGGCCTCGACTACGCCTACCTGGGGCAGGGTTGTCTTCTGCACCATCGGGTAGAGGATACCGTAGGGGGTCTGCTGGTAGTCAGCGTAGACTACTTCCTGGGTCTGGCCCTGGGCTGAGGCAATGCTCTTTACCTTAAGACCTGTGGCCACATCGTAGAAGTTGTAGCTGGCCATACCGCCCTTCTCCTGGCGCACCTTGTAGGCATCGCTGCCGTCCACGTTCTCAATGCCCTCGAGGGTGAATACATATCCCTGCTCTGCTCCGAGAATCTCGGGGAAGGGATAGATGTCGCTCATCGCCTCCACCTGTGCGGGGTCAGTAATCTCCTGCTCCATACCGCCGGCGGATACCTTGATCTTGCCGTCGCGGAGTACGATGTTCGAGATAGGGTTGCCGCCCATGGTCTGGGTGATGGAGAAGCACTTCTGGTCGATGATACGCTTGGTTGTAGTGGTCATGCTCATACCCATAACGTTCATCTCCACGTTCTCGGTCATGTCGTTGATGCCCTCCACGAGAGCGCGGCCGCCGATAGCCTCGAGATAGCTGTCGAGCACGGACTCTACGGTCACGCCCTCAGCCACGGCCTTGCGCTCGATGGGCTTGCCCTCGAAATCGAGTTCCACGACCACTCCGTCAGAGTCGTAAGCCGCCAGAGCGGGTATCACGGAAGGATCACCCACGCAGAACCAGTACATGTTGTCGGGATCGAAGTACTTGGCCACCACGGCACGGATATCGTCCAGTGTCAGGGCATCCAGTCTCTGGAGATAGGTTGCGTAATAGTCAGCGGGAAGACCGTAGCGCTCGATATTGTAGGCATAGGAGGCAATCTGGTCGGAAGACTCGAGAGAGCGGGAGAAGTCACCGGCATACATGGTCTTGAACTTCTTCAGGTCGTCCTCGGTATAGTCTCCGTCCATCATATTCTGCAGTTCCTGGCGCATCTGTACGAAGGAACTGTCGGTAGCATTGGCATTGACATCACCGAAAGCGTAGAATGTGGCGGACACTTCGTCAGGACGTACAGAGGAATATGCTCCGTATGTCCAGCCGTGAGTCTCGCGGAGGTTCCTGAACAGCTTGGCGTCAAATCCGCCGCCGCCGTAGATACCGTTGGCGATCTGCAGGGCCATCAGGTCCTCTGAGTCACGGGTAAGGGTGATGGGAGCCATCATGCGGATAGTGGACTGTACGGCTCCGTCCTTGGGCGAGAATACCACCTCGATGCCCTCGGGACGGTTGACAGCGGGATCGTCGAAAGTAATGACCTCACCAGCCTCCCAGGAAGCCAGGTATTTGCTGCACAGAGCCTTTGCCTCCTTGAGTTTCATGTCGCCGGTAATGATCATTATCGCACTGTTGGGGATGATGTACTTGTCGTAGTATGCACGGCAGTCGTCCACAGTGATGTTCTTGACAGTAGCCTCAGTCATGATGTCGCTGTAGGAATGTCCCTCGGGATATACAGTGGCTGTCTGGATGTTGGATATAATGGACGAGGGCTGGGTCTCGGACATCTGGAGGACACCGAGATACTGGTCACGCACCTTATCCATCTCCTCCTGGGGGAATGTAGGATTGTAGAGCACATCGGAAAGAAGCTCCATCATCTTGTCGGTATACTTGGTCAGCGTAGTAAAGCCGATGAAGGAGGAACCGGTACGGAAAGAAGCTCCGAGGAAATCCACCTCGTTGTTGATCTGCTCGGCGGTACGGTTGGCAGTACCCTTGCTCCAAAGTTCGCCGAAGAATTCGGACTCACCGGTCTTGTCTCCCTGCATGTAGGGATCCACGATGAAGTTTATAGCCACCGACACCAGAGGACGGTCGTGGTCCTCCACGAGGATGACGCGGAGACCGTTGTCAAGAGTGAATTTCTCGAAGTCGCCGAACTCCACCACGGGAGCGGGACCTGCCTCAGGAGCCTTGCTTCTGTCTATCTGCGCGCTCAGCTGGAAGAGGGACAGCAGGGCGGCTGCAATGGTAAGAGATAATATCTTTTTCATATCGCTGTTCTTGTCTTATGATTAGTTCTGTTTGGGAAGATAGTAAATCGAAATCTTCTGAGCGGGGTCAATGTACTTCTTGGCCACCTCGAGCACCTTCTCCTTGGTCAGGGAAGTGTAGTTCTCCATCGTCTCGTTGACGAAGTTGGTGTTCTTGAGATAGGTGTAGGCGGTGGCAAGGCTCTCGGCTGTCTCCTCGATAGTGGAGTTGGAGCGGGCCTGAGCCATTTCTACCATGTTCATCACCTTCTGGAATTCCTCGTCGGTCATGCCGTTCTCCAGCAGGCCGAACAGCTCTGCGTCCACATCGGCCTCGAGCACGGACAGGTCCACTCCGTTGGGGATGGCCTGAATCACGTATGCACCCGGATGCTCGAAAGGCAGGGTCATACCCATAGCCATCAGACCTGTCTTCTTGGTGTCCACGATCTGAGACTGGAAACGGGCGGAGTTGCCCTGGGAGAGGATGGCGTTGAACACGTCCATTGCGAAATAGTCCTCTGTGCCGTAAGCGGGCGCGGGATAGGCCTCGATCAGCATGGGCATCTGGATGTTGTCATAAACGGTATCCTTAATGGGCTCAGTACGCTTGGGCTCCATATTGGGATCCGGACGGCGGGGCTCGACGGTACCTGCGGGTATGTCACCGAAATACTCCTCGATCCACGCCTTGGTCTGCTTCACGTCGAAGTCTCCGCAGATTGTCAGCACGGCATTGTTGGGTTTGTAGAACATATCGTGGAAGTCCTGGAAATCCTGCACGGATGCGTTGCGGATATGCTCCTCAGAGCCGAGGATGTCGTGGCTGTACGGATGCACCTTGAACGAGTTGGCCTGAATCTTTGTCATCGCTGTTCCGTAAGGCTGGTTGTCGCGGGTCTGGCCCATCTCCTGGCACACCACGTTCTTCTGGGTGCTGACACCTATCTCCTCGATCTTAGGGTGCAGCATCCTCTCGGACTCCAACCACATACCGAGCTCCAGCTGGTTGGAGGGCAGCAGCTCGAAATAGTAGGTGCGGTCCCACGAGGTGTTGGCGTTCAGAGAGCCGCCGGCCTCGGATACGTAGGTGGCATACTCGCCGCGTCCGATATTCTCGGTGCCCTCGAACATCAGGTGCTCGAAGAAATGGGCGAAGCCGGTCAGATGGGGCTCCTCGTTCTTCGAGCCCACGTGGTACATCACGGATATTACGACATTGGGGGTCTTGTGGTTCTGCGAGAGAATCACATGCAGACCGTTGTCGAGGTCGTACTCCTCGAACTTGATATTCTGCGCCGATGCGGCGAAAGGCAGGAGCACTGCCGACAGAATAAGGGTTAAAATGCTTTTCTTCATACTTTTGGTTGGTTGTGTTAATTATTGTCGTTAATCAAATCATTGTTCCAATGTTACTTTCCCGTCCCGGAGACGGTACCTCTCCCCCGTTCCCGGGCATACCGCCGTCCCGTCCTCTCCGAACTCCAGACGGTAGCCGCCCCGGCTCATCCACCCCACCTGCCGCGAAGGATTGCCCACCACCAGAGCATACGGAGGCACGTCCTTCGTCACCACCGCCCCCGCGCCGATGAAGGCCCACTCGCCGATGTCGTGGCCGCAGACCACCGTGGCATTGGCCCCTATCGTAGCCCCCTGCCCCACATGCGTGCGGAGATACTCCCCCCGGCGGTTGACCGCGCTGCGGGGATTGACCACATTGGTGAAGACGCAGGAGGGCCCGAGGAACACATCGTCCCCGCAGGTCACTCCGGTATAGACAGATACATTGTTCTGCACCTTGACATTGCGGCCGAGGACCACCTCCGGGGAGATGACCACGTTCTGCCCTATATTGCAGCCCGGCCCGAGCACCGCCCCCGTCATGATATGGGAAAAATGCCATATCCGGCACCCCTCTCCTATCGTGCATCCGGGGTCGATGACCGCCGTCTCATGTGCAAAATATCCTTTCTCTTCCATTGTCCTATTTCCTGAAAAAATCCTTCACTGCCTCCGCTATCCTCTCCTGCACCCCGGCCGTCAGTTCCGTGTGCATCGGCAGGGACAATACGCTCTGCGCCAAATCCTCCGCAGCGGGAAGGGACAGCCCATCCTGACGGTAGGCCTGCTGATGATGCAGCGGCAGCGGATAATATATCATCGACGGTATCCCGCGGGAGGCCAGGTGCTCCTTCAGGGCATCCCTCCGCCCGCCGGCAACCTTCAGGGTAAACTGGTGGTAGACATGGGTGCTGTAAGACGCCTCGGCAGGCAGCTCTATTCCCTCTGTGCCTAAGAGCAATGCCCGATAGCGGGCAGCAGCCTCCCCACGCGCGGCGCAATACTCATCGAGATGCCGCAGCTTGACCTCGAGGACAGCGGCCTGCAGGGTATCGAGGCGGGAGTTGCAGCCCACCACGTCGTGATGGTACTTGACCCGTTGCCCGTGATTGGCGGTCATGCGGATGCGCTCCGCCAGCTCAGGGTCGTCCGTGAAAAGGGCGCCGCCGTCTCCGTAGCAGCCGAGGTTCTTCGAGGGGAAAAATGAGGTGCAGCCGATGTGCCCGAGGGTGCCGGTATGCCTGCGGCGGCCGTCGGGAAAGGTGTAGACGGCTCCGAGGGACTGGGCATTGTCCTCGACGACATACAGGCCGTGGGCTGCGGCAAAGTCCAGTATCGGGGCCATGTCGCAGCTCTGCCCGAAGAGATGGACGGGGATGACGGCCCGCGTCCGGGGAGTCAGCGCCCTCTCTATGAAGCGGATATCCGTGTTGAAGGTCTCCCGGTCCACATCCACTAATACCGGCCTTAGCCCCAAAAGGGCAATGACCTCCGCCGACGCCACGTAGGTAAATGCCGGGACGATGACCTCGTCGCCCGGTTTCAAGCCGAGGGCCATGAAGGCTATCTGGAGGGCATCCGTGCCGTTGCCGCAGGGGATGACGTGGGCGGCTCCGGTGTATTGTGCCAGGGCCGAGGCGAAGCGGCCTACCGCCGGACCGTTGATGAACGCCGAACTGTCGATGACCTCCGCTACGGCAGCGTCAATCTCCGCCTTGATCCTCATGTACTGACCGTGAAGGTCGACCATCTGTATCTTCTGCTGATCCTGCATTGCGTCCTCCTTCATTTTACCAGCCGAAGGGATGAGGTGCCAGGGGCAGCCTGGCGAGGGGATGGTAATCGCCCTTGAGGCCGACGGGCACGGCCGTGCGTATCTGACTGACTATCTCGATGCAGGGACGGGCCTCACTGATGCGGAAGCCCTCGCCGGCGAGTATCTTCTCGTAGCTGCGGGTGTGGAGCTCGGTGAAGCCGGCACTGAACTCAAACTCCTCCCCGTCGATCATGATCGTGCGGTAGGTGCGCTTCTCGCCCTGGACGGCATTCTCCGGCAGATTGTCCGCGTTGATGCTCAGGAAGTAGCGCACGCGGGCCTTCTTCAGGCCGAGGTAGCCGGCCACCCGGTCGTGGCTCTTGACGTGCACGATGTTCTCGCTCACGGGGCCGAATATCCACTGGAGCATGTCGTAGAAATGCACGCCGATGTTCGTGGCCACTCCCCCGCTCTTGTGCTCGTCGCCCTTCCAGGAGGCGTAGTACCAGTTGCCGCGGGAGGTGATGTAGGTCAGGTCCACGTCGTAGATCTTGTCCGCGGGGCCCTCGTCTATCTTCTTCTTCAGGGCCACTATCGAGTCGTGCAGACGGAGCTGGAGGATGTTGTAGGCCTTGTGACCGGTCTCCTCCTCTATCTTCATGATAGCGTCGATGTTGTGGGGATTGAGCACCGCCGGCTTCTCGCAGATGACGTCGGCGCCGAGCCTGAGGCCGTAACGCATGTGGGCGTCATGCAGATAGTTGGGGGTGCAGACCGACAGCATCTCTATCTGACGGTCAGTGCCCTTGAGCTTCGTGCAGTGACGGTCAAAGAGCTCCTGTTCAGTAAAAAAAGCAGCGTCGGGGAAGAAACTGTCCATGATCCCGACACTGTCGAAGCGGTCGTAAGCCGCCTGCAGGGTATTTCCTGTATCCTTGATCGCCCTCAGATGACGGGGAGCGATGTAGCCGCCTACCCCTATGAGAGCAAAATTCTTTGAAGGCATTCTCTCTGTATTTTGCTTTTACAATCGTACAAAGATAATACGTTTTATTAAACATTGATAAAATTCGTGATAATTTAATAACAAATTACCATGACTACAATCAGATTAAAATTCAGGCCCTCGACAGTGGAAGGCCGTCCCGGAACCATCTATTACCAGGTCTGCCGGCATCAGGCCGTACGGCGCATCAACACCCGCATACACATCCATCCGCAGCAGTGGGACCCCGATGCCGGCAGGGTTCTGACCGGACACGGCGGCGACGCGGCACTCCGGAACCTGGAACATATCATAGAGCAGGATATGCGCCGGCTCAGAGAGACAGTGGAACGGATGGACGCTTCGGGGAAGGACTACACCATCGATGAGGTGGTGGCCGCGTACAAAAGTTGCCGGGACGCGGTCTATTCCCTGGAATACATGGAAAGGGAGACCGACAGGATATTCCAGGAAGGCCGGCTGGGCACCGCCCGCAACCGCCGCAGGGCCATGAACAGCTTCGCGGCTTTCCTCTCCGGGAAGGACATCCCGCTATGCTGGTGGAGCCGGAAGCTCATCAACGACTACGCCGGATGGCTGGCCGGCAGGTCCCTGGCCCGGAACACCGTCTCATTCTACATGCGGATCCTCCGGTCCGTCTACAACCAGGCCGTCAAGGAGGGGCTCATCCAGCAGGACAACCCGTTCACCGACGTATATACCGGCGTGGACCG
Source organism: uncultured Bacteroidales bacterium (assembly GCA_944326235.1). GTDB lineage: Bacteria > Bacteroidota > Bacteroidia > Bacteroidales > UBA932 > Coprenecus. The sequence continues at coordinate 3,864 of CALVDH010000003.1, read as the reverse complement.
CACACGCAAAAGAGCCGTGGGAGAAGAAGTAGTGCTCAGGATGATGGAGCTGGACCTGAGCGGCACGCCGGGCCTGGATCTGGCCAGGGACATGTTCATCTTCAGTTACTGTACCAGAGGCATGGCATTCGTGGACATGGTCCTGCTGCGCAGATGCGACATACACGGCGAAAGCATAGTCTACAGCCGCAAGAAGACCGGGCAGAAACTCACCGTGCACATCGAGCCGTGCACAGCCAGAATCATAAAGAAATACGCCGGCACGGTCATCGGCTCACCTTATATATTCCCGGTCATACGTTCATGCGAGAGCGGGGAGATATTCCGCCAGTACCAGACCGCACTGGGCTACTACAACCGCAAGCTCAAGCGCCTGAGCCGGAGGCTGGGACTCGAGACCCCGCTCTCCTCATACGTCGCCAGGCACACCTGGGCCACCACCGCCCGCAACCGCAACACCCCGCTGTCCGTCATCAGCTCCGGCATGGGGCACACCTCCGAAAAGACCACCAGAATATATCTGGCCGCCCTGGACGAGTCGATCATAGACCGCGCCAACAGCAGGATTCTCGCCCCGCTGAACCTGATAAGCCCGGCGCCCGGGACCGGCAGACGAAAAAAAATTACAAGAGACACAAATATTTAGTTAGATTTGCACGCACGATTATGGACAAGACTATACAGGACAAAACTTCACCAGCCCCTCTGCAATGGTTCGCCATGAGCGCCACCTTCCGCCGGGAGATCAAAGCCAGAGCCATCCTGGAAGACGCCGGGATGAAATGCTTCATACCTATGAAATACACGGCCGTCACTAAGCGCAACGGCAGGAAGGTCAAGGAGCTGGTTCCGGCAGTACACAATCTTGTCTTCGTCCACGCCCGCCAGGAGGATATCCAGGAAATCAAAAAGGACATCCCATTCCTCCAGTGGCTCACCCACCCCTCGGAAGGCCGCAACCTGCCCATAGTCGTCCCCGACAGGGACATGGAGCAGTTCATCCAGGTCACCCGGGACAGCAACGAGCAGCTGGTCTACCTCCGCCCCGACGAGATAGACCTCAAGAAAGGCACCCCCATCCGCATCCTCGGCGGTCCCTTCAACGGCATCGAAGGCACCTTCATCAAGATCCACGGCCACCGCAACCGCCGCGTCGTCGTCATGCTCAAGGGCCTCGTAGGCGTCGCGATGGCGGAGGTTACTCCGGATCTGCTGGAAGTAATCAGAAAATAAGTTCCGCCTCCCCCGGCGCACACAGGTCGCAGATACCGCAGGGCCGGCACTGCTCCTGCCCGAAGTAGGCGGAGAGGCGGCGGGAGCGGCAGGCGGACTGGGCGGCGGAGCGGTCGCTGACCGGGGAGATGTAGGTGTACATGGCGTCGAGGCGCTCCTTGAAGAGGCGCTTGCGCTGCTCGTAGTTTTTCTCCGAAAGGTAGAGATTGCGGGGGGTTAGGCGCTCTCCGGCAAAGCAGATGAGCGGGGAGCGGGCCCGCGGAATGTATTTCAGGACCCTGGAGCGGGACAGCTGGAGGAGCTTGAGCTTTACCACCCGGACAGGCTGCTGGATGACGCGGGCGACGTAGTCCTCGTCTATCGACACCAGGTGGGAGAACAGTCCGGGATAGATGCGCATGAGGGCCTTGACGAAGGTATCCAGGGACGGGTCCCGGAGCTGGATGCGGTAGAGGTCGTCGCGGTTGATGGTGAAAGTGATGCGGGTCGGGTTGTCTATCTCGTCGGTGACGCTCCAGTATCCGGCGGTCTCGATGTACTTTATGGCGTTGTAGGCTGTGGCGGCATTGAGCCGGTAGCCGCGGACGAACTCCATGAGGTTGAACTTGTAGACGGCTCCGGCTCCGTCCTCGTAGGCGATGTTGAAGAACTTGTACATCTTCTGATAGATGTCCGCGATGTAGTCCAGGCCGGGGAAGGTGGTCTGATAGATGGCCTCGAGCCGCTTGAGGTCCGACTTGTTCCACAGCAGCACGGCCCACGAGCGCAGCCCGTCGCGTCCGGCACGTCCGGCCTCCTGATAGTAGGACTCCACGGCCTCCGGCACGTCAAAATGACAGACGAACCGCACGTCCGGCTTGTCGATGCCCATGCCGAAGGCATTGGTGGCGGCGATTACGCGCAGTTCTCCCCTCTTCCACCGCTCCTGCACGGCGCTCCGCTCCTCCTTGCTCAGCCCCGCATGGTAGAACCCTGCATCCACCCCCTGCGACTGCAGGAATGCCGCGATGTCCCGCGCCGCCTTCCTCTCCCGGACATACACTATCCCCGTACCATGCACGGCGCGGCAGACTGCAAGCAGAGCCCCGAACTTGTCCTCGGTCTTCCTTACTATATAAGAAAGGTTGGGCCGCTCGAAGCCGGAGCAGATAATATTGTCCTTGGGAAAATGCAGTTTCTCCTCGATGTCCTTCGCAACTGACGGAGTGGCAGTGGCTGTCAGGGCGATTACCGGCACCCCCGGCAGCAGTTCCCGGATGTCGGCTATCTGGAGGTAGTCCGGCCGGAAGTCGTAGCCCCACTGGGAGATGCAGTGCGCCTCGTCGACCACCAGGAAACTCACCTGCATCTTCTGCACCCTCTTCCGGAAAATCTCGGTGCGCAGGCGCTCGGGGGAGAGGTAGAGGAACTTGTAGTCGCCGTAGACGGCATTGTCGAGGGTGATGTCTATCTCCCTGCGGGTCATGCCGGAATGGACGGCGAGGGCCTTGATGCCGCGGGCGCGGAGATTCTGTACCTGGTCCTTAATCAAGGAGATAAGCGGGGACACGACGATGGCCAGGCCCTCCCGCATCATGGCCGGAAGCTGGAAGCACAGCGACTTTCCCCCTCCCGTCGGCAGGATGGCCAGCACGTCCTCTCCGGCCAGGGCGGAAGAGATTATCTCCTCCTGCTTGGGACGGAACGACGTGTATCCCCAGTATTTCCTCAATATTTCTTTCACTTTGGCAAAGATAATGAATATTTTGGCAAAATATTTGCATACGTGCGTGTGAACCTTAGAAATTGAAAGAACTGATTAATTAATTTAAGACGTAACACAATGGCTAAAATCGATTTAACCAAGTACGGTATCACCGGAACTCCCGAAATCATCTACAACCCCTCTTACGATGATCTCTACAAGGCTGAGATGGATCCCTCTCTCACAGGTTATGAGAAAGGTCAGCTGACTGAGCTCGGTGCCGTAAACGTAATGACCGGTATCTACACCGGACGCTCGCCTAAAGATAAATTTTTCGTAATGGACGAGACCTCCAAGGACACCGTATGGTGGACTTCGGACGCATACAAGAATGACAACAAGCCCGTGACCAAGGAGACCTGGAAAGTCCTCAAGGACCTCGCTTCCAAGGAGCTTTCCAACAAGAAGCTCTATGTGATGGACACATTCTGCGGTGCCAACGAGAATACCCGTCAGAAGATCCGCTTCATCATGGAGGTGGCATGGCAGGCACATTTCGTAAAGAACATGTTCATCCGCCCCACCGACGAGGAGCTGGCCAACTACGGCGAGCCTGACTTCGTAGTGCTCACCGCCTCCAAGGCCAAAGTAGAGAACTACAAGGAGCTCGGTCTGAACTCCGAGACAGCGGTAGTCTTCAACCTCACCGAGAAGATGCAGGTGATCCTGAACACCTGGTACGGCGGTGAGATGAAGAAGGGTATGTTCTCCTACATGAACTATCTCCTCCCCCTGCGCGGCATCGCTTCCATGCACTGCTCCGCCAACTGCGGCGAGGACGGCGACACAGCCATCTTCTTCGGTCTCTCCGGTACAGGTAAGACCACCCTCTCCACAGATCCCAAGCGCCGCCTGATCGGTGACGACGAGCACGGCTGGGACGATGA
>CALVDH010000002.1 GCA_944326235.1 uncultured Bacteroidales bacterium | reverse complement strand
TGAACTGCTGAGCATCATTGACGCAGCATGCAAAAATGACTGATGTGTGGGTGACGCATTGCGGAAAACAGGAAAACAACGCAGCAGTTTGCCCTTTTATTACGCTTTTAGAGGGTGACGCCGGATTTGAAGATGGCAATCTCGCGGAAATCCGACATCTCATTGTTCACCGGCTCGCCCGAGGCAACCTTCAGCACGTAGTGAATGAACCTCTGCAGGAGCTCGTCCCTGGAGGTACCTTCAACGAGCACGCCGGCGTTGAAATCTATCCACAGCGGCTTGCGCTCGGCCAGAGGGGTGTTGGTGGACACCTTCATCGTAGGCACGTAAGTCCCGAATGGAGTACCGCGGCCGGTGGTGAACAGCACTATCTGACACCCTGCAGAGGCCAGGGCAGTGGCGGCCACCAGGTCGTTGCCGGGAGCGCTCAGCAGATTGAGCCCCTTGAGACTCAGCCTGTCACCGTATTTAAGAATGCCCCTTACGATGGAACTGCCGGACTTCTGGGTACATCCCAGGGATTTCTCCTCGAGGGTGGAAATGCCTCCGGCCTTGTTGCCCGGCGAGGGATTCTCGTACACGGGCTGTCCGTTGCGTATGAAATATTCCTTGAAGTCGTTGATCATGGCCACCAGGGAGTCGAATGTGGCCCGGTCGCAGCACCTGTTCATCAGCAGGGTCTCGGCTCCGAACATCTCGGGCACTTCGGTCAGTACTGTAGTACCTCCCTGTGAGACAATCCAGTCGGAGAACAGTCCCAGGAGCGGGTTGGCGGTGATGCCGGAAAGGCCGTCTGAACCACCGCATTTGAGACCTACTTTCAGCTCAGAGACAGGTACTTCCTCCCTGACGTCATGGCGGCAGGCCTCGAAGATGCCGCGGAGCAGCTCCATGCCGTACCCGATTTCGTCACCCTCTACTTTCTGAGTCTCCATGAAGCGGATGCGGGAGGAGTCCACCGGACCGACAAGCTCGCGGAAGGCACTCATCTGGTTGTTCTCGCAGCCGAGTCCGACGACGAGCACTCCGCCGGCATTGGGGTGAAGTACCATGTCCCTGAGGATCCTGCGGGTGTTCTCATGGTCGTCTCCGAGCTGGGAGCAGCCGTAGTTGTGGGGGAAGGCCACCACTGCGTCCACACTGCCCTCACGGCCCTCAATTTCCTTGCGGAACAGTTCCTCAAGGCGCTCCACCGTACCGTTGACACAGCCTACGGTAGGGATGATCCAGATCTGGTTGCGGATGCCCACACTCCCGTTGCTCCGGCGGTACCCCTTGAAGGTGAGTTGATTCCTGGCGGGCGGTATATCGGTGAGTCCGGGAGTGTAGGTATATTCCAGAAGTCCTTCCAGATTGGTCCTGAGCTTAGTGTGGTCGATGCGGGTGCCGGCCGGGGCGTCGGCGGTCAGGTGTCCTATCGGGAACCCGTATTTGATCACATTGTCCCCTGTGTGCAGGTCAATGAGGGCAAATTTGTGCCCGGCCGGTATATCCTCCGCCAGTGTGAGCCGCAGCCCGTCCACCGCTACTGTCTCTCCGGCGGAGAGGGGGTGTACGGCTACGGCCACGTTGTCGGCTGAGTTGATCTTGATATATCTGTCCATGATGAAGTTATGTCGCTACAGTATTTCCTCTACGGCGGCACGCATGCCCTTGGCGGCTATCTTCCCGAGGTAGGAGGCCAGCAGGTCGGTCAGGCCGGGAACTGCATTGAGGTCCTCGTCCCAGATGTATTTCTCGGCCAGCACGCCCTCGGCTACCTTGCGGCAGTCGCCGGTAGCCCAGAGTTCGGTGAGACGGTCGAGTATCTTCTGGTCATCGGCAGGGGTGATGGTGTCCTCTCCGCGCTTGCCGCCCCTGTAGTAGGTGATGATGGCAGCCAGACCGAATACCAGGCCCTGGGGCAGGTGTCCGTTGCGCTCGAGGTATATCCTCACTCCCGGCAGGTCGCGGGTGCGGTACTTGGGGAAGGAGTTGAGCATAATGCTGGTAACGAAGTGCTTGACATAAGGGTTGACAAAGCGGTCGAGCACATCGTGAGCAAATTTCTCCAGTTCGTCCTTGGGCAGGTCGAGGGTGGTGAGCAGCTCGTCGAACATCACCTTGCGCACGTAACGGCCGATTAGGGGATCCTCGACGCACTCGCGTACGGTGTTCAGGCCGCTGAGATAGCCTACGGGGGAGAGGACGGTGTGGGGACCGTTGAGCAGGGTGACCTTGCGCTCGTGATAGGGTTTCTCGCTGGGTACGAAGAGTACGTGCAGTCCGGCCTTGTCGGCGGGGAACTCGGCGGCCACTTCGGCGGGAGCCTCGATGACCCACAGGTGGAAGATCTCGGCTTTTACTACGAGACGGTCCTCATAACCGATGCGCTCCAGAATCTCGTTGATGGTATCCTTGGGATATCCGGGCACGATACGGTCCACCAGGGTGCAGTACACTCCGCAGGAGTTCTCGAACCAGTTCCTGAACCCGGCGGGGAGCTGCCACAGCTCGATGTATTTCTCTATGCATTTTTTCAATTCCTTTCCGTTCAGGAAGATAAGCTCGCAGGGGAAGATGATCAGTCCCTTGTCGGGAGCGCCCTTGAAGTACTCCCAGCGGTGGTACAGGATCTGGACCAGCTTGCCGGGGTAGGAGGAAGCGGGAGCATCGTCCAGCCTGCATGCGGGGTCGAAGGCGATGCCTGCCTCGGTCGTGTTGGAGATTACGAAGCGTATCTCAGGCTGTTCGGCCAGCTTCATATATGCGTCGAAGTCGCGGTAGGGGTTGATGCCGCGGCTGATGACGTCTATCATCTCGATGGAGTCCACCTGCCGGCCCTCATCGATGCCCTGAAGGTTCAGGTCGTAGAGGCCGTCCTGCTCGTTGATCATGTCCACCATACCCTTCTCAATGGGCTGTACGACCACTACTGAGGCGTTGAAATCGGTTTTCTGATTGGTCTTCCAGATAATCCAGTCCACGAAAGCGCGGAGGAAGTTGCCCTCGCCGAACTGAATCACCTTCTCAGTGTAGGTGCGGGCCTTGACAGTTGAACGGTTTAATCTTTCCATGATATTGAAATATTGGTTTTTTCAAGTTTTCGTGCAAAATTACAAAAAAATCGTGAACGTGCACGGTTTTATGGTGTCTTTTGAAAATTAATTCTTACATTTGCGTCAACATTGACCTTAGGAATATCATTTAAAGGTAAAATATATGGCTTCATTCATCCACAAAAACTTCATGCTCAGCAACGGCACTGCTGAGGAACTCTATCACGAAAGTGCTGAGAAACTGCCAATTATAGATTATCACTGTCATCTGGTGCCCAAGATGATAGCCGAGAACTACCAGTTCCGCGACATCACTGAGCTCTGGCTGGGAGGCGACCATTACAAATGGAGGGCCATGCGCGGAAACGGTGTGCCCGAGGAGTACATCACCGGTTCCAGGACTCCCTTCGAGAAGTTCAGCAAGTGGGCCGAGACCGTACCCTACACGATGCGTAATCCCCTTTATCACTGGACCCACCTCGAGCTGGCCCGTGTCTTCGGCATATACGACCTGCTCAAGCCGGAGAACGCGCGGGAGATCTTCGACCGCTGCAACGAGCTCCTGGCCACGGAGGAATACCGCGCTCAGGGCCTGATGAAGCGCTTCAACGTGGAGGTGGTCTGCACCACCGACGACCCCGCGGACTCCCTCGAGTATCACAAGGCCATCATGGACAAGCCTTTCGGCGTGAAGGTGCTGCCTGCATGGAGGCCCGACAAGGCCATGGCCATCGAGAACCCCGAGGCTTACATTAAATACATTGAGGCCCTGGGAGCCGCAGCCGGAATGGAGATCCGTTCGTACGACGACCTGCTGGAGGCCCTGCAGCGCCGTCACAACTTCTTCGCCTCGATGGGCTGCCGTCTCTCCGACCACGGACTGGAGACATTCTACGCAGCCGACTATACTCAGAAGGAAGTTGAGAAGATATTCAGGAACACTCTCGACGGCAAGACTCCCGACGCGGAGGAACTGGACAAGTTCCGCAGCGCGATGCTCTACGACTTCGCCGCCATGGACGCCGCCAGCGGCTGGACCCAGCAGTTCCACGTCGGAGCCATCCGCAACAACAACTCCCGCATGATGGCCCAGCTCGGTCCCGATACCGGCTACGACTCCATCCACGACGTACACTGCGCCGCCGCCGGCAACCGTCTCCTCGACCGCCTGGCCTCAGAGGGCAAGCTCGCCAAGACCATCCTGTACTGCCTCAATCCCGGTGACAACGAGGTGCTCACCACCATGGCCTACAACTTCAACGACGGCACGGTGCCCGGCAAGATGCAGTTCGGCTCCGGCTGGTGGTTCCTGGATCAGGAGGACGGCATGCGCAAGCAGATGAACGCCCTGAGCGCCCTCGGCCTCTTCAGCCGTTTCGTGGGCATGCTCACCGACTCCCGCAGCTTTATCTCCTATCCCCGTCACGAGTATTTCCGCAGGATACTCTGCAGCGTGATCGGAGAGGATGTGGAGAGCGGACGGCTGCCTAAGAGCGAGATGTCCCGGATACATCAGATGGTCCAGGACATCTCTTACAACAATGCTAAAAACTTCTTCAATTTTTAGTTGAAGGTTGAAAAAAGAGGGACCTGTCCGGATAGGACAGGTCCTTTTTTATTGTACCTCGAGGATGTCGAGGGTACCGCCGTCGTTCTTCTGAATGAGTGCGGTGGCGAAGCAGCCGGTCTTGGCTCCGACCCAGCGTCCGGCCCGGGCGGTGAATGTTTCGCCGATGGGACGGAAGCGCTTGCCGTCGGTGCTGTAGGAGAATGTGCAGACCGAGCGGCCGTCTATCTCGACGCGGAGGACAATGCCGGGGACGGAGACACCGCTGCCGGAGGAGGGCTGCAGGTCTTCGGGACCGAAGAGAAGGATACGGGCGGTCTCTGTCTCGGAGGCTCCGGTGTCGGCTCCCTCACAGATGCCGTGTGTCAGGTATACGGAGCCGTCCTCGTAGAGCAGGCTCAGGGCGGCATAGCTCTCGCCCATGACGGTGATGCCGGCGCGGTCACCCCCGTAGGAGGGGTGGAAGCTCAGACGGGCGGTGAAGGAGTCTTCAGGGCCAATGAGCTTGCGCAGCAGCAGGGCGGGGGAGTCCCAGAGGCTCCGCGAGCCTTCGGGGAGGGGACGGCAGATGAGGCGGAGGCTGCCTTCCGAGGGATTGAGGAAGTATTGTCCCACAGCCGGATTGGCGGGCCACTGCCAGATGGGGGAGAGAGCGCTCGAGGTAAAGTCATCCCCGCGTTCCAATGCGTCGGGACCCTCCAGCTGCCGGGCGCCGGCGGAGACGGGAGGACATTGCCATGAGGTGACGGGCTCGCCGGTGACGTCGCCGTCGGGGTCGGTGCCCATGACGCACCAGCCTTCATCATCCCAGGTCATGGGCTGGAGATGGACCACCCTTCCGTAGGCGTAGCGGTCCTCGAAGTGGAGGAACCAGTGGCCGCCCTCAGTGTCCTCGACCCATGCGCCCTGATGGGGACCGTGGATGGCTGTGGAGCCCTGGGACAGGACATTGCGGTACTCGTAGGGTCCGGTGACGCTGCGGGAGCGGAGGACGAGCTGCCAGCCTTCCTTGACTCCGCCGGCGGGGGCCATGATGTAGTACCAGCCGTCGCGCTTGTAGAACTTGGGGCCTTCGACGGTGGGATTGCCGTTGTGCTTGCCGTCGAAGATGAGGATCTCCTCGCCGACGGGGCCGCTGCAGTCCGGAGCCAGCTCGCGGAGGGAGAGGACGCTCTTGAATCCTGCCCTGCTGCCGGCCCAGCCGTGTACCAGCCATACCCTTCCGTCATCGTCCCAGAGGGGACAGGGGTCGATCATGCCGCGGCCTTCGATGACCAGGTGCGGCGTGCTCCATTGTCCTGCCGGATCTTCGGCGGTGATACAGTAGATGCCGCGGTCGGGATCGCCCCAGAATATCCAGTAGAGGCCGTCGTGGTGGCGGATGGAGGGAGCCCAGACGCCGTTGCCGTGAGAGGGCAGCGCAAAATCCTCCTCGGGCGTCATCCTGGGCAGGGCGGCATTGACTATCTTCCAGTGCACCAGGTCGGCCGAATGCAGGATCTGCAGGCCGGGCACGTGGTTGAAGGACGAGGCGGTCATCCAGTAGTCGCCGCCTACACGTATTGCGTCCGGGTCGGAGTAGTCGGCGTGGAGTATAGGGTTGGTGTAGGTGCAGGTATCGGGGATGATGTCCCGTGCTGCAGCGGGAGTGTATGTAACGGCAGCCGTCATGGCGGACAGTGCCAGCATGGTAAGTGTCTTCATGGGGCGAAGTTAGTGAAAATATGGGAATAAATCCCTCAAAATGCGTATATTTGAACCTCTTATATCAACGATACCGCACATGACTATGGACAGGACAGATTCTACGGGCCAGACGAGACTGGTAAGAACGGACTATTATTCACTGATGGAGAAGCGCATACGCCGGATTCTCATGATATCCAGCAGCTACGATGCCTACATCCTCGAGGAGGACGGACAGATCGAGGCTCAGCTTTACCGGGAATATATCGAATTGAACATCAGCAACCCACCTGTTTTTACCTGGGTCAATACCACTCAGGAGGCGATGGAACTTCTGGAGAAGGATCCGGAGTATGACCTGATAGTGGATATGTTCAATATCCGGGACGCCGCCATTTTCGACCAGTCGCGGCTTATCCGTGAGAAATGGCCGGGGATACCGATAGTCATCCTGACCAATTTTTCAAAGGAACTGCTCAAGAAGATTGAGGCCGCCGACCGTTCGGCCATCGACTATATCTTTACCTGGAACGGCAACGCCGACCTTATTCTCGCCATAGTCAAGCTGCTTGAGGACAGGATGAACGCCGATGCCGACATCCTTTCCTCAGGAGTGCAGGCCATACTGCTGGTGGAGGACTCGATAAGGTATTATTCCACCTATCTGCCCGCGCTCTACAAACTGGTGCTCAAGCAGAGTGCGGAGTTTCTGAAAGAGGCCCTGAACGAGCAGCAGCTCAAGCTCCGGAAGCGTGCGCGTCCCAAGATTCTGCTGGCGACCAACTATGACGAGGCCATGGAGCTGTACACCAAGTACCGCAAGAACCTGCTCGGGGTAATCTCCGACGTCGGTTTCGTTATGCACAAGGGGGACAGGCCGGAGATGGAGAGGATTGACGCCGGCATAGAGCTGTGCCAGTACATACGCAATGACATCCCGCAGATGCCCATCATCCTCCAGTCGTCTCAGGGCAGTGTGGCGGAGACGGCCAGGGAGATAGGTGCGGGCTTCATAGAGAAATATTCGAGTTCCCTGCTCATCCAGCTGTCGGAGTACATCACGGAGGAGTTCGGCTTCGGGGATTTCGTGGTGAAGGACCTGGATACGCATCTGGTGATAGCGCGGGCCAGGGACCTGAAGGACCTGCAGACCCTGATAGGGGAGATTCCCGACCGGGAACTGGAGTACTACTGCTCCCGCAACCGCCTTTCGAAGTGGATGTATTCCCGCGGCCTGTTCAATCTGGGACGCCGGATCCGCAAGGCCAGCATGTCCGATTTCTCTACTCCGGAGGATGTCCGCAAGTTCGTCATCCGGCAGATCAGGGACTACCGTATCCAGGCCGGGCAGGGAATCATCGCCTCTTTCGACAATGACACCTATACGCACTATATCCGTTTCGCGAGGATGGGGGAGGGCTCTCTGGGCGGCAAGGCCCGGGGACTGGCGTTCATGAACAGCGTCCTGCAGAAATACGGGATGACTTCCAGGTATCCCGGCGTGAGGGTCTCCATTCCAAGGACAGTAGTGGTGGCGACGGACTATTTCGACCGCTTCATCCTCGAAAACGGCCTGCAGTATGTCATAGACGCCAATATCTCCGACGAGGAACTGCTGTCGGAGTTCGTCAGTTCCAGACTGCCCGAGGAACTGGTGGAACAGCTCAGGGCCTATATCGCTACGGTCTCGTCACCTCTGGCGGTGCGTTCCAGCTCGAAACTGGAGGACTCGCACTATCAGCCCTTTGCCGGCATCTACTCGACATACATGATTCCATGCGTGGAGAACCGGGATCAGATGCTCAGACTGCTGGGCAAGGCCATCAAGAGTGTATATGCCTCGGTCTTCCTGGCCGCCAGCCGGGCCTATCTGCGCACTACCGGCAATCTGCTCAGCGAGGAGAAGATGGCCGTGGTCATCCAGGGAGTCTGCGGAACGGAGGACCGCGGGTACTTTTTCCCCACCGCCTCGGGTGTGGCCAAGTCGATGAATTTCTATCCCATGGAGGGCGAGACTCCCGAGGACGGGGTGGTCAATATCGCCTTCGGACTGGGCAAGGTGGTCGTGGACGGCGGCAAGACCCTGCGCTTCTGTCCCAAATATCCGGCCAAGGCAGTGCAGATGTCCACGCCCCGTTTTGCACTCAAGGACGGGCAGGATGTCATGTATGCCCTGGACCTGAAGCCGGAGGAGTTCAAGACCTCAATCGACGACGGCGTAAATATCCACAAATTCTCGATTCCGGAGACAGAGGGTTTCCGGAACCTGGCGAAGGTCGCCTCCACCTGGGACTATCAGAGCCAGATGCTCAGGCCCGGAACTTTCTCGGAGGGAATGAGGGTCATCTCATTTGCCAATATCCTCCAGTACGATGTCATACCCCTGCCCAGGATCCTGACGGACCTGCTGGAGATATGCAGGCAGGAGCTGCGCTGCGAGGTGGAGATGGAGTTCGCTCTCGACATGGATGTGCCCAAGGGTGAGGATGCTGTCCTGAGTGTGCTGCAGGTCAGGCCTATAGCTGAGTTCTCGGAGGAGCAGTCGATGGACTGGTCTTCGGTGAGGGCAGAAGAGGCCCTGGTCTATTCGGAGAGCGCTCTGGGTGCGGGCTATATCGACGGGGTCACGGATGTTGTCTTCGTGAAGCCGGAGGTGTTCGACAAGTCCAGGACGGAGGAAATAGCCTCAGAGGTGGAGGAGGTCAATGCTCTGCTGGCCGCCGCCGGCCGCTCCTACGTGCTGATAGGTCCCGGCCGCTGGGGCTCGAGCGACCCATGGCTGGGGGTTCCGGTCAGGTGGAACCAGATTTCGGAGGCCAAGGTCATAGTGGAGCGCGGTATGGAAGGGTTCTGCATAGACCCCAGCCAGGGTACGCATTTCTTCCAGAATATCACTTCACTCGGCATCGGCTATTTTACGGTCAATCCTTTCAGGGGTGAAGGAATCTGCGATCTAGAGCGGATCGGGCAGGCTGAGACCATCGCAGAAAAGACCTTCATCAAGGCTGTCCGCTTCCCGGAGCCTCTGCGGATCTTCATCGACTGCCGCCTGGGCAGAGGGATCGTTATATAAAAACTCCTTCGGAAGGGGTAGCGGAATCGTGGGTTTTGCTTACTCCTTCCGAAGGGGTTGAGTGGTGCGGTGCGTGCCGGGGCAGGAGATTACCGGAGGTCGGCGATGAAGTCGCTGACGTGGGTGTTCCAGTCCTCGGAGGTGGCTATCCTGCCGCCGCGGGACCAGCAGGAGCCGAACCAGTAGGTGAGGGGCTCGCCGGGGGCAATGGTCTTGAAGACGAGGGCGTGGCCGCCGATGCTCTCTATCTCGGCACGGTCGGCATCGGGCATGTAAACCGCCAGGCCGAGCTGGCCCTCCTCGGGCTCTATGCTCTGGTCGGAGGCATTCTCCCAGATTACGACGAAGTTGTTGCCGGCGGAGGAACTGAGCACCTCGTGGCGGATGATGCCGGCGGCTACGGTCAGGCTGTCAAATGAGCCGGTGTATATGTCCTCGGCCTTGCAGAACTGGGTGCCGGGGGTGACGGTGATGCGCTTGGTCAGGGCCACGCTGTCCTCACCGGCCTGCCATGCGGGATAGACCAGCTCGAAGACCACCTTCTCAGGGGTGTCCTCGATGATGCGGTAGTCGCGGTAGTTGGTCGGGGGATAGGCTATCTGGCCGTTCACGACGGGAGAGGAGGCTCCGCCGCCGAGGCTGACGGCTACCTTGTAGCAGTCCTTTCCGCCGTGGTCGTGGTGGTAGTAGTCAGGGTCTTCCATGGCGCCCTTGTACCACTCGTCGGCTACCAGCTTGCCGGCTTTCTTGACCCAGACGTCGAAGCCGGGGGAGGTAGGATTGCCCTCGAGGGCCTTGCCGTAGGCGCGGTAGGCCACCAGGTCATTTTCCCATACGAAGTCATCGGCCCTCTCGGGGACGTAGCGGGCCATTACCTTGTCGCCTTCCGGTGCGCTCTGGCATGCTGTCAGGGCGAGGAGGGCTGCAGCCGCAGCTGCTGTCAGAATCAGAATCTTTCTCATTGTGTCAGTCTTTAATGGTTAGCGGAGGTCCTTGGGGGCGCACCAGTCCATGTCGTTGTAGTCCTGGTTCTCGCCGCACATGCCCCAGATGAAGGTGTAGTTGCGGGTGGCGCAGGCTGAGTGGATGCTCCACTGGGGGGAGATGACGGCCTGCTCGTTGTGCATCCAGATGTGGCGGGTCTCCTGAGGCTCGCCCATGAAGTGGCATACTGCCGCGTCCTCGGGCAGCTCGAAGTAGAAATAGGCCTCCATCCTGCGGTCGTGGGTGTGGGCCGGCATGGTGTTCCAGGTGCTGCCCGGAGCCAGCTCGGTCATACCCATCTGAAGCTGGCAGCAGGGAGTGACCTCGTTGACCAGCAGACGGTTGATGGTACGCTCGTTGCTCTCCTCGAGGGAGCCCATGTGCATGACGATGGCGTCCTTCCTGGATACTTTCTTGCAGGGATATTCCTTGTGGGCGGGAGCGGAGTTGAAGTAGAACTTGGCGGGGTGCTCAGCGTCGAGGCTCTCGAACACGATGTGTCTGTCGCCGCGGCCGATGTACAGGGCCTCCTTGAATTCCAGCTCGTAACGGTCGGAGCCTACGGTGACGGCTCCGCGGCCGCCTACGTTGATGACTCCGACCTCGCGGCGCTGGGTGAAATACTCCGAGCGGAGGATGTCGGGGGAGGTGAGGGTCAGCTTCTCGGCCACGGGCATGGCGCCGCCGACGATGATGCGGTCGAACATCGAGTAGCACATGTTGATCTCATCGGGGGCCATGATCCTCTCCACAAGGTAGTGCTTGCGGAGGGTGGCGGTGTCGTAATGCTTCGCGTCGTCCTGGTGGGAGGGGTAGCGCACTTCTATGTTGATTTTGCTCATAATTCCGAACAATGTTTAAATGGTTATTTGGGCTGTTTGCCGATGTATGCGAGGATACCGCCGTCCACATAGAGGATGTGGCCGTTGACGAAGTCGGAGGCGGAGCTGGCCAGGAAGACAGCGGGGCCCTTGAGGTCGTCGGTGGTGCCCCAGCGGGCGGCAGGGGTCTTGGCTACAATGAAGGAGTCGAAGGGGTGGCGGGAGCCGTCGGGCTGGCGCTCGCGCAGAGGTGCGGTCTGGGGAGTGGCGATGTAGCCGGGGCCGATGCCGTTGCACTGGATGTTGTACTCGCCGTACTCCGATGCGATGTTGCGGGTCAGCATCTTGAGTCCGCCCTTGGCGGCAGCGTATGCTGACACTGTTTCGCGTCCGAGCTCGGACATCATGGAGCAGATGTTGATGATCTTGCCGCCGCCCTTGCGTATCATCGAGGGGATGACGGCCTTTGAAACGATGAAGGGAGCGTTGAGGTCCACGTCGATGACCTGGCGGAACTCCGAGGCCTTCATCTCGTGCATGGGGATGCGCTTGATGATGCCGGCGTTGTTGACCAGGATGTCGATTACGCCGACCTCCTTCTCTATCCTGGCTACAATGTCCTGTACCTGAGCCTCGTAGGTCACGTCGCAGACGTAGCCGTGTGCCTTGATGCCCAGCTCGGCGTAGGAGGCGAGTCCCTTCTCCACGAGCTCGGGCTTGATGTCATTGAACACGATGGTGGCTCCGGCCTCGGCGTAAGCGGAGGCGATGGCGAAGCCGATTCCGTAGGATGCGCCGGTTACCAGCGCGATCTTGCCTTTGAGTGAGAAATCTACCATATTCTTTTAAATCTTAAAATTACCTTTCAAAAAGGAGGGTGTCCTTTTTCAAAAACACCCTCCAAAAATACTAAATTATTAACACATATCGAATTTTCCTATAGCCATCTTCCGTCTCCTGCTCCGGCGGCCTTGACTGTGGCGTCGGTTACGGTGAAGTCTCCGTTGGCGGCGGCCTTGACAGGGCTTTCAGTGAGGACAGCTCCTCCGTTGGCGATGCCCATATCCTGAGTGAATGATCCTGAGAACCAAGTCTCTCCTACATTGAAGTAGAAGTTGTTGGCGATGGAAATCACCTCACTGTTGTTCTTGTATGCAGTGTCGTGCATCATCTTGTAAGCAGGCATGTTGATAAAGATGTTGTTGGCAATGTTTATTCCTGTGGTGTGACTTCTTACGTAGAAGAAACCGTTGGAGTTGCCTCCTGTAATGCCTGAGAAAGTGTTATTTACAGCTGAAAGACTTCCAAGTACGTCTGTGTCGGCACGAACAACGTCACGGCAACCATTGTAGATGGTGTTGTTGGTAAGCACCAGGCTGCCTACACTGCCTTTTCGGATATCGAAAGTACCCTGGCCGGTACCCATATCGTGGATGAGGTTTCCTGCAATTTCCACAGCGCCGCTGATGATGGAGCCTTCCTTGCTGATGTAGATGATTGACTTGTTGTAGTTGCTGATTTCACAGTTTCTGATGATTACTGACTGTGCGTTGGTTTCACCATCTACGTCACTGATGAAATCTCCGAGGGATTTATTACTTCCGTCAAAATGAATTCCGCTGAGAGTCAGGTTGCTGACACCGGCTCCAAGTTTGAATGCACCGATGACAGTGACATCACCGTTTCCTCTCAGAGTAAGATCTGATGTAGGGGTGAAAACACCATCCTCAGAGATGCTGCCTCTGAAATCGTATGTACCTGCATTGAGAGTGAAGTCATTGGCTCCGGAGGCGATGGCGTTGACCAGTTCTTCCATGGAGTTGACCTCGATGGTGGAGGTTGCGGGTATGTCGGCCTGAGGGTTCCATCTGGGGTCACCTACCTGCTTGGCCATCAGAACTGCATTTGTGAGGGTGAACTCACCGGATGCTATGTTTTCGACAGGACTTGCCGGCAATACAGCACCTCCGTTGGCGGTGGCCGTAGCCTCGTCTATGTCACCTGCAAACCAATTATTTCCTACTTGATAGAAGAAGTTATTTGAGAATGTAACAGTATTCTCGGCAATGTCGCTCATGAAAGGATAATTCTGTTCTGCATCCAATACTCCATCAGTGGAACCAGGAATGTTCAGATACAGGTTATTGCTGACCTCAATTCCTCCGTTGACGGATTTGTTGAATCTGGCATAGCCTCTCTTGTCGCCTCCGGGAATGTTGGCAAAAGTATTATTAGCAATAGTTACTTTGCCTGTGACATCTATATCAACACGCATAACTTCACGGCATCCATTATACAGAGTGTTGTTCTCCAAAATGATGCTTGTGGCGGAACCTTTACGGAAATCGAATGCTCCCTGTCCAGTGCCATTGTCGTGAATCAGATTGTTGGAGATTACAAGATCTCCGACAGCCGAGTTGTCTTTGCTGTTGTAAATTATAGATTTGGAGTAACCAGTCAGGACGCAGTTCCTAATTGTGATGGACGATGCGTTTGTCTCGCCTTCTACATCCTCGAGGAAGTTGCCTATAGCTCCGTTGTTGCCGCTGAAGCTGATGCCGTCGAGAGTGATGTTGCCTGCGCCGGCACCGAGCTTGAAGGCACCGATGACTATGACGTCACCCTCACCTGTCAGGCTGAGGTCGCCGATTACGGTGTAGATACCGTCCTCGGAGAGACCTGTGGCTGAGATGGAGGTGAAGTCGTATGTGCCGGCCTCAAGAGTAATCTCGCCGACACCTGCGGAGAGGGCACTGAACAGGTCATCTACAGTAGCTACAGATGTTCCGCCGCCCTGTCCGCCTCCTGCGAGGACTGCGAACGATGCGTATCCGGCAGATGACTGGGTGTTGTAGATGTCACCTTCTGCGGGGTTGGCGAATACTCTTACTGAGTAGCTGCCGGGCTGCAGGAAGCCGGTCTGGGATGCGGGAACGGTGTAGGTTGTACCCTCGACTGTCTCGCTGGCTCCGTTGTTGAAGCTTACGGAGTATGAACCGGCGTTCTCAACTTCGTCCCAGGTGATGACGATGTCGGTGGCCTCGCCCTGAACCATTGCTGCGGGTGCGGCGGTTACGTTCTCAGGAGTAGGGAGGGCTGTATTGACCTGGGTAGTGTCGTTGGACCATGCGAGTGACTCGATGGCGATTGGACCGGAGGCGTAGAGGTAGATGGGAGTCTCCTCGGCGATGTCGGTCACGATGATCTTCTGGACAGTGCCGTAGTTGACCTGGGTGGCGGCTCCGCCCTTGACGGTACCGTTGAGGGATACTACTACGTGGTTGCCGGTGAGGTCATCGTAGTCGGCTGTCTTGATCAGCACGGAACCGGGCTTGTCTACATGGAACTCAAGACCGCCGGCGGTTACAGCGCCTGCAGGGTTGGTCACACCTGCTGCGGTGAACTTGATCAGACCGTCCTCCAGGAGGATGGTGTTCTCCTCAGAGACGATGAAGCGGAGCTGGTCCTTGACCTGGGTGACTTTCATCTCGCCGCTGAAAATGGATGCGTCGGTGAGGTCCCAGGTCTTGGCACCCTCGATGAGGGGCAGCTCGTTGTCGATGGGGGGCTCGACGTACTCTACCAGCCAGCGGGGGTCACCGGCACCGGCGGAGAGGACGTTGGAGTTGGTGATGTTGAAGATCAGGCCCTCGGAGTTGAAGCAGGGGTCGGAGCCGAGGACTGAGCCGCCTCCGGCTGTGGCCGCGCTTTCTGAGCACTTGTCGTTGAAGAAGGTCTCGGCTACGTTGTAGAAGTAGTTGCCGGCAATGGTCATGTCCGCAGCAGCCAGGTTGGCGGCATTGGCTCCGATAAAGGTCGAGAATTCTGTCATATTGAGGAATACGTTGTCCTCAATTCTGATTTTGCCCTTTGCAGATTCGGTCTGGAAGGCGAAGATACCTCTGTTGCCGGTTCCTTCTACTGTAGTGCAGAGTCCCATAAGGGTATTGTTCCTGAAGTTGAATCCGGTAGAAATGGTAACAGCCGCATCAATTCTTACGAAACTTCTGAAACTGTTGTAGATGGTACTGTTGAGGAAATTGATGACATCTACTGTTGTAGGGCCATTTGTAGCGCGGAGATCGAAACCATCACCGCTTCCTGTAAGGATATTGGAAATGGTGCATCCATCAACAGTATATGTTTCTAGATTAAAGTTTTGACTCCACTCGTAAATCAGTCCTTTGGAGTATCCTGTGATGGTGCTGTTCTTGTAGGTGATAGAACCTATCTGGACATCGGACAGACCGGCGCCGTTCTTGAGCTGGATAGGGAAACCGAACTCGTATTCATTACCGTTCCACTCCACGCCTTCGCTGTAGAAATGGTCGAGGGATAAGGTGTTGATGTGCACCTCTCCAAGGATTACGGGACGGCTTCCGTCAGCGGACTCCCGTCCGTAGATGTTCATGCTGTTAACCAGGTCTACCTGGCCTATCTCGTAGGGAGAGCCGTCCATATACAGGTCTACTTCCGCAGCACCGTCTCTGAATGCGGCCTGAAGGTCCTCGAGGGTACGGACCGGTGTCAGAGTCTTGCCGGAGAGGTCAGGCATGGTGTAGAGGCTCAGCTCACCGCGGTTGGCACTCTGGAAGTAGAGGCCGACGGTGTAGTTGGTGGAGGCGGTCAGACCGGATACGGTGGCTTTGGCAGCAGTGATGTCTTCAGGGGTAAGGTCGTATCTGCTCTGGGAGCCGTCGCGCGGGGTATATAAGATATGGGTCACTTCAGCGTCTATATCCCACGATATGGTTATGGATGTGGCGGTACGCTCAGTAACCTTGGGATTGAGGTTGCTGCGGACAGCGTAGGTGGCGATGGTGTCGACGTACTCGGACCATTTGGAAAAGTCCTTGCTGTTGTCGGAAACCTGTGCCTGTACGCGGAAGAAATATTTCTGGTCAGGCTCCAGTTTTACGCCGTAGGGAACCTCATCCGCTTTGACAATGTACTCCTTGGCATTGGCTCTGATTGAACCGTCCGAGTTGGTGTAGACGCAGGTGTCCTTGGCTATCTGCAGAGCGAACTGATCGGAGCCGGTCACAAGGTCCCAGCTGAAGATGACGCTGTCTCCGTTGGAGATGGTATAGTCGAGATTGAGCGGCTCGAGGCAGCGGGTGAGACTCAGCTCTGTAATCTCATCCGTGACGCTGGTGCAGGATACGTAGATGCCGCCCATTACCAGCATTGCCGCAAATATTATGTTTTTAAATAACTTTTTCATCTGAGTGTAATTTGGCTGTTAGTATCCGTAGTCGTTTTTCAGATAGCCCTGGCTGTTGGTGAGGGTGATGTCGAAGATGGGCCAGAACTGGCGGGTGTTGGGGTTTTCTGTCTGGTATATGGCATCGATGAGTTCTGTGTCAAAGTTCTGGAAATAATCCTCCGCAAGAATCCACTGGCTGCCCTCAGGGCTGATGCCGGACTGTGCGGGGTCAAGTCCCCAGAAATTAAGGCTCATGCCGTCTTCGCTGTAACTGTAGTACACTTCATCGGTACGCTGAGCTATAGCGTTCATATCGGCTTTGGCCTCGTTGAGCTTTTTTGTGAGAAGGTTCCATCTGATGAGGTCGGCCTTGCGGAGGAACTCACCTACGAATTCGAGGGCCCTTTCGTCCACGATGGCGTTGAAGATGGCATCCTTGCCGCTGAGACTGTTGACGTAGGAGTCTGCCACAGCCTCATTGCCGGCGTAGGCCCTGCGTCTTACCTGAAGAAGGTAGTTCTTTGCGACGTCCGGCTGTCCCAGTTCGTTGGCTATCTCGGCTGCCATCAGGAGGATGTCTGAGTAGCGCATAACTACAGGTTTGAGACCATCGTCGTTACCGCCGCCGTAGGGCTGTGTCTGCATCCA
Organism: uncultured Bacteroidales bacterium; assembly: GCA_944326235.1. Classification (GTDB taxonomy): domain Bacteria; phylum Bacteroidota; class Bacteroidia; order Bacteroidales; family UBA932; genus Coprenecus. The sequence continues at coordinate 128,669 of CALVDH010000002.1, read as the reverse complement.
TTCGAAACGGTATTTTCCGAAATACCACATATCTATGCCGGCGGGTTCCTGGCTGTCCTCGATCCAGTCGAAGTTTACACAACTGACGTCCCTACGCACATCCTGGGCACCGTACTTGAAGTAGAGCGAAGGTACCGGACCGACATCGCCGCCGCGGTTAGCGGCCGTTCCAATGTAGGAGGATCCTTCGTGGCTGCCGGCGAAGTGGTAGTTCCATCTGCCGCGGCCGTCGCTGAAGGGAATGCTGTAGAGTACTTCCTTACCGGCAGTCAGGTCATAGTTGTTGAAATCGCGCCACAGCTGCTCGTACGAGCTTACGAGATTGGCGGTACCGCTGTTGATGACTTCCTGCAGGTATCCGAGAGCTTTGGGATAAAGCACTTCGGCCTGGAGGGCGGGCTCGTTGGTTTTTCTTACAGAACCGAGATTGCCGGTGCCTACCGTACCGTCTTCAGGACGGAGAGCATAGCCGGAGGCGGCCAGGGCTATGCGGGCGTAGAGACCGCAGGCGAAGGCCTTGTTGATCCTGTCGGTGGTGGCTGTCTGGGAGGATTCGTTGGGCCAGTAGAGATAGGGAATGGCCTCCTCGAGGTCTGCCAGTATCTGCACGTAGATGGTGTCACGGCTGCTCTTGGCCATGAAGATGTTTTCGGAGTTGATGGGCTCGAAGCGGGCGGGCACGTCTCCCCATGCCTTGGTCAGGTCGTAGTAAATCATGGCTCTGAGGGTGAGGGCCTCGCCGAGAAGATAAGCCATATCCGGCTGGTTCTCCACATCTCCATAGGCGCGGAGACCCTCGATGGCCAGGTTGGCCCTCTCGATACCTACGAACATCTCGTTGTAGGGACCGTTGTCGAGGTTCATCTGGGTGTTGTTGGTGGTAGGCTCGTACTGGGCCAGCTGTTTGCCGGTGGTGTTGGTGCCGTTGTACCATTCGACATCGGTGTTGAATCCGTACCAGGGCAGGAAACGGCCGCGGTAGTTGTTGGTGTGGCCGAAGGTCTCGGCTATGGAGAAGATGGCGTACTCGGACAGAGTGTAGTTGGAGTAAACGTTGCTCTCGTCTGCTGCTGAGGGTGCCTTCACGTCGAAGAAACCTTCCTCGGAACATGAGGACAGGGACATCATGGCTACGGCTGCGAGTACACTTGCGAATATTTTAATATGTGTCTTCATATTCATGTCTGTGTTAGAATGTCAGGTTGATACCGAATACAAAACCGATGCTCTTGGGATATGCGGAGTAATCCACGCCAGGAGACAAGGGAGTGTCACGCCTTGTGTCCACCTCGGGGTCGTAGCCGGAGTAGTTGGTCCAGCAGAAGAGGTTGGTACCGGTGGCGTAGATACGGAGTTTGCGGATGTAGGCCTTACTGGTCCACTTCTCGGGGAAGGTGTAGCCGATGGTAGCGGACTGAAGCCTCAGGTAGGAGCCGTCCTCCACTGCCCAGTCGGAGAAGACTGCGTTGCCGACTGCGGGCGACCACATGGTGGTGCCGGCGTTCATGGCTGCGAGGGCGTCGGGGTCTGTTACGAGCTCACCGGTCTCCCAGTCTACGTTGGTCCAGCGGTTTTCTACGTTCATCTGCTTGATGAGGTTACGGTTGTAGTATTTTCTGGAAGAGGTGAACTCTATCTTGTTGGCGTTGTAAACCTCGTTGCCGTAGCTGTAGGCGAAGTTGGCCGAGAAGTCCACTCCGTAGACGTATCCCGAGAGGGAGAAACCGCCGGCGAAGAGAGGATTGGCGTCGCCTATCACTTCCTTATCGGCTGTGGTGATGACACCGTCGCCGTCCAGGTCCTTGAGCTTGAGAGCTCCGGGGCGGAGGTAGTCGGCACCGATGATGGCGGAGGCGTCAGCAATGCCCTCCTTCAGTACCCACTCACCGTCGATGAAGTCGAAGTCCTCCACTTCGTAGCGTCCGTCATTGCGGTAACCGTACATAGAGCCGATAGGCAGGCCCACTTCCACGATGTAGTCGGTGCCGATCTCGGTGGATGCCCACTGGGTGGCGTACTCGATCCGGTCGAGACCTCCGAGGGAGGTTACGCGGTTCTGGTTGAAGGCGATGTTGGCGTTGAAGCTCAGGTCGAAGTTCTGCCTGCGGACGATGGGCAGGTTGATGGTGGCCTCGATACCTCTGTTGCGGGTCGAACCGATGTTGCGGTACTGGGTCTCATAGCCGCTGCCGGCGATGGGGAACTCGATCAGCAAGTCCTTGGTGTCGTTCTGGTAGACCTCTACGGATCCGGATAAGCGGCCCTGGAAGAAGCTGAAGTCCAAACCGATATTGTGTGTCATGGTGGTCTCCCACTTCAGGTCAGGGTTGCTCATCACTGTACCTGTGGTGTAGTAGGTGTTGCCCATGCTGATCCAGGATGTGGAGCTGCCCTTGTAGACGCGGTTAATCTGGTTGGCGGGTATGTTGTTGTTACCGGCGGTACCGTAGCTGTAACGTATCTTCAGTTCGTCCAGCCACCCCTTTGCGCCCTGCATCCAGGGTTCGGCGGATATACGCCAGGAAGCGGCTGCGGAAGGGAAGAATCCCCACTCGTTGCCGGGTCCGAACTTGGAGGAACCGTCCGCACGGACAGTGGCTCCGATGGAGTAGCGCTCGTCGAACTCGTAGTTGGCCCTGAAGAAGCCTGAGAGCAGCCTGTCATCGGGATCGTAGTAGTCCTCGTAGGAAATCGGAGTACCTGTACTCATGAAGTTCCAGGCCATGTCGGAGTCGAAGGACTCGGGGAAATTCTCTACCATAGCCGTGATCTGGTGGCTCTTGGTGATGATCATCTCCTCACCGAGGATGAAGTTGAGCCTGTGCCTGTCATCATCGAACACGTCCTCGAAGTCATAGCTGAGGGTGTTGGTGTTGCGGTATCTCTGATAGGAGCGGTCTGTGTAGCGGGCTGCAGGCAGGTTCTTGTAGGTAGCTGTGTTGGCCACATAGTAGGTGGTGAGGCCGTAGAAGCGGTTGTCCATCTGACGGTAGTCCTGCAGACCTCCCTCGACTTTCAGGCGGAGGTTGGGGATAATCTCCCAGGTCACTGCTCCGTTGGCATTCCACTGGGTACGGGTCCTCTTGGAGTCGTTGTCGGCCACTGAGAGGAGCGGGGGTGCGTTGTCGCCGTAGTCCTCCTCAAGGTCTACGTTCTGAATAGATGAGGAGATGGGTATCGGAGTATAGGATACGGCGTGTTTCAGACGTCCGTTTCCGGAAGTAGAGCCGGCGTCGTTCATGGAGTTGGCGCCTGAGCCGCGGGTATTCATGTTGGAGTAGCGCACGTTGACATCGAAGGTCAGGGACTTGTGGGGCCTGTACTGAGCCTTCAGGTTGAGGTTGTCACGGGCGTATGAGGACCCCATCATGATGGCCTTGTCGTCCATGTGGGCGTAGCCGAGGGTCCAGTTATAGTTGTCACCGCTGCCGGATACGGTCACGTCGGTGTTCCAGGTCTGGCCGGTGTTGCCGAAGACCATGCCGACCCAGTCGTTGGTGGGCAGGCCGTAGTACAGGTCGATGTCGTCGTAGCTGCCGAAGAAGGGCTCGTAGTTGTCGGAGATGTTGTCCCTGATAAGGCCGAGCTCATACTGGAATCTTACGAAGTTCTCGGAGTCCATGGTCTGGATGGCGTCGCGGTTGGCCATCCATTTCTGGCCGTAGTAGGCATTGACGCTGACAGACACCTTGCGTCCTTTCTCACCGCTCTTGGTGGTGATGATGACTACTCCGTTCGCACCGCGGGAACCATAGATGGCGGTCGAGAAGGCATCCTTCAGTACGTCCATTGACTGGATTTCGGAAGCGGCGATATCGTTGATGTTGTCCACAGGGAAACCGTCCACGATGTACAGAGGCGAGGAGTCCTGGGTGATGGATCCGCCTCCGCGGACACGGATCTTGATGTCGGCGTCAGGGTCACCCTCTGTGGTGGTTACCGACACGCCGGCCATCCTTCCGGTCAGGGCCTGGGACACGCTGGTCACGGGCTGCTCGGTTATTTTCTCGTTGCTGATGGACGATACGGAGCCGAGGAGGTCGCGGCGCTTTACTGTAGCGTAACCGATAACGACGGTCTCCTCCAGCATCGTGACGTCATCCTCCATCATTACATCGATGACTGTGCGTCCGTTTACCGGAATGATCTGGTCCTTCATTCCGATGAAGATAAACTGCAGGCTGGACGAGTTGATGTCAGGTACTTCGATGACATACGCACCGTCCAGGTCTGTCTGAGTCCCGAGGGTGGTGCCTTCGACTACGACGCTGACACCCGGGAGGGGCTCACCGTTCGAGTCTGTGACCACACCTCTTACCTCCTGGGCGTAGAGTGCTGTGGACATGCACAGCAGGGCCGCCAGAAGAAGGCATAGTTTTTTAGATAATTCTCGCATAAGACGATTGTTTGTATTGGTTAGTAATTAATATGGTTTATTGTATTATATCCTTTACCAACCAGTGGAGCCACAGCTCGAGGTTGGTGTAGCGGCCGGTGGGGTCGAGGGTAGTTTCCTTTCCGTCCGCGGGGTTGGTCTTCACCAGACCGAAGCGGTCTTCCCAGTCATCGGGGATGCCGTCGCCGTCAGTGTCGGTCCAGGGCTCGCCGGAGCGGTACTCGGGCCAGCCGCCCACATCGTTCTGGGAATCTATGATGCCTCCGGTGGAGCCTTTTGAGCCTTCTTCGGTATAGGTGCCTGTGCGGGTATCATTGATAATCCGCTCATCTACCTCGTCCCTCACAAGCGATGCTCCGACATGGCTGAGGACGCTCCCGTAGGCCTCCTGGGCGCTCTGCACGCTGATGTAGGAGCCGTTGTAGGAGATGTCGAAAGGTGTCTCTGAACAGATGGACTCCAGGCCGCCTTCAGGTGTGCCCTTGGGCTGCAGGCCGAGCCAGTTGTCGGCGTTCACTTCGTCGATGAGGCTCACATACTCTGGTTTCATGTGGGGTGAAGTGCCGTCGAATACGTTGCCGGAGAGGTGGAACACGCCCCATACACCTGATTTGTTGGCGTTGGACCCGTCATCGGCGTTCGGACTGAAAATCCTGTCAACCAGGTCTTTTTTCTGGTTGGTGGCCGCTCCGGGCTTGTAATAGTTGCCGATGAAGTTGAACGAGCCGCCCTCTCCGGCATAGCCGCCGTTGACAGGGCCCCAGTTGTAGAACACATTGTTGACTATCTCGGTCTTCTCGTTCTCCGGCATGCCGGTGTAGCGGCTGCCGCAGAGACGGGGGGTACGGCTGGAGTGATGTGCGATCAGGTTGTGGTGGAAGGATGCGGGGGTGCCTCCCCAGATGCCGCCGTAGCCGTGATTGCCCTTGGGATGGACTGAGTTGCGCAGGCTCTCGCTGAGGATGCACCACTGCATGGTGAAGTTGGAGTTGTCGTATGCGGAGGCGCACTCATCGGTGCTCCAGCTGAAGGAGCAGTGGTCGATGATGATGTTGGAGTGGTCCCGGGCGAACAGGGCGTCGGCGTCCTTTTCACCGCTGCCGTTGCCGTCACCGGTCCTTACCCGGATGAAGCGGATGATGACGTTGTCGGCCTTGATGTTTATGGGATAACCGGCCAGGCAGATACCGTCGCCGGGAGCGGTCTGGCCCGCGATCGTTATGTCTCCGTCGTTGATGTCCAGGCTGCGGGAGAGGTTGATGGTGCCTCCCACATCGAAGACAATGGTGCGGGGTCCCTCGTGGTCAATGGCCCAGCGGAGGGAGCCGGTACCGTTGTCATTGAGGTTGGTCACGCGGTATATCTCTCCTCCGCGGCCGCCGGTGGTGAACATTCCGCAGCCCTGGGCTGTGGGGAAGGCCCTTACCAGCTCATCATTCTCATCCTCAGGAAGTCCCAGTTCGGCTATGAGGTCATCTGTGACCTCCGGGGGCTCGGGGAGACCTCCGGGAATGCCTTCCACGGCTTCGGAGAATTCCGAGTCAGTCAGACCGCTGTGGCTTCTTACCGAGAAGCTGTATGCGGTTCCTGTGACCAGTTCAGACAGTACAACTGCCGTATCCTTGGTAGAACTGGCCGAATGCTGCTCTCCGTCCGCCTCCAGGAGCCTCCAGTAATAGTAGTCAGCTCCATTCACGGGACTCCAGGCAAATGTCAGGGATGTCCCGTCAGAGGCGACCAGGCGTACGTTCTGCGGCACTCCGCCGTTCATATCCTCCTCCAGAGGCACAGGGGTCTTGTCACATCCGCAGAAGATAGCGGACGGGGAGGCCAGCAGGAGTGCCAGGAGGGTCAACTGTCTAAGATTATTTTTCATTGAAAAGTCTGTCATATTCGAGGCTTGCCATGATGTAGGGGCCTACGCCCTTGGGGTCATTGCTGCGTCTCTTTTCGTTGATGTAGTATTCGTAGTCGCCGCTGCGGTTCTCCTTGCCGCCGAGTCCTGCCACTTCGCAGCAGTCCTTGATGGCGGGCAGGCCCCGCTCATCTGTGTAGAGGAAATAGTCGAGGAAGCCCTCGTAGGTGCTTCTGGCCCAGTCCTTGAGGTCGGGGGAGAGGTAGCCCATGCGGACTCCCTTGAGGAGGGAATAGGAGAACATGGCGGAGCAGGTGGCCTCGAGGTAGTTGCCCTCGCGTCCGGGGCAGTCGAGGACCTGGTACCACATGCCAGTGGCGGGGTCTGCGTATTCGGGCAATACTTCGTAGATGCCCTGCAGTATGGCGATGAGGGAGTCGCGGCCCTCAGTACCTTCGGGAATGTAGTCGAGTGCGTCCACTATGCCCATGGTGTACCAGCCCAGGGCCCTGCCCCAGGCGTGGTCGGACTGTCCGGTGAGGGAGTCGCTCCAGAACATCTGCCGGGACTCGTCCCAGGCGTGGCGGTAGAGGCCGGTGGCGGGGTCATAGGTGTGTTTCGCCACTGTGAGGAAATGGTTGATGACGTCCCTGTAGATGGAGTCTCTGTCTTCAGGGGCATCATAGACGGTCGCATAGTGGGCATAGAAGGGCTGGGCCATGTAGAGGCCGTCGAGCCACATCTGATGGGGATAGGTCTGCTTGTGCCAGAAGCCGCCCTCACTGGTGCGGGGATGGTCCTTGAGCTGGTCGCGCAGGGTCTGCATGGCGGTCATCCAGCGGGCATCGCCGGTGCGGTCATAGAGGACGAAAAGGGCGTTGCCGGGGCAGACGTGGTCGGTGTTGAAGTTGGACTTCTTGTACTTGTAGATGACGCCGGCGGTGTCTACCGCTCTTTCGTACCAGTCCTGCACGTAATCGAAAATGTCCTGATACCCGGGAGCCCCGCCGTATGCCTCCCATACTTCGAGGAAGGACATCAGTTCGAGTCCTGTAGTATAGTTCCACTTGAGCCGTCCCTCCATTCCGTCCAGATAGGTGCCGTCGGGGCAGCGGCTCATCTCGGCGCGGACCATGCTCAGGGCATTGGCCTTGCCGTCAATGCGGGAGCTCCCTGATGAGCAGGATGCGGTCAGCAGGAGGAAGGCTCCTGCCGCCGCTGCTGTGATTATTGATAATGTAGTGTACCGTTTCATATTGTCCTTGCTTGTATTGTCCTATCTGTTGTCCTCGGGGTTCCATGCCTTGGTGTCGGTGTCCTGGTGCATTACCTTCTCGAAGGTGTATTCAGCCGCCTGTTTCCTGGTCAGCTGGGTAGACCATTTTACCCTGGTGTCAGGAGAGGCGCCGGGACCATAGCTGCCGTACTCTGCGTAGAATGCGGTGCCCTCACCGGAGGGCCAGAGCTCCCGGGGCCAGCTCTTCCAGCCGTCGGGATGGATGTGGGATCCGAGCTCGCAGTCGATGAAGACGGTGTTGGCGTAGGGTCTCCAGGGACGGCCTAGGTAGACCTTGTCCACGCCCTCGGCGGCAGTCAGGCGGCAGTTGTGGAAGACGTAGCCGTATTTCTGGCCTTCGGGGGTGGAGGCTGCCGTCACGTAGCTGTTCTTCTTGCTGTGGATAGTGCAGTTCTCGAAGTAGGCGACGGAGGGGCCGAAGATGAAGTCGGTGGTGCCCTCGATGTAGCAGTTCAGGAAGTAGTTGCGGCAGGGACCGCCTTCCTTGTTCCAGCGTCCGTAGGTGTAGATGGTGTCCTGGTTGGCGATGATGCGGCAGTTCTTGAAGTAGAGGTGGTCGCCGTTGGTGAAGAGGGCTACTGCCTGGCCTATCTCCTTGCCCTCGCCGGCGGGGTTGAGTATCGTGAGGTTCTCGATGGTCACGTAGGAGGAGTGGATGTAGAATCCGGCGCTGCCCGATGTGCCGACGTTGAAGTCCCTGCCGGGCCACATCTGCTTGGCGTACTTGCCGCAGGAAATGACGGTGCTGTCGGCGCTCTCACCGATGATGTGGAGGCGGAACTTGTTGTGGGGGATGGTTACCATCTCGTTGTAGACCCCGTTGCGGATCAGGATCCTGGTAATCTCCTCGTGGGAGTAGTCGGGGCAGGCGTCGATGGCTTCCTGCACCGTGAAGTAGTCGCCGGTACCGTCCTGGGCCACTACGATATCGTAGTAGACGAAGTGACGGGCTATCTCGGGTAACTGTTTCGCTATCTCACTGCATACGAGGCCCGCTACTTTGCGGGCACCCTTGGCGTTGGTATGGGTGTTGTCGGTCTTGCCCTCAGGCATGGCGGGAACCGTGCCGGGTGCGACCCACATGAAGTATTCCCGTGAGGCGGTGTCACCCAGGCTCTTGAGCCAGTCCATGGTGACCTTGGTGATGTCCAGGAGGGTGACGTTCTCCTGCTCGGCCACCTGCTTCATGGCCTCAGGATAGTCCTCCAGGCAGGTCTCGTCGAGGGTGTCGGCCTTGAACCATCTGCGGGAGACGGGGGTGAGGAGGACTGGGGTGGCTCCTTTCTCGCGGGCTACCTTAATATAATGGCGGAGATTGTCCTGATAGGCTCCCCACGCTGCTGCGTAGCGGGTGGTGTCGGACTGCTTGGAGTCATTGTGCCCGAACTGGATGAAGAGGTAGTCGCCTTTCTGGAGGTTGGCCTCGACCTTTGCCCAGTGTCCCAGGGTCATGAAACTCTTGGTGCTGCGGCCGTTGTGGGCGTAGTTGATGACCTTGACGCTGTCATCCAGGAAGTTGGGGAACATCATTCCCCAGCCGCGCTCGGGGTTGCCTCCGCTCAGGTCCTTGGGGGCCATGGTGGAGTCGCCGATGAGGTGGATGGTGAAGCTGCTGCGCTCCTGTTCGGCAGATGATGTCAGCAGTAGGGTTGCCGCGGCTGCTGCGAGGATGAGCGAAATAGTTCTGATTGTCGTCTTTATCATGGTTCTATGGTCAGTTACAGCGTTCGTGCCGTGCCGGCTGTGTCCGTCGGTGCGGCTGTAGGTTACTTTTCTGTATATTTGTAATTCTCAACTTTGTATGTGGTGATGGGCTCTCCCTCCTCAGGGTGAATGGTTACATTGGTGAGGGTCACGTCCTTGGAGAAGCATATCTGTGCTCCGGTGCGGCTGGTGATGACGCAGTCGGTGACATGGATGTTGGAGACGGGCATCTCCGGCAGGCCGTTGAAGTACATGGCGCGGGAGGCTCCGTTGCAGACTACGCGCTCGATGTAGATGTCGCGGAACTCCGGAGTGGTCTCGTTCACGGGCATGGGCTCTGGCTCCTTGTAGTTGCCCTGCTGTTTCATGGCGTCTACTGCGGACATGTTGCCGTAGAAGAGGTCGAAGAGCAGTGGCTCGGTTACAATATCGGTCATGTAGATGTCTCTGATGAATATGTTCCGGACTACGCCTCCGCGGCCCCTCTTGCTCTTGAAGCGCAGGCCTACGTCTGTGCCGAGGAAGCGGCAGTTGGACACTACTATGTTCTCGACTCCGCCGGACATCTCGCTGCCGACTACGAATCCGCCGTGGCCGTGGTAGACGAAGCAGTTGTCAATGAGCAGGTTCCTGGTGGGCATGGCCCTGCGTCGACCGTCCTCGTCCTTGCCGGACTTGATGCAGATGCCGTCGTCGCCAACGTCGAATGACGAATTGGTCAGGATTACGTTCTCACACGACTCGATGTCGATGCCGTCTCCGTTCTGGGAGTAGGCGGGGTTACGCACGACGATGTCGTTAACGATAACGTTGGTGCACATCAGGGGATGTATGTTCCATGCGGGAGAATTCTGGAATGTGGGGCCCTCGAGGAGGACGTTCTCGCACTCGCGGATGCTTACCATCACGGGACGGAGGAAGTCCCTGACGCTCTCCCAGAACTCATCGTCGAACTCACCTATGGGGACGTTCAGACCCTTGTCGCTGAGCTGCTCCGCGCGGATGTAGTCCTCGGAGGGGTACCAGGTGTTGCCCTTTTCGTTGAGCACTCCGCCGGAGGCCACTTTTTCCTTCCACTGGGAGGATGTGACCTTGGATTTTTTCAGAGGTCTCCATGCGTCACCGGAGCCGTCGATCACTCCCTCGCCTGTGATGGAGATATTTTTCTCCCTGTAGGCGTTGATGGGGGAGGTGCAGCGGCGGGTGTCGAGACCTTCGAAGGAAGTCTCTATGATGGGGTAGAGATCTTTGTCGGGGGAGAAGAGAATCACCGCGTTCTGAGTCAGATGCAGGTCAATGTTGCTTCTGAGTGTGATAGGGCCGGTGAGCCAGATACCGGCGGGTACATCCAGGTGGCCGCCGCCCTGCTCTGCGAGAGCGTCGATGGCCCGTGCGAATGCTTCGGTGTTCAGGGTTACGCCGTCACCTACGGCTCCGAAGTCGGTAAGGCATACCCGGCGGTCGGGAATCTCGGGGCGGGTTACGCGGGGCATCTCGAAGGGGAGGTTATTATATAGGTGTGCGAATTCGCAGTCGCTCGCGGTTCTGTATCCGTCAGTGGCGGCGGAATGGGTTGTTTCGTGCATTTCGGGTGCGTACACGGTGTTTCGTGCAAAAAAAGATGTGCCTGACTCCTCGGGAGAAGAGGTGCCGGCCGTCGGTGTTGTTGCGCAGAAAGCGCTTAAAACCAATGCTTTGAGAACTTGTCTCGAAATAAGTTTAGATTTCACGCGTGTTTCTTTTTTGTAATTACGTTACAAAGATAAACATATTTCCGTTCCCGTGCACGAAAATTTTCAAAAAAGTGCACGAAAATACCAAAATTGTTATCTACGGCATATTGTGCCGTGCGTGCATGGATGTTGTTTTACCGCTCTGATGCTGTCGTCAGCGCACGGGTGTATTCTGTTTTCTGAGGGTGATGCGGCATCCGTCGAGGCTGTCTACGATGGCGAGGCTCTGGATGTTGTAGCCCATCTGCCGCAGGCGGTCGCCGCCGCCCTGGAAGCCTTTCTCTATGATGAATCCCATGCCGGCGATGGAAGCGCCTGACTGGCGGGCGAGGTCGATCATGCCCATGGCCGCGTTGCCGTACGCTAAGAAGTCGTCGATGAAGATGACGCGGTCGGAGGGGGTGAGGAAGTTGCGGCTGATGCAGACTGTGTAGGTGCGGTCCTTGGTGAAGGAGTGGACCTCTGAGATGAGCATGCCGTCCATGGTGCTGGGCTGTTTCTTCTTGATGAAGACTACGGGCAGCTGGCGGATGTAGCCGAGCATGATGGCTGGGGCGATGCCGCTGGCCTCGATGGTGACTATCTTGTTGTAGCTGACGTTGTCGAAGCGGCGGCTGAACTCGCGGGCCACCTCGTACATCAGGTTGGGGTCGAGCTGGTGGTTGAGGAAGCTGTCCACCTTGAGGATCCCTCCGGGCAGGGACCGGCCGTCCTGGAGTATGCGGTCATCGAGCAGTTTCATGGGATGGTGTGTGAATAATTGTCGCGAATATACATTAATTTTGCGCTCTATGAAAGCCTATACGTATCTTGGACAAGGAAAGGCGGCCCTGCTCGACAAACCGGAGCCGCAGCTGCAGGGACCGCGCGATGCCCTGGTGCGGGTGACCCTCGGGAGCATCTGCACGAGTGACCTGCATATTCTGCACGGAAGCGTACCCCGGGCCGTGCCTGGGATTACTCTCGGACACGAGATGGTCGGGGTGGTGGAGGCCGTCGGCTCTGCCGTGGGCTCTGTCCGGCCGGGCGACCGGGTGGCGGTCAATGTGGAGACGTTCTGCGGCTCGTGCTTCTTCTGCCGCCACGGCTATGTGAACAACTGCAGCGACCCGCTCGGAGGCTGGGCCCTCGGCTGCCGCATCGACGGCGGTCAGGCGAAGTACGTCCGGGTGCCGTACGCCGACCAGGGGCTGACCCGCATTCCGGACGGGGTGAGTGATGCTCAGGCGCTGTTTACCGGGGACCTGCTGGCTACCGGGTTCTGGGCTGCCCGCATTTCTGAGATCGTTCCTGAGGAGGATACCGTCCTGATTATCGGTGCCGGACCTACCGGTATATGCACCCTGCTGTGCGTGATGCTCCGCAGGCCCCGCCGCATCATTGTCTGTGAGAAATCCCCGGAGCGCAGGCGTTTTGTCCGGGAGCATTATCCCGAGGTGGTGGTGACCGACCCGGAGCACTGTTTGTGTACTGTTCTGGAATATAGCGCACAAGGAGGTGCCGATACCGTTCTGGAGGTGGCCGGTACGGAGGAGACCTTCCGCATGGCCTGGGAGTGCGCCCGTCCCAATGCCGTCGTGACCGTAGTCGCCATGTACGACCGCCCTCAGGTGCTGCCCCTGCCCGACATGTACGGCAAGAACCTGACATTCAAGACCGGCGGGGTGGACGGCTGCGACTGCGCGGAAATCCTCCGCCTCATCGCCGACGGCCGTCTCGACGCCACACCGCTCATCACCCACCGCTTCCCCCTCAGCCGCATCGAGGAGGCCTACCGCCTCTTCGCCTCACACGCCGACGGAGTCATCAAGGTCGCCGTCGAGCCGTAGCGCCGCAGCCCTGCCACAGAAGCCTCTCTCACCGGCCCTGCCCGGGATGCCCGTCCGGAATCAGGAATACCGGCGGGAATGCTATAGGACGGGGGCGAAGCAGAGAGCATGCTCGCATAAAGGTCCGAAGTCCACATTCCTAAGGTGAGAAGACGGAATACTCCGTAAATTTTTGTAAATTTGCACAAGTGCTTGTAGCAGACATTATTTCAAATTACGGATATTATAACCTGAGCAAAATATGAAACAGTTACGCAAGATATTCAACATCGTGTCGGCGGCTGTGCTGCTGGCCTCTTTCTATCCGCTGCTGTTCTGGAACAGGCTGGAAGGTGTGCGGATACCTACCCGTTTCGGTATAGACGGGATGCCCGACCGCTGGGGTGACATGACTTCGCTGCTGATTCTCTGCGTTATAGCTACTGCTGCGTATGTGTTCTTCTTGGCGTGTCAGCGTGCTCCGCAATTGATGAATACGTTGGAGCCGGAGCCGGCGAAGATTACCCCAGGGGTCAGTTCCGCAGTGAAGGACTTTATCTCGCACCTGTGCTTTGTCTGCATGCTGCTTCATTCGTCCGTCTCCAATTCCGGACTGGCGGTCGCTCTCGGAAAGGCGCAGGCCATGCCGTCCTGGATTTACGCAGTGATCCTCGCTCTCATTGTGATAGCGGCAGTCGTTCTGATTGTCCGCGTGATCGTTGCGGTGGCTGCTCAACGAAATGGGTAACGCTCTTGGGCAAATGTGTAAAAGGTTGTTTGTGGGAATCGGAAAGGCCTGAGAATAGTCTCACCTTCGGAAGGTGTGCATAAAACCCTGTGAAACGTCTCACCTTCGGAAGGTGGAAGATGTCTGGAAAGTCTGGAAACGGCATTATACGCGCTGTAGCGGTGTCGTAGCTGAATCCCACCTTCAGAAGGTGAGCAGAAAACCCCGAGAAACAACTCACCTTCGGAAGGTGGGAGATGTCTAGAAAGTCTGGGAACGGCATTGTACGCGCTGTAGCGGTACCGTTGCTCAATCCCACCTTCGGAAGGTGTGCAGAAAACCCCGAGAATCGTCTCACCTTCGGAAGGTGGGAAAGAGGGAAGATGGGACAGCGGGAGAGTTGGCTGGCTCAGTGCGCCTTGAGAAATGTATCCAGTGCGGTGAAATATTCTTCTGTATGGGTGAATGCGGCCTGGAGGTGCTTGCAGTCGAATTCACGGAGGGTGACGAGCGGGGAGGTGGTCAGGGGTTCGAGCAGGCGGCGGGGGCTGACGGTGTCTTCCGTGGCGTGGATCAGCAGCATGGGGACGGAGATGTCCTGAGGACGGAAGCCGGGGGAGAGGAGGGGAGTTGCCGGCAGTTGCACGGATTTTCCGTCACTGCCGGAATTGGCTGCATTGCCGTTATCGCTGCCGTTGCCATTGTCATTGTCATTGTCCCCGTTCAGAATCCTGACGCTCTCCGCCGGATCGGAGATGAAACCGTCCATGACGCAGCTCCGGATGAGCGACTTCCTGCCGGGGTATTGCCGCAGATGCTCCCCGACCATGATGGTGCCCATTGAAAATGCCAGCACGTCCACCGGCCTGTCCCGGAGGACGGCGACATGTTCCAGTACCGCCCCGAAATCCTGCAGATACTCGCTGTGGTAGAGCATGTCCCGGTCCGTCGAGAAGTCCTGGCTCCCTCCGAAACCGCGGTAGTCGAACATCCATACGTCGTAGCCTAAGAAGCAGAGTGTCGCTCCTATCCCCAGCCATTGTCCCATATTACCGGCGTCGGCGCAGGCTATCAGTACGGACCTTCCATTTTCCCCGGTGCCGGGCAGATTCCAGATATTGATTCTGTACCCGTCAGAGGTTACCACCGAGTCCTCGACGTACTCGATGCCGAAGTCCTTCGGGGTGTAGGTGTATTCTTTCTGCGGGTTGATGGCGCGGGCAGCTGTGAGGCTGACGAACAGGATGAGGGCCGAGGCCAGGAGTCGGGATATCGTTTTCATGATGATGGGTTAATGGTGGTTGAACTTTCGGCCGCATTTACGGCACCGGTAGTTGGCGTTAAGGTATTTGGTGGACATGACCATAAAGATGGCGAGCAGCAGGAATATTCCGGCGATGATGCTGCCGGTGCCGGACTGGATGCCGAGCTGCAATGACCACCAGGGGTAGAAGCCTGAGCCGAGTCCCAGGATGACGGACGCGACTATAACTGCGGTGGTGTACCGGGAAGGGGCTATGGGTATGGCGTTGTCGCTGCCGCATTTGGGGCAGAAGGGGATGGCTTCGTGCATCCTGTCGGCGATGGGGGCTATTATCTCCAGGGCCTTTTCGTAGTCCTTGTCTGTTACGTACAGTGCGGTGCCGGAGTCAGGATCATGTGTCCCGGTCCGCCGGTCAGTGCTTTCATAGTCGTGCCTGCGCACTGTGATATTGTTGGCTTCCAGTACGCTCGAAATGTTGTCGGCGTAGATGCTGCTGTCGCATTTTATCAGAAGTCTCTCGTCCATGGGTGATGCTTTATCGGCAGACAAAAGTACGGAAAAATTCTGTTGCCGCAATGGCAGTGTTTAGCGTGATTTGCTGCCGTTGTGGCAAGGAGGCGGCGGGTCGATGCCGTCCAGAGCGCCTGTGACGGCGGTTGTGCGGAAAAGACATTACCGCAACGGCAGAGAATTACGCAAAACGGTGCCGTTGTGGCAATATTGAGTGGAAAATCCGTATATTTGCACTAACCACACAAACAGCAATCAGCCTATGGACAGCCGTAAATACTTTTTCTTTCACCTCTCATCCCTTGTCGATGTCTGCAAGGACGGCCATGAGCCGAATCCGGACTCGAGATTCAAAAGCCTGATCTGGGATGACAGCATCAAGGGTATAACTCTTCAGCAGGAGGTGTTTAGTAACGGGGACCTCAATGAGGAGAAGACTGTCAGGATAAGAGTAGCGATTTTCAAGGACGAGGACTGCGCGGCTTATCAGCATGTTGTCAGCCGGTTCAATGAATGGGAATATAAGGAAGGCCAGGTGTCCGAGTCCATAAAGATGGACCGCTCCTCGTATCGTAAGATCCTGGATATGTACAGCGAGGCCTCTAAAAAGGCGACGAAGGAGATTCCACGGAAGATCGTCTGTAAGATGGATGTGGATTATTCCATGCCGGTCGGGCAGGAGGAGGACAAGCTGACACTGACTGTTCCGGTGAGCAGCGGGATGCTCGAGCCCGGAGTTCTCTATGATATAGGAATCATTGAGGAGGGTGACGTCCCTCTGCAGTGGAAAGAGTGGGCTTGCTTTAAATTTTTCCGTCTGACAATGCCGGTGGAGGAGGCGTTTGTCCCTTATTCCGCCTGTCTGAAAGTCATGACACCGGTGGGCGGAGAGATATGTTTCAGCAAATCTAAAGACTATCGTCACTACAGCGGCTTTTTCTCGGACATTCATTTCGACCCGGTAAGCGACGAGGTCGAAATCAACCCGGCGCTGCTTTGTTTTGAAGTGGAGGTGAAATGCGGCAAGGAGGATCTTCCATTCTTCAATATTGTCCTGAAATCGGGGGATGCTGTTATTTTCAACAGTATATGCCGGCTGCTCGATGTGGAGGGAACGGACCGCATATACGCTTTCTGCCCGCTCTCAATGGAGAAGGTGCATGTAAAACAATATCCGGAGGTTACGGCATCGCTTCATGTCTTTGACCGGGAGATCGCCTCTTTCCGGTTTTTCACGGACAGGACGGAGCGGGGGAAATACCGATTTGACCGCATGAATAAATAAATGATTTTTTAGTTGCGCACGCCGGGGATTTTCCTTAAATTTGCTTGAGATATACTAAAAGGCAAAAATATGAAATCGGTAAAATTTTTCTTGGCTGCAGCGGCGGTGCTCCTGGCAGCCTCCTGCGGCAGGGGAGGGCTCGGAGAGGGAGGTCTGGTGACTTTCGACTATTCTCAGATGACGGAGGGGCAGGATACTCTGGTGTTCTCGGACCTGGCTGCGGAGCCGGAATTCATCGCGCTGGACAGCGATACTCTGGATGCATTCACCGCGGCGAAAGTGCTCATTACGGAAAATTATCTGGTCAAGGACGCTCAGGCTATTCTGAGCAAGGCTCCTGTCAGGGTGTTAGACCGGCATACCGGGAGGTTCATCTGTAACGTGGGGCATCTCGGGCGCGGCCCAGGGGAGTATCTGAATTCTTCTCAGACTTTTGTGGACGAGGACGGCGGCAGGGTGTGGATAATGGATGCGGCGGACCGTATCAAGACCTATGACCTGACTTCGGGGAAATATCTGGGGACTGTCCCTCTGGCATATAAGCCGATGGACGAGTTCGGAGCGGGCTCGGCCAGTTTTATGGTGGACGGGCGGGCCGGTACGCTGACGGTCATGGCGGTGCCTTATGAGGAGGATGCCTGTCCGGCTATAGCCTGGTGCCAGGACCTTTCGGGCAAGATTCTCTGGGAGATACCCGAGGCCGGAAGGCAGCGCACCCGGACTCCGTCCAATACTCTCGTGGGTACGTCATTCAATATCGACGGTGCGCTGGATGTGTCGTTCGAGTCCAGCGGCAACTGGCCCGATACCCTGTATGTCCTGGAAGGGGATGTGCTGCGGCCGGTGTTTACTGTCAATACCCGGTCATTGAAGAGCGGCTCTTCCTTGAAAAGTACCCTGCTGCCGGGGAAAGTGCTCTCTGTCCTGACGGAAATGCAGGAATACATGCCGCGCATAATCATCGGAGTACCTGTGGCCAATGTGCTTACGGACTTGAAGTCAGGGAAGAGCGTAAGTTATCCTACGGAGATTCTCAATGACTTTCTCGGCGGGTATCAGGGCGGATATTCTATCCAGTGCGGCTATCTGGTACAGAGCATTCCGGCAGAGGAGTTCTTAGCGGCAGCTCCTCAGGCTCTGGAGCAGGGGACGCTGACCGGCTCTGCGGCGAAGCGGGTCCGGGCGATTCTTTCCGACCTGCAGCCTACGGACAACGATGTGCTGATGCTGGCCCGGCTCAAAGACTGAGACGGATAAAATTTTTGGATAATCTGGAAGATTTGCTATCTTCGCTTCGCAAAACAGAATATGAATACTCTTCTCAATATATGTTTCTGGTGGTGGCGCGCTCCTTTCCGGGTAAACGGTCGGGTGCTGCCTGAACTCATGTATTGGTCATAAGAGGACTTTATATAGAGAAATATCCGAGCGGCCTGTCGTTTACTCAAACGGCGGGCCGTTTTATTTTACATTTTACCTTAACAATCAAAACTATCATGGAACCCAGAAAAAGATTCATCCTCGAAGAGCGCGATATCCCGCGCAGATGGTACAACATCGTGGCAGATATGCCGCAGAAGCCCAGGCCCGCTCTGGACCCCGTTACCCGTCAGCCTCTTACGCAGAAGGACCTCAGCCGGATATTTTCGGAAGAAGCTGCCAGACAGGAGCTGAATACGGTGGACCGGTGGATTGAGATTCCCGAAGCAGTGCGGGACCAGTACCGTCTCTACCGGTCTACGCCTCTGGTGAGGGCATACGGTCTGGAGAAGGCCCTGGATACACCGGCGCATATCTATTTCAAGAACGAGAGTGTCAGCCCGGTAGGGTCGCATAAGCTCAACTCGGCTCTGGCCCAGGCCTATTACTGCAAGCAGGAGGGACTTACGAATATTACTACCGAGACCGGGGCCGGACAATGGGGTACTGCCCTGGCATACGCGGCCAATGTATTCGGGCTGGAACTGGCCGTGTACATGGTCAAGCTGAGTTATGAACAGAAACCCTACCGCAGGTCGCTGATGCAGGTATGGGGTGCTCAGGTAGTGGCTTCTCCAAGTATGTCTACCAAGGCTGGGAGGAGAATTTTGACAGAGACGCCCAATCATCAGGGCAGTCTGGGTACTGCGATTTCGGAGGCGGTGGAGCTGGCGACGACGGTGCCGGGTTGCAAGTACACTCTGGGCAGTGTGCTGAATCATGTCACCCTGCATCAGACCGTAATCGGCCTCGAGGCGGAGAAGCAGATGGAGATGGCGGGGGAATGGCCGGATGTGGTGATAGGCTGTTTCGGCGGTGGATCCAATTTCGGAGGGATATCCTATCCGTTTATGCGGCATTGTCTCGGGGGAGAACATGCGGGAACGAGGTTTGTGGCTGCGGAGCCTGAAGCCTGCCCGAAACTTACGAAAGGGCAGTTCATGTACGACTACGGGGACGAGGCCGGCTACACTCCTCTGCTGCCGATGTATTCCCTCGGCCATACCTTCACGCCCGCAGGTATCCATGCCGGAGGACTCCGCTATCACGGAGCCGGGACCATCGCCAGTTGCCTTCTCGGGGAAGGAAGGATCGAGGCAGTGGATATCGGGCAGAAAGAGTCGTTCAGGGCCGGAGTCCTGTTCGCCCGCACCGAGGGCATCGTGCCGGCTCCCGAGTCCGCTCATGCAATAGCGGCGACCGTAAGGGAAGCCATCCGGGCGAGGGAGGAAGGCACTCCCAGGACAATCCTGTTCTGCCTCTCAGGTCACGGGATGGTCGACATGGCGGCCTACGACAGGTACCTGACCGGGGATATGTAGCAAGGCCTCTTCTGCAATATCTGGAGGGTGCCGGCCGTCAGTTTCTGTGGCGGAGTATCGTCAGGCAGGGTTCTTCGTCATCGGTGAGGCAGTAGTCGATGAGCTGGTCGCCGTACTGCCACTTGGGGTAGAAGGCTTCCTCGGAGCCGGGGAAGGTGAGTGCTGAGCGGTAGATGGTGCCGTCGGTCTTGTCGATCAGGTAGAGCTGTTTCTGCTGGCCGGGCTCCATGAGGGTGACGTAGCGGAAGGCAGCATCCTCGGCGTAGTCATAGACAAAGTAGATATCGTTCCAGACATCAGTGAATGAGGACAGGTCGCTCTGAGCGATTCCGTGCCGGAAGGTGAAGCAGCACCTCGGTTCGAGGGACGGGACTTCCGGATGCACGGTGAATACGGTGTCGGTGCTCATCTGGTGGAAGATTATCTCTCCGTCCCCGTTCTGGAAGAGGGCCTTGTATTCCTGATATGCAGTGACATTGGCCTTGGGGGTGAGCCGGAAAAGCAGATGGTTGGCGAACCTGCCTGTCTGACGGCCGCTGGTGTCCCGGATGCGGAGCCGGTCGGCTTCGTTTCCGAGCACTGTCTGTACGGATTCCAGTGTGTATGGACCGTCGGCCAAGGTGAAGACCATCTGTGCCTGAGTCTCTGGCTCCCGGGTCCCGATGTATGTCCCGTCCAGTCCGTAAGTGAGGACGCCTTTCATTATATCATTGATACAGATGCCGTTCCCGTCCGGAGCGAGATAGATGTCATTGACGTACAGGTATTCCCCGGGACCGTTGCCCTTGACTCCGACATAACCTTCCAGTCTGCCGTCCCTGGACAGCCTCAGCACCTTCATGTCTGCCGTAAGCATGAAAATATTGTCCTCGGTCAATACTACGTCTACGGCATCCGAAATGAGCAGCCGTCCGCTTTCCTCAGCGCCCGTGAGAAGGATCCTCTCCACTTCGTACCCCTGTTCCCCGAGGTCTGCCATCGAGATTTCAGCGGATGCGGAGGCAAATTCGGACTCTGTGTAAGTAGGAATGTCCCCGGATGTTCCGGAGCAGGAGGCAGCAAATATCAGGGCTGCCGGCAGGAGGATGAGATGCTTTTTCATACAATGCGGATTTTATAACAAAAATACGATAAAAAATATATCGCGAATATAAAGATTTTTTTTAGTTATTAAAATCTTGACAGAATGTCACCGTTCATTGACGATCTCCTCGTAACTCTGGCTGCCGCTGACCCTGCGCACACTGACTTTCCGGCCTCCTGAGAAGGACCAGAAGACGGACAGTGTGGCGGTCTGCGCGGGAGTCGTGTAGGCGTGGGTGATGATCCGGTCGCCGACCGTACGGTCTATCCGGCGGCGTTTTCCCGCGACGTTACCGGACAGGGCCACCCTGAGCCTGCCGTCTAAGAATGTCTTGTACAGCTGGAGATTGACCGTGTACACTGATTGGTAGGTGTACCCGAAGGTACGGAATGTCGGTTCGTAGACTGCGTTGATGACCGTTCCCCAGCCCTTGAAGCTGAGCTGGTTGAGGAGCATGTAGAACTGGTGTAGGTTCGTGCCCCTGTAGGTAATCCCGCCGATGGTGCTGTTTTCCACGTTGAAGGTGTATTCGGCGGAGAGTTTCATCCGCCACGGCTTGAGAGGGTTGAGGTTGAGCTCGGCGTTGAGGCCGTAGGAATTGCGATGGGGAAGATTGACAGGGGTCTCGTAAAAAATGTCGGGAGAGCCGGGGTCGGTGCGGTTGTCCCAGTAAATGGAGTTGCGGGAATGAGTGTAGGAGCCCTGCAGCGTCAGGATATCTCCGAAAAGGGAGAGGCAGAGCATGATGCGGTCGCGGGTAGGGGCGATTAGGTCCGGATTGCCGACGGAATAATGCCAGGGGTCGGTCCAGCGGACGGTGGTGGAGATGGCGTCATACGGGATGTTGTCGAGCTGATGCCTGTAGTTCAGTCTCATGGAGAAACGTCCGCGGCTGTCCAGGGGCATGCGGAACTGGACGGAGGGGTTGATGCCCCACTGGATGTTTCTGGAAGGGCTGCCGCTGCCGTCAAGAGGGGAGTACTCTATCCAGTTCATCTGGAGGTTCAGGCCGGCGCTGTACTGGATTCTCCACAATTTTCCGGAGATGGAGGCATGGGCGAGCGGGGTAAAGGCCCTGGTCCGGGTAGGGAGGCTGCTGCTCAGGAATCCTTCTGACGCGGTTTCGGGAGCATACGTGGAGGTGATGTATTGGGCCGAGGCTCCGTATTCCAGTTCCAATTTTTCTGACAGAGGGTCGGAAAAATCGGCTGCCAGTTTCAGCATGTTGTTCCGGCTCTCCTGCGCGGACTGCTCCTGCTGCCGGGACGGTTCCTGTCCCGATGTATAGAGGTATTCGGTGGACAGGCTGCGGTTGAGCCAGTCGGCGGTGACGGTCATGGATGTCCCTCGGTCATTGAATACCGAGGAATATCTGAGAGTGGCCTCCTGGGTCAGGCGTCCGCTGTTGTTGAGCATGGAGGTGGAGACGGTGCCCTCGCGTGTGGCGGTTTCCGTGGAGGAGCGGCTCCATCCTGCATAGTAGCTGAACCCGATATTGTTCCTTCTGTTGATTTCCTGATTGATGCTGAGGCGGTCCTGGATTCCCCAGAACGGGGCAGAGGTTAGCTCGTCTTTCTCGGAAAGCAGCCCGCCGCCGGAGGTCAGGGTACTCTGCAGGCCGCGCTCCTTCATTGCTCCGCCGTTGACGGTGAGGCTGTTGTAGATGCTGGTTGCGCCGTAGCGGGCCTGGAAGAGCATACCGGCATTGCCCAGACCTCCGTAATTGGCATAGCCTCCTATGGCGGAGACGCTGCCGGAGTAGCCGCCTTCCGGAATACGTTTCAGTGTGATTTCGATGGTTCCGCCGGTGATTGAGGCGTTCTGGTTGAGTCCTGCGAGGTAATTGACCTTGACCTTGTCGATTCTGTCCGCCGGGATGTTGTCCAGCTCGTCGAAACTCGTGAGTTTCATTCCGTCCACGTAGATCTCGCTGACATCGATGCCGCTGATTCTGTAGACGGAGCCCTGGCGGCTGACACCCGGCAGGAATACAAGGGCATCCGAAGTGGTTTTGCCCCTGACAATGTCGGAGGAGCGCAGGTTTACAGTGTAGCCGTCGGCCTGATGGCGGGTGCGGCGGGCGATGACGATGGCTTCTTCGAGGGTCAGGGTGTCCTTGAGGGTGGATTCGGAGGTGTCCTGGGAATATGCCGGTACAGCGGATATGCATAGGAGGGGCAATAGGACTGAAGTTCTGAGAACGGTGAGTAAAATGGGTTTCATGGTGATCGGTTTTTATCCCAAAAATGGAGGGAATAAAGTTTAATCACAACATGAAAAGTTTAATTTTTTAGGATGCAAATCGTTGGTTATCAGGGTTGTGTTAAGGGAAAGTTTCATCTGCCCCGGCCGGCGGTCATTTGCTGTCCCTGTCGCAGTTTGCGAGCAGGCTGCGGATATAGATGCTGAGGTTCGTGTCGCTTTCCCGCAGGCCGAGCCTGGCCCGTATCCGGCTGGCGGTGTTGTAGTGGCTGCGGCCTCCGTTGTTGAGCAGGAACGAGATGTCCTTGCCGTTGAGCCCCGCGGCGTAGAGGCAGCAGTATCCGGTCTCCTCATCGGTGAGGCCGTGGCTCTGAAGTACGGAGATAAACTCCGGGTGAGTTATGCGGTAGGAGCTCAGTACGGCGGAGATGAGGCTGCGCTTGTCTCCGGCCATCCTTTTCAGGCGTGCGCAGTTCTCCTTGGAAATTCCGCTTTCAGGGTCCTTTTCGGAGAGCAGGCCTGTCAGCAGGGCAGTCATTTCCTCTATGTTTTTCCGCTCCTGGTCTGATACGGGGGATGCGGTACTGTTTCCGTATTTTTTCCTCATGATGACAGTCATCGCAGAGAGCAGCGCGGTGACGAGTACCGCCGCGGCAGTCCAACCGATGACTCTCCTCGTCCGTACTTTCGGGTCCAGGGCTTTCCGGTACGCGGTCATGGCCTTCTTCTGCCGGACGACCTTCTCCTGCACTTCCTCTATCCTGCGCCCGGTCTCCTCAATCCTGCGCCCGGCATCCTCTTCCCCGGCCTGCATCGTCTCCTCCAGCTTCAAGCAGGCAGTTGTGTCCTTGCTCTGTGCCGCGCAGATACCGGCGGAAATGCAGAGCAGAATCGTCAGGCAGATTGTTGGGAATTTCGTCATCATCATAAGTGAGTGGGTGCAAAATTATGAAATTTTTCTATTCAGTCTGTAATCAGCTATCCGTACTAACCATCGTGTCTTGAGAGGGATGTGTGAGTCGGGTGCTCTACAGACTGGCACTGATATAGGTGTGTCTGTTTTCTATATATCCTGAAAACACACTGAAAACAAGAGCAGTACCGGATTCTCTCTCTTACAGACTGAGGGGCGCAGACACTCTTTTCCGCCTTTTACCCCCTGTATCTGTTTTCCGTCCTTCCGCGGAATACTCTGAAAACAAGAATCATACTGAATCTCCTCTCCTACAGACTGTCGGAAAATTGGTGGTGTCTGTAGTGAGGTGATTGGGGGTAACGTGCTGGAAATGTGAATGTAGGCTGAAAAGTTAAATTACAGACTGCTCTGCTCAGATGAAGAACAGCGATGCCCCGGTGACACTGATTACTGCTCCGACGACCTGTCTGGCGGTGACTTTCTCCTTGTAGATGAGCTTGGAGGGGAGGATGATGAGGATGGGGGTGAGGGCCATGATGGTGGAGGCGATGCCGGCTTCGGTGTAGTTGACGGCGAGCAGGGAGAGGGAAACGCCGAGGAAGGGGCCGAAAAAGGTACCGGTGGCGGCGGCGCCCATGGATTTTACGTCCTTGAAGGAGGCGAGCAGGCTCCGGCCCTTTTTCTGCAGGAACATGATGACCAGGAAACCGGCCAGGCCGGCGACGGCGCGTATCTGGGTGGAGGCGAAGGGGATGACGAGGTTGTCCAGGTCGGTGACGGGCGGGGCGGCCTCCATGTAGTGGTTCATGCCTATCTTGCTGAGTACCAGACCGACGCCTTGGCCGATGCCGGCTCCGATGCCGAAGAGCACGCCTTTCAGCGGTAGATTGATGCCGATTCTGTGATGATGGTGCAGTCCGTGCGGTTTGCGGTAGTGTCCTAAGGCATGCCCGTGACGTCTTTTACTGCTTTCGTGGTCTGCATGATATGTCTTGTCTGTTGTGTCCTCTTGGCCAGTATTCCCAGAGTCCGTCCTGCCGAGAATCGAGATGCCGATACCGGCGACACAGACCAGCATGCCGGCAATGGCTGTCAGCGACATCTTCTGTCCTAAAAAGAAGTAGCCGGCGATGGCGGCTGTAGGCGGGGCGAGGGTCATGAACAGCTGGCCGAGCCGGGAGCCGATGACCACATAGGAGTTGAATAGGCAGAAGTCTCCGAAGACGTATCCGACGAGGCCAGAGAGGGCGAGCCACAGCCAGGCGGCCCCTCCTGCATTGACGGGAAAGGGCGAGCCGGTGACGGCAAGCAGGAAGATTCCGAGCATCACCATGGCCATGATCAGCCTGATGATGTTGAGAGACAGGGAGCCTACTTTCTTGCTGGCGTATTCGAAACTCAGTGCCGTGAGGGTCCAGGAGACGGCGACGATGAGTGAGATGATCTCTCCGAAATGCTGGTTCATATTCTAAAAAAACGACTTGACGATGTAGAACAGTACGGGTACGAGCAGGGCCGGCAGCATGTTGAGGGTCCTGCAGTCCTTGATGCCGAGGATGGAGAGTCCGGAGCTGGCGATGAGGACTCCGCCGACTATCGATATCTCGCACATCAGGCTGTCGGATATGACGTCACCGGCCAGGGAGGTGACCAGGTATATCGACCCTTGGAAGAGAAAGAGCACCGGGGCTGCCAGGACCATGCCTATGCCGTAGGTGCTGGCCAGGACAGTGGATGTCACGAGGTCGAGCATGGCGTTGGTGAACAGATAGGTATTGTCCCCGTACAGGGCGCTCATCACCGAACCGACCATCGACAGGGTGCCGATGCAGTAGAGCAGGATGCCGGTGGAGAGGCCTTCGGCCAGCCGCGATTTCGAGTACCTGGAGACCAGTCCGTTGAACCGGTCTGAAATCTTCAGTACCGTACCTGTCAGCGAGCCTATGGCCAGACTGGCGATGAACAGGACAGGGTATTCGCTCTTGGAAATGTTGGAGACGAAGGCGCCCGTCCCGAGCAGGAGGGCGGCCAGTCCCATCGCGTTGTACAGGGCGTCCCGGTACTCGGGCTTGATGGCCTTTCGGGCCAGGCTTCCGAGCAGGCTGCCGGCGATGATGCACGAGGTATTGACAATAGTTCCTAACATTTTTCCTAAATCCGTGCAAAATTAGGAAGGTGTCGGGTTTTTAGCAAGTTATTTTGACATGAAGTGTCAGGTTCAGTCCACGAGGCCTTTGCAGAAACTCAGGACATCCACCCATACGGCCTCCTTGCCCTTCTCGTTGAGTATCTCGTGGCGCATGGAGGGGTAGAGGCGGGACCGCACGTCCGTGTATCCGGCCCGCTGCATGGTGCGGACTGCCTGGTGGAATTTCCTGGGGCTCAGCAGGCAGGGGTCGTCTTCTCCGGAGATGAAGAGTACGGGCATGGAGGGGTTGCGGGGCCTCCATCCGGAGATGCTGTAGGCGTCCTGCATGATGGTGAAGAGGTTGAGAAAGCCGTGGGCCGTGAACTGAAAGTTGCACAGAGGGTCGGCGTCGTAGTTGCGTACGATCTCGGGGTCGGAGCAGACCCAGGCATTGGGCGAGCCTTCGTGCCGGAAGCGGCGGTTGAACGAACCGAAGGCGAGGGTCTGGATGATCTTCGGGCGGCATTTTTCCCCGGCCCGCGCGGCATAGAGTCTGGCCACCAGTTTCCCGATGCCGGCTCCGCTGTTGCGGCTGGGACTGCCGCAGACGATCAGGCCCGAGATCATGTCGTCGTAACGTTTTACGAATGAGCGGACTGCCATCGAGCCCATGCTGTGCCCGAGAAGAATCAGCGGCAGGTCCGGATGCTCCGTCCGCACTCTCTCCGTGACAGCCTTGATGTCGTCTATCATGGCCGTCCAGCCTCCCTCGTAGAAATACCCGAGGTCTTCGGAGCAGCGCACCGACTCCCCGTGTCCGCGGTGGTCGTGTATGATGCTGAAGAACCCGTTGGCCGCCAGGTATTCCATGAACGGGATGTACCTCTCCTTGTGCTCGCACATTCCGTGCACTATCTGAACGATGCCCTTGGGCGTGCCGGCGGCGGGTCCGCACAGCAGGATGCTGATCTCCAGTCCGTCGGACTCGGACGCAATCTTCTCTTTCTTGATTATGGCCTGTGTTGTGTCTGTCATGATACTGCAGGATATATCGAAAAGCATGCCACAATTTACCCGTGCCGCAGTGGGTGCGGGTATCGGAAATTTTCGTATATTTGCGGAATAGAGTTTGCAAATTTTCAGGCATGAAAAATACGATATACGAGAAGATGGGCGGGGATACCGCGGTGGAGATGAAGGACGATCCCGTGTTCGGGGTCATCGGTGGGGGAAGCTGGGCTACGGCCTTGGTGAAGCTGCTGACGGACAACGGGCGGCAGCTGAACTGGTACATGCGCGACACAGGTGCGATAGAGCATATAGAGCGGTATCACCATCACTCGAAATATCTGCCTGCGGTGGAACTGGACGCCGACAGTTTTACCATCACCAACGATATCAATTATGTGGTGGAGGAATCGGATATCCTGATCTTCGCCATTCCCTCGGCCTACTTTCTGAAAGAGGTGAGCCGGATTACCGCGTCTTACGACGGCAAGCTGCTCATCTCGGCGGTCAAGGGCTTCGTGGGTGACCGCTATCTGACCATCGCTGAGTATTTCCATGACGACCACGGCGTGCCTTTCGACCGGATAGGAGTAATCAGCGGCCCCTGCCACGCAGAGGAGGTGGGCATGCAGCGCCTCTCGTACATCACCCTCTCGTCCAAGTACATAGAGGTGGCAGAATATCTCTGCGGCTTTTTCCGCAACTACTATGTGAACACGATAGCATGCACCGATATCTATGGTGTGGAGTACGCCGCAGCCCTGAAGAACGTCTACGCCATCGCCGCAGGTGTCTGCTATGGCTGCGGATACGGTGACAACTTTATGGCCGTACTGATAGCCAGCTGCTTCCGTGAGATGAAGGAGTTCATCAACGTCACCAATCCCGATACCCGCCGCAACACCTCCATGTCGGCCTATCTCGGCGACCTGCTCGTGACCTGCAACTCTCCCTTCTCCCGCAACCGCAACTTCGGCCGCATGCTCGGCAAGGGCTATTCGGTCCAGACCGCCATCCTCGAGATGAGCCAGGTGGCCGAGGGCTACTACGCAACCAAGGCGATACACGAGATCAACCGCAAGTTCCGGGTCAGCATGCCCATCGCCGATACGGTCTACTCCATCCTCTACGGGAGGGAAAATGCCGTGGAGGCCATGCGGGCCCTGCAGGACAGCCTGATGTAGAACCGGAACGGAACACTGGAAAAGAACAGAAAAACAATAAACTTAAAAACAAAAGTTATGGTAAATGTAAATTTCAAACCCTCGAAGGCGTATATCGAGAAGGCACTCAACGCTTTCGGCACCCTTCAGGGAAGACAGGGAAGAGGCAATGATTTCTTAGGCTGGCTCGATCTGCCCTCGGACACTCCGGAGTCCATCGTAAAAGGCTGCGAGGACATCGCCAAGGAATGGAAGGACAAGGGCGTGCAGGTGGCCGTGGTCATCGGTATCGGCGGCTCCTATCTCGGAGCAAAGGCAGCCCTCGAGGCTCTCTCGCACTCCTTCGGCCTCAATGAGAAAGGCATTCACGTAGTCTTCGCCGGCTTCAACCTCTCGGAGGAATATCACGCCGAGCTTATAGACTACATCCAGGATAAATCGGTGGCAGCCGTGGTTATCTCCAAGTCCGGTACCACCACTGAGCCCGCAGTGGCTTTCCGTGTCGTCAAGGAGCATATCGAGGAGCGCTACGGCAAGTCCGAAGCCGCTTCCCGTATCGTGGCCGTCACCGACAAGGCCCGCGGTGCCCTGAAGAGCCTCTCGGATCAGGAGGGCTACCGCACCTTCGTGATTCCCGACAACGTAGGCGGCCGCTTCTCCGTCCTCACCCCCGTGGGTCTGCTCCCCATCGCCCTGGCCGGTTACGATATCCGCGCCCTGCTCAAGGGTGCCGCCGCCATGGCCCGCCGCTGCTCCGAGCGCAGTGAGGAGAATCCCGCCCTCATCTACGCCGCAGCCCGCAACGAGCACTACGATGCCGGCAAGAAGGTGGAGATCTTAGTCAATTTCAACCCCAAGCTCCAGTACGTCGGCGAGTGGTGGAAGCAGCTCTTCGGCGAGTCCGAGGGCAAGGAGGGCAAGGGTATCTTCCCCGCCTCGGTTAATTTCACCACCGACCTGCACTCCATGGGCCAGTACATCCAGGAGGGCGAGAGGATGCTCTTCGAGACAGTCATCTCCGTAGAGAATGCCGGCCGCGAACTGGTCATCACCAACGACCCCCAGAATCTCGACGGACTTAACTTCCTCACCGGCATGCACCTCGAACACTGCAACAAGATGGCCGAGGCCGGTACCCGTCTGGCCCACCTCGACGGCGGAGTGCCCCAGGGCAGGGTGACAGTGGACCGCATCGACGAGTACAATCTCGGCGAACTCTTCATGTTCTTCGAAGAGGCCTGCGGTATATCGGCCTACGTCCTCGGAGTAAATCCTTTCGACCAGCCCGGAGTGGAGGCCTACAAGAAGAATATGTTCGCCCTCCTCGGCAAGCCCGGTTACGAGGCACAGGCCGAGGCCATCCGCAAGAGGCTCGAGTAGCCGTTAAAGCATTACAGCAGATCAGCAGATGAGAAAGGAGTTTCTCAGAAGTGTAGCCGGGCAGTTCTACAGCCTTACTGGCGGAGAGCTGCGCGGCTACTGCTTTGTCTTCCCCAACCGCCGCTCGTCCCTCTTCTTCCGCCGCTATCTGGGAGAGACGGCCGACAGACCCATTTTCTCCCCCGCGATAACCAACATCAACGACCTCTTCACCGAACTTTCAGGCCTCCATTCCCTCGACCGCATCACCCTCCTGCACCGGCTCTACACCGTGTACCGGGAGAAGGTGGAGGGCTTCGACGAGAGTTTCGACGATTTCGTCTACCGCGGCGAGGTGATCCTGTCCGACTTCGACGACATCGACAAATACATGGCCGATGCCGCCGGACTTTTTACGAACATCAGGGACCTCAAGGAGATAGAGGACCGCTACGACTACCTCAGTCCGGCCCAGCGGGAGGCCATAGCCTCATTCTGGGGAGTGGTCATCCCCTGCCGCGAGGGCCGCAAGGAACAGCAGTTCTTAGGAATGTGGGACAGCATGCACGGGATCTACACCGGTCTGCGGACTCTGCTGGAGAGCAGGGGAGAGGCCTACGAGGGCATGATATACCGCTCTGTGGCCGAACGTCTCAAGGAGGGCGACCCGGACCTGCTCCGGGCTCTGGAACGCTATGACCGGACGGTGTTCGTAGGACTCAATGCCCCGAACCGCTGCGAGCGCACCCTCTTCGAGACTCTTCAGAAACTCGGCCGCGGGGACTTCTACTGGGACTACTACGGCGAGGCTGTCCGCGACCCTGCCAACAAATCCTCCCTCTTCATGGAGGACAATGTCTCCCGCTATCCCTCCCTCCACCCGCTGCCGGAGGACGGAGGGCTGTGTGAGGCTCCTCCTAAGATAGAGGCGGTCTCCATCCCTTCGGCTGTAGGCCAGACCAAGTACGTCCACGACATCCTGCAGCGGATAGTCCGGGAGGAAGGCACCTCCGACCTCTTCTCGACCGCCGTCCTCCTGCCGGACGAGCAGCTGCTTTTCCCTCTGCTCAATTCCCTTCCGGAGGAGGTCACTCCGGTCAATGTCACCATGGGCTATTCCCTGGCCCACAGCAATGTATCCTCATTCGTGGCAGCCATCGCCTCCCTTCAGGACCGGCTCCGGCTCCGTGACGGGCAGGTCCGTTTCTACTGGAGGGACGTCCTGGCACTTTTAGCCCATCCCTACATCAGCGGCAGTCCGGCTCTTCAGGATCGGGCGAAGGAACTCAGGGACAATATTATCAAGGCCAATACCATCTATCCCGAGGCCGGCTTCCTCAGCGAGGGGCAGCCTCTCCTCGGCCTGATATTCCAGGACGCCGCGAGGGCGGATGTCCCAGCCTCGGAGGCTGTCTCGGACTACCTCACCTCCATTCTGGATGCTGTTACGGAAGGAGCGGACCGTATCGACAAGGAATTCTTAGCGGGCTACAGCCGCAGTCTCAACCTGCTGCACTCGCTCGGGATAGACATGCGCAAGGATACTTATTTCCGCCTGCTGCGCCGTTTAGAGGCCTCGGTGTCGATCCCCTTCAGCGGAGAGCCGCTGGACGGTCTGCAGATCATGGGACCGTTAGAGATCAGGGCCCTGGATTTCGAGAACCTGATAATCCTCTCGGTGAACGAGGGCACTTTCCCTTCCCGGAATACGGCGGCCTCGATGATACCGTACAACCTCCGCCGGGGCTTCGGCCTGCCCACCTACGAGTTTCAGGACTCGATCTCGGCCTATCATTTTTACCGCAGTATCTGCCGGGCCCGCAGGGTGTGGCTGCTGACCGACAGCCGGGGCGACGGCCTGCGCTCCGGAGAGGAGAGCCGCTATATCAAGCAGCTCGAGTATCATTACGGCCTGCCGGTGGAGCGCCGTACAGTCTCCTTTACCATTACCGGCAATTCCCTGCCGGAGGTGGCTCCGGTGCCCAAGACCCCGGAGCATCTGGAGAGACTGCGCGGGATGACATTCTCCAATTCCTCCCTGCAGACGTGGATGGGCTGTTCCATGCGTTTCTACTACCAGTATATCCTGAGTCTCAAGGAAGAGGAAGACCTTTCCGAGGGGGTGGACAATGCCGCCTTCGGCACGCTCTACCACTATGTAATGCGCCGGCTCTACGAACCCTTCAAAGGCCATCCCGCAGACAGGGCCGCACTCAGGAAAATGGCTGCGGATACAGAACGCATAGCCGCATTGGTGGATGAAGGCTTCCATGGCGAGCTGGAACTGAAGGAGATAAGCGGACGCAACCGTATCGCCGGAGCCTTAGTGGCCAAGCTGGCGGCCAGGACTCTGGAGGTGGATGCCGCCCGTCCGGATGGAGAGGAGATCAGTTCCGTCGTGGCCTTGGAGGAGAACTACACCGCGTCATTCCGGACTCCGGCAGGGCACGATGTCCGGCTCCGGGGCATTTTCGACCGGGTCGACAGGGTGGGAGGCCGGCTGAGAATCGTGGACTACAAGACCGGCGGGGAGCATTTCAGCTGCCGGGAGATAAGCGAGCTCTTCCAGAGCGATACCCACGGCGGAGGCAGTCATTTCTTCCAGCTGCTGCTGTATCTGCTTATCCTGTCTGACCGTAAGCAGGAGCCGAAGGTGGATGACGTGGAGAACGTCCTCTTGGAGATATACTACACCCGGAACCTCTATACCGGGGGACAGGCCTGGCGCACGCCCCTTAAATCCGAATATGAGGAGTTCACTCAGGCATTGGGGACCCTTCTGGACCGTATCCTGAATCCGGACGAGCCGTTCACTGCCTGCGAGGACGGGGCAGCCTGTGAGTATTGCCCCTTCACTGCATTGTGTAACAGATAAATAACAGAGAATATGCTGGAGATATGCAAGGCGTCGGCCGGGTCGGGCAAGACCCACAAACTTACCGGGGAGTATCTGCGGATGCTCTTCAGCGGCGGGACCGACCGCTATAAAGCGATTCTGGCGGTGACATTCACCAACAAGGCTACCGGCGAGATGAAGCAGAGAGTCCTCGAGGAGCTGCACCGGATAGCCTCCGGGGAGAAATCCCCATTCATCGCTGACCTCGCCCGCTCGGGCCGGTTTGCGGACATGGCTTCCGCCGGCAGCACTCCGGAGGCCGTGGAAGAAGCGGTGCGCCGGCATGCCTCGGCTCTGCTCTCGGCTATTCTGAACGACTACTCTCTCTTCAATATCAGCACTATCGACCGGTTCTTCCAGCAGGTGCTCAGGGCATTCGCCATAGAGACCGGGCATTTCTCGTCCTATAATGTGGAGATCAACGACGACAGCATCTTAGCCATAGCTGTGGACGAGCTGATGGGCTCGATAGATGACAACGAGGAACTGCTGCAGTGGCTCATCGACCTGTCCGTGGAGGCGGTGGAGAACGGCCGCGACTGGAACAGCGTGCCCCAGCTGCTCCGTCTGGGCTCGGAACTCTTCAAGGAACCGTTCAAGCTGGCGGTGCGCGGCTCCGGGGTGGAACTGGCCGGGCGCACTTCCATAGCCGAGTGCGGGAAGACCATGCGGAAGGTAGTTAGGGACTTCCGCGAGGAGTGCCGCAGCATGGCGGACGAGGCGGCGGCCATAATGAGCCGTTATGATCTTGTACCCTCTGATTTCAAGGGCGGTTCCCGCTCGTTCATGAACTATTTCGACAAGCTGCGTTCCGGACGCTACGAGGCCCCTCCGGCCACATTTGTCAGCATGGCGGAGGAAGAGCCGGCCAGATGGTGCGCCTCCTCGGCCAAAACCCGGGCCTCCGACATCGCCTCCGCATATCATGCCGGGCTTGCGGAGCTGGTCCGCAGGGCCTCCGACCCGGACCGCCTCACCAAATACTTCACAGCCCTGGAGATACTGCGCAATCTTTCCGTGGCCGGTATCCTGAGCGACATCGAGGCTCAGGTCCGGGACCACTGCCGCCGCAACAACCTGGTCCTGCTTTCTGACACCCCACGCTTCCTGTCGGACATCATCGACGGCAGCGACACACCTTTTATATACGAGCGTGTGGGCTCCCGCCTGGACAACTACCTGCTGGACGAGTTCCAGGACACCTCCCGGATGCAGTGGGACAACTTCGAACCCCTGCTCCGCGACAGCGTGGACGCCGGCAGTCCCTGCCTGATAGTGGGCGACGTCAAGCAGAGCATCTACCGCTGGAGAGGCTCCGACTGGAGGCTGCTGGATACGGAGATAGCCTCCCGCTTCGACCCCCGCAAGGTCCACACCGATACCCTGGCCTACAACTGGCGCAGTTCCGCCGAAGTGGTTTCCTTCAACAATTCCTTCTTCGGCTCCGTCGGGGCCCTGACCGGTGATGAGCTCATAGGCCGCATCTACTCCGACGCCGTGCAGCGGATACCGGAGGGCAGCAGCCGTCCCGCGGGGCATATCCGGGTCACATTTACCGAAGGCAGCAGCGCGGATATGTGGGAGGAAAGTTACCTGCAGCGGATTCTCGATGCGGTCCGCACCCTTATGGAACACGGCTACCGCCCCGGGGACATAGCCTTCCTGGTCCGGACCCGTGCCGAGGGCGCCGCCATATCGGACCTGCTGATAGCCAACGGCTACAATATCATGACGGAGGACTCCCTCCGTCTCTCCTCCTCCGCAGCGGTGCGCCGGACCGTGGACTGCCTGAAAGAGATGGCCGCCGGTATGTCCGGGACAGCTCCGGACGGGGAGGACGGCCCGGCAGCCGGGAAATCCCTCTACAATATCTGCGAGACCCTTCTGCGCTCCCGTCCCGAAGGGCAGGAGGACGGCGGCTCGGCCTTTGTAAACGCCTTCCTGGACTGTGTTCTGGAATATATCGGGGCGGAGGGCTCCGACCTCACCGGCTTCCTGCGCTGGTGGGAGACCGAGGGGGCCGACCGCTCCGTCTCGGCCCCGGAGGGCAGGGACGCCCTGCGCGTGATTACGATACACAAGTCCAAGGGCTTGGAATTCAAGGCCGTCATCGTGCCTTTCCTCCAGATACCCTTTGCGCCCAAGGGCAACACCGCCAAATACATCTGGTGCGGATCCTCCGTACAGCCCTTCGATATGCTGCCGGTCTATCCCCTGGAGTGCCGCAGCAGTCTGGAACAGACCGTATTTGCCGGGGATTATCAGCGCGAGAAGCGCTACAGCGCCGTGGATGCGGTCAATGTGGCATACGTCGCCTTTACCAGGGCGGTGCAGGAGCTCATTGTCTTTGCCCTCGTGCGTCCTTCCAAGAACGGCCCGGCCCCCACGTCCGTATCCCATATCCTCTATTCCCACCTTCAGGGACAGCTCGAGGACGGGATCTACGAATTAGGAGAATGGACCTCGCCCCAATACCGGAAAGGCGGGGAGAGGGGAGCGGCCGGGGAGGAGATGGCCCGCGTGCCGTCGGTTCCCATAGGGGACAGGCTCAGGCTCTCCTTCCGCGGGGAGGAGTTCTTCAAGAGGGACAGCCGCCGCACCAGAGGTATTGTCCTGCATGAGATATTGTCCAGGGTGGAGACGGCCTCCGATCTGGAGGAGGCGGTGCGGGGGGCCGTGGTCTCCGGCATTCTCCCCGCCAAGGAGGGGCCGCAGGTGCTGGAGCAGCTCTCCGGGATGCTGCGGTCGGTGAGCGGCAGGCATTGGTTCGACGGGACTTACCTTCTGATGAACGAGGCGAACGTCATTGCTCCCGGAGGGGACAGCTACCGTCCGGACCGGATGATGTTCAGCCCTGACGGACAGAAGGCTGTGGTGGTGGACTACAAGTTCGGCAGCCGCAGGGACGGGCAGTACCGCGCCCAGGTCCGGGGATATATGGACCTTCTCGGGCAGATGGGCTACCGGGAGGTGGAGGGATGGCTGTGGTACGGGGAGGACGGAGTGGAGGAAGTGAGACAATCTGCGGGGAAATGATTATATTTGCGTCCGGATTTAAACTGAACTGAATTATGTCAAAAGTAGTTTACAAAGTCAAGGGCATGATGTGCGGTCACTGCGTCATGCACGTTCAGAAAGCCCTGGAGACACTACCTGGCGTAAAGGCCAATGTAACACTGGAGCCGGCTCAGGCCGAGATTGAATTTTCTGACAAAGTCTATGACAGGCAGGAACTTCAGGCTGTGATCTCAGACAAGGCCGGGAATTATGTTCTGGAGGATTAACCAAAACGATTAAGCATACGATGATGAGATTTAATTTTAAAACGGCGGTCATTGCTGTATTGGCAGCGGTGTCCGCTGTCGCGATTGTGTCGTGCTCGTCCGAAATAGATCTTACAGACGGGCTTGACACAACTGTCACATGGGGCGGAGAGGCTTTCTCCCTGCCCATAGGCTCCACGGCGGAAATTGCTGTCGGAGACTTTCTGGAGTTGTCCGAGGGGGACATTATCCGTACCGATGAGGATGGAAACTACTATCTGGAGTTCTCCGAATCATTTTCCCAGACTATATCCATGACTCAGTTTACCAGTAGGTTGACTGTGCCCGGCTTTGCTCATGATTTCAAGCCCAGGCCGGTGCGCCTTCCTGATTTAGGGGATATTCCTGAAAATACTCCCGACGTGGATGTGCCGGAGGATGTTCCGGGTGAGGATATTCCTGGTATTATCGTAGATGGAGACAAGATAGGAGTCAATATGGGCTTCGAGGAGGAGTTCATATATGAGTTCGGTTTTGAGGAAGCGAAGGATGAGGGGCTGGAGAGCATTGACCGTGTGGACCTGAGCGAGACTTTTCTCCGTCCCGAGATAGAACTCAGCGGTCTTGACGAACTGCCGGAATCCATGGAGGTAAGGGTTACCGTTGAGGTGCCTGAACATTATGTCTTCGAGGAATCTCCTATGGTTGATCCGGAGGCGGGCACTGTGACTTTCACGGGTGTGATGAACGATGAGGGAGTAGTGGAGTTCACGCCCGTAACGCTTGTCGCCATCGAGTTCGAGCCTGGAGACGATGCCATGCAGGACTTCGTGTTTACCGATACTTTCGCCGTGACCCAGTCGGTGCTGATGGTTTCACGTGAGGACCTTGAGGGTGTATCCGGCGGAGTCATGGATGCGGCCCTGACGATTATTGCCGGTTCTGACGACGGCAATCTCAGGCCGGAGTCATTCAGAGGTAAGGTGGACATTGATGTGGATCCTGTAAACGAGAGTCTTGTACTGACAGGTATACCCGACATGCTCAAGTCCGAGGATGCCAGCCTGGATTTCTATAATCCCAGGCTTACGGCCAGGGTCAGCACCAATGCCAATGTGCCTGTGGATATGCATGCTCAGATAATCCCGGTATTCCCGACAGGAGACGGGGACGAGGTCTCTCTGGATCTCGAGGCTCCCGTTTCGCCTGATCCGGATGTAATTGAAACAGCCCTGTTCTGGATATCCTCCGATGACCCTTCGGGTAATCTAGACGCAGCCGGTTACGAATGGGTGGAGGCCGATGTCCGCGGTCTCCTGACCCGTATTCCTGATGAAGTAAGGGTCAATATAACCGCTGGTACCGATCCCACAGAGTCTGCATACGTAGTATGTGACGAGGAATATACCGTAGATGGCGAGTTTGCCTTCAATGTGCCTTTCTCTTTCGGCGATAGCCTGAGATTTGCAGTGAGGGACACTATAGAAGGCATGCCGGAGATTCTTTCCACTCTGGTCAGGTCCGCCAATGTACAGATTGCTGGAACGGTGACCACTACCATTCCCGTGAATGTCAATCTCAACGCATATTTCCTGGACAGCTACATGAACAGAATAGAGATGCCTGTGATAACCCAGCTTATCAACGGTACGGCCTCGGCAGGAACACCTCAGGAGACTCCTCTGGAGCTCAATGTGCCGCAGACTGATATCCGGAATGACATCTCTTACCTGGTCTTTGAGTTCCAACTGCTCTCCGGCCAGACACCCGGAATACCTCTTTCAGAGGACTCATCCATACAGGCGGATATTATCCTTAACGTACCGGGCGGAGTGACTGTAGACTTCAATGACCTCAATTTTTAAAGCAAGAATACGATGAAAAAGATACTTTCAGTCATATCATTTCTGACTCTCGGTGCGATATTGCTCAGTGCGCAGAGCAGGACGAGTTACTTCGTACGCAACTCGACTCAGAACCATTACATGAATGCGGCGTTCGTTCCTGACCAGGGCTATGTGGGAGTGCCTTTCCTGAATGGTTTCGATATTCAGCTGGGCGGCAATTTCGGCCCCAGTACTTTCCTGTATCCCCTGTCCAACGGCAAGACGGGACTTTTCCTCAATCAGGAAGTAAGTTCCGAGACTTTCCTCTCCGGACTCAGGAACACTTCGTCCCTGGATTTCAACTTCGGATACAATATCGTCGATGCGGGATGGTTCACCGGTAAGGACTCCTTCTGGACCATATCCCTGGGGCTGGACGTGAATGTGGACTCCTCCATTCCCAAGGAACTTTTCCGTTTCCTGAAGAACGGTATGGCTACTGACCCTCAGAGCTATACAATCGAGAATCTGGGCATAGGGGCCCAGGCCTACGCCAACCTGTCCCTCGGCTACTCCCGCGGACTTGACGAACTGGTGAAGGGACTCCGCGTCGGAGCGAAGGTAAAGCTGCTGGCCAGTGTCGCTGACCTGCAGATGCAGATAGACAGGCTTGACCTGAACATGAGTTCCGAGGCCTGGACCGTCAATTCTCTGGGTTCTGCCCGTATCCTCGGCGGAGGATTTTCTCCCAGTTTCGATGAGGACGGCTATCTCAACGGTCTGAACTTCGATCCGTCTGGCCTGGGTGTCGGCGGTTTCGGCATGGCCTTTGATCTGGGTGCCGAATACACGATATCCGAAGGTACACCGGTGGACGGACTGCGGTTCTCGGTGTCCGTAACGGATCTCGGCTTTATTTCCTACGGCAAGAATAAGTCCCGCCTTCTCTCGGCCGACGGTTCTGTGCGCTATGAGGGTATAGAGGATCTCGGAGGTGAAGGAGATATCAATTCCCAGCTGAACGGCATAACGGACGAGCTTATGGGCCTGGCCTCGTTTACCGAGCAGAAAGTGGACAAGAGTCAGAACGGTTCCTTGGCGGCGACACTGTATGCCGGTGTGGACTATTCGTTCCTGGATGACAAGATGAACGTAGGTCTGCTCTACTCAGCCCGCTTCGGACGTTTCCGTACGGAGAATGAGCTTACCCTGGCATGGAACTATGCTCCCGTACGCAGTTTCGACATAGCCCTGAGTTACTCTCTCCTCAAGACTCACTCCACATTCGGATGGCTGATAACCTTCGTGCCTACCAAGGGAGTAGGTCTGTTCGTGGGCAGTGATTTCACGCCTCTGAACTATACCGCATTCAATATCGAGGGTGTCAGGCTGCCCGTTCCGGCGAAGGAACTGGTGCTGAACGCGCACTTCGGTCTGACAATATCTCTGGGCGGATCCAACAGAAGGTACTAGAATCCGTGGAGTTACCATATAAAAGCCTCCGTATCCGGAACGATACGGAGGCTTTTATATTTCAGCGGCCGCTCATCTATATTGCGGGAGCCGAGAAATGCTCCTTGGAGAAGATGCGGGCCTCGGTGATCACCACGCTGTTGCCGTCCTTGTCCCTCATGGTGCCGACGAGGGTTCCGATCATCCTCTTGTGGTCCACGTTGGTGCACTCGAAGCGGATGTGATAGGGCTCGTCGATGTACACCGGCCTGAGGTAGGTGACATTCTGAGAGATGAAGTATGCGAACTTGTCAGCCGGCCACATGGTGCCGAATACCTTGGCAAACGCGCACAGGATGAGTACTCCCTGAGCAACCGGACGTCCGAACTCGGTCGCGGTGGCATATTCGCGGTCTATGTGGATGGGGTTGTAGTCATCCGTAAGTTTTGCATAGACCTCGGCGTCTTTCTGGGTGAAGACGGTGTTGTAGTCATAGGTGTCGTGTTCCTTGATCATAACATGAAGATTTTAGATTAGCCCTATAAAGATAAGCCAAAAATCCGGAAAAACCAAATTTAGGCCTCCTAAAATAGCATTTAAAACGTCAGGGAAAGACCGTCGTATGCCGGCTCAATGCCCTCAGGCAGGGTTTTGGAGAGGTCCTCATACTTCTCCAGCTGATGGGACAGATGGGTAAGGAAGCAGCGCCGCGCACCCACCCTGCGGCAGACATCAATGGCCTCGTCCAGGGAAAAATGGGAAATGTGCGGGGTCCTGCGGATGCAGCTGACTACGAAGATGTCCACTCCGCGGAAGCGCTCTATGGACTCTTCGGAGATGTAGTTGGCATCGGTAAGATAGCCAAGGCGGCCGAAGCGGAATCCCAGGATGGGCAGCTTGTAGTGCATGGCCCGCACGGGGATTATCTCCACTCCACCGATGCTGAAGGGCTCTTCTCCGATGGTGTGCAGGACGAAGTCCGGAACTCCTGGGTAGCGGTGGTCGCCGAAGGCGTAGGCGTACTCCCGTCTGAGGGAATCCTGGACCATAGGCTCGGCGTAGATGGGGAATGCCCGGTGCATGAAATAGTTGAAGGCCCGTACGTCATCCAGTCCGCCGGTGTGGTCCTTGTGCATGTGGGTGAGCAGCACTGCGTCCAGCTCCCGTATGCCGCTGCGCAGTATCTGCTGCCGGAAGTCCGGGCCGGCGTCCACCACCAGTCTCAGACCCCCGTATTCGATGTATGCGGAGGTTCTCAGCCGCTTGTCGTGGAAGTCGTCCGACCGGCAGACGGGACAGGAGCAGCCGATGATGGGCATGCCCTGGGAGGTGCCTGTCCCCAGAAATTCTATTTTATTGCGGACTTTAGCGCTCATCGGCCCCAAAGATAGGGAAATTTGTGTAATTTTGTAAAATATGAATTGCAGACTTTATCTCGTTCCCGCCCCTCTGGGGGACAATCCTCCCGAGGAGGTCATCCCTCCCTATGTTTTCGGGCAGATAGCCCATGTCACCCGCTTTGCGGTGGAGGACATACGCACTGCCCGCCGGTATCTGTCCAGGATAGGCTTCAGGGGCAGGATAGATTCTCTTACCTTCTACGAGATCAACGAGCATTCCACTCCTGAGGACATCGAGCGGATCGCGGCTGCCTTCACCGACGGTGAGGACATGGCCCTGATATCCGAAGCCGGCTTGCCTGCTGTGGCGGATCCCGGTGCCGCCCTGGTAGCCCTGGCTCACAAGGCCGGGGTGGAGGTGGTGCCTTTCTCCGGTCCCTCGTCCCTGATGATGGCCCTGATGTCCTCCGGCATGAACGGGCAGTGCTTCGCCTTTGCGGGCTATATCCCGGCTAAGACCGATGCCCGCCGCAAGAGGCTCAAGGAGCTGGAGGCCCGTTCCCGCCGGAACTCCGAGACCCAGATAATCATCGAGACCCCTTACCGGAGCGATGCCCTCTTTCAGGACATCCTCTCAGTCTGCGATCCGTCCACGAGGGTATGTGTTGCCGCCGGCATCACCCTTCCGGACCAGATGATACGGACCCGCACCGTCGCCCAGTGGCGCAGGGAGGGTCTGACTATTTCCAAACGGCCGGCAGTTTTTCTAATCTACGCCTGAAAATATGGGAAAAATAGAACTTTGCGGAATGCGCTTTTTCGCCCACCACGGATGCTTCCATGAGGAGAAGGTCATCGGCAACCACTTTGTAGTGGACTTCGAGGCCTGGACAGATACCCGCGCGGCATCTGAGAGCGATGCCCTCGAGGACACACTCAACTATCAGATTATCTTCGATATCGTCAAGGAGGAAATGGCCGTCTCATCCAATCTGCTGGAGCACGTCGGCGGCCGTATCCTGCGCCGGTTCCGGGCGGCCTTCCCGGCAGTGGAGAGGGCCAGGATCTCGATTGCCAAGCTCAATCCTCCTCTAGGCGGGGAGGTGGGAGCGTCGAAGGTAACCCTTGAGCTGCAGGACGTATGAGAGTGGCCGTACACACCCTAGGCTGCAAGCTGAACTATGCCGAGAGCTCCACGATAACCCGGGAATTTGCCCTGAGGGGCTATGAGGTGGTGCCTTCCTCCTCGGAGGCGGATATCTACGTGGTCAATACCTGTTCGGTGACGGAGCACAGCGACAAGAAGGACCGCAATCTCATCCGCCGCCTCCACCGCCGCTCTCCCGGGGCCCTGATCGCCGTTGTGGGCTGCTACGCCCAGCTGAGAGGGGAGGAGATAGCCGCTCTGGAAGGAGTGGACATCGTCCTGGGAGCCCGCAGCAAGGGACTGGTGGTGGACGAGGTGGAGCGTCTGCTGGCCGCCGGAGGCCGCGGGAAGGCTCCTCAGAGAGTGGAGATCTGCGACATAGACTCAGTGGACAATATTTTCCCCGCGTACTCTACGGGGGAGAGAACCAGGGCTTTCCTCAAGATCCAGGACGGCTGCGACTACAAATGCTCCTACTGCACGGTTCCCTATGCCCGCGGAGGCAGCCGGAGCCTTCCCACGGCTCTGCTGCTGGAACAGGCCCGGGAGATAGCCGCTTCCGGCATAGTGGAGATAGTCCTGACGGGGGTCAATACCGGGGATTACGGGCGTAAGACGGGGGAGAGCTTCCTCTCCCTGCTGCAGGGCCTGAATGCGGTGGAAGGCATTGACCGTTACCGCATATCCTCCATTGAACCCAATCTCCTGACTCCGGAGATAGTGGAGTGGATTGCCTCCGGGACCAAGTTCCTCCCGCATTTCCACATTCCCCTGCAGTCGGGCTGCGACCGGATACTCAGCCGGATGGGAAGGCGGTACAGGACAGAGGATTTCCGCAGGAAGATAGAACTGATCCGCAGTCATATCGATCATGTATTTTTCGGAATAGACGTGATAGTGGGATTTCCCGGGGAGACGGAGGAGGATTTCCGGGCCACGTATGATTTTCTGGAGGAGATCCGTCCCGCATTTATCCACGTATTCCCTTATTCCCGCAGAAGGGGGACTCCTGCGGCCGGTATGCCGGACCAGGTTCCTGAGCATGTTAAGACCTCGCGTGTGGAGATACTGGAGGAGATGTGCGGGCGCCTGCATGCGGAGTTCTGCAGGGAGAACAGCGGAAGGACGGAGGAAGTGCTTTTCGAGAGCAAGTCCAAGGACGGGAAGATGGCCGGATACACGCGCAATTACATAAAGGTAGAGATGCCTTATGACAAGGCTCTGATAGGGAAGGTCGTCAAGGTCACTCTGCCTTGACATTTCCTTCCTCTTCTTCTTTGTAGTAGTAGACCTCGGCCCCCTGTTCCTGATATTCTACTGATCCGGTCTCTTCCAGGAAATTCATGGGATTCTCCTTGGGCTTGAGCACCTCTTCCTTGACGATGTTGGCTTCGGCCGCCTCCTTTTCGAGTTCTTCCTCCGCTTTCCGGAGCTGTTCCAGCTCGTACTGTTCCTTGCGTTTGCGGCTCATGAAGATGTTTCTCCAGAAGTCACCGAAAGTGTCGAATTCGTCCTGGTACGTGACACCGAGGCCGCTTCTCTGGGTGTTGTCCAGATAGTTGGAATAACTGTCCGCCGACCTGGTGAAGAGGGTGACGCGCAGTTTTCCCTGGCGGTCCACCTTGATCTCCGCGTCGAAGTCTCCTGCCCAGTTGGATGATGTCTCGTCATTTCCGACGTTTCCGTTGATGACCAGGCGGTTGTTGAAGGCCTGGTAGGATACGGCCACATCGAACATGCCCCAGCTTCCGCCGGAGCCGCCCGGCTGGTAGTTGAGTCCCAGGTCCAGCGGAATGTCCAGCTGTCGGAAAATGTTGTTGAACTGATTGGACAGTAT
This sequence comes from uncultured Bacteroidales bacterium, assembly GCA_944326235.1. Classification (GTDB taxonomy): domain Bacteria; phylum Bacteroidota; class Bacteroidia; order Bacteroidales; family UBA932; genus Coprenecus. The sequence continues at coordinate 85,667 of CALVDH010000002.1, read as the reverse complement.
CTCGCTGGCGTTGGAGTACAGAATCGTGGAGTTGTTTATGATGCCTGACTGCTCGTCCGGTACGAAACTGCCGGATATGAGCAGGGCCATGAACTGTTTCTGTATCTTGTCGGGGGTGCTCAGGGCGCTTTCCACCTGTCCTTTCGTGATGGGGTCCAGGTCGGGTATGTCTATGGTAAAGGAAAGCTCGGGGTTGGACAGCGGACCCTGGAGATGAATGCCGCAGTCCACATTGCGCCTGTTGCCTACGGATGTAGTGTCGGCTATCAGGGTGGAGATGGAGGCTTTGGTCCGGTAAGTCGCGCCTACATTGAGGTTGGTGTTGCGGAAGTCACCGTTGAATGCTATCGTACCGCCCTCGTTGATGATGAAGTCCCTGGATTGAATGGACAGGACAAAATGGTAGCTGCCTTCCGAGATGGTGTAGTCCCCTCGGATGTCAAAGAGATTGCGGGATGGATTCAGTGTCAGGTTTATGTTGCCGTTACCGGTGCAGCGCAATACCTCTCCGAGCTGTTTGTCCATCTCTATCAGCAGTTCGGTGCCCTGAGTAACAGAGGCCGTGGCTCTGATTTCGATATTGCCTTTGCCTGATTGTCCGGAGGTCTCGCCGGCTTCGGAGGATACCGTTGCGGAACTGTCGGCGGGAATACGGAAGTCGGTATAGGATATGAGATCGGAGGTAGTGGCGGAGGATGATGAGGACAGCGGCACGTGAAGGGAAGAGTTTCCGGCAGTGGCGACCTGCGCATCGACGGTAAGGTTGTCGGTAAATCCAGAAAGAGTCACTGTCCCGGATGCGGAGGCGTTTCCGTAGAATTTCTCGTTGTCCCTTTCCTGGGTGTTGAGTACCTGGAAGTTGTCAAATGCCATATTGGCATCCAGGTAGATGTTCTTGAAGAAGTCGTGGGTAATGTTTCCTGTAAGCAGGGCTGTCGAGCCGGCGGGGTCGGCTATAGTCAGGCTGTCCAGGTCTATACTCCGGGTGCTCAGGGTTATCGGGCCGTTGATTATGTACGGAACTTTGGTAAATGTAGGAGTGATGGCCAGGGAATCGATGCGGCTGTTGCTGCTGCCCAGCATCAGTCTGTCCGGCTGGCCGGTGACATCTATCTCACCGCTGAGACATCCGTCTGTTACGGAAACAAAATCGGAGAGGAAGGGAGACAGTACGCGAAGTTGCATCTGAGTCAGAGTCATGTCCAGATCCAGATAATTGCGTCCAGGAATGAAGTATCCGCTTATGTTGATGGGGTTGCGGTCATCGATATAGTTGTTTACCAGTAGGTTGAACCTGTCACGAGCAAGATCCCTGCGGCTGAGGACGGACAGTCTGCCGAGTTTTTCGCCCTTGATGCTGAGGCTGTCGCCTGTAAGTTCCATGGTGGCTCCCATGTTAGAGAATATATTGTCAATATCGACTTCTCCTGACAATTTCCCCTGCAGGTCCAGAGTGTTTCCTGTAAAGGAATTGAGCAGGTCCAGGTCGAAGTTGGCCAGACGGAGGGAGAGGGTGCTCTCAGGGTTTTCGGAAACTGCTCCGGAAATATACAGGGAGTCGTTTCCGCTGTAGAGTCCCAGACCGTCAATCGTATATTCCCTTGGTCTTATGCTGAGCTCTGCCGGTGACAGTCTCCAGATGTGGTTCCGGATATTGAATCCGGAACTGTCTATGGCTATATCCGCCATCAGTCTGCCGTTCCTGTCCTTCCAGGCGTTGATCATGGCGGAAAAGTCCAGCCATGTGGTGTCGGCGTTGTTGTATGTCAGCCTCAGGTGCAGGTTGTCCTCCTGACCGGCAAGAGACAGGAGAGTGTTCTCTGCCGTCATTCCACCGGAGCGGATGCTGCCTACCTCGACTGCCGCCCTTATATCTTCCTCCCCGTTGCCGGCTTTTACCGCCAGGCCGTCGAATGTGTATCCGCTTCCTTTCTTGTTGCGGAAGGCTATGGATGAAGACTGCAGTCCCAGCTTCAGGATGTTGTTCTCGTCCAGGCTCATGTCTATGGTAGTGCTGTCTGCGATGTAGAGTCCAGGCATGATGATATCGCAGATCTGCGACATGTCGAAGGTCCGCAGGTGAAAATTATAGTAGCCGTTATCTCCGGCTGTCCTGGACGTATCTATCTTCAGGAGCCGTTCAGTGGATGCGGACTTCATGGCCAGTTTGAGCCTGTCGGCAAGCCTGGCAGGGGAGTCCGTGCTGGTATAGCCTGCCTGAAGGATAGGAGACTCCAGGGTTACGATGTGCCGCTGATCTGAAAAGGCGGAACGGATGTAGATGGAGTCGATGTGGTACTGGCCGTTGGTGTTGGCATAGCTGATGTTGTCCAGCATGATATTTCCAAGGATACTCCTTTCGGTCAGACGGAGGTCGGCGCTTGCGGTTACGCCGGCTGTGGCCATAGTGCCCTTTTTCTCCAGGTTCATGGCGGTAAGGTCAGCGTACGGAATGTCCATGAATACGCGGATACGTCCGGGGCGCAGGTGTCTGTCCAGTGTCACCACGCCCTGGAACATGGCTGGAACCGCCTTGTCATGACTGATGAGCCTTACGTCCGCAATGCTGTCGGCGAGCGAGCCCTTGATGTCAATGTCCCTGTATTCGTATCCGTTGATATTCAGACTGGATATATTCAGGGACTCTATCTCGGCCGAGAGGCGGTCAGTGGAGCCTTTGCGGGGCAGGTGAGCATTGAATCTGGTATTGAAGCCGGCACGTCCCAATGTGCTGTTGTTCAGAATCTGCCCGAAATCCAGGTTCTCCACCCAGATGCTGCTTCTAATGCCGTTTCCGGAGCTGTCGCTTTTAAGTTCCGCCTCGTAGCCTATGGTGCCTGTCTCCGAAGAAAGGGAGCCGATGCTGTACAGGTCACCGATGCTTCCGTACGCTATGCCGTTCAGAGAGACTTTGGTATCCGGAATTACCGAGGCTATGCCGTTGGGCTTGCCGCTGAAGCGGGATATTATCTCGGAAAGTTCCTGTGGGGTGGAGGCGATATTCTTGAGAGTCACGTTGAAGTATGTGTTCTTGATATCCGGTAGACCTGTAAGGGCTGCGCTCAGGCGCAGTTCTGTATCAGACCCTGATGTGACCTCCAGGCCGTATGTCCTCAGATCGCTGACAGTTCCGTTTATGACACCTTTGAGCCCTATTCTCAGAGCGTTGTCCCTCAAGGAAGGAGCGAACACGCCTATGCTCCTGAAGTCCAGTGTGCTGCTGTTCAGGTCTGCACCCAGCACTATCTTATTCACAAAGTCCTGCAGGTCCTTGCCGCCGGTGTATCCGAAAGACAGGTAATCGGCGTTGATCTCCGACCAGGAGTCTATCAGGTGCAGGTTGTCCAGCCTGGACTCGACCGAATCCAGGGAGAAAGAGCCGCTGAGGGACTGCAGCTGATAGCCGCACCGGTCGTAGCATCCCAGGTCCCTTATCCTGCATGAGATGGTGTTGTCCTCAATTCTCACCCGGTTGATGCGTGCATCTATATCCTTTAGCCTCATATTTTTGAAGTTCATGCAGTCTTTCCTGACAGGAACCGTGTCCGATAGCGGACTGAGCAGGGAGAACGCCATGTTCCGGAGGGTAATCTCGTCCGCGGTCATGTCCGGAATGCTGAAAGGCTTCTTAAGCGAGTCCGGCTTTGGGGTTGTTCTGAAGATGCGGTTGATGTTGTTGTACTGCCCGGGGCCCTCCTTGACTAGATTGAAACAACCGTCCTGCATGAACAGGCGGTTAATGTGGATACGGCCGCGGAGCAGGTCGGAGGGTGAGATGGAGAGCGAGAGTTTCCCTACAGCGGCGAGTGTGTCCCCTTTCTCTCCTGTAATGGATATCCCATAGACCATTACCTTGTTTATGAACACAATGGCCACCCTGTCCACCTCTATCCTGCCGTCGATTCTGTCCTGCAGGGATGAGACCGCCTTATGCGCTATGCGGGTCTGGAGTTGAGGAAACTGCAGGGCCACATAGGCTGCGACGGGAGCTATGCAGATGAGAATCAGAAGGCCGGATAATATTTTTCTAAATGTTCTTATGGTTTTCTAACTTTACTTTTAACTTTGCACTATGACTTACAAAGTTAATATTTTTTTGAATTGAATTATGGGACAGAATAAAGGTTTTTATCATTTCCTGGCCATTATGACGGTGGTCATCTGGGGGGCTACATTCGTGTCGACTAAGATACTGATCAATAACGGGCTTTCTCCCAATGAGATATTTTTCTACCGTTTCCTCATAGCCTATGCGGGGATATGGATCGTGTCCCATAAAAAACTTTTTGCCGACAACTGGAAGGACGAACTGATGCTGGCCGGCGCAGGCCTGTTCGGAGGTTCCCTGTACTTCCTGACGGAGAATACGGCTCTCGGCATAACCCAGGCCTCCAATGTGTCGTTCCTGCTCTGCGGTACGCCTATTCTCACCACATTGCTCAGCCGGCTGTTTTTCAAGAACGAGAAGATAAGCCGCATGGTATATATCGGTTCCGCTGTAGCCCTGGCAGGCGTGGCCCTGGTGGTCTTTGACGGGGCTACCAGTCTTAGGATATCTCCTGCCGGTGACTTGCTGACCCTGGCGGCGGCTCTGTCCTGGGGCTTCTACAGCATATTTATCCGCAAACTGGAGAATCGGTATGACAACATGCTGATTACCCGTAAGGTGTTCTTTTACGGACTGATCACTATTCTTCCTACTTTCATAGTCAATCCTCCTGAGCCTGGACTGCTTTTCAACTCCGGAGCCCGGGTATGGATGAACCTGCTCTTTCTGGCAGTCATGGCCTCCCTGGTGTGCTTCCTGACCTGGAACCTGGTTCTTAGGCACATCGGAGTGGTGAAATCCTCGAACTACCTCTATCTCAATCCGGTCATTACCTGCGTGACCTCCGCTATTGTCCTGGGAGAAAAAATAACCCCCGTCGCTGTGACAGGGGCTCTGTGTATCATGGCCGGGGTCTGGCTGGCTAGTCGGAAATGACTTTTTCCTGCTCCCGTTTCTTCTGCATGCGGGCAGCGGTAAGCTCGAGTACCAGTACCAGTGCGACTCCGATGAGGGCGAAGGTGACTGCCAGGCCGATATGGCCCGAGAACAGCGGCTCGAGGTCGGGATGGTGGGGCATTACGGGCCTGGAGACATCACCGATCTGATGTTGCCAGGGCCATACCTTGACCAGTGAGCCGATCATGATGCCGGCCAGGGCGGATATGGTGGTCACGTGATATTTCTTGAGCAGCCAGGACAAGAAATGGGAAAATGAGACGATGCCTATGGCGGCTCCGGCTACAAAGACCAGTATCAGGACTATGTTTAAGTCGGTCAGGGCCTTGAGCATATATTCGTATTTACCCAGCAGAAGCAGGATGAAACTGCCGGATATTCCGGGCAGAATCATGGCGCAGATGGCTATGGCGCCGCAGAGGAAGATGAACCAAAGGTGGTTGGGAGTCTCTGTGGGAGAGACGAGACATATCGCTGCGCCTGCGGCTATTCCGAGCAGGAGTGCGATGATGTTTTTGATTTTAGTCAGATCTATGTCCTTGAGAATCAGTATAGCCGAGGCAATGATAAGTCCGAAGAAGAAGGACCACAGGGGTATGGGCTCGTTGGCCATCAGGTACTGCATGAGCTTGGCCAGAGAGAAGAAACTGATGGCAATACCGAGAATCAGGGAGAAGAGGAAAGTTCCGTTGATGTGTTTCCAGAACTTACCGATCTTCCCGGTAAACAACAGTTTGAAAGCCTGTGTGTTGATTGATTTGATCGAATTGAGCAGTTCCTCGTAGATGCCTGTCAGGAAGGCAATGGTACCGCCGGAGACTCCTGGAATTACGTCTGCGGCTCCCATACCTATGCCTTTGACGGTGATAAGTGCGTAGGATGAAAATGTTCTCATTTTGTAGAATCAGTGTGTATTGTAGTGAGATAAATTAGAATGTTCTTCATGAGCTCATCAGGCTTGATGACCCCGTCTCCTCCCATGGAGACGAACATATCGTATGGGGAAGGGGAGGAGGACGATATGCCTATTCTGAAAGAAGCGTCGGTCCTTGCCAGTATGTAGTCCACGGCGAAGAGACGCTTGCCTGCGGTAAGGTCTATGAGTATGTCAAAGTGGTCGGTAATAAACTCTGTGACAATCTTCTCGTCAGGAACTCCGTACCAGTTGAGGTTGTCACGGTGGATGATTGACATGAAGGGTGTTGAAAGAAATCCTGCTTCACCCTGGGGGGATTTCCGCAGATCCACGCAGATTCCTTTATAATTGATTCTGCGTTTCTGGAGCTCCCATTTCAGATCGTTGACTGCTTCTGCGGACCCCTGGATCTCGGCATTTACGATAAAGCCGACCAGCCCGGCATCAGAAAGAGAGACATATTTCCCTTTATGAGGGTTTACTATCTTCTTCAGTGCCTTTTTTTGCAGTATCCGTGTTAAAAACCAATCAATCATCCGACAAAGATACGAAACTGTTTTGATTTTTTATATTTTTGCTCGGTTTTAATATTTCTAAAATGAGTACAGCTGTCAATATCGGAATATTCGGAAGGCGTAATGTAGGTAAGTCTTCACTTATCAATACACTTGCAGGTCAAGAGGTTGCTATAGTGTCAGACCATCCGGGCACTACTACGGATCCTGTCCGCAAGCGCATGGAGATTTTCGGCCTCGGCCCCTGTGTCCTTATCGATACGGCGGGAATAGATGATGACGGCAGTCTGGGCCGTATGAGGGTAGCAAGAACTGAAGATGTTACAGCCCAGATAGATATCGCTCTGCTGTTGTTCTCGGCGAGTGATTTCGGTAAGCCTGAAGAGGACCTGATGGATATTCTGACGCGCTATTCTGTTCCAGTGGTTCTGATTCACAGCAAGTCTGACATATCCTCAGTAGACAGCAGGCTTAAGGACCGGCTTCTGCAGAAGTATCCCGACGCCGGTTTTCAGGATTTCTCTTCGTCTGCGGGAATCCCTGAAAAAGACAGTATGATACAGTCCCTTCTGGAGACGGTCCGCCGCCTGGTCTCTTCCTCCCGCATGGTAGAGCGGCCCATGTTCGACGGAATAGTATCAGCAGGACAAAGAGTTCTGCTGGTGTGCCCGATAGACAGCGAGGCGCCTACTGGCAGGCTGATTCTGCCTCAGGTCAATGCCATACGCTCTCTTCTGGATATCGGTGCTGTCGCGACGGTAGTACAGCCGGCGGCTCTTGCAGGACTGTTTCCTGGGAAAGGGGAGCGCTTCGACCTCGTGGTGACGGACAGCCAGGCTTTCTCAGAAGTCGCGTCCGCAGTTCCGGAGGAGGTCCCTCTGACCAGTTTCAGTATGCTGCTGGCGCGCAGCAAGGGATGTTTCGACAAGTATATCCAGGGAACACCGGCCATAGACCGGCTGAAGGACGGGGACAGGGTCCTTATACTCGAGTCCTGCTCCCATCATTCCTCCTGCGAGGATATAGGAAGAGTCAAGATCCCGGCCCTTCTCAGACGCAGGACCGGGAAGGACCTGACGTTCGATGTCGTCGGCGGACTGGACAGCATAGGCAGGCCGGTCACCGACTACGCTCTCGTGCTTCAGTGCGGAGGATGTATGATAACCCGCCGTCAACTGTATTCCAGACTTCTTCCGGCCATAGAGAACGGTATCCCTGTAACCAATTACGGAATGGCGATTTCATATATGAAGGGTATCTATGAACGGGCTTTGAGGCCTTTGCTTAAGTAGGTTATGGAGTTTGACCGCGATACACTGATTTCATGGCTGGAGGAAAAGGACACCACCCGTCTGGAGCATCTCTACAGCGGGGCGTACAGGACCAAGGTGTCAACCGTAGGAGACAAGGTATATCTCCGTGGGCTGGTCGAGATTTCCAATATATGCTGCAAGAACTGTCTTTACTGCGGTATCCGTCGGGACAATCATGCCGCGGGACGCTATGAGATATCCTCGGAGGAGGTACTGCAGTCGGCTGAGTTCGCCTATAAGGAAGGGTATGCGTCCTTGGTGATTCAGGGAGGGGAAAGAACTGACAGGGCCTTTATAGACAGGATCACATCCCTGCTGAAGGAAATCAAACGGCGCTGGCCGCTCGGTATTACTCTGTCGCTGGGAGAACAGCCTCTGGAAGTATACCGGGAATGGTTCGGGGCCGGAGCTCACCGGTATCTGCTGCGCATAGAGAGCTCTTCCAGGGAACTGTATGAAAAAATTCATCCGGTGGACAGCCTGCACAGTTATGATTCCCGGGTACAGGCTCTTAAAGATCTGAGGACAGTCGGTTACCAGGTCGGAACCGGGGTAATGATAGGCCTTCCTTTCCAGACGGCGGCCCATCTGGCGGACGACCTGCTCTTCTTCCGTTCCCTGGACATAGACATGTGTGGGATGGGGCCTTATCTCGAACACAGTCAGACTCCTCTATATCAGTATAGGAGCATGCTCCTGCCGCAGACAGAAAGACTGGAACTCTCAATAAAGATGGTGGCGCTGCTGCGTCTGCTGATGCCGGATATCAATATCGCTGCCACTACGGCGATGCAGGCCATCGATCCAAATGGCCGGGAAAGGGCCATCCTGGCCGGAGCCAACGTGCTCATGCCCAATCTGACTCTGGCCGAGGTCCGTGAAGAATATCAGATATACCAGAATAAACCCGGGGTGGGGGAGGATGCCGCGATATCCTCATCCAGGACAGAACAGCGTCTGAACGAAATGAAAATCCCCATCGGCTGGGGCCAATGGGGAGATTCAAAGCATTTCGAAAAACGTTAATATCTACTTCTCGGACATATAGATCTGAGCCACTTCCTTGTCGGAAAGGGCTCTGGAATTGTATATCCTGAGGTTGTCGAAGTTGGTATCTATCGCATTGTCACCAGACTCACTGGCTCCTCCAAGCATGAACTTGGTGCAGGATTTGTCGGTGTAGCCGTATAGTCTGAGCGAGTCGACCAGCACTCCGTCGATATACAGCGAGCCGATTACGGTATTGCCCTCTGTTCTCACTACAACTGCTATGAAATGCCAGTTGTAGTCGAGCTGTGGATGGGTAAAACTTGAGCCGTTGTAGTTGGAACTGTTATAGAGGTAGAATTTCCCGTCCTTGATTGTCAGCTTTGGCTGGTTGTACCGGCTGTCACCGCTGGCCATGGACCACACATGCCCGTCAGCGAAGCCTTTCATCCAGAAAGTGACGCTGTAGTTCATGTTGGGATATGCGATGAGGGGCTTGGGGAAAGATATCTGGCTGCCGTCTATCGAACTTACAGCGATGGCCTGTGTGCCGTCGGCTCCTGTGGTGTACTGGGGATTGTTTACGGGATTGCCCTGTACAGCAGATACCTCGCTGCGGGTCGTGCCGTTGAACCGGAAATAGGCTGCAAGACCGTTGCGGACTGTGTTGAGCGGATCCTGGGAAGGCTTGGTTGCAGCAGGAACAGTCTCTTCCTGTACGGTGGCTGCGGCAGTCGGCTGGGGCTGTACTGCGGGCTGTTGTGCTGCCGAGCCGTCGGAGGTAAGGCTGATATCGGCCCTGACAGTAGTCCCGGAGATTACGGAAGCCTGCACCTCCCTTGCGGAATATCCGTTCTTGACAGCCTGGACGGAGTATGTGCCGGAGGCAAGGTCGTTGAATACGTACAGACCATTGCGACCGGTAGTGACCGTTTTGCCTCCGGGGATAAGAGTCAGCCTTGCATAGGGCAGGGGCTGACCTGTGGCCGCGTCGGAGACTACACCGGTGATGGAAATGTCCACATTGTTCTTGAAATAGATCTTGCCGCTTATGTATTTGTTGCCTGCACGGAAACGTACCTCTATCCAGTTCTGGTCATCTTCGTAGCAATATTCGTCATTGTACTTGATCACCAGGGTGTTGCCCTCGTATGACGAGGATATCTGGGAGGCGCAGTTGGATTTGATCTGAGGCCTCTGGCTGGTCGAGATACTGCGGCCGGCCAATGAAAGGCTGACGACAGCGACACCTTTTTTCTCCTGGAACCAGTCAATGGTAATCTGGTCGTAAAGCTGACGGTACTGGTTGGCGATGCTCTGAACCTGATTGAATCTGGGGTCCTGGACATCGAACTCGTCCTGGAAAGCCCTGAGGCTGTTCAGGGTTTCTGAAATCTCCTCAATGGAAGTCACGAAATCTATGCCTGCCTGATAGTCGGCAATCTTCTCGTTCAGTCCGCGGTCATGCTCCTGATACTCCATTACGAGCTTTTTCATCTCAAACTCGCTGAACGGATATTTGACGGCATAAAAGTACTCATATCTGCCGGTAGAACGGTAGTACCTTCTTTCCCAATAGTAGTCGGCTGCCTTTGACAAGGATATTTCTCCGATAAAAGGGAGTTTGGCTGTACGGGAAAGGATGGATGACTCCAGATTCTGAGTCTTGCTGAAATCGCTTCCGCTCTGGTATGCGGATGTTGTGAGACTGGACTCCGAGACGATACGGGTGGCAATGCTCTGGGCAATCTGTTTCTTGACATTCTCTATTACCGCGGCTTTGGCCTCTTCTATGTCCCCGCCTGATGCTGTTGCTATCAGGAAGTCCCGTTCAACGGAATTGACCCATTCCGGCATGTTCCTGGCACTGGACTCCTCCACCTTGAATTCCTTCTTCTGGGCTGAGGCTGAGAAGGCGGCGGCGATAGCCAGCACGAGCGCAGACAGGAAATACGTATAAAACTTTCTCATATAGTTGGTATCTGTTTAGTAAATATGCTCATCGAAATACTCCTTGGCCTGATTGATCAGGGCTCTGAGCTTGGGGTCGCGGGCCTTGACTTTTTTTACGGCATCCATGTAGGAAGCCTGTTCATTGTCGTCTATACCCTTGACAGTAAATGATGTCTGGCTCAGAATATCTCCGGATGCGGTATCAGTGATGAAAAGAGATATTTCAAGTTCTGTGACAAACATCGGGGGAGCAGTGGAGGTGACGTCCTTGGACAGCTCCGCAATCTTGGTCTGCAGCACGAAACGGCTGTTGTCCGCAGCCGCGTCATTGAGAACCAGCGCCTGCTTGAGATTGGAAGTGAGCGTGGTGACGGCATTTTCGCTGGAGATGCCGTCAGGAACCGTAACACTGACAGTCAGGCGCTCCTGGGCATGAATATATGCCGCTGCGGACAGTGTCAGAAGAAGGACAGTAAAAAATCTTCTCATAATTTTCAATCTGGTTAAATGTCACTCAAATATCAGTCAAATATCAGTCACCAAGGACAATCCATACACTTCCGAGTCCTCTCTCGTTGATCTTGTAAGGAAGATTGAACGGTTCCTTGTTGAGAAAACGGGCCAGGTCCATCGCAAAACCGCGGGTGTCTATGGCTCTTTCCTTTCCCAGTACAGTCTTGTATAGAGGGATGCGTACCTGTTCGTAGTCTACGAAGCTGTCACCTCCGGATACTCTTGAGAACCGGTGGTTGACAGTGTTCTCGTCCATCCAGTAATCCAGTACGTCCGAGAGGAGGACCACTTCGCCCAGGAATTCCACCTCGTCATTCATGGTCAGCGGGCAGTTGTCGGTCATGCGTATGGATATGGTCACTTCGCGTCCGTTGGCGAACATGTCGTCGAAGTGGGACTGGAGGGCTGCATTGAACGAGTCCATGTAATTGAGTACGGCCTCTTCCAGAAGCAGACCGACAGTCGCAGCCGTGGAAGGAGCCCCGTCGCCTGAGGCTGCGGTGATGACTTTATTGGTGTACGCATCAACTCCGCGGAGATTGAAGGAGATGTACTTTTGAGGGCCGCGGGACTTGATGCTGAAATCCAGGTCCATGATGATATCGGCCTTCGCAGTTCTTTTCAGTCTGTCCAGAGGGGTTTCGGTGATGGTGCCGCCGCCTGTCCCGGAGAAGAGGGCGGCTTCCGCCTGCTGGGTCTCCATGCTCTTGAGTGTCTGCTCCAGGTCCTTCAGAGGGAATCCGCGGTCAGCCATGATCTTGGAGAGCTCGGATACGGCGAGTCTGAGGTTCTCGTCGGAGATGAAGGCCTTGGAGTAATCTGGTGCGCTCTGGGTGCTTCCGTTTCCGTCATCATAAGTCATTACATATCCTTCCCTTACGCAGTATGCGTCACTTGGGATAACCATTATGACCGGTTTCCTGGCCTGGGAGAACAGGGCTGTGGAAAGGAGAGCAAGGGCTGTGACAAACAATAATTTTCTCATATCGTAGCTCGTTAGAATTTTTCGTCAAGTCGGTTCTGGAAATTGTCCTTGTTGATTTCAAGTGCGACTTTCTTCTTCTCAGTGTTGTTGAAATCATAGAGAATGTAATAGTAATAAACGTCCTGTTTCTTGACCAGCCGATGCTCCCAGTAGGTCTGGATGGATGTGGCTTCGGATATGTTGCGGATAAACTGTGAATTTTCTACGTCGTTGCGGACTTTCTCTACGTCGGCACCCTCTACGTGAGTACGCATCAGGTATGCGGTTATAGCATTGGAGGCAAGATTGTGAAGTTCTTCAAAAGCCTTGTCTCTGGCGTCCTGGAGACTGACGGTGCTCTGCTGGTCGATTTTAAGAAGGTCGTAGCGGTCTACATTCCTCTTGATCCATACCGGACGTTTGTCCTCGCTGCTTTCAATAAGTTTTCCCTGTCCGAAAGCCGAAAAGGTAATCAGACACATGAGAGACAGTAACAGAATTCGTTTCATGTTAATTACAAATTTAGGATTTATCAATATGTTACAAATATAATCAAAAAAATGAACACGCAGGTGTGATGTGACACTATTTTACAGAAAAGGCTGTACCGGAAAATATTCCTGATACAGCCTTTCATAAAGTGTGAGACCGGATATTATCTGTTCATTCCGCTCTTGATGGCAGCCTGCGCAGCAGCCAGACGTGCGATGGGCACTCTGAAAGGCGAGCAGGATACGTAGTTCATGCCGATCTTGTGGCAGAACTCCACCGATGCGGGGTCTCCGCCGTGCTCACCGCAGATACCTACCTTGAGGTTGGGGTTGGTGCTGCGGCCGCCATGAACGCCTATTTCCAGAAGTTTGCCGACAGATTCCTCGTCTATGGTCTGGAACGGGTCGGCATCGAGGAGCTTGTTCTCCAGATAGTCGCCCATGAAGGCTCCGATGTCGTCGCGGGAGAAACCGAATGTCATCTGGGTCAGGTCGTTGGTTCCGAAGGAGAAGAACTGTGCCGTCTTAGCCATGAAGTTAGCCAGCAGGGCAGCTCTCGGAATCTCGATCATGGTGCCGTAGAGGTAATTGATGGTCATGCCGGTAGCTTTCTCCACCTCGTCGTGTACGCGGTCGCAGATCTTCTTCTCGAAATCCAGCTCGCGGACGATGATGGTTACGGGAATCATGATTTCAGGCTTGGGATCGAGGCCTTCCTTGAGGAGTTCGGCAGTAGCCTCGAAGATGGCGCGGAACTGGGTCTCGCTGATTTCGGGATAGGTGATACCGAGACGTACTCCGCGGTGGCCCATCATGGGGTTGACCTCGTGCAGGCTTTCTCCGCGTTTCTGGATATCGTCAATGGATACTCCCAGTTCTTTCGCCAGCTCTGCTTCTTTCTCGGGTGTCTGGGGTACGAATTCATGGAGAGGAGGATCGAGCAGACGGAAGGTCACGGGCTTGCCGTTCATCACCTTCATGGTGGCTTTCACGGCCTCCTTGATGTAAGGCTCGAGCTCGTCCAGTGCGGCCTTTCTCTCTTCCTCAGTCTTGGAGAGAATCATCTTGCGCAGCTTGGACAGAGGCTCCTCGGAGTTGGCTCCGTAGAACATGTGCTCTATCCTGAAGAGGCCGATACCCTCGGCTCCGAAGGACAGGGCGCGGGCTGCGTCCTCGGGAGTGTCGGCGTTGGTGCGCACACCGAGCCGGCGGTATTTGTCTACGAGGGTCATGTATTCTACGAAACGGGGATTCTCCGATGCGTCCATGGTCTCTACTGCGACGTCGTAAACGAAGCCCTTGGAGCCGTTGAGCGAGAATACATCTCCTTCGTGGTAGGTCTTGCCGTTGATGGTGAGTGTCTTGGCCTCAAGGTCAATATGCAGGGCGTCGCAGCCTACGATGCAGCACTTGCCCCATCCGCGGGCTACCAGAGCCGCATGCGAGGTCATACCTCCGCGGGCTGTGAGCAGACCGTCTGCGGCACGCATGCCTTCCACGTCCTCGGGATTGGTCTCCTCACGGACGAGAATCACTTTCTCCTTGCGCTCAGCAGCGGCTACGGCATCCTCGGCTGTGAAGACGATCTTGCCGACAGAGCCGCCGGGACCTGCGGGCAGACCCTGTGCGATGACGGTGGCCTTCTTCTCAGCAGCGGGGTTCAGGATAGGGTGGAGGAGCTCGTCAAGCTGGGCGGGGGCCACTCTCATGACGGCTGTCTTCTCATCGATAAGGCCTTCATGGAGCATGTCCATGGCCATATTGAGGGCTGCCAGACCTGTCCTCTTACCGACGCGGCACTGGAGCATCCAGAGCTTGCCGTCCTGGATGGTGAACTCGATGTCCTGCATGTCGTGGAAGTGGTTCTCGAGATGATTCTGTATCTCGTCCAGTTCCTTGTATACCTCGGGCATGGCTGTCTCAAGGGAGGCCAGATGGCGGTTGTGCTCGTTCTTGGTGGCCTCGTTCAGGGGGTTGGGGGTGCGGATACCGGCTACGACATCCTCGCCCTGAGCGTTGATGAGCCACTCTCCGTAGAACTTGTTCTCACCTGTTGCGGGGTTACGGGAGAAGGCCACGCCTGTAGCGGAGTTGTCTCCCATGTTGCCGAATACCATGGCCTGTACGTTCACGGCTGTTCCCCAGTCATCGGGTATGCCCTCGATGCGGCGGTAGGCGATGGCACGCTTGCCGTTCCAGGATTTGAACACGGCTCCGATACCGCCCCAGAGCTGCTCGTATGCATTGTCAGGGAACTCCTTGCCGAGTACCTGCCTTACACGTACCTTAAAGTCTGTGCAGAGCTGTTTGAGGTCTTCCTCGGTCAGGTCTGTGTCGCTCTTGTAGCCTTTCTTCGCTTTCAGGTCGCCCAGCATCCTGTCGAGCTGGACCCTGATACCCTGGCCCTCTGCGGGCTCGATGCCCTCGGCCTTCTCCATTACCACGTCCGAGTACATCATGATCAGACGGCGGTATGCGTCGTAGACGAAGCGGGGATTGCCGGTCTTGGCGATCATACCGGGTATGGTCGCGGAGCAAAGACCTATGTTGAGAACGGTCTCCATCATGCCGGGCATGGATGAGCGTGCGCCGGAGCGGCAGGATACGAGGAGAGGGTTGTCCTTGTCCCCGAACTTGCGGCCCATCATGCTTTCTGCGCGTGAGAGAGCGTCATTGACTTCCTTTTCGAGTTCTGCGGGATACTTGCATCCCAGATTGTAATACTCCGTGCAGCATTCGGTGGTGATGGTGAATCCCGCGGGTACGGGCATTCCGAGCGTGCACATTTCGGCGAGGTTCGCGCCTTTACCGCCCAAGAGGTTTCTCATAGAACCGTTTCCTTCGGCCTCTTTTCCTCCAAAGAAATAAACTCTTTTGTTTGACATAGATATAAAAATAAAATATTGGTTTGAGTCAAAGACCGTAAACTATTAAGGCGCAAAAATAACGATTTTTCACAAATCCCCTACCAACCGCTTAAAAATATTTAGCAAAATGAATATCGTTTCAGTACTCAGGCTGTTATAAGGCTTGCAGAAGGACGCGCCTATGGCGCTTTTCCCTCCCACCGTGAGTATCAGCTCGTTACTTCGTAACTCGGTGATACTCATGGCGGGTCCCTCCCTCTAACAGGCCGAGGGTGGCATGCTTCTGCAAGCCTTATAACAGCCTGAGTACTTATCAATGTGTATCATAATTCTTGTCAGAACGGGCCGAATGCAAGGCATCGAGGCTCCTGGCGAGGGAGTTTACTGGGCGTAAATGACCGAGCCAAGAGTCGAAGACAACGCAGCAGTCGACCCGTTCTGACAAGAATTACAGCAATTTGCCGGCAAGCTCGGAGAGCTGGCTGCGCTCGCCCCGCACCATATTGATGTGGGCGAAGACGCTCTGGCCGAAGAACTTGTCGCAAAGGTGCGTGAGGCCGTTGGAGTAGAAGTCCAGATAGGGCTGGTCTATCTGGTAGATGTCTCCGGTAAAGACTATCTTGGTGCCCTCTCCTGCGCGGGTGATGATGGTCTTGACCTCGTGCGGGGTGAGGTTCTGGGACTCGTCCACGATGAAGAAGACGTTGCCGAGGCTGCGGCCGCGGATATAGGCCAGAGGGTTGATTATCAGTTTCTCCCTCCGTAGCATGTCCTCTATCTTGACGACTTCCTTGCTGGTGGACGAGAAGCAGCTCTTGATGACGGCCAGGTTGTCGAACAGTGGCAGCATGTAAGGGCCTAT
The DNA here is from genome assembly GCA_944326235.1 of uncultured Bacteroidales bacterium. Classification (GTDB taxonomy): domain Bacteria; phylum Bacteroidota; class Bacteroidia; order Bacteroidales; family UBA932; genus Coprenecus. The sequence goes on along the minus strand of CALVDH010000002.1, from coordinate 69,281 downwards.
CTTGTCGTTCACCGAGCCGGGCAGGAAGCCGAGTTCCTGGTTCTTGAGCGGGATGACGGGGCGGGAGAGGAGTATCTGCTCGTAGTTGCCGGACTGCGAAAGGGCTCCGGCCAGGGCTATGAGGGTCTTGCCGGTACCGGCCCTGCCTGTAAGGGCTATCAGCTTGATGTCCGGATTCATGACAGCGTCCATGGCCAGGGTCTGCTCGTCGTTGCGGGGCGAGATACCGTAGGCAGTCTGCGGCTTGACTCTGACGATGGTCTTGTCCCGGTCGTCGTAGCGGGCCAGGGTAAGGCTTTTGGAACTGTCGTATATCTTGTAGTACTGGTTGGGCGCCGGTCTGCGGCGGATGCCGACCTGGGCGAAGGGGACTCCTTCCTGTGATTCATTTATCTTCCGGATGAAATCATCCTTCATATTGCGGACCGTGAGCACCTCCTTCTCGGTCTTGACGACGCGTTCCTCCTGCACCTTGTCGGAGAGATAGTCCTGGGCCATGAGGCCGAGAGCCTTTGCCTTGAGCCTCATGTTCAGGTCCTTGGTCACAAGGATTACCTTGCGGTCGGGGTTGTTGTCCCTGAGCCAGATGGCAGTGGCGATGATACGGTGGTCGGGGATGTCGTCGATGAGCGAGTCGCGTATCTGGCCTGTATAGCCGTGGCCCATCTCTATCTTGATGTGGCCGCGGTCCTTGCCGAGGCTGATGCCCCGGTCGAAGAGGGTGTTGTCCGATATTTTGTCCAGGGCGCGTACGAAGGCCCTGGCGTTGAACCCGAGGTTGTCGTCCCCCTTCTTGAACTTGTCCAGCTCCTCGATGACACTCACCGGGATGTAGATGTCATTGTCCTGGAAGTTGAAGATGCACCTGCTGTCGTGGAGGATCACATTGGTGTCCAGCACGAAGAGTTTCGGGGGGCGGGGAGGGCGGCTGTCCAGCCCGCGGAACCGGTTCTCCATCTGTCTTATAGTCTTTCGAGCCATATTCTGCCGTTTATGAACATTTCGAGCCAGGGGGTAACCTCATCACCCTTTCTGTCAGGGTAATGCGCCCAGTTCCAGGGTCTTAGGCAGCGCTCGGGGTGGGGCATCATGGCCAGGTGGCGGCCGTCAGGGGAGCATACTCCGGCCACTGCGGCGGGGGATCCGTTGGGGTTGCCGGGATAGGCGTCGTAGTTGTATCTCAGGGCGATGTTGTATTCCTCCAGAGGTCTGGGGAAGGAGAAACGGCCCTCTCCGTGAGCCACCCAGATGCCGAGCCTGGAGCCCTGCAGGGAGGACAGGAGGATGGAAGGCGAGTTCTCGATGTGTACGCCTACGAATGCGGATTCGTATTTGTGCGAGGCGTTGTGCTTCATCTTGGGCGAGAGTTCCTTGTGCTCGGGAGTGATCAGGCCCATCTCGGCCATCAGCTGGCAGCCGTTGCAGACTCCGAGGCTGAGGGTATCCTTGCGGGCGTAGAAGCGCTCGATGGCGGTGCGGGCCTTCTCGTTGTAGAGCAGGGCACCGGCCCATCCCTTGGCCGAGCCGAGGGTGTCGGCGTTGGAGAAACCGCCCACGAAGACTATCATCTGTACGTCCTCGAGGGTCTCGCGTCCCGATACGAGGTCGGTCACGTGCACGTCCTTGACGGCAAATCCGGCCATGTACAGGGCCCATGCCATCTCGCGGTCGCCGTTGGAGCCGGTCTCACGGATGATGGCGGCCTTGATGCGGCGTTCGGCGGGAGCGGTGTAGTGTCCGTCGAAGTGCTTGGGGAAGGCAAATTCCAGGGGCTGACGGCCGTAGTTGGCATAGCGCTCGGCGGCAAGTTCCTTGGGAGTCTGGAGGCTGTCCAGCATCCATGAGGTGCGGTACCAGCTTTCGCGCATGGCGTCGATGTCCAGGGACAATGTCCTGCTGTCGGAACCGTACACCACTTTCAGGGTACGTCCCTTCTGTACGGGACGGCCGATAGTCCAGGCCTTGACAGGGCCGAGGTTGCGGAGGAATTCGTCCATGCCGGCATTCTTCACCTGAAGTACGACTCCAGGCACCTCGGAGAGGAGGATGTCGGAGGATTCCAGGGCGCTGAGGTCGATGTCGGCGCCTCCCTCCGTGTTGGAGAAGCACATCTCCAGGAGGGTGGTGATCAGACCTCCGGCGGAGATGTCGTGTCCGGCCAGGACGGGGTTGCTCATGGAGTTGAACATGGCGTCCTGGAGGCGGTTGAAGCAGGTCTTGAAATATTCGGGGTCGGTGATGTCGGGAGCCTTGGCGCCTACCTGTCCGATGGTGGAGGCGTAGGCGGAGCCTCCCAGGGGGAAACAGGCATCACCTTTATCTATGTGTACGAACGGAATGTAGAGCAGGGTGGTGTCCTCCTCGCGGGACATGACGGGATGCAGGGTGGCGGCCACATCCTTGCTCTGGCCGGTGGCGGAGATAATCAGGGTTCCGGGCGAGAGGACTTTCTCTCCGTCGGGATATTTCTGGGTCATGGACATGGAGTCCTTGCCAGTGGGGATGTTGACGCCTATGGCGATGGCGAAGTCGCTGGCGCCCTTGACGGCGCGGTAGAGGCGGGCATCCTCGCCCTCGTTGCGGCAGGGCCACATCCAGTTGGCGCTGAGGGAGATGCCGTAGATATTGTCGCGGATGGGGGTCCAGATGATGTTGGTCAGGGCCTCGGCTATGGCCAGGCGGGATCCTGCTGCCGGGTCAATCATGGCGGCTGCGGGAGCATGTCCGATGGACACGGCTATGCCCTCGGGGTCGTCGTATCCGATGGCGGTGACTCCCAGGTCATTGAGCGGCAGCTGAAGCTCACCGCAGCACTGCTGGCAGGCTATGAGTCCTGTGACGGAGCGGTCCACCTTGTTGGTCAGCCAGTCCTTGCAGGCCACTGACTCAAGCATCAGCACCTTGCGGATGGCCTCGGTGAGGGCTTCGGGAGACATTCCGGCGGGAGTCTGCCTGAGCGGGGCGAAGCCTCCGTGACCGTCGGCGCCTCCTTTGGGAGAGGAACCGTGCATCACGGTCTTGGGAGTAGAACCGAACATATCGCTGAGCTCCAGGTCGATGGGAGCGTTGCCTGTCTTGCTGTCGCGGAGGGTGAAATTGCCCTTGCCGCTGACCTCGCCTATGACGTAGAACGGCGCCCTTTCCCTTTCGGCAATCCTGCGCAACTCAGCCGTGTCGCCCTTCTTCATTACCAGGCCCATGCGCTCCTGACTCTCATTCCCGATGATTTCCTTGTCCGAGAGGGTGGGGTCGCCTACGGGCAGCTTGGAGATGTCGATGTCGCCGCCGACCTCCTCGACCAGCTCCGAGAGACAGTTCAGGTGTCCGCCGGCGCCGTGGTCGTGTATCGAGATGATGGAGTTGTGGTCCTTCTCGGCCACCGCGCGGATGGCGTTGTAGACCCTCTTCTGCATTTCGGGGTTGGCCCTCTGTATGGCGTTCAGCTCAATCGAATTGGCATATTCTCCTGTGGCGACGGAGGAAACTGCTCCTCCGCCCATGCCGATGCGGTAGTTGTCACCGCCCATGAGGATGATGTCGTCTCCCTTCGAGGGGCGGTCCTTGGCGGCGTCGGCCTTCTTGGCGTAGCCCACTCCTCCGGCGAGCATCACGACCTTGTCATAGCCGTACTTGCGCTCGGAACCGTCGGGATCCTGCTCGGTGTGCTCGAGGGTCTGGAGGGAGCCGCAGATGAGGGGCTGGCCGAACTTGTTGCCGAAGTCGGAGGCACCGTTGGAGGCCTTGATGAGAATCTCCGCGGGGGTCTGATACAGCCACTTGCGGGGAGGACGGGCCTCCCATTCGCGGTCGCTGTCGATGCGGGGGTAGGAGGTCATATAGACGGCGGTACCGGCGATGGGGAAGGAGCCCTTGCCGCCTCCGATACGGTCGCGTATCTCTCCTCCGCTGCCGGTGGCCGCTCCGTTGAACGGCTCCACGGTGGTGGGGAAGTTGTGGGTCTCGGCCTTCAGCGAGATGACGGTCTTGACCTCCTCTTCCTTGAAGAAGCTGGGCTTGGCGGCCGCAGCGGGGTGGAAGAGCCTGAGCTTGGGACCCTCAATGAAGGCGCAGTTGTCCTTGTATGCGGAGACGATGCGGCCGGGATTGACCGCAGAGGTCTTCTTTATCAGCTTGAAGAGGGAACTTTCCATTTCCACTCCGTCGATGACGAAGGTGCCGTTGAATATCTTGTGGCGGCAGTGTTCCGAATTGACCTGGGAGAATCCGAATACCTCGCTGTCGGTCAGAGGTCTGCCGAGCTTGGCGGAGAGGTCCTTGAGATACTGGATCTCGTCCTCGGAGAGAGCCAGGCCCTCTTCCTTGTTATATGCTTCGAAATCAGTGATGTGGCGGATGGGCTCGGGCTGACGGTCGATGACGAAGATGTCGCCGTCCAGTCCGTGGTATATCCTCTGTAGCATCTTGTCGTGGGGTATCTCGGTGTCGGAGGCGTAGCGGCCCTCGGGCACAGGGAAGAACTCCTCGATTCTGGCGATGCCGGTAATGTTCATGTTCTGAGTGATTTCCACTGCTGCGGTGCTCCAGGGCGTAATCATCTCGCGCCTGGGGCCGATGAATGTGCCGGTCACTGACGGGTCCTGTAGGAGCTCCGCGCCGGAGAAAAGCCATTTGAGGGTGTCCGCTGTTTCAGCAGAAAATGCTGTCTTAGAGTCGACTGCTATGATTTGCCCCTCGGGGGAGCGGAAAAAGTATACCATGATATTCTAGAATTTGGGGTTCAAAAATAGAGATTATTTTGCTAATTCTTGAGAATATTTCCCATTTTTGCGCTCAAAATTTTAAAAAATACCGATGACCGACCCAAGTCTACAGAACCGGTACCGGGAATGTGTCCGGATGCTCTACAGCATAGCCCCCTCGTTTCAGCGGGTAGGGGTTTCGGGATATCACCCCGGTCTGGAAAGTATGACTGATTTCGCCCGGTTCCTGGGAGATCCCCACAAGTCACTGCGTACCATACATATAGCCGGTACCAACGGCAAGGGCTCCGTGGCCCACATGCTGGCTTCAGCCCTGGCTTTCAGGTATCCCGGAAGCAGGGTGGGACTGTACACTTCGCCGCATCTGGTGGATTTCAGGGAAAGAATACGGGTCGTCAGCTCCGGAAAGGGGCCTGACGGACGTCACTACAGGGAGATAGGGCAGGAGGATGTGGTGGATTTCATGTCCCGCTGCATGAGCTTTATCGAGGAGTGCAGGCCCTCGTTCTTCGAGATTACCACAGCCATGGCCTTCGACTATTTTGCCCGCGAAAGGGTGGATATTGCCGTTATCGAGACGGGGCTTGGAGGAAGGCTGGACTCGACCAACATCATCGTGCCGGAGCTCAGCATTATCACCTCCATCGGTCTGGACCACAAGGATATCCTCGGAGATACAATAGAAAAGATCGCCCGCGAGAAGGCCGGAATCATAAAGCCCGGAGTGCCGGTGGTCATCGGAGAGTTGCCCCCTGAGGCGGAGGCTGTGGCCGTGGAGACCGCTTCTTCGTGCGGCTCCAGGCTGTACCGCTCCGGTGAGTTGTGCGGGGAAGACGCGGATCCGCAGAGCATTGCTTCCCAGGCAGACCTGCGCTCTTCCTGCCAGGTGCGGAATATCCGGACTGTGATGACCTCCCTTCATGTATTGGGAGCATGGGACGCCGCTTCCACGGAGGCTGTGCTCTACGCACTGGAACATGCAGCGGCAGTCAGCGGTCTCCGGGGCAGGTGGGAGAGGCTTTCTATGAACCCTGAGGTGATATGCGACATAGGGCACAATGTCCAGGCTCTGTCGGAGACAATGCCGCAGCTGGAGGCAGAGGCCGCCGGCAGACATATAATAATGGTGTACGGTATGGCCGGGGACAAGGATGTGGAGGCGGTCCGCGGACTTCTGCCTCTCGAGGCCAGGTACATCTTCACTCAGGCTCAGGGCAGCAGGGCCATGCCGGCCGGTCAGCTGAGGGAACTGGTGGACTCTTCCCGCAGGGAGAGGGGCAAGGCAGATGCAGGTGCTGCGGACTCAGTTGCGGTAGAGAGCGTGGATGAGGCTGTGGATATGGCAATGAGGGAGGCGGGCACTTCCGACCTGGTGTTCATTGGGGGAAGCAGTTATGTGGTGGCGGAGGCTATGGCGCGTTTTTTGCAGAAGTCGGACGTTCCGCTGCAGAATAGCATTGAAACAAAATAGTTATAAGCATAAAACTAAAAAGTTAAAAAAGATATGAATCTTGCAGTTATATTGGTTGTGGTCTTTATCCTGGCATACGTGCTTATAGCCATGGAGAACAGGATCAACATCAATAAATCATCCGTTGCGCTCCTCCTCTGCTGCCTGATGTGGAGCCTTCTCAGCCTCTTCTCGACATCCATCGACCCGTCCCTGGACCATGCCAGGATATCCTCGGACCTGCTGGGTGCCTTAGGCAGCACTTGTGAGATACTGGTCTTCCTTATCGGTGCCATGACCATCGTGGACATCATCGATACCCACGGCGGTTTCGAGGTCATCACCAAGCATATCACTACCCGGAAGAAGACCCGTCTGCTGTGGCTGCTGGCCACCATCACTTTCCTGATGTCCTCCGTGCTGGACAACATGACCACGACTATCGTCATGGTGATGCTCCTGCGGAGAATGATCACCAACTATAAGGAACGCTGGCTCTTCGCCTCGATTATCGTTATAGCCGCCAACTGCGGCGGTGCCTGGTCGCCTATCGGAGACGTTTCGACTATCCTGTTGTGGATGAAGGGTAATGTGACCTCACTCGATCTGATGAAGTCCCTTATTGTCCCCTGTCTCATCTGTCTGTATATCCCGGTGGCCATAGCCGCCAGGTTCCTCAAGGGCGTGATAGCCGAGCAGCAGACCAATGAGGAGGCTGCTTTCAGACCGTCCTACATTACAGGCAGGGAGAGCCGCACGATACTGGTGCTCGGTGTGGTGCTGCTTATCCTGGTTCCGGTGTTCAAGAGTGTTGTCGGACTTCCTCCTTATATAGGCGTGATGTTCGCGCTGGCCATCATGTGGATATACACCGATATGATGTACAAGAAGAAGAAAGAGGTCGCCGAGTCGCTGAAGAACAGGGTGTCCAAGATCATCAAGCAGCTCGATATGCCTACGGTGCTCTTCCTTCTCGGTATCCTGATGTCCGTATCCGCTCTCGGTACTGCCGGTGTGCTCAGCACCATGGCCGAGGGGCTCAATGAGGGTGTCCACAACGCCTACGCCATCAGCACCATCATCGGTCTGCTCTCATCCGTGGTCGACAACTCGGCTCTCGTGGCGGCCAGCATGGGTATGTTCCCCATTCCCGACGCCGCTGCCCTGGCTGCATCCGCTGACCCCGCATATCTCTCCAACTTCCTCGTGGACGGAACGTTCTGGCACATGCTTGCATACTGCGCAGGTACCGGCGGAAGCATCATCATCATCGGCTCCTCCGCAGGTGTCGTGGCTATGGGCCTCGAGAACATCAATATCATCTGGTATTTCAAGCACGTCAGTCTGCTCGCCCTGCTCGGCTACTTCGCCGGCATAGCGGTCTACATCCTGCAGCACTTCTTAGTGTCGCTGATTTAAAGTTTGCGGCAGTAAAATAAACACTCTGACAGGACCAGGCCCTCCCACCACTGCGTGGCGGGCCCCTCCCTCTAGTGCCGAGGGCGGCAAGTCCTGTCAGAGTGTTTATTTTACTGCTGGGTGCGTTATTCGTGGAAATTGAGGGCCTGCATGAAGCGCTTCACGACTTCGGGGCGGCCGGTGTGCTTGCCGGTGTCCTCGCTGAGCTTGCAGGTGTCGTTGTAGAAGGACCAGGACTCGGTAATCTTGGCGGCGATGAGCTTGATGACGATGTTCATGGGGCGGACACCGTCGAAGTCATTGGTGAAGTGTGTGCCTATGCCGAAGGACGGCTGGCAGTAGTCCGTGGCGTAACTCTGGATCTCAAGGGCGTGGTCCACGTCCAGGGCATTGCTGAATATCACCTGTTTGGTGCGCGGATCGATGCCGAGGGAGCGGTACTTGTCTACTATGCGCATGAGCTGCTCGCGGTTGTCCCCGCTGTCCACTCTCAACCCCTTGAACAGGTTGGCGAAGTCCTCCGAAAAGTTCAGGCTGAAGATGTCCCAGCCGAAGCTGTCGTAGAGGAAGGTGCCGAGGGCACCCCGGAAAGTGTTCCTCCAGCAGTCCATGGCTATGTGGTTGGCCATCTGCGGGCCGTACATGCCGCCGATGGCACAGATGAATTCGTGGGCCATGGTGCCGACCGGGATGAGGTCGTATTTCATGGCTAAGTAGACATTGCTCGTGCCTACGAAGCGCCCGGGCCACTGACGGCTTCCCGCGCAGTCCTTCATTGCCCTGACTACCGTATCCTCAGCCTCGAATGAGGCCCTGCGGCGGGTGCCGAAATCGCTGTATACACAGCCGGCTCCCAGCAGCCGCTCCGCCTTGCGGTATGTCCTGTCATAATATGCGCTGTAGTCGAAATTGCGGCACTCCCCGGTAAAGATGTAGAAGAGTTCCGATATGATGGCCAGAATCTTCACTTCCAGCAGAATGGTGTCGGCCCAGCTGCCCTCGATGTCTATCTCAAGGTGTCCGGCCTCATCCTGCCTCACCTGCACCCACCGGCGGTCGAAGCGGTAGCCTTTCAGGTAGTTGTAGAACCATCCCGGGATGTAGCTGCACCTGCGCTTCATGAAGTCTATTTCCTCCTGAGTGATGACGACATCCTCAAGAGCGGCAATCTGTCTGGAAAGCTCGTCTGCGAAGCCGGCAGGGTAGACAGTGTCGTCACGGTCTGTGAATGAGTATTTTACCTGGGCTCTGGGGAAATTGTCAATGACCGCGCAGCACATCGTGAACTTGTACAGGTCATCGTCGGTGAAGTGGGTTATTATCTGTCTCATAGCGCTGTTTTTCACACTTTGGGGAACAAAGATACGATGATTTATCCAAGTTTGACTATCTTTGCCGCCTCAAAATTCGACAGATATGAAAAAATGGCTCAGACAATTCACATCTGAGGACTGGATTATCGTCATCGCCGGGGCCGTCATCCTCGCCCTCGCGGCCGCTTTTCCCTCCTCTATGCCGCAAATGCCCAAGACCATAGGCACCGCCGACAGCTGGCTCTCAGCCCTGTACATGTTCGTATTCATCCTGATTCTCACATACGCGACCTCCGCGGCCCTGCGCCGTCCGCTCAGAGGGATATTCCTATCACTGCTGGTGATATTCCTCCTGACTTTCGGAGCGCAGCTCCTGGCCGCCGTGCCGTTCTTCAAGGAACTGGGACTGGAACCGGTATTTTTCTCGGTCATCCTCGGCCTGCTGATAAGCAATACCGTGGGAGTGCCGCAGTGGATGAAGGCCGCCATACAGAGCGAGTTCTATATAAAGATAGGTATCATCTGCCTCGGCTCCACCATCCTGTTCAAGGAAGTCCTCGAGTCGGGGGCATACGGGCTGGCCCAGTCGCTGATAGTGGTCTTCACGGTGTGGTACTTCGCATTCTGGCTCTGCCGGAGAATGAAGATAGATCCTGAGATGGGGACAATGCTCTCCTCTGCAGTGTCCATCTGCGGCGTTTCGGCGGCCATAGCCACTTGCGGGGTCATCAAGGGGGACAATAAGAAGCTCTCATACGTTATCTCCCTGGTGCTGATCATCGCCATTCCGATGATGTACCTGCTGCCCTGGCTCTCGAGGGTGATGGGGCTCAATGAGGAAGTGGCGGGAGCATGGCTCGGCGGCACGATTGACACCACCGGGGCTGTTGCCGCCTCCGGAACACTGATAGGGGAGACCGCAGCCAAAACCGCCGTTATCGTCAAGTCCTCGCAGAATGTCCTGCTCGGAGTAGCAGCCTTCATTATCTCCCTGCTGTGGTCCTACCGGGGCACTCCCTCCGGTCAGCAGGAAAAGGTAACGGCCAAGGTCATCTGGGACCGTTTTCCCAAGTTCGTGGTAGGTTTCATACTGGCGTCCATAGTATTCAGTTTCTGCATGGACGAGGCCACAGCCAAAACCGTAGGAACAGTCACCAAAGGTTTCCAGAATACCCTCTTCAGCATAGCCTTCGTCTGCATCGGTCTTGAAACCCGCTTCAAGGATATCTTCGGCAAGGAGAACCGCCGTCCCCTCTATGCCTTCCTTATAGCCCAGGGCTTCAACATCGTCGTAACCCTCCTGGTAGCCCTTCTGATGTTCGGCCTCCTGAAGCCCATGCTTTAGGAGGCCTGCCCCAAAGGCAGGGCTAGGAATAAAACGAAAGAAGCAGTCACATCTCTGTAACTGCTTCTTTTTCAGTGGGAGCAGAGGGAGTCGAACCCCCGACCCTCTGCTTGTAAGGCAGACGCTCTAAACCAACTGAGCTATGCTCCCTTGCTTTTGCGGATGCAAATATAGAGCATATTTTTTATCTGCCAAAAAAAAATTAAAAAAATTTTTACTACATGGACGATAAAAGATCGTATTTCTCTATTAATCTGCTTATTTCAGGATCGAGATTTCCCCGGAAGGCCATGGACGGATCCTGGCTTATGGAGTTGACGAAGCATTCTACTGCCTTCCGCTCGTTTCCATTGCGCGAGTGGGCTATTGCCATCAGATAATCCCGTTTGCCGGAAACGGGCAAGGTTTCCAGAACCTGCATGGCGGAAGCGTTGTAGTCCATCGCGAGGAAAGCGACAGCGCTGTTCAGGTCTTTGTATGTTCCCAGGTACTGAACGGCTTTCTTATAGTTGCGGTCCCTGATAGCCTGGAGGCCTGCGTAGTAAACAGTGTCCGGCTCAGTGGTATGGACAGTGTCCTTTACCATCCCGCGTCTGTGGAGATGGAAATCGAACTGCACCTCGCGCAGCACTGGATAAAGAGTCTCCTTAATATACGCATATTCAGCATGTCCGCTGAGAAGGCTCTCTCTCAGATCAGGTGACCCGGTGCCGCAGATGGACAGAATCCCAGCTTTGTCCTTTATAAGGCTGTCCCGGCGTATCAGTTCGGTCAACCTTTCCCAGTCTTCGGGAATATGCTTGACAATGAAGTCAAAATCAGTTATTCTACGCCCGGAATAAGTATCGGATACGTCTTCTGTCAGATTAAGGACCACGCCCAGTTCCTCGCGCTCCAGGGAATCTGCCCGGATGTTGTATTCCTTCACGTAGTTCTTAAAATACCTGGCAATCTCCCTTCCACGCTGTCCGGCCAGAGAGCTGTTCAGCGCATAACTGCCCTCAGGCGAGCAAGTGGCAGTTATCACCAGGCTGTCAATATCGAAGTCGCGGTTCTCTATAAGTCCGTCTATACAGGATTTGATATGCCGTATCTCGCTGAGATTGTCACTGTACTCCTCGTCCAGCGCATATTCTCCGGGTCTGAACTCCAGGGCTGCGGTAGTGTTGCTCTCTACTTTACGCTCAATCACCTTTGTGATGTACTTCTCCCGGCTCTCGGCCAGAGTGGCGAAAGAGGAGACATAGAATGTCAGCGGTTCCGATGAAGGCAGGGTATAGCGGCACTCTCCGTCGTAGAATATACTGCCTTCCACCGCAAGGTCTATCTTCCTGAGTCCCGGGCGGGTGCTGAGACTCTGGCTGTAGCAGTACACTATGTCGTTTCCTCCGTCGGCGACTACAGAGTCTATCCTTACGCCTTCCAGGATATACGGGTCGCTGACATACTGCTCGAATTTATCCGGAAGCCGCTGCTGCCTCCTGTTGTTGCGCATGATGGCGAGGCGCTTGAGATAATGTTCCCTGGCCGTCCTGAACGATATTCCGAACAGCCCTTTTACCAGTGCAGGATTCACTGCGGACGAATCTTCCTTCAGTTCCGCAAGCAACGGAATATTGCGCTGTATGAATGTCTCCAACAGGCCGGTGTGGACAAGGTCCGCCGAATCCGTGATGACTGTGGCTAGAAAACGATTGTAGAGTTCATAGCCCCGTATCTGGCGCTCGCGGTATTCTCGTCCTGTGATATGTACTTCCTCGAGCGTGACGATATCTTCCATAATGAGGGCCTCAGGCCTGAGCCTTACCTGCCAGTGTGGATTCAGCATCCTGGCAGGAACGCGCACGTCGAATGCTATGCGCACCATGCCGTTGCGCTCCGGGATATTCTTGAATCTGGCTGTGACCACCACTCCGCGGAGCTGTTCCGCGGCATGAATGGTCCCTGACGAGTCCATCGTCGCTTTCATGAAGAAAACCCTTTCTCCGTCAGGGCCGATAATAGTAAGAGTGTCGGAAGTGGTTGAATCCTCCATCATAAAGTTGTAAGTGTCCTGCTGACCGAAATCATCATCTTCTTCGGCCGGCAGAAGTAGTTGCGCACTAAGGCTGTCCCTCTCAAGGATTCTTACATTCCTTCGGACAGAGACAGCGCAGGAAGTCTGCAGGATCAGGCCTGCCGTCACGGCTGCTATTGCCGGAGCGAAAGTTATCCGTTTCATATCAGAATGTGTATAAAAGATTGATCTGCACGTCATTGGGCGCTACAAAGGCTTTTAGGCCCCAGTCTATGAGTTTTCCGCAGGCAGTCGTCTCATACTGCCTGTACCTGGTGCCTCCGAACCACAGCCCTATGCCGAATTCTATGTTCAGGTGTTTCGTCAGCAGCAGCGAATAGCCCAGACTGGCCCCGAGCCCCAGGGCATCGCCCTCTTCTGAGGCCGGGGAGAAAATTCCGCCGCTGTTGTATCTGCTCCACTGGACCTTTCCTCCGTAATAAAAGCCCGAGTACACAAAGAAGGGCCAGTATTTGAAACCTGCAGAGACCGAGCCTGTGCGGTTCTGGATCCTGCCCGCCCCGTTCAGCCGGGTGGGGAAGGTGAACGGGTTGTATCTGCCCTTTACGGATACGGTCCAGTGCTGGTGGACTGATGCCCCCACCTCCAGATTCAATGTTATAAAGTCAGCATAATCCAGAAGGTTTGTGGCAACACTCCATCTCTGCCCCCATGACGGGAGGCTGAATGTGAGCAGCAATGCCGCTATGGCCGAAATTCCTGCAGTCCGTTTCATATTGCTTCGTTTTTTGGTATATACATAGAAAAAGCATCCGCCCCCTCCATTTCTTCACAAGACCAGAGATACTCCTGCACTTGAGCCGTCCCAAAACTCATTTTCTTCAGCACGTTCTGTTATGCCCTTCGCGGGAATCGGATGCGGTTGCAAAGATATTGACCTGCAAGGCTGTAGGAGGGAATTTAAAGAAAAGCCGCAATTATTGCAGGATTATAAAAACACGGAGAATTCTAAAATCATACAGAATCCGGTCATGGATGTTCTGTGCCATTTTGGCAGGGTGGGGGAAGTGGTATGTCTTTTGCCTTACCTGCAAAACAGAAAATATTTAAAATTAACAATATGACACAGCAAAAAGGAAAAATAGGGGTAACAACTGAAAATATTTTCCCCGTCATCAAGAAGTTTCTCTATTCGGACCATGAGATCTTCCTCAGGGAGATAGTGGCCAATGCAGTGGATGCTACTCAGAAGGTGAAGGCACTGGCCAATACCGGCGAGCTGAAAGGTGAGCTGGGAGACCTGACCGTGCGGATATCCGCTGACGATAAGAAGAATACATTGACCGTTACCGACCGCGGAATCGGCATGACGGCCGAAGAAGTGGACAAATTCATCAATCAGATAGCATTTTCCGGTGCAGGAGAGTTTCTGGAGAAGTACAAGGATGTGGCCGGTAATATCATAGGTCATTTCGGACTGGGCTTCTACTCCGCTTTTATGGTTTCTAAGAAAGTGGTGATAGAGTCCCTGTCTTGGAAAGATGGTGCAAAACCCGTAAGATGGGAGTGCGAGGGCAATCCCGAGTTTGCCATGACTGAGGGAAGCCGCACCGACAGGGGCACCGAGATTACCCTGTATCTGGATGACGACTCCAAGGAGTTCGCCGGAACTTCCAAGGTGGAGGAACTGCTGAAGAAATACTGCCGCTTCATGCCCGTGCCCATCGCCTTCGGCAAGGAGCAGGAGTGGAAGGACGGCAAGTACGTGAATACCGACAAGGACAAGATAATCAACGATACCGACCCCATCTGGAACAGGAAGCCCGCCGACCTGAAGAAGGAGGACTACATGAAGTTCTACCGCGAGCTCTATCCGATGCTGGAGGAACCGCTGTTCTACATCCATCTGAACGTGGACTACCCCTTCAACCTCACCGGTATCCTGTATTTCCCCAAGATCAAGGACCGCCTGGACGTGACCAAGAACAAGATCCAGCTTTACTGCAACCAGGTGTTCGTCACCGACTCTGTAGAGAATATCGTGCCCGATTTCCTGACCTTGCTGCACGGTGTGATAGACTCCCCGGATATCCCTCTGAACGTTTCCAGGAGTTATCTGCAGTCCGACTCCAACGTCAAGAAGATCTCCACCTACATTACTAAGAAAGTGGCTGACCGCCTGGAGGACATCTTCAAGAATGACCGCAAGGAGTACGAGGAGAAGTGGGACAACCTCAAGCTCTTCATCGAGTACGGCATGCTGACCGAGGAAAAGTTCTGCGAGAGGGCCCTCAAGTTCGCCCTGATGAAGAACACCGACGGTAAGTTCTTCGCCTACGACGATTACCGCAAGGCCATAGAGGCCGCCCAGACCGACAAGGACAAGAAGGTGGTATACCTCTACGCCACCGATCCCGTGGCCCAGTACCAGTATATCGAGACAGCCAAAAACAAGGGCTACGATGTCCTGCTCTTCGACTGCCAGCTCGATGCCCATTTCGTCAACCTGCTGGAGACCAAGCTTCCTGACTCGACATTTGCCCGTGTGGACGCCGACTCGATAGACAAGATTATCCGTAAGGAGGATGTCAAGGAGCCCGAAATGCCCGAGGCCGAGAAGACCGACCTCTCCGACATGTTCGAGTCCGTCCTGCCCGAAGGCAACCACTACTTCGTAAAGCCTGAGAATCTGGGGGAAAACGGTGCTCCTATTCTGATTACCCAGTCCGAGTTCATGCGCCGTTACCGCGACATGTCGGCCCTTGGCGGAGGAATGAACTTCTACGGTGAGATGCCCGAGTCCTACACCATCGACGTCAATATCCAGCATCCGCTGATCAAGCGTATCCTCGAGGCCAAGAGCACGTCTCTGTCAGAGCAGTGCGCGTCTTTCGACAGCCGCAGGAACGAGCTGCAGGCCGGTATCGACAAGCTTGACGCAGCCATGAAGGACAAGAAGGAGGAGGATATCCCCACTGCGGACAAAGACGCGAAGAAGGAACTGGAAAAAGAGCTCGGAGAAGTCCGCGACCAGAGGAAGGAGGCCATGAAGGGCTTTGCCAAGGACAATATCCTCCTGCATCAGGTAGTGGACCTGGCCCTGCTGGCGAACAATATGCTGAAAGGCAAGGATCTCTCGGAGTTCATCCGCAGAAGCATAGAGGTGCTGTAGCCGGATCAGTCCCGCAGCAGAAATCTTATAACCTCGCGCATCAGGTCATCGACCTGCTGTTGCGAGGTTAGTGCTTCTATGGGGAAGCCCAGGGAGACGGCACGGTAATCTCCGTCATAGGCCACTGCCGCCGAGGTGTTGGAGCCGCAGTAGCGCATGAAAGTGAACGACATGTCGTCGGAAGGCAGGATGGCATCAGGCGACTCAACGCAGTAGATGTCGGGATTGGGTCTGGTTCTGAAGCTTACCGTGTATGTGCTGTCAGCGAACATCCCTGAAGGGCCGGGGACAGTCCGCACAAGGCCGGAGGTGGAGGCGGAACCGTTGCTCCAGCCGTAATTGAATATATCCGAGGCCAGGCGGTTGGCAATAAAATCCGGATCGCTTTCCCTGTGCAGGGCTATGATGTCCTCATTCAGGTCAAGCGCAGTATTCCCGGCTATCTCCATCAGCTGTACGGCAGCGGCATCAATTCTGGAAAGCAGGGTAGAGTCCGCAGTCCGTTCCAATGAGTCGCGGAGAACCTCCATCATGAAGGCGGCTGCTTTCACGGATGAGAGGGCTTCCCTCAGCATCTCGGTACCGGCATAACTTCGGTCACTGTCATAGGCCGAGAGCTTCCCGATATTGGCGCCTGATATAAGGAGATTGCCTCCGTTCCGACTGTAGTCTGCCAGGCGTGAGTACAGCCGGCCGTTCAGAACGTCCGAACTTTCCTTACCCAAAATGATGTCCACAGCCGGATATTTTTCCGGCTCATAGTCTCCGTTCAGGAAACTGCTCATGGACGTAGATGAGAAACTCAGGCCCGCACGCATCAGGGCCAGGCCGTGTATGCGGGGGTAGTCCATACTGTTTCCGGCTACCGGTGCCGGTCCGTAATCCATGTAGGAGGCGCCGAAACCGGGACGGTCGTCGTGAATCCATTCTTTCTGCCTCAGGTACTCGAACTGCTCGCCGATATAGGAGCAGTCCTGAAGATAGGGAACCCCATGGTCGGCCCGGAAATCGAATCCGGCAGTCACCGAGTCACAGACAGGGAAGGGGGCAGGAGCGGAGACAGATGAGAAACCATTGACGACGAGTACTTCTTCCGATTCGGGAATATATCCCGCGGACAGAATCTCAGAAGGGAACGACAGTCCTCCTCCGTTTACGGCCACTATCCTGTAACTGTAGATGCGTCCCGGCTGTATGTTGTCGGTGTATTCCGTTCCCGTGACCGGAGTGCCTCCGTCAAATCCGGGAATGTTGCCGGCCGCAGCCGCAGCCGTATCGGCAATTCTTCTGTAGACAATATAGGATGAGGGTGCTGCAGTGGGTTCGCCCGGATCCTGATGGGGAGCCCAGCTCAGTCTTACCGAGGCTCCGTCCTTGCGTCTGTTGTCAATTCTGACATCGAAGTCCTGTACCGGCAGAGGCTGTACGCTGTACGGCTTGTCTTCGACATAGGACAGATAGCGGAGTATACCTTTATATATAGCACGCGAGACAATAAACTTGAACTGCGGGTCAAGGGCACACTGCATGTCTGGATAGTTCTGATGGGAAAGCAGTTCTATAAGCACCGTAGGGACATCGGGGACCCTTGCCTCCATATATGAGCGGTCCCAGAGAGCCCGCCGTGTCCAGTCAGTCCTGTAAAATGCCCGGATGTCCTCTACGACAGAGGTCTGGACTATGTCAGCCAGTTCTCTGGCGGTAATCCTGGGACGGCCGTCGGAATAATGAATCTTTCCTTCGGACTCCTCCTTGTATATTGCGAGGGTTCCGATGGTGGAGTCGCTGAGCACCGAACCGGCGTCAGTATGCAGTGCCAGAGCCATATCTACCGGTATGTCCAGCCTGGAGCAGAGGTCATTGACCCATTCACCGCGGGACATATAGTCATCGCGGTAATCGTCATTGCCGTCGTTGAGACTGTATACCTCCTCGGGGAAACCGCTCCACTGCATCCAGTAGCGGGCAGCCTCGGCATACCGGGGTACCCCGCTGGTTCCTGTACCGCGCCGGATATTTCCCATGCCTCCGCCGAACTTGACCGCATCGGTCGTGATTACCCCCTTGCCGCCGCTCTCTTCCGCATTGTTCCTGACTATTACCCCCTGTCCTGTCTCACCCTTGGAAAAGCGGAATGTTCCCAGATATACCCACATTCCTCCGCCCATCCTCTGGTCTACGGAGAAACTGGCCTCGCCTCCGCTGTAGCGGACAGTATATACGGCATTGGTACTTTGTCTTACAGTCTGATACGAGACATAGACGGCATAGTCTCCGGTCTCAGGAAAATATGGAATGTATGTGGCCGAGGACGGATTTCTGAAACTGCATCCGACCATCCGGGCCGTTCCCTGTGCGAAAGGATTCACTCCTGAGTCATAGATGTCTTCCGTATGGGCAAAACCGGGTCCCGGTGCATCCTGCCAACCGTTCCGGCTGTCTCCGTTCCTTTCGGTATAATAAGGTGAGGTGTTGTCTACAATGATCTCATTCTTCTGCAGGTCCCTTTCCCTGGGCAGGAGCACGGTCGCTCCGGCATTTTCAAGCATGGGAGCAAGGAAGGATATGACGTAGCTCTGGGGCAGCAGGTCCTCGATCGTTGAGAAAAATGGAGCACGCTGCCACTTCCATCTGTCCTCCGTGTGGGAATAGTAGTATCCGTGGCCCGGCCACAGGGCGATGTTCCTTCCGTAGAGACCTTCCCCAGGAGAGGGAAGGGATATGCGGCTGATCCAGGGAGTCCGCTTTCCGTCTTGTCCGGAGCGGGCTCCGGTGGTGTATTTCCGCCCAGAATAGTAGCCGCTGCTGTAAGCTGACAGCGGACGGTCCTTTACGTAGAACTGTATCCCGTACTCCTGGACGCCGGAAGGCAGATATTCGCCGACAATCCGGGAGAAATACTCCAGGTCACTGTCTCTCAAGGGATAATCCTTGATGTCATCGCTCAGGATGACCTTCACTGTTTTCGGCTTTTTCAACACGTAGAACGTATCGATGCTTATCCGGGACAATGTGGAAGCCCTGGAGGAAAGCCGGCTGTTGATGGAGTCCGCCGCTGGCTGCAGGGTCTGGGCCGCCGCAGAGAAAGACATTGAGACGGCCAGCAGGGCCGATAGCATAACGATGGCGGCCGGATGTATTCTTACCATTTGTAGACGATGTTTACTGCCGCCTTATATGGAATCCACTCAGAAGAACCGTTCCAGCCTATATACATGGAACCGTCCGACATATAATGTCCCTCATAGACACTGGTCTGAAAGCCTCCTCCGACAGAGAGTTCTATACCCCAGTGCCTGGTCAGTGTGAATGCGTATCCGAGAGTAAGACCTACCATAAAGTTGCAGCCTACCTGATACTCGTTGGAATAACTTCCCCAGTACATCGGATGTATGCCTTTGCTCAGGGTGTATGATGAGAATCCGACATTGGGACCGACGAAGAAACCCCGGAATGACTCAACGGGATAGTAGCGGCTCTCGGCGAAGGTCATCGCCATGACGACAGGACCGTCGATGAGTTTGCCGAATCCCTTGGGATAGAAGACACCTATTCCTTCCAGTCCGACGGTGATGTTCCTGTGAACGCGGAATTCCACGGCCGGGTTGACAACTCCCAGAACTACGGCAGCGTTGAGTTTTGCCGCAGTCCTGACCGGTGCGCCTCCGAACAGTCTTTCCGTCCTGGCCTGGCGGATGCTGTCCCTGTCGTCGGCGTATGCCCGGACTGAGGTCAGGATCAGGGAAAATATCAGAAGGGGGACAATCAAAGGATATTTGTACTTTCTCATATTCTTTCTTCTTTAGGAATAAACAGCGCCTCCAGGTGCTTTACAATCTTTTCACCGGCGGCGGCGACTATAAGGGTGCCCGTCAGTATGGATACCGAATCTGCCGCAAAGTCCAGTATGTCCCCTTGACGTGAAGCGAAGAACCAGTCCTGGAACAATTCTGTCATACAGGCGAATAGAAGGCCGGTGAGCAGAGTCAGTATTACGGCATGGCGCTGCAGGAACCTGAAACGGGTGGCGTACCTGCATGTGAGCCAGGCTATGAAAGGGTAGGGGAAAAACATAGTGAAGTGGGCATAGCGGTCAAGCCTGATGCCCAGAAAATACTGTCCCAGGTCTATGCCGGTGGAGCCGAACTTATAGAAACAGAAGAACAGCACCATCGCTATATAGATGAGATACAATATCTTAATAACCAGTCTAACTCCTTTTTGCATAGCGCAAATATAGTGTAAAAAGCAGATGCGGAGATATTTTTTTGCAGAATCTTAAAAGATGCCTATTTTTGTGGGAATTTAATTTGCGAAATTATATTTAAATTTAAGTATGAGAAATATTTACAAAGTTATTGCTGTCGCCGCCCTGGCACTGCTGCCCGTACTTACGGTGCGTGCCCAGTCACTGGCCGAGATAGAGATGGCCAAGTCCATGGCCCGGTCATACGGCTACAGCGAGAGTGAGATCGAGGCAATGGTCAAGGGGAATACTTCCGGCTCAGGCTCCGCAACCGGAACTGCGGCCGTCCCCCCCGCAGTCAACAGGAACGAGGAAGTGGTCACGGTTGAAGCCGGAACCCCTGCAATAGAAGAACGGACCGCCGCGCAGACAGAAGCACCGCAAATCTACGGACACAACATATTCCAGTCTCCCAGTCTCAACTTTGTTCCCAGTTACAACATACCCACACCGGCCAACTACAGGCTGGCTGCCGGGGACGAGATAGTCATCGACCTCTGGGGTGCCACCTATAATAATTATACCTTTACCATCAGCCCGGAGGGAAGCATCACCATACCCAATGTCGGCCCGGTATACATTGCCGGGAATACGGTCGAGAATGCCGAGAACAGGGTAAGGGAAAAATTCTCCACGATATATTCCGGACTCTCCGGAGACCAGCCCAACACCTTCCTCCGCCTTACCATCGGCAGGATCCGCTCTTTCACGGTAAATGTGGTGGGTGACGCAGTGCGTCCCGGGACATATACCCTTCCTTCGCTTTCTACTGTATTCTCCGCCATCTATCTGGCAGGAGGACCTACAGAACTGGGATCTGTCCGTGATATCCGCGTTTACAGGAACAACAGGCTGGCGGAGACTCTCGATGTCTATGATTTCATCGTCAACGGAGATTTTTCCAAGAACATCCGCCTGGAGGACAATGACCTTATCATGATTGCGCCTTATACCGTACATGTTACTGTCAGCGGTCACGTGAAACGTCCGATGATCTATGACATGAAGAGCGGGGAGACAGTGGCCGATGTCCTCAAATATGCGGCCGGATTCTCCGACAATGCGAATGACCGGCTGGTACGCGTGACCAGGGTCAACGGCGAGAGAACGGAGACTTTCAATGTCATGGCGCAGGATTTCGGGACATTTGAGCTCAAGGACGGAGACATCGTGAACGTAATGCCCAACATCAACCGCAACAGGAACATAGTGACCATCCGCGGCGCCGTATGGCATCCCGGCTCGTACGCGATAACTGACAGTGTCTCCAGCCTCAGACAGCTCATTGAGTTCGCAGGAGGACTGAGGGAAGAGGCCTTCATGGACAGGGGCAACATTATCCGTCTCGACGAGAAGCGCGATACCATATCGCTGTACTTCAACGTAGAGAAGGTAATGGCCGGTGCTCAGGACATACCCCTCTGCACAGAGGATACCGTCCGTATCTTCTCGACTGCGGACATGATGGTGCGCACGGAGATTGAGACCAGAGGTCATCTGAACAATCCTTCCGTCCTGCCTTTCCGTCCAGGAATGACACTTGGAGACGCTATACTGCTCTCCGGAGGATTTGCCGTAGGTGCCTCAAAGACCAATATCGACATCGCCAGGAGAAACATTCTCGACAACAGCCAGCGCAGCGATACCATCTCGGTTGTCTATAACTTCAATATAGTGGACGACCCCGCGGCTCTCGATTTTGAGCTCAAGGCATTCGATATAATATCCGTAAGGCCGTCTCCCAGTTACAAGCCACAGCAGGGCATAACCGTCAACGGCGAGGTTGTCTTCCCCGGTTACTATGTGATAGAGAGCAACGTAGTCCATCTCAGCGAAGTCATAGCACGTACAGGCGGATGCACACCTGACGCTTATCTCGAAGGCGCCACAGTCGAGAGACTCCTCTCCGACGAGGAATACGACAGGGCCGTGCAGGCCGCAAGACTCGCCATGAGGGAGGAAGGCGTGGATTCCTCGATGATAGAGATACCTGACAGAGATGACCGGTATAAGATAGGTATCAACATGGTCGCTGCCCTGGACAAGCCCGGCTCGTACAACGACATCGTGCTCCAGGACGGGGACATAGTCAATATTCCCAAGCTGAACAATACCGTCAAGATCTCGGGTGCCGTCCTGTATCCCAACACCGTGGTGTACGACCCTTCCATCTCCGTGAACCAGTACATAAAGATGGCCGGAGGCTATGTCAAGGGAGCCATCAAGGGCGGCAAGTACATCGTCTTCATGAACGGCACGGCATCTACCCGCGGCAACAAGAACTTCAAGCCCATGCCCGGATGCGAGATAATCGTGCCTCAGAAGGACCTGTCGCAGCGTCAGAGGATCTCGGCTACGGAGATTGTCTCCATCGCATCCTCTACGACATCCATCGCCACTATGGTCATCAGCATGGTCAATCTGCTCAAGTAGTATGACTTCGGATTACCGCCAGCTGACCTCCGGAGAGATATCCGTCCTCAGGACCCAGGGATGCTGGGCCGAGGACTGGCAGCATGTCTATGTGTCGGAGCGCTTCACTCCGGAAAGCATAGTCAGGGTCAATTTCTACGGGGTGGTCCGTCTCGGAGCATTCTCCGGCAGCATCGCCCTCCCAGGCGGCCTGTCCATACACAGCGGTATCTACGATGCGACCCTTTTCAACGTGAATGTGGATGATGACGCGCTCATCACCCACATTCACGGCTATATAGCCAACTATGACATAGGTCCCCGCGTCTACATCTGCGATGTGGGGAAAATATACATGGAGGGCGTCCCGTCCTTCGGCGTGGGCACCCGGGTCAATGTGCTTCCGGAGACCGGAGGGCGAGAGGTGGCCATCTACGAGGGACTCTCCGCCCAGACGGCCTATCTGGCGGCCATGTACAGGCACCGTCCTGAACTGACGCAGAGGCTGCAGGCCATGGCGGATCTCCAAGCCAGGGCAGCGGCATCGGAGCGCGGCTTCATCGGCCCTGGGGCCAGAATAGAGAATGTCGGCATCATCCGGAACGTGAGAATAGGAGAGGCCGCCGTCCTGCAGGGCTGCCTCCGTCTCTTCGACGGGACGGTAGTCAGCAGTGCCGGGGCTCCGGTGCTCATCGGCAGCGGAACGGTCTGCACGGATTTCATAATACAGTCCGGCTCGGTGGTGGAGGATGGTGCGGTAGTGACCCGCTGCTTTGTGGGGCAGAGTGTGACCCTGGCCAAGGGATTCTCCTGCTCTGACAGTCTGTTTTTCGCCAATTCCCACTGTGAGAACGGAGAGGCCGTATCGGTACTGGCAGGTCCCTTTACTGTCTCCCATCACAAGTCCACACTGCTGATAGGCTCGATGTTCTCTTTCATGAACGCGGGCTCGGCCACCAATTTCAGCAATCACCTGTACAAACTGGGTCCCGTGCACCAGGGCGTATTCGGACGCGGTGTCAAGTGCGGCTCCGGCTCCTACATGATGCTGCCCGTAAGAGTGGCCCCTTTCACCACGGTTCTAGGTCATCATATCGGCAGGATCGACACTCCTGACATGCCCTTCTCCTATATCCTGGAGTCGGAGGGCAGCTCATATCTTGTCCCAGGAGTGAACCTGCGCAGCATAGGACTGTTCCGCGATATCCGCAAATGGCCCGCGAGGGACCGCCGCAGCCCCTCCGGACGCATAGACAATATCCGTTTCGAGGCATTTTCCCCCTATACGGCAGGAGCAATGCTAGCAGGCAGGGACCAGCTGGTCCGCATGCTCTCCGAGGAGCGTTTCTCCGGGACTCCCTCTAATTACGGAGGCTGCACGATAGCCGGTTCGTCCCTTACTTCAGGGGTGGAACGCTATGAGAATGCCCTCAAATACTATATCGGTCTGCAGGTGGCGCTGACACTCCGCGGCCGCCGGCTGACCTCCGACGAGGCTATAGCGGCAGCCCTTTCTCCCGTATCCCCCGTAGGTGAGGGACGCTGGGTGGACGTGGCCGGACTGCTGGCGCCGAAAGCGGAGATAGACCAGATCGTAGAGGAGGTAGCCTCCGGCTCGCTCAGCACACCGGAAGCGGTGGAATCCAGGCTCTCGGCCATCGCCTCCAATTATCAGCTCTACGAGTGGAGATGGGTCTATGCCCACATTCAGACTGTCTTCAATGTGGACCCCAGGAAGATCAGCCGCAAGAAACTGATAGACCTGCTGCGTCAGTGGAGGGCTGCGTCCGAGTCGCTTTTCGCCGATATAGAGAGGGACGCCTCCAAGGAATTCGGCGACGGGGTGATGACCGGCTTCGGCCTGGACGGGTCTGCCAGGGAGGAGATCCTGGCGGATTTCCGGAATGTCAGGGGTGAATTTGACTCTGATTCACAGGTGGCCGCCGTACGGGAGACCAGACAGAGGGTAGCCCGGATAGCCGAGGAAGTCGTCTCAGCCCTTTAGGGCCTCTATTTCCAGATCAGCCTTTATCTTGTCTATGATGGCGGTTACCACCCGGTAGATCCGCTTTCCTTCGGAATAGTCCGCAGGGCATACGAAGTGCACCCGCTGTTCGCTGAGCAGGCGCTCTGACTTCTCGCGCTCGTGCCCGTCCGGGTTGTACACGGCTATGGAGTGGCCTCCGAACTGCTTGACGAGTTTCATACAGGGGATGTCAGTGGCTCCGTCTCCGAAGTAGATCATGCGGGAGAAGGGGACAGGCCTCTCTTTCTCAGGCAGGTATCTGTTGACAAGGGTGTGGTCGCGGATACTCATGACTCCCTTGTTGATCTTGAACAGGAACTGGGTCTTGGCCGTGTAGTCCACGGCCACTGCGGGCCAGACCGCCTCTCCGTCCTCGTAGAGGAAGGAGCAGGCGTAGACATTCTTGAACTCCGGGTATATCTCCGTGCCTTCGATCATCTCCGTAAGGCCGGAGGAGTTGATGTAGTGCTCTATCTGGAGACCTTTGGAGCGGCCGTACTCATTGATTTTCCCGAACCATTCCCTGACCCCGGGGTAGAGTTTCACCATGGAGCCGAAACGGCGGAAACTCTCCCTGGTCAGGTGGACTCCGGAGGCGCGGGCCTCGTCGATCATGGTCTTCATGTAGCAGAGTATCTCGCTGGCATCGTTGTCCTGCGAGAGCTGGTTGCTCCTGCTCCAGAAGAGGGCAGGGTCCTTGCCGAAGGTCTGTATCAGTCCGAATTCCTGCATGTTGGCAGGGGAGAGGGTGCCGTCGAAGTCGTAGATGAGGGCTACTGTAGGTCTTGTCATAGTGTTCTGCTCGCGTATTTGCGGAGCCAAATTAGCAAAATTTTTCATTTTTCCGTATGTTTGTAGGATATTATTGTGATATATGAGATACCTCTTTCTGTCCATCCTCCTCATCTGCTGCCCTGTATGTCTCCGGGCCCAGGCCTGGTTCTGTACGGATGAGGGCACGGAACTGGTCTACACCCGGTATTATGCAGAGGACGGCTCGGTCAAGTGGAACCATACCATGAGTATTCTTGAGACTGCTCTAGATTCCGCAGACTCTTCTCTCACAGTGACTTATTCCTCCTTTATCCGGACAGTGGACGGCAAGGGACTGGAGAATATGGAGACTCCGGCCGTGATGACGGCCCTGATCAGCCGGGACGGGAGCGTGACCCTCGACATTGCCGCCAGCCTGGTCTCCGTCCTCAAAGGAATACTCTGGAAAAATGCCCGAATCACCGCGGATGGCGGACTGACCCTGCTGCCTTCCGTCCTGACGCCCGGTGATACCCTGCAGAGTGCATCGGGCAAAGTCAGGGCCCTGGGCATGACGATGAACGTCACCGTGACGGAGCGCCGGGTCCTCGGTACCGACACCCTGACCACCCCGGCCGGTACATTTCCGTGCGTGATAGTTTCCGAGCACAAGGTCGAGAAAGGGATGATGCGCAACCGTGTCACCACTGCCCGCACCTGGTATGCCCGCGGCGTCGGTATGGTCCGGCACGACACCTATGACAGGAACCTGAAACTGGAGACCACGGAGGTCCTGGAAAAAATAGTGAGAAAATAATACCCGGCAGATGCAACAGACGGCCCTGCCCGTACGTTATATAAGTGGAAAAAACAAAAGATGATACCTAAAGAGATTACAGCGTTCTACAACAGATACAAGACGAGGCTCTACAACACGTCGCTGCGGATAACAGGCGACAGTTTCGACGCCGAGGAGATAGTCCAGGACACTATTATCAAGTATCTGAGGACGAATACCGCTAAACTGACCGAGGCGCAGACCTCGGCCTGGCTCACAAAAGCCTGCACCAGAGCCTCGATAGACATGCTCCGCATGCGCAGGGGACTGAAGGTGAAGCTTGAGAAATATGCGGAGGAAGACCCGGAGGAGGACTCGTCGCAGCAGTGGGACAGTCTCCTGCAGAGTCAGAGCCCGCAGGAAATGATAGGGAGGATAAAGCGGCAGATGCTTCTGATGCCCGACGGATACAGGGCGGTGCTCTCCCTGCTGCTCTTCGAGGGGTACGATTACTCAGAGGCCTCGCAGATACTGGGGGTGGAGGAAAGCACGGTCCGGTCGCAGTATCTCAGGGGCAAGCGCAAACTGGTGGAAATGATTAAAAACGAAAAATAACAGGACAATGGATAACTTACAGCAATACTTCAGACAG
The DNA here is from genome assembly GCA_944326235.1 of uncultured Bacteroidales bacterium. GTDB lineage: Bacteria > Bacteroidota > Bacteroidia > Bacteroidales > UBA932 > Coprenecus. The sequence continues at coordinate 42,977 of CALVDH010000002.1, read as the reverse complement.
AACAGCGGTTCCGTCAAGGAATCAGATGAACTCATCCCCGAAGGAGACGAGTCCCGCTTCGAGCAGCGCTGGGAGTACTCCAGCCACAACCGCATACACTTCCGCTCGAACCTCAAGCGCCGCAGGAAGCCCCTGTGGAAGGTCATTGCTTTCCCCCTTGTGGCCTCCTTAGCCCTTATTTTCGGCGTACGGGCCCTGATGAATCCTTACATCCGGGAAGAGGAACCCCGGGTGCAGATAGCGGAAGAGAAGTCATTTTCAGAGGAGCAGGATACATTGTCTCCCGGGTACATATATCAGCAGTACTGCCGTACGGTGGCCGATATTACCGTAGAGGTCGCAGTCCTGACGGCCTATATGCCGGAGGACTATGCGGAGGAGGCCATGGCTGTGGTGGACGATATCGTCCGGGAACCGGTGCCCCTGATTGACCAGCTGGAAGGAGTTGACACGCAGCGCCAGAGAGAGATTCTGCAGGAGTACTCGGCCAGACAGATAGCAGCCCTGGACCATGTGGTAGGAACCATACGGGGGCTGAATGAAACAGAATAAAACATTTTAAATCAACGCAGATATGAAAAGATTAATTACAATGGCAGCCATACTGGCATTGATGGTACCGGTATGCGCAGAGGCAAGGTCTTACGACGAGATTACCAAAGAGGTAAAAGTCCGTAATTTCAACGGCATCAGGGCCGGAAACCGCTTTGAGGTGGACGTGGAGAAAGCCTCTAAACATGCATTGGAACTCACATTCCCTGCAGAACTGGAGGAGTACGTGACGGCCGAAGTACAGTCGGGCGTACTGGTTCTCACACTTGATCTCGAAAAGGCTCCCAGGGACATCCGCCGCGAGTTCAACAGCGGGGACTGGAAACTCTACGCCAAGGTCAGCTGTCCCGGGATAGAGAGCGTACGCCTCTCAGGTGCAGCAAATATGAGTATTCTGGACCGGTTTGACACTCAGTCGCTCGATATCCGCACCAGCGGAGCCTCATCCCTCAAGAAAGCGGCTTTCAATACAGTAGGTGATCTCAGAATTGTGGCTTCAGGTGCTTCCCACGTTGAAATGGATCTGTCAGGCAGCATTGACAATTCCGATATCGAATGCAGCGGTGCCTCGAACGTCTACATCATAGGCGGCAACTACACTGACTGCGTAGTAGATAATTCCGGAGCATCCGACGTGGATATGGAGGAGGTCAGGATGAAAAACCTCCGCATCAGTCTTTCAGGTGCGTCCAATTTCTATGTCAACGGAACGGCTGACTATCTGGACGTGGATGTAAGCGGAGCCTCCAGCTGCAAGGCATCCTCTCTTATAACCAAGAGAGCCAGGGTAGAAGCCAGCGGTGCTTCAAGTGTAACTGTAAATGCCAAGGATATGGATCTAGTGGATGTATCCAAAGCATCCAGCGTCAGAAACCGCAGATAAGAGAAGATGTCCTGGATACATTCAGACAAGGATTTCGTGCTGGATTCGCACTGCGACACTCCGACTATGCTGCTCGAGGAGATAGACCTCGGGAAGCGGCAGCCGAGGGGGCACGTGGACTTCGTGAGGGCCCGGGAAGGCGGGGTGGACGGAATGTTCTTCGCGATATATTCCCCGCCGGAGCTTACGGACGCGGAGGCTACGGTCCATGCGATAAGGCTCATATCCAAATGCTACGATGCCGTCGACAGCAACAGTGCTGTCGCGGCATTCGCCGTTTCCCCGGAAGAGGCTTTCGAGCACAAGAAGCACGGCCTTATCTCCGTATTCCTGGGTATGGAGAACGGCACCCCGATACAGCATGATCTGGCATATCTGCGTCTTTATCATCGGTTTGGAGTGCGTTATCTCACGCTATGCCACAACCGGCACAACCAGATCTGCGACTCGTGCATGCCCCTGGAGCCGGAATGGGGCGGTCTCTCCGCTTTCGGGAAGGAAGTGGTGGCCGAATGCAACCGCCTGGGCATCCTCCTGGACTGCTCCCATGCCTCGGACGGGACGTTCTATGACCTGCTGAAATATTCCAAAACTCCGATTGTCGCCTCGCATTCCTCCTGCAGGGCTCTGTGCAGCCATCCCCGGAATATGTCCGACGCCATGCTGCGGGACCTGAGTGCCGCCGACGGAGTGATTCAGATCAATTTCTATCCCAAATTCATCGACTCCGATTTTGCTCAGGACGAGAAATTTCTGAAGCTCAGCGAGGAAGGGGAGCACTGGCAGGAACTCTACCGCTCCGACCTGTACAATATCGAGTACCGGGACAATTACTGGCGGATAATGGACGAGCTGGCCGTCTATCCCACGCCCTCTGTCAGGAGGGTCGCGGACCACATCGACCATGCCGTGGAGGTGGCCGGAGCGGCCCATGTGGGTCTCGGCTCGGATTTCGACGGGATAGATGTGGCGCCCGAGGGACTGAGGGACATCTCCATGTACGGCAATATAGCAGCGGAGCTGCGCGAGCGGGGCTACAGCAACTCGGAGATACGCGGCATCATGGGCGGCAACTTCCTGCGGGTTATGCACCTGGCTCAGAAAGCAGCACAGTCCTCAGTAGATTGAGGGCGCTGCCGGCGAAGCGGTCGATATTGGTGCTCCGGTCGTTGTTGAAACGGAACATCCGGGACAGGACTGCGGTCTTGCCCGGATTTTTCGTATCCGGATATGCCACTGCGGTCCAGACTGTGCCGACGGGCTTGTCGGGCGTGCCTCCGTCCGGGCCGGCGATGCCGGTGGTCGAGAGGGCGTAGTCAGTACCGAGTGCCTCGCGGACTCCGAGGGCCATGGCCTCGGCACATTCGCGGCTGACGGCTCCTTCTGAAGCGATTATTCCGGTGGGAACGTGCAGTACGTTTTTTTTCACCGAGTTGTCGTATGATGTGACTGAGCCGTAGAAGAACTTAGAGGCTCCTGGAATCTGCGTGATGAGGGAGGCTATCCGGCCTCCGGTGCAGGACTCGGCTACGGCCAAGGTCTTTCCGGCGGCAGTCATCCTGCGGGCTATTACGGACTGGAGGGTGTCATCCCCCTCGCCGTAGATGGCGTCGCCGAGGACGGGGCCGAGCTTGGCGAACTCAGCATCGATGCGCCGTATCTCGTCCTCCCGTTCCCCGCCGTATATCGACAGACGCAGCTTTACGCCCGTAAGAGGATTGGGCAGGTAGGCCAGGTGCATGTCCTCCGGCAGGGCATCCTCCCAAGGCTCGATCATCTTGGCCAGGGTGGACTCGGCTATGCCGTAGGTGACTATGGTCTTATGGTGTATGCTGTCGAGGGCGAAATGGCTGCGGATGTCGTCCATCACTGCCGGCAGCAGGCCTATGGCCTCGTAAGGCACTCCCGGCAGGGAATAGAGCACGGGACAATGGGAGTAGAGGGCTGCCGGGAAACGGAATATCATCCCGGGAGCGGTGCCTTTCCGGTTGACCATGACCTCGCAGGTATCGGGCACCATGGCCTGGTCCCGGTTGATGTCCGATATCTCTATGCCCCGGTGGGCCAGTATCCGCTCTATCACCTCCATCTGTCCCTGATGGAAGACGGTGCCGCGGCTGCCGGAGAGCTCCCCGAGAGCCTTCTTGGTGATATCGTCCTTGGTGGGTCCGAGCCCGCCTGTAACTATCACTATATCGTTGTCATGCAACAGGGATTTCAAGCTCTGCTTTATGTCGGTGTTGTCATCGCTGATGGAGACCATGCGGAGCACTTTCACGCCTATGGCGTTGAGCTCTCGGGCTATGGCAGAGGAATTGGTGTCGACGATCTGGCCGATGAGAATCTCATCGCCGATGGTGCAGACGGCTGCTCGTTTCATTATTTATGGGATTTAAGGTACTTTAGAATCTTGCGTACTGCTCCGGGACCGTTGTAGATGAAGCCGGAGTATATCTGAATCAGGGAGGCGCCGGCGTCCAGCATCTCCTTGGCCTGCTCCGGGGTCATGATGCCTCCCACACCGATGATGGGCAGGATGCCGCCGGTCTTCTGATGGATGTGGCGCACCATCGCCAGGCTCTTCTCATACAGGGGCTGGCCGCTCAGGCCGCCGTTGCCCAGTGCCTTGACCTTCTCGGGGTCAGTGGAGAGCCCTTCACGGGAATTGGTTGTGTTTGTGGCGATTATGCCGTCGAGACCGGAGCTCAGGGCCAGGTCCACGATGCGGTCCACATGCTCGAAAGGGATGTCGGGAGATATCTTGAGCAGGATGGGGCGGTAGTCGTCGTAATACCTTCTAAGGGTAAGCAGATGGTCCACTATCTCAGACAGATAGCCTACATCCTGAAGGACTGTGAGGTCCTTGACATTGGGACAGGATACGTTCACGGTGAAATAGTCCACGTAGTCGTAGAGCAGGGAGAAGGAGCGTTCGTAGTCCTTGTAGGCCTCCTCGTTAGGGGTCTTTGAGGCTTTGGCTATGTTGCCGCCGACGATGACGTTCGGAACGCGCTTCTGGAGCTGGGCCACGGCGTATTTTACACCTTTATTATTGATGCCCATGCGGTTGATGATGGCCCGGTCTTCTATAAGCCTGAAACAGCGCGGCTTGGGATTGCCTGGCTGAGGCTCGGGGGTGAGGGAGCCTATCTCCACGAAGCTGAAGCCGAAGTTGCCCATGTCGTTGTAGAACTCTCCGTTCTTGTCCAGACCTGCCGCCAGGCCCACGGGATTCCTGAATGTCAGGCCGAAGACTTCGCGGCGCAGCTCTCCCTCCTTGTCCCTGACACGGAAAATAGCCCTTATAAGGCTCTGGGAAAGTGGAATATAGCGCAGGAACTGCAGGAGGCGGAAAGTGATGTGATGGGCCGTTTCAGGCGAGAAAGAGAAGAGTATACGTCGGATGAGCAGTCTGTACATAGTGTTTCAGCGTTGATTCGCAGGCAAAGATACGCCAAAAACTATTTGGGTGGATAAAATTCCTGAAATGTTCCGTCGGAATAGAACAGGGTGATGCGCCGTACATCCTTAGGTTGGGGGCGTACCGGTGCGGACATGGGCTCATCACCGTCTTCAATCATGTCCCGGGTACTTTCAGCCTCCGGAACCGGAGCATACGAAGGGCCGCTGTCCAGGTCCAGTTCGATGGACGGGGAGAACAGGTCAGGCGAGGAGTCCTGCTGCCGGGGAGCAGGAGCGGGGGTGTTCTGTTCCCGCAGGGGCTTGCCGCGACCGAGGAGGAGCCAGTCCGGGTTGACGGAGGGAAACTTCAGCAGAAATTTCTGGATAAAGTCAAATCCGGGCTTGTTGCGTCCCGACAGGATGTGGGAGACATTGGAGCGCTGGATGCCCATGATGTCCGCAAACTGGGCCGGTTTGAGCTGTTCGAGCTCCAAAAATTGTTGTAAACGGCGATTCATTATTGTGAATTTAAATTTTTACAAATGTATATAAAATATTGTTTACAAAATCACACAAGAAAGAGAAAACAAATGTAAACAAATAGAAGCGTAAGAGAAATCTATCTGAATATCAATATCATGAAAATAACGGACAATCTCCTTTAAAAATTGATATAATATAGTGCAATTAACTGGTTGAGAAGCCATTATTCTAAAATATAACGCTCTGGACAGGTCGTTTTTACTCCTCAAAGCCATAAAATGCCTGAAAACATATCAAATCTACTTTATATAATAGTAGTTAATTTACTGGTTATTTAGAATTTATCTACTTGAAAACAATGCTATAAAAAAGTTTTATTATACAAATCACACCGCTTATGCAGGATGTTGGATATTGTATTCATTTTGTTTACTTCTGCACAACCAATAGCGAGCAATATTGTAATTAACTTTTGTAAACAATTTGTAAAAAACGATTATTTTGACTTCAGCGGGATATTGTATAGATTTGCCGCCGCAAGTGCGTAAAATCGCCCGAAAACGTTAAAATATGGCAATACCTCAGATCAGCATTTCCGACTATACCTACGACCTGCCCGACGGACGGATCGCATCCTACCCCACGGAGAGGCGCGATGCCTCCAAACTCCTTTTATATAATAAAGGAGAGATAACCCATACAGTATTCTCTTCCCTTCCGGACTACCTGCCTGAGGGAGCCCTCATGGTATTCAACAATACCAAGGTGGTGCCCGCAAGGCTCATTTTCCGGAGGGAGACCGGGGCCATGATAGAGATTTTCTGCCTGGAACCGTCGGATCCTGAGGATTATAACCTTTCATTTGCCGCTACCTCCACCTGCGTGTGGAAGACAATTGTAGGCAACCGGAAGAAGTGGAAGGGCGAGCCTATCCGTCTCTATCTTCCTGAAAACCACAACACTGACCTTGAGCGCCTGAACCTGCGGGCTACTCTCGAGGACGGCTCCGAGGGCAATATCCTCGTGCGTTTTACCTGGGATGGCGGCGAGCCTTTTTCCAAGGTGATGGAGATGTGCGGCCGCGTGCCCATCCCCCCATATCTGCACCGAGAGTCAGAAAGTATTGACAGTGAGCGGTATCAGACGCTTTATGCCTCCTACAGAGGCTCGGTCGCCGCGCCTACCGCCGGACTGCATTTTACCTCTGAGGTTCTTACCCGGCTCAAGGAGAAGGGGCTGGACTGCGAGAATGTCTGCCTGCATGTGGGTGCGGGAACTTTCCTGCCGGTCAAGAGCGAGGCCATAGAGGGGCACACCATGCATTCGGAGCCTTTCTCCATTTCGACCGATGTTCTCGATAGAATCCTGCAAATAAAGGGAAACAAGCCGGTTATAGCCGTAGGAACGACCAGCGTGCGTACTCTCGAATCCCTCTACTGGTTAGGGGCGGAATGTGCTGTAAAGGGACCTGGGAACTGGGAGCCGTCGCCCGTGGAGCAATGGGTACCCTATACCTCGGAACTGGGTAAAATCCCCCTTAATGAGGCCCTGGAGGCCCTTCTGGAATATGCCCGGAGCCGTGGAAAGGACCGGATCACCTGCCGCACCCGCATAATCATAGTCCCCACTTATCGTTTCCGCGTAGTGGACTGGCTCATAACCAATTTCCACCAGCCCAAGAGTACCCTGCTGCTGCTCATAGCCGCATTGATCGGGGAGGACTGGCGTAAAGTGTATGACTATGCCCTCGGCAATGGGTTCCGTTTCCTGAGTTACGGAGACTCTTCGCTGCTGATTCCCCGTTAAATAGACTTGCTAATTTCAAATATTTTATTAAATTTGCGGACCAAAATCCAGTTTTGCCGCAGAAATGAAGAAAGTCCAGTTCCTTACAGCTCTCGTACTGATAGTTGCCGCAGCCTTTGCGGCGATGGGCTTTTTTACCTTCAGGAATGCTGATAATCAGAAAGATGTACTTTTTTCCACGGATCGTGCAGTAGAGGACATCCGCCGTATATCCGCCAGGCCCCACTCGATAGAGCATCCGGTGGAAAGGGCACAGGTGAGGTGGTATCTTCATGACAGACTGGAGGATATGGGCGGAAAACCGCAGATTTTCTACTACGACTCCATTCCATGCAAGTTCGGAGGCACTCTCAACATCGCCAATGTCTACTGCAAGTTCGAGCCCCGGGGCAGGGACACCTCGGACGCATACCTGATGCTGGTGGCCCATCTGGACTCCAGATTCACCGAGCAGACCCCTGAGGGTGAGACACTTTCATACGGAGCGGCCGATGACGGCTATGGACTGGCCGCGATACTGGAACTGACCCGCGGGGCGCTGACCTACGCAGGGGAGTGGAACCAGGGGCTGAAGATACTCTTCACCGATGCGGAGGAGCACGAGCTGGACGGGATGCGGTATGCTCTGGAAAAGAACAACCAACTGTTTGACCGCGTGGGACTTCTGATTAACCTTGAGGCCCGCGGAGTGAAGGGACCGGCCCTGCTCTTCGAGACTTCCCGGGGCAACGCCGCCCTGATGGACTTCTATACGGAAAATGCCCTGATGCCCTATACTTATTCCCTTACCTCGGTGATATACGGCTTTATGCCCAATTTCACCGATTTTACCCCGGCCAGACGGCTTTTCCCCGGATACAATTTCTCCGTGATAGACAACCTCCATTTCTACCACAACGACAGGGACTGCTTCTCCAACATTCACCCTGAATCCATCGCGCACTATGGGGTGCAGTTAGAGCCTATGCTGCGGAAATATCTGACAGACAAGGAATATGCGGATCCGGACTACTTCCGTTCCGGGGAGGACAGAGTGGCGTTTACCGTACCAGGCATCAAGACATTCTGTCTCACGCAGAAGGACAATATCATACTGAACGCCGTAGTGCTGCTGATGTTCTGCCTGGCCATGATCCTGTACATCGGTTTCGGCAGGGCGAGGTTCGGAAAAGTACTGCTCAACGCCTTCTGGATCCTGGTGACCGGCCTGCTCGCTGCAGGGGCAGCTACCGGTGCGGTCTGGGCCGCCGCGAAGATTGCCGGTGTGCCTTTCTCCATGACTGCCTTGAAGTTTCTGTCCTGGGACGGAATACTGGCACTGGCGTTGACGGCCGTCATGGCAGTGGCTTACGTGATATTTTTCCTGCATAAGTCCCGCAAGTCGGAGAATTTTGTCTTCGAGCATCTTCTCGGCCTGGTCCTGCTGATGCTCGTCCTCTCCGGAGTCCTGCTGTTCACTACGGGGGAGAATTTCTTCCTGATATTCCCCGCCGCCTGCGCCTTGACCGGACTCCTTCTCCACGTGATATTGTACCTGAACATCCTGTCCCTGCCTCTCCTGCTGCTGGCGGAGATGGCCTTCCTGCCTTTCCTGTATAACGTATACACTGCATTGACAGTAGGGGCGTTGGGTATTGTGATGTTCCTTGCATTCCTATATACAGTATTGACAGCCTCTCTCGTGAGGTGCTTTATGAACCAAAGACGATGAACCAGGACTACGACAGCATCAGACCCTATTCCGACCAGGAGACCTCCATAGCCTTGAAAAGAGTGGCGGACGCTCCTGAGCTGAGTGCTATTTCCACATTTCTCTTCGGTCCCGGTGAGGGCCGGGAAGAGGCTCTCAGAGCCCTTATCCGCTCGATAGACACCATTGACGGCTTCCAGGCCAAGGTTATGGCCGGAGTCATCCGCTCCATTCTGAAGAAGACATCCACCTCGCTGGAAGTCAAAGGACTGGAGCATGTGGAGGACGGCCGCAAGCACGTGCTGATGTCCAACCACCGCGACATCATCCTCGATCCGGCCATCATGCAGCTGATACTCTTCGATCACAAGGTCTCCACGACAGAGATAGCCGTAGGGGACAATCTCATAGCCAACTCCCTGATAGAGGATATCTTCCGCTCCAACCGGATGATAAAGGTGGTCCGCGGGGGCAATCCCAGGGAAAAGTACATGGCCTCGGTCCTGCTGTCCTCCTACATGCGGGACAATATCTCCTCCGGACGCTGTTCGGTCTGGATCGCCCAGAGAAGCGGACGCTCCAAGGACGGATGCGACGCCACCAGTCAGGGCGTGCTTAAGATGCTGGACATGAGCGGGGCAGGGGACTTCATCAAAGATTTCCTTGAGATCTCGGTACTGCCTTTCGCCATATCCTATCAGCTGGAACCCTGCGACTTTCTCAAGGCCAGGGAACTGTATATCACACGCCGCGGCCAGTACGTCAAGAAGCCCGGGGAAGACACTCACAGTATCCTTACAGGCGTGACTCAGGACAAGGGCGGCATAGCCTTCCATTTCTGTCCCGCTCTGACGGAGGAGGACATAGCCTCCTGCGCTGCTCAGGGCAAGAATGACCGCTTCAAGGCCCTGGCGGCCCTGCTCGATGACCGCATCTGCTCCAATTACCGGCTCTGGGACACCAATTATATCGCCCTCGATATCATGGAGGGAGGTGCAGCCAATGCGGCACAGTACACTCCTGAGTCCAGGGCAGCCTTCACGGAGCGCATGGAAAAGGGCCTTTCCGCCATAGTGGAGAAAGACCCTGACATGGATAAGGACGAGCTGAGGGAGATATTCCTCTCAATCTACGCTAATCCTGTACGTTCCGTACGTGCACATCAAGCTGGGGATAGGGGAAGCTCATGCCCTGCTTAGGAAAATCCTCGTAGATCTTCTTATTGATATCGAAGAACAGTCCCCAGTAGTCGCCGCCGTGGGTCCAGGCCCTTGCGGTCAGTATTATCGCACTGTCGCCCAGCTGTGAGAGGGCTGCGAACGGAGCGTCCGGTGCCTCGGGGCCGGTCAGCACTCTCTTATCCTCGCTCAGGTATTTCTGCAGCAGTTCGATACCCTTTCCGGCATCGTCTCCGTAGGAGATGCTTACGTTCCATTCCACACGGCGGATATCGGAGGCCGTGTTGTTCTGGATGCTGTTGTTGGCCAGATTGCCGTTGGGCAGGTAGACCACCTTGTTGTCCGGGGTATGGATCTGGGTGGACGTGATGTTGATGGCGTCTACCGTGCCGCTGTATCCGCCCGCCTCGATATAGTCGCCTACCTTGAAAGGCTTGAAGAGCAGAATCATGACGCCTCCGGCAAAATTCTGGAGAGTGCCGCTGAGGGCCATACCGACCGCGAGGCCGCCGGCTGCCAGGAGGGCGGCGAAGGTGCTGGCGGGTACTCCGAGGATGGTGACAACCACCACGAAGAGCAGGACTGTCAGCGAGATGTTTACGAAACTGACGGTGAAGGAACTGAGTGAGGGCTCCACCTTGCGGCGGGTGAAGACGGCCCGGAGCATTTTCCTGATTCTGCGGATGAGCCAGGCTCCGGCCAGATATATGAGCAGGGCGGCCAGGACCTTGAGGCCCCACTTTATGACAGTGTCGGCCACCGAGGTCCATATCTCGTGCCCGCTCATGGTGGATACTTTCTGAATTACTTCGCTGATTTCCATTGCCAGAGTGTCTGACGGATCAGGCTTGATGTCAAGTTGCGGCAACATAGTGTGTATCTGATTAGAATTAATAATTTGTAATTTTATTGGCAAATTTACTTAACTTTTATTATATTTGCTAATTAGAATTTTACTAAAACTATCTTTGATGAAAAAGGAAATAACACTTGAGCAGGCCGTATCCTATGTTAAGGACGGCATGACCGTCATGGTCGGCGGGTTCCTGGGCGTCGGCGCCCCCCTGCAGATCATGGATGCCCTCGCTGAGAGCGGAGTCAAGGACCTGACTGTCATCTGCAACGACACAGCCTTCCCCGACAAGTCGCTCGGGAAGCTGGTGGTAAACAAACAGATCAAGAAACTCATCGTATCCCATGTCGGAACCAATCCCGAGACCGGCAATCAGATGAACGCCGGTGAGCTCGAGGTCGAGTTCTCTCCTCAGGGTACTCTGGCCGAGAGAATCAGGGCAAAGGGCGCTGGGCTCGGAGGAGTCCTTACCACCACCGGTATGGGAACCCTCGTAGCCGAGGGCAAGCCTGTCGTCAACGTGGACGGCAAGGACTATCTGCTGGAGAAGCCTCTTGGTGCCGATATCGCGCTTCTGGGAGCCTCCATTGCCGATGAGTCCGGTAATCTTGTGTACAAGGGTACGACCCAGAACTTCAACCCCGTGATGGCCATGGCAGCCGACCTAGTAATCGTAGAGGCCGAGAAGGTGGTGCCTGTAGGGGAGATAGCTCCCGAGGCCGTACATACTCCCGGCATTTTCGTAAACTATATCTATAAAAGGAGGTAGGTCATGGGTGTTAAATCTCTTATCCGCATGCGCATGAGCTGCCACGATGCACACTACGGCGGAAATCTCGTGGACGGAGCCAAGATGCTCCAGCTCTTCGGAGACGTAGCTACCGAGCTGCTTATCATCAATGACGGCGACGAGGGCCTCTTCAAGGCATACGACAATGTGGAGTTCATGGCTCCCGTGTACGCCGGAGACTATATCGAGGCCGAGGGCGAGATCGTTTCGGTGGGCAACACCTCCCGCAAAATGGTCTTCGAGGCCCGCAAGGTAATCGCTCCCAGACCTGACATATCCGACTCTGCCGCCGACGTGCTGGCTGAGCCCGTAGTAGTCTGCCGCGCCAGCGGTACCTGCGTGGTGCCCAAGAAGTGCCAGAGGAAACAGTAACTGACTGACAATTCATCACTATCTTATGGAAAAATTGATAATCACGGCCGCAATATGCGGTGCGGAAGTGCTCAAGGAGCACAATCCCGCGGTACCTTACACCGTAGAGGAGTGTGTCCGCGAGGCCAAGTCGGCCTACAATGCCGGCGCCTCCCTCATTCACCTTCACGTGCGTGAGGATGACGGTACACCCACTCAGAGCAAGGACCGTTTCAAAGTCATCATCGACGCTATTAAGAAGGAGTGTCCCGATGTCATCATCCAGCCCTCTACAGGAGGAGCCGTGGGCATGACCAACGACGAGAGACTGCAGCCCACAGAGCTGCTTCCCGAGATGGCCACCCTCGACTGCGGTACTCTGAACTTCGGAGGAGACGACATCTTCGAGAACACGGAGAACACTATCAAGTATTTCGGACAGAGGATGATAGAGCGCGGTATCAAACCTGAGCTCGAAGTCTTCGACAAGTCCATGATCGACATGGCGCTCAGGCTGCACCGCAAGGGCTATATCCAGGCTCCCATGCACTTCGACTTCGTGATGGGTGTCAACGGAGGTATCAGCGGTGAGCTCCGCGACTTCGTCTTCCTGCGCGGCAGTATTCCCGCCGACGCGACTTACACCGTAGCGGGTATCGGCCGCTACGAGTTCCCTTTAGCTGCAGCCGCCATCATCGACGGAGGCCACGTCAGGGTAGGTTTCGAGGACAATGTTTATTTGAGCAAGGGAGTTCTGGCCCGCTCCAACGGAGAGTTAGTGGAGAAGGTGGTCCGCATCGCCCGCGAGTTCGGACGCGACATCGCCACCCCGACCGAGGCACGTCAGATACTGTCTCTCAGACCTCTTCAGTAATAATTTAAAACAAATTAATCAACTATCTTAAAATCAAAAAATTATGGCACAGAAACACGGAAATAAATACGGAATTCACAGAGTAATCGAACCCAAGGGAGTCCTCCCTCAGCCCGCAAACAAGTTAGACAACAACATGGACGAAATCTATGACAACGAGATTCTCATCGACGTCCAGACTCTCAACATCGACTCTGCTTCCTTCACAGATATATCCAACCGCGCCGGCGGCGACCCCGAGAAGATCAAGGAGATCATGTTCGACATCGTGGCCAAGCAGGGCAAGCACCGCAACCCCTGGACAGGTTCAGGCGGAATGCTCCTCGGTACAGTAGAGAAGATCGGAGATGCCCTCAAGGACAAGATCGACCTCAAGCCCGGTGACAAGATCGCCACCCTTGTATCCCTGTCCCTGACTCCCCTGCGCATTGATAAGATCAAGGAGATCCGCGCCGATGTGGACCAGGTGGACATCGACGGCAAGGCCATCCTCTTCGAGAGCGGTATCTACGCCAAGATTCCCGCTGACCTGCCCGAGAAGCTCGCCCTCTCCGCACTCGACGTCGCCGGTGCTCCCGCCCAGACAGCCAAGCTGGTTAAGCCCGGCGACACAGTTCTGATCATCGGAGCCGGCGGCAAGTCAGGAATGCTCTGCTGCTATGAGGCCAAGAAACGCGCAGGCGTGACCGGTAAGGTAATCGGTCTGTGCCACAGCGAGAAGAGCACCAAGAGACTGCAGGACCTCGGCTTCTGCGACTATGTATTCTCAGCCGACGCTACCCAGCCCGTACCCGTACTCGAGAAGATCGAGGAGCTCACCGGAGGCCAGATGTGCGACATCACCATCAACAACGTCAACATCCCCGACACCGAGATGACCTCTATCCTCTGCACCAAGGACACCGGTCTGGTATACTTCTTCTCCATGGCCACCAGCTTCACCAAGGCGGCTCTAGGAGCAGAGGGCGTAGGCAGCGACGTGACCATGCTCGTGGGCAACGGCTACACCAAGGGCCACGCCGAGATTACCCTGCAGGAGCTCCGCGAGAGCGAGAAGCTCAGAAAGATATTCACCGAGCTCTACGCCTAATCCTTCCTGCCCATGGTGAATACATCGCGTAGGAAAGTCCTGTTCCCGGAAGTGACCGACGAACAGTGGAATGACTGGAAATGGCAGGTCAAGAACCGCATAGAGACTCTCGACCAGCTCAAGAAATACATAAAGCTCACGCCCGAGGAAGAGGAGGGAGTCCGCAAGACTCTCTCCACCCTCAGGATGGCCATTACTCCTTACTACCTGTCCCTGATTGATCCGGATGACCCTTATTGTCCTATCCGCAGACAGGCCATACCCACGGCCGCCGAGACCTTCCAGGCCCCCGAGGACCTGCTGGACCCCCTGCATGAGGACGAGGATTCCCCGACACCCGGCCTTACCCACAGGTATCCCGACAGAGTGCTGATGCTCATCACCGACATGTGCTCGATGTACTGCCGTCACTGCACCCGCCGCCGTTTCGCCGGACAGAAGGACGCCGAGTCGCCCAATGACAGGATAGAGAAGTGCATAGAGTACGTCGAGAAGACTCCCGTAGTCCGCGACGTGCTTCTCTCCGGTGGTGACGCCCTGATGGTCAGCGACGCAAAGCTGGAGTACATCATCAAGAGGCTGCGGGCCATCCCCCATGTGGAGATTATCCGCATCGGCTCCCGTACTCCCGTCGTATGCCCTCAGAGGATTACCGACGACCTGTGCAACATGCTCAAGAAGTACCACCCGATCTGGCTCAACACCCATTTCAACCATCCCAACGAGGTGACCCCCGAGTCGGCCGCTGCCTGCGCAAGGCTCGCCGATGCCGGAATACCCCTCGGCAACCAGTCCGTCCTCCTGCGCGGAGTCAACGACTGCGTGCATGTGATGAAGCATCTGGTGCATGAACTTGTCAAGATGAGGGTGAGACCTTATTATATTTACCAGTGCGACCTGTCGATGGGCCTGGAGCATTTCCGTACCCCCGTTTCGAAGGGTATCGAGATCATCGAAGGCCTCAGGGGACATACCTCCGGTTTTGCAGTGCCCACATTCGTGGTGGACGCTCCCGGCGGTGGCGGCAAGACTCCGGTCATGCCTCAGTATGTTATCTCCCAGTCGCCAGGCAAGGTAGTGCTCCGCAACTTCGAAGGTGTCATTACGACCTATACAGAACCGCCTGAGTATCACAACGAATGCCACTGCGAGGACTGCCGTCACAAGGGCGAGAAGTCCGAGGGTGTGGCAACCCTGCTCGAGGGAGTCAGGATGACCATCGAGCCCACTGAGCTCAAGCGCAGGGAAAGACACCACAGCAAATAGTTATTTGAAACAGTACAGATGCCGTTTGTCCATGAGCTGTTGAAGTACCGGAGCGTGGCCGTGGTGGGCATGGAGAAGAACTGCGGTAAGACCGAGTGTCTCAACTACATTCTCCGCCGCCTGCCTTCCGACGGCCCGGGAGTCTGCGTAACTTCGATAGGACTGGACGGGGAGAGGACGGACCAGGTGACGGGCACCGCGAAGCCGGAGATAATCCTCCGCAGCGGAATGTTCTTCGCCACATCCGAGACACACTACCGCTCCCGCCGCCTGGTCTCGGAGATAGTGGACGTCTCCGGTGAGACGACAGCTTTGGGCAGGCTGATAACAGCGAAGGTGGTCCTCGAGGGGAAGGTAATCCTCTCGGGGCCCTCTTCGACGTTATCCCTGAAAAGATGGATGGACAGCATCTCCGGCTTTGGAATCGGACTGACGGTAATCGACGGAGCTCTCTCGCGCAAGAGCAGCGCGTCTCCGGCTGTAAGCGAGGCAATGGTGCTGGCTACCGGCGCCGCTCTATCGTGCAGCATGCCCGCATTGGTGGACAGAACCGCGTTCTGCGTGGAGATGATCCGGCTTCCGGAGGTGGAGGAGCAGAAAATTCCCGAGGAGCAGACCCTTACGGTCTCCTCGATGGCTCAGGAAGTTGAGCTTGCCCCGGAGGTGAGGCGGATAGAGGTCTCCGGAGCATTGACCGACAGGCTTCTGACCCGTCTGCTGACGGAGCGGAGGCTGCCGGAGATAGAGGTGACGGTCGCGGATTTTACCCGGATCTTCATCTCTCCGGATAGCTGGAGGCGTTTTGTCCGTGCAGGCGGACGGCTCCGGGTACACAGGCGGACAGCACTGCTGGCCGTATGTGTCAATCCCTTGGCTCCCAACGGTTACCGACTTGACTCGGACCTGCTTTGCAGGACGCTTTCCGATAAGATCCAACTGCCGGTTTACGATATAAGACGACAATGTGAAGATGAAGCTTAGAGACATCATAGACTCTCCCTGCGGGCTGCGGTATGTGATAGATTCACTGCCGTTAGCTTCCGGTTATGCCCTCAGATACCTGATGGATACTGAGGCGCTTACTGCCCCGGAGGATATAGCCGCCGCATATTCGCGCATGCGGGAGCATCTGTCTGCTGCCGGGGACGGGAACTTAGTGTCCATGCTTCATTCCATACTGTGCAGTCTGAAGGATATCTCCCATACTCTTAGCCGGATAGAGGCAGGAAGCACCGTCGATGACATTGAGCTCTTCGAGGTCAAGGCCCTGATTCTGCTCGGACGGAGGGTGTCGGCTGTCCTGGAAAAGGCCTCGCAGACGTCCATAGCGCCGCATACCGGCGATCTGGAGGATGCCCTGAAGGTCCTGGACCCGGATGGGACGGAGATAGCCTCATTTTACATTTACGACTCCTATTCTCCCGAGCTGGCGGCCCTCAGGGCCGATATCCGCAGGGAGGCGGATGCTGACCGCAGGACCGACCTGATGGACAGGGAACAGGCCCTGGAGGCCGGAATCCGCGAGGAACTTTGCCGGACCCTGCGTCCTTCCGTTCCCGCACTGCGGAAGCTGCAGGAGGAGCTCGCCCGGCTGGACATTGACCTGGCCAAGGCCGTCCAGATGCTGAGGATGCGGCTCTGTATTCCGGAGATCTCCACTTCAGGCGTTACTTCCTATAAGGGGATGTACAATCCATACGTCAAGGAGGTTGTGGAGAGGGCAGGAGGGGAATTCACTCCCATCGACCTGAGTTTCGGAGACGGACCTGTAGTGATCATAGGGGCCAATATGGGAGGCAAGACGGTGGTGCTCAAGACCGCCGCCCTCTGCCAGTGGCTCTTCTGCTTCGGGATGGGTATTCCCGCAGAGGAGGCTCTCATTGCTCCGAGGGAACGGGTATTCTTCATTTCCGGGGATGCCCAGGATATGGGAGCGGGCCTTTCTTCATTCGCCGCCGAGATGAAGGCGATAGACGGAGTCGTACGGGCCTCTGCGGAAGCCTCGGACGGCAGCCGCATAGCTGCCATGATAGACGAGCCCGCCCGCAGCACCAACCCCATTGAGGGTACGGCCCTGGTCGAGGCCCTGGTGGATATCCTCGGACAGAGGGAAGTGGCCCTGCTGCTGACGACGCATTACAACATCTCTTCATCCCATTGTACCCGCCTGAGGGTAAGGGGAATGGAGGACGGAAAGATGAATTACCGGCTCTGCCCCGCACCGGAGGGCGACGTGCCTCACGAGGCTCTCAATGTGGCGGAGTCCCTGAATATTTCCCCGGAATGGACGGGGAAGGCAAAAAAACTGTTAGAGTATGAATAGCAAATTAGGATTAGATTCGAAGAAAGTGGCATACGCCAGGCAGCTTGCCGCAGGTGTGGCCGCCGACGTCCAGAATTTCGTGGACGGTTACACTACCGTGGCGGTGGAGAGGACCCTCTGCCGTCTGCTCGGTATCGACGGGGTGGACGCCAACTCCGTACCCCTGCCCAACGTGGTGGTGGACAGCTTGAAGGCTGCGGGAGTTCTGAGCGAGGGCGCCCTGTTCTACGTGGGCAATGCCATGGCCGTTCTCGGCCTGACTCCGATGGAGATTGCCGAGCGCATATCTGCTGGAACATTAGATATTACCAAACTTGAAATTAAACCGTTACCTGAGATACAGAAGGCTCTCGAAGAGCCGATAAATACCTCGATGGAGAGGATTCGGGCCCGCCGCGCCCGCCGCGAGAAATACCTGCGCGAGATCGGCGAGGGCCCCAAGCCCTACCTCTATGTGATAGTGGCCACCGGCAACATCTACGAGGATGTGGTGCAGGCCGAGGCCGCCGCACGTCAGGGCGCCGACATCATCGCGGTCATCCGTACCACCGGCCAGTCCCTGCTGGACTATGTGCCCTACGGAGCCACTACCGAAGGCTTCGGCGGTACATACGCCACCCAGGAGAACTTCCGCATCATGCGCCAGGCCCTGGACAAGGTGGGCGAGGAGGTCGGCCGCTATATCCGCCTGTGCAACTACTGTTCCGGCCTGTGCATGCCCGAGATAGCCGTCATGGGCGCGTTCGAGGGACTCGACGTGATGCTCAACGACGCCCTCTACGGTATCCTCTTCAGGGACATCAACATGCAGAGGACTCTCATAGACCAGTTTTTCTCGAGGGTCATCAACGGATTTGCAGGAGTGATCATCAACACCGGAGAGGACAACTACCTGACTACAGCCGATGCCGTCGAAGCTGCACATACCGTGCTTGCCTCCGATATCATCAACGAGCAGCTGGCTCTCATCGCCGGTCTGCCGGAGGAGCAGATGGGACTCGGACACGCCTTCGAGATGGACCCGATGCTCGAGAACGGTTTCCTGCTGGAACTGGCCCAGGCCCAGATGGCCCGCGAGATATTCCCCAAGGCTCCGCTGAAATACATGCCTCCCACAAAGTTCATGACCGGCAACATCTTCCGCGGCCATATCCAGGATGCCCTCTTCAACATGATAGGTATCTGGACCAATCAGGGCATACAGCTTCTCGGTATGCCTACAGAGGCTATCCACACCCCCTTCATGTCGGACCGCTTCCTGTC
Organism: uncultured Bacteroidales bacterium; assembly: GCA_944326235.1. GTDB lineage: Bacteria > Bacteroidota > Bacteroidia > Bacteroidales > UBA932 > Coprenecus. The sequence continues at coordinate 24,173 of CALVDH010000002.1, read as the reverse complement.
GATAGAGAATGCCAAATACATCTTCAACAACATGAAGAGCATCGGCGACGAGGTGGAGTTCAAGGAAGGCGGCATCGTGCGTACCCGCGCCAAGGAGGTGCTGGACAAGGCCATAGAGCTGCTGGAGAAACTCCGCGAGGAGGGGCTCTTCTCGGCTCTGGAGAAAGGCATCTTCGCGGATGTCAAGCGTCCCCGCAACGGGGGCAAGGGCCTCGACGGAGTCACTCCGAAGGGCAGCAATTACATGAATCCCTTTGTTAAACTAATGATAGGAGGAAAATAACATGAGCGGCGGACTTTATTCGATGGAGGAGAAGGATTACGACAAGAATCTGAACCTCAAGGCTATAAAACCCTACGGGGACACCATGAACGACGGCAAGGTGCAGCTGAGCTTTACCCTGCCGGTACCGGCCGGAGACGAGGCCGTGGAGGCTGCCAAGCAGTTTCTGAAAGGCATGGGACTGGACAATCCCCAGGTGGTCTTCTTCAAGGAACTCACCCCCGGCTTCACATTCTTCAACTGCTACGGCTCTGCCACTCATACCGTGGACTTTACGGTGATACACGTACCCAAGGTCGAGTCCACCGTCATGGACATGCCGGCCACGGACGAGTACATCCGGGAGAATATCGGACGCAAGCTCGTAGTAGTGGGAGCCAGCACTGGCACAGACGCCCATACCGTCGGAATCGACGCGATTATGAACATGAAGGGCTATGCCGGCCACTACGGACTGGAGCGCTACGACATGATCGAGGCCTACAACCTCGGCAGCCAGGTGCCCAACGAGGACTTCATAGCCAAGGCCGTGGAACTCAAGGCCGATGCCCTGCTCGTGTCCCAGACCGTGACCCAGAAGGACATCCACATCAAGAACCTCACCGAGCTGGTGGAGCTGCTCGAGGCCGAGGGACTGCGCGACAAGGTCATACTGGCCTGCGGCGGACCCCGCATCACCCACGAGCTGGCCAAGGAACTGGGCTATGACGCCGGCTTCGGCATGAACACCTACGCCGACGACGTGGCCTCGTTCATCGCAGAGGAATATGTACGCAGACACAACAAAAAATAATCACTAAATACATTATTACAATGGACAAGAATCAGATAAGAGAGGTGATAGCCCGCAGGGCTGCCCTCGAGCTCAAAGACGGGGATGTGGTGAACCTCGGAATCGGACTTCCCACCATGATTCCCGATTTCCTCCCTGAGGGGGTATCCGTCATTCTCCAGAGCGAGAACGGACTGGTGGGCATGGGCCCCACACCCAAGCCGGGAGAGGAGAACCCGGACCTCATCAACTCCGGCGGCGGATATATCACTGCCGTACCCGGAGCCTACGCATGCAGCTCCCTCGCCTCATTTGAGATTATCCGCGGCGGCCATGTGGACGTGACCTTCCTCGGAGCCCTTGAGGTGGACGAGCACGGAGACCTTGCCAACTGGATCATCCCCGGCAAGAAGGTGCCCGGAATGGGCGGAGCCATGGACCTGCTGGTGGGTGCCCGCAAGGTCATCCTGACCATGGAGCACACTGCCAAGGGCAATCCCAAGATCCTCAAAAAATGCCGTCTCCCCCTGACAGCAGCCGGTCAGGTCAATATGATCATCACCGAGATGGGCGTGATGGATATCACTGACAAGGGTATCGTCCTGCGCGAGATTCATCCCGAGTTCACGGTTGAACAGATACAGGCCGCTACCGAGGCTCAGCTCATCATTGACCCGGACCTGAAACCTATGCGTCAGTAATTTTACTGGAAAATGGATTGGAATTTTCTTAAAATAGAGACTCCCGAGGAGGGTATCTGCATCCTGACGATATCCCACCCCCAGTCGCTCAACGCCCTGAGCCGGCCGGTACTGGAGGAGATGTACCGTTTCGTGACGGACATCCCCGAGGGTACCGCGGTTCTTATCATCCGCGGAGACGGCCCGAAGTCCTTCGTGGCCGGAGCCGACATCTCCCAGATGGCGGGATTCGACGCAGAGCAGGGGCTGGACTTCGGCCGTTTCGGAGCCGAGGTCTTCCGCAGGATAGAAGAGCTGCCGATACCGGTGATAGCCGCCGTGAACGGATATGCCCTCGGAGGAGGATGCGAGCTGGCCATGGCCTGCGACATCCGCATTGCCTCTGAAAAGGCCAAGTTCGGCCAGCCGGAGGTGAAACTCGGCATTATTCCCGGATTTTCCGGAACCTACCGCCTCCCGAAACTGGTGGGACAGGGCTATGCCAAGGAGATGATCTACTCCGGAAGGACGATAGACGCCGCGGAGGCCCTGCGCATCGGTCTGGTCAATCACGTATTGCCCCCGGAGGAGCTGATGGACTATGTCCTGGGCCTGGCCCGCGACATCCGTGCCAACGCCCCGATAGCGGTGCGCAAGGCGAAGACCTGCATCAACACCTGCTACGACCTGGACGAGACCACGGCCCTGGCCGCCGAGAACCGCGCATTTTCCGAATGTTTTGCCACTGAGGACCAGAAGACCGGTATGCAGGCTTTCCTGGCCAAGGGCAAGGCGGAGTTCAAGAACAGATAATTAAGATAGAACAAAACACTGACAGTTATGACAATAGACAAGATTTCCGTTATCGGCACCGGAACCATGGGCTCCGGTATCGTACAGGCTCTCGCTCAGGCCGGCCGCAAGGTGACCATGAAGAGCCGCAGCGAGGCTTCCAACACCAAGGCCATGGGCCGCATCACCAAGTCCCTCGGCAAGCTCGTCGAGAAAGGCAAGATGGAGCAGGCCGCTATGGACGCCACTTTAGCCAACATCACAGTTACCACCGACTACAAGGACATCGCCGACTCCGACCTGATCATCGAGGCCGCAGTGGAGGAGATGGACCTGAAAATCGAGCTCTTCAAGATGCTGGACGGCATGTGCAAGCCTGAGACCATCATCGCCACCAACACATCCTCGCTGTCCATCACCGGCATAGCCGCCGCTATCTCCAGGCCCTGCCATGTGATAGGCATGCACTTCTTCAATCCCGCCACAGTGATGAAGCTCGTTGAGATCATCAAGGGACAGAGGACCTCACAGGAGGTGTTCGACGCAGTGTTCGCCCTCTGCCAGGAGATCGGCAAGACCCCCGTGGCAGTCAACGAAGCCCCCGGTTTCGTGGTCAACCGCATCCTGATTCCGATGGTCAATGAGGCTGTGGGCATCCTGGCCGACGGAGTGGCCTCCCGTGACGATATCGACGCGGCCATGAAGCTCGGAGCCAACCATCCGATGGGGCCCCTCGCCCTGGCTGACCTGATCGGTCTGGACGTGTGCCTGGCCATCATGGAGGTGCTGCACCGCGAGTTCGGGGACGACAAGTACCGTCCTCATCCTCTGCTGAGGAAGATGGTGCGTGCCGGACTGCTCGGACGCAAGACGGGAGAAGGATTTTACAAATACTAAAATTTAAGCATTACTGAATATGAATTTCAAACTCACACCGACACAGTCGCTTTTCAGGCAGATGATCAGGGAGTTCGCCGAGAAAGAGGTAAAGCCCCTGGCAGCTGAGATCGACGAACAGGAGAGATTCCCCATAGAGACGGTCCAGAAGATGGCTCCGCTCGGACTCTTCGGCATACCCCTCCCCGTTGAATACGGCGGGGCAGGAGGGGACAACATCATGTACACCATCGCAGTAGAGGAACTCTCGAGAGTCTGCGCCACCACCGGCGTGGTCCTCTCGGCCCATACTTCCCTCTGTCTGGCTCCTATCTTCGAGCACGGAACCGAGGAGCAGAAGCGCAAGTATCTGCCCAAACTGGCTTCCGGCGAATGGCTCGGAGCCTTCGGTCTGACCGAGCCCAATGCCGGTACGGACGCCTCGGCCCAGCAGACCACAGCAGTCCTCGACGGGGACGAGTGGGTGCTCAACGGCAACAAGATATTCATCACCAATGCCGGCCATGCCCATGTATACGTGATTTTTGCCATGACTGACAAATCCCTGAAGAACAAGGGAATCTCCGCCTTCATCGTGGAGGACGGCACTCCCGGCTTCGAGGTGGGCAAGAAGGAGCTGAAGCTCGGTATCAGGGGTTCGGCCACTGCAGAACTTATCTTCTCCGACTGCCGCATCCCCAAGGGCAATCTGCTCGGCAAGGTAGGAGGGGGCTTCGCGATAGCCATGAAGACCCTCGACGGAGGCCGTATAGGCATCGCCTCGCAGGCTCTCGGAATAGCTCAGGGCGCTCTGGACGAGACCGTCAAGTACACCATGGAGCGCAAGCAGTTCGGCAAGTCGATATCGCAGTTCCAGAACACCCAGTTCCAGATGGCCGACCTGAAGACCAAGGTAGAGGCCTCCCGTCTGCTCGTGCGTTCGGCAGCTTTCAAGAAGGACTGCAAGGAGCCTTATTCGGCCGATGCCGCGATGGCCAAGCTCTTCGCTGCTGAGACAGCCATGGAGGTGACAACCAAGGCCGTACAGTTCCACGGAGGCTACGGCTATACCCGTGAGTATCCCGTGGAGAGGATGATGCGCGACGCCAAGATCACCGAGATCTACGAGGGTACATCCGAGGTACAGAGAATGGTGATAGCAGCCAGTATGTTTAAAAAGTAAAATCAGGAAAGTATGAATATAGTAGTTTGTATCAAGCAGGTACCCGATACCACCGAGATCAAGATCAATCCTGTTACCGGTACCCTCATCAGGGACGGAGTGCCCAGCATCATGAATCCCGATGACAAGGGCGGACTGGAGATGGCCCTCCGTCTGAAGGACAAGTACGGGGCCAATGTAACGGTCATTACCATGGGACCTCCCCAGGCCGACCTGATTCTGAGGGAAGCCTTCGCAATGGGTGTGGACAGGGCGATACTCCTAACTGACAGAAAGTTCGCCGGAGCCGATACCCTCGCTACCTCCAATGCTCTCGCCGGAGCTCTCAGGACCCTGGACTGGGACATCGTCATCACCGGCCGTCAGGCCATCGACGGAGATACCGCACAGGTGGGCCCCCAGATCGCAGAGCATCTCGATGTGCCTCAGGTCTCGTACGTATGCGACCTCGAGGTGGAGAAGAGCGGCAAGGCCCTGCGCGTGACCAAGGAGACCGAGGAAGGAGTACAGATACTCGAGGCTCAGATGCCCTGTCTGCTGACTGTTCTCGCCTCAGCCGTAAAGCCCAGGTATATGAGCGCTCCCGGCATAGTCGAGGCCTATAACAAACAGGTCGAGATCTGGGGCGCCGACCATATCGATGTGGACGAGACCAAGCTCGGACTCAAAGGTTCTCCGACAAAGGTGCTCAAGGCCTTCACCAAGGGTCTCAAGGTTCCCGGAGAGGTATTCGAGGTGGATGCCGAGGAGGCTGTGGGCATCATCGTCTCCCGTCTCAAGGAGAAATTCATCATCTAACAGTGTAACACCGTTAATATTTTACAGATATGATCAACAAGAACGACTACAAGAATGTATATGTGTTCGCAGAACAGAGAGGCGGTGTTATCCAGCCTGTTGCCCTCGAGCTCATAGGCAAGGCCCGTGACCTGGCCGGGGCCCTCGGCTCCAAGGTGGTGGCCATGCTCGCAGGCTACAATGTGGAGCATCTCATCCAGCCCCTCTTCGAGTACGGCGCCGATGAGGTGGTGGTTACCGACCACATCGAGCTCAAGGACTATCTCACCGAGCAGTACGCTCAGTCCATATATCAGATTATCACCGCCATGCGTCCCGATATCGTGCTCTTCGGAGCCACCACCATCGGACGCGACCTGGCGCCCAGGCTCTCGGCCCGTCTGGCTACCGGCCTCACCGCCGACTGTACGAAGCTGGAGATATCCGAGGACAAGCAGCTGATGATGACCCGTCCCGCTTTCGGCGGCAACCTGATGGCCACCATCATGTGTACCGAGCACCGTCCCCAGATGTCCACAGTCCGTCCCGGAGTGATGCCCAAGCGCGATCCCGAGCCCGGACGCACCGGCTCCATCGTCCGCTTCGAGACCAAGTTCGACCACTCCAAAATCCGCGTAAAACTGCTCGAGGAGGTCCGCGAGGAGAAGAACAAGGTAGATATCACCGAGGCCAAGATCCTCGTCTCAGGAGGCCGCGGAGTGGGCTGCAAGGAGGGATTTGCCAAGCTGCAGGAGCTTGCGGAAGTCCTCGGCGCCGAGGTTTCCGCATCCAGGGCCATGGTCGACGCCGGCATCATGCCGCACGACCGTCAGGTGGGCCAGACCGGCAAGACTGTCCGTCCCGACCTCTATCTCGCCCTCGGTATATCCGGAGCCATCCAGCATCTGGCAGGAATGGAAGAGTCCGGCTATATCGTAGCCGTGAACAAAGACAAGTTCGCGCCCATCTTCAATGTTTCGGATATCGGTATAGTAGGGGATGTGAACAAGATAGTTCCTTTGCTGGCCGAGAGATTACGTAAAGAGATGCAGAAGTAATGAGGCGTATCTTCACATTGATGTTTGTCCTGCTGCCTTTCATGGTTTCAGCGCAGACGGAGGATGTTCTTAAAAGAGGGACCGGCGCGGAGGTGTCCGGTTCCTCTTTTGCCTTCGGACTTTTCCAGGATGCTGTCTTGTACGACGGCTCCGATGTAGTCTTCATATCCCCGCTGAGTGCATCGATGGCACTGTCTATGACTGCAAACGGGGCAGAAGAGGCCACTTTGGCTGAAATGCTGTCCGTTCTCGGTCAGGATGCTTCCATAAATGAACTCAATGAATACAACCGCAGTGTGAAGGACTTTCTGGCCTCCGGACCTGTGGGCATAGAACTTAATGTGGCCAACTCTATTTGGGTTTCAGACCTTTTTCCGGTCAGGTCCCGTTTCTGCAAGACGGCCGTCAGGTATTACGATGCCTCGGTAAGCAATCTGGATTTCTCAGACCCCGCTTCTCCTTCGGTCATTAACAGCTGGTGCTCGGAAAATACCAACGGGCGTATCAGCAAGATGATTGAAAGCATCGACCCAGCTACTCAGATGTATCTGTTGAATGCTTTGTATTTCAAGGGAATGTGGTCATGTCCCTTTGATGCTGCCAGAACGCGTGAGGACATTTTCCACGGCAATAACCGGAGCTCCAAGGTCGAGTTCATGCACAATACCGCAAGTTTTCCCTACTACACCGGTCCGGAAGGCTCGGTACTGGAACTTCCCTACGGAGACGGCTCATTCGTGATGGATATCTTTCTGCCTGCTGAAGGAACGAGTGCCGAGGAATTCGTGTCAGGTCTGGACGGTGAGGCCCTGAGCACTCTGACCGGCCTGCTTCAGACTGACCGCATAAAGGTGAGCATTCCCAAATTCAAGGCCGAGTATGAGACCTCCCTCATCGCCACACTGCAGCGCCTCGGAATGCGGACTGCCTTCACTCCTGCGGCCGATTTCTCTGGAATAGCCAGGGAGCCTCTGATGATCAGCGAAGTAAAGCAGAAGACATTCATCGAGGTCAATGAGGAAGGCTCGGAGGCGGCAGCTGTCACCTCTGTAGGCATCATGCGGACATCCCTTGCCCCCGATCCGTTTGAGTTCAAGGCTGACCGCCCCTTCGTATTCCTGATACGCGGGCGCGAGTCCGGTCCGGTCCTCTTCATGGGAATTGTCCGCAATCTGTAGCGGAGATTTTTCAGAATATTGTCTTGAAGGCTGTGACATTTTTGACACAGCCTTTTTATTTTGCCTGAAAATCACTACATTTGTGGTTGTACTTAAAATCAGCTATGAGAAAGATTCTGTTAATCATCCTGATGATACCCGCTTTTGCATGCTGCGGGAGCAAGACTGCTGAAAAGGATACGGAGACGTCTTCATCTTATTACATCCCTGAGGATGCGGTTCCGTTCGAGGTGGACGGACACATTTACCTGAATGCGCTTCTGAACGGTAAAGACAGCTGCCGTCTGCTGTTCGATACCGGGGCTGACATGCTGTATCTCGATAAGGATTTCTGCAGGCTGGACAGTGTGGATCTCGCTGGCCGGATGAAAATCAAAGCGAGTCTGGGTGGAGTCGGAGAAGGAGCGCAGCTTGTGGATCTGGTAACGGATACTGTCACGGTATCGGCTGTAAACCTTGAGGAGCGCTTCGGCAGGACGGTCATATTGGGACTCAGGGATATCGTAGGCTGCGGGGCGGACGGTATCGTCGGAATGGACAATTTCATGGACAAGCCACTGGAAATCAATTTTGAACATTCATATATGAGGAATCTGGACACTGTCCGGCATGAGATGCTGCAGGGATATACCGGGTTGCCTGTACGTATTGATGAGGCCGGGAGAGTGTATCTGGATCTGGAGGTGCGGTTTCCGGGGAAGCAGGTAGCCGGCAGTTTCATATTGGATCTTGGCAGTAGAAGCGGTATATCCATTGCCGGTGGCTGCGCAGAGGAGAATGCCTTGGATGAGCTTGATGTGGACAGAAAGACAGGGCATTTCCTGAATGGAGGGATTGGAGGCGGTTCCTCGAGAGTATGTATCACCTCCGAAGCGGTGATTATCGGACAGGATACTCTGAAAGGTGTGGAAGTCAGTTATTCTTTAGATAAGAAAGGAGCATTGGGAATGCAGACAGAATATGCAGGACTGGCAGGTATTGAGATATTTTCAAGCCGTTACAATATTATTCTGGATTTTGAGGGCAAAGTGCTGTATCTTTCCCCGTTCCAAGTAGAGAAGAAAGTGGAGGGTGTGGACAGAGGATTCAGGACCGTGGACAGAACGGATATCGGTGCCGGATGGATAGTAAATTACATGGAGGACAACAGTCCGGCATTCAGGGCCGGTCTTGTCCTGGGGGACACAATCATGGCGGTCAATGGCTCTCCAGTGGACAATAACAGTTATAAGACCCTAATGCCTTTGTTGGATACAGCATCAGTTATCGATTTGGAAATCAGGGGAAAGAACGGTAAGCTCCGTAAGGTAAGTCTATAAAAAGGAACTGCACATTTGCCCTGTCTCAAAAGGGGGCAAATGTGCAGTGTGATTTACAACCCGTAGATTATCAACTTACTCAAAAACCGTTTGCACCACGAAGTCAATTCGTTGAAGGAGATGCTGTATTGTTGTGTATGCCCGCAAAACGATGTGCACGGGAGTTGTACCGGAGAAGATGACTGAATTCCAACGGAAAATCGCGCATTGTCATAAAATTTGCGTAAGTTTGCGGGACAGCAGTTATTTGCTATGGAAAAACGAATCGATATCGTACAGAAATTCTTGAAAAGCAGGGTAGTCCGTTTTACGGCCATGCTTTTCATTTTGCTTTCCATCACGTCGGTAGTGCTCTCTTCCTTCAAGGAATTCCAGCAGTACGGCTGGCTGTTCCAGAGCTTTATACATTTCGCCTCGCTGGTATTCCTGATTGAGTATCTGCTTCGGATATATTCAGCGCCTGCGCTTTATCAAGGCCTCCCGGCATACCGCAGCCGTCTGAAGTATGTTTTTTCTTTCTACGGGCTTGTGGACTTGGTGGCGGTCATTCCGTTTGTAATGACTTACTTCTACTGGGATACCGAGATCGTCCATATCATCATACTGCCGTATGTGTTCGTGGTGTTCAAGCTTATACGCTATTCCACAGCCTTCCAGCTCATCCTGAAAGTGATGAAATCAGTGCGCTCCGAACTTCTGACCGCGTTCACCGCCTGTCTTATCATCATCTGCTTTTCGGCCATACTGGTATACTTCGTGGAGAAAGGTGCCCAGCCCGAAGTGTTCAAGAACATCGGAGACAGCATGTGGTGGGCTGTAATCACCTTTACTACAGTTGGATACGGAGACATTTATCCTGTTACTCCCATCGGACGTATTCTCTGTGCTTTCATCAGTTTCGTGGGCATAGCCATGCTGGCCATCCCCACCGGTATCATAAGTTCGGCGTTCATCGCTTCGATGAAGGACAAACTTTCGAAAAAGAACTGAAATTATCTAACCCAGGCTTCGATGGCAGTCCGGGAGGCGCCGTTGAGCAGCTTGCCGCTCTGCCAGTCGAGTGCGGGATACTCTTTTCTGAGCTGGGCGGCGGAGTTGGTGATGCCGCTGCCACCGGAGGTGGCGAAGGGGATGACGGTCTTGCCGGAGAAGTCGTAGGTCTCTAAAAAGGTGTTCACGGCACGGGGCGCGAGGTTCCACCAGATGGGGTAGCCGATGTAGATTACGTCGTAGCTGCCGGCGTTCTGCAGGTCTGCCTTGATGGCGGGGCGGGACTTGGAGTCGTTCATTTCCTTAGTGCTGCGGGATGTCTTGTCGGTCCAGTCGAGGTCGGCGGCAGTGTATTCCTGTACGGGAGTGATTTCGTAAAGGTCTCCGCCGGTGACTTCTGCAATAAGTTTTGCAACCCTCTCAGTAGTTCCGGTGGCTGAGAAGTAGGCCACGAGTGTCTTTTTACTGTTCATAACTTGCTGATTCTGTGCAGTGGCCGTCAGGCATACCGCCAGGGCCGCCGCAATGGTTGGAATAATACGTTTCATATCCGATGGATAATTTTTCTGCAAAGTTACATTCCGTGCCCGTACCGTCCGCAACCCGGATTACAGAATAATCTCCCAATTTTACTTTATGACTCCAGAAACTCCCGGAGGGCCGTGCCTCCGTCGATCGAGGGGCAGTATTCCTCCAGTACATTGAACTGAGGAGAGCGGCCGTAGATGGCGATGCCGTCCTTGAGAGTGTTGAGTACGCAGACATCTCCGGCGATACCGCAGACATCCACTACTTCGATATCCAGGCGGTAGAGCAGGAAATCTATGTGGCGGGCCGAACAGAGGTTCTTGAAGATGGAGTACTCCTCGAAATTTTTCTTCTCGCCCTTGCGGAACATCTTCACCTCACCCTGAGTATTGTACACGGCGTCCATAATCGGCTGATAGACGGCAGCGCCAATGGTATTCACCACGCAGTGCATCGGCCACTGCCCTCCATTCTCGTAGAACGAACAGTGCCGGTAGGGATGCTGGTCCATGGTTATCAGCTTGCAGATGTATTCCCCGTCGGTCCTGAGGATGTAGTCGGCAAGAGCGTCCATTTTTTCCTTTGCACCCTCCACCTTCAGGCTTCCGCTTATGAAGTCTATCTGCGGGTCTACGATCATTAACAGCTTTCTCATTGTTGGTATTGTTGAACAAACAAAGATATAAAATAACTTCTATTCTACATCAATTGATTAATTTTATCACACACATCCAGTACATGATCCAAGCCGTACAGCATTGATTTGCTGTCTATATTCATCCAGGAGAAAAGCATCTGTATTTTCTGATATTCGTTTACAATATATCCTGTATTGATAACGGATGCATTAAGATAGAAACAGACAGGTTCGTGGTGTGCAATTCTATTTCTCAAGGTGTTTACCTTATCCAACTCATTGAATATATACGAGTGATTATACTGTATTTGTATAGACGAACGGGGCTTAGATGGGAAAATTTTCAGAAGAACGCATCCTGTAGCCCGGAACTGCTTCTGAGAAAACATATATTTCCAAACCCCAAATTCCATTTCTGCGAGCAGTTTTGAATGAGAATAAATTCCGTTGGATGCTAATTTAATATATGCTTTCTCGATAATTCTTTTAGTGTATTTAAACTGATCACCATAGAATATACCGCCCGATTGTATACTGTTTTTTAACCATTCCGGACCAAAAACAGGAACCAGCAGCGAGTCTATCGCATTTCTTAATGCAACTTCAAAACAACTGACAACAGTAAACACTTCCTGCGACAGCCTAAGGTTATAACGATACAACGTCATGGCCTTGCGAGTATTTCCGTTACATGCCGTTAAATATCTGCTAATTCTCTTAGGTGACACGATCCCTTCAAAATCCACAAACTTCATAATTTACACATATTCTTTTGTTATTAACAATAAATCATTATATTTGCATTGTTGATTCCCGGTAGCCCCTGACTCTGTCAAGCTATCGGGTTTAGTTTTTCATGTCGGTCTGTATCTGTGAATTACTTATACCCCGGCAGTGTCATCTTTACCGCTGAGGTATTCCTTGACCATTTCCAGAATACGCTCCCCGTATTTTTCCGCACCGGCCTTGCCGAAATACGGGACCCGCAGCAGCGACGGCAGGTCCTGCGGCAGTAGGTTGCTGATGCCGAGAAGGGCCTTCTGCTGAAGGACGACGTACGCTGGGACATTCCTTGCAGTTGCCTCCGAGCGGCGCCAGGCCACCAAGGCGCTGAACAACCTGGGATGCAGGATATCCGCCGGAACCTCCACCTTCTGCTCCTTCGTCTTCTTATTTTCCTCTGAGGTGGACTTTGCCTTTTTAGGTGCAGGACCGGGCCCTTCTATTGACAACAGGTCCTTCTTGCGGAGATAGGCGCAGGTCTCGAAGCCGGTGCCTGCGGTAAATTCCAGGAGGGCGGTCCGGAGGCGGAGACTGTCGTAAAATTCCTCCATGCTCTGGCTCAGCAGCTTTTCTATCTCCTTGTTGTCCGAACTCAGGCGGGAGGCTGGGTTGAATATCTCTCCGAGAGCCTCGAGTTTCTCCCTGAAGTACTCAGCGCCGGAGCGGATCCTCTCCTGCAGGACGGAGCTGGAGGCATAGCCGTCGGGAGTACTTTCCACCATCCGGGTGTACTGGGGGCGGAATTTCAGGGCAACTTCCGTCACCTCTGCGGCAAAATGCTCCAAAGCCTCCCGGTGTCCGGCTATCTGCTTGGGATAGAGCTTCTGGAGGTGCTCTTCAGCTGTCCGGATGTATTTTCTCAGAGGTTTCTCTATCCCGGAAAAATCAAAGAGGTCCGTCAGCAGGTCGAGGAAATACTGCCGCCGGAGCGTTCCTATGCGCTCCGCGTCCGGTTCGGTGAGCTTGCTCTGCCGGGTAAAATCCTCCACGGCACTGTCGCTTATGACCGTCCGGGAGGCGAGGGGAGAGCTCAGCACCAGGCCTTCGAGGGTCCGGCAGCGGCTCAGGGCCACATAGGTCTGGCCGTGAGCAAATGCAGCGCGGGCATCGATGATGGCCCGGTCAAAAGTCAAGCCCTGGCTCTTGTGTATCGTGATGGCCCAGGCCGGCTTCAGCGGATACTGGCGGAAGGTGCCCTCGACCTCCTCGCGGATCTCCCGGGTGTCCTCGTCCAGGACGTAGCGGGCATTGCTCCATGTCTCCTGCTGGATGGTGTATGTGGCTCCGCTGTCGCGGCATTGCACCTCAATCATGTCTTCCGAGATGTCCGTAACCTCACCTATCGTGCCGTTGACGTAGCGGTGCTCGCCTGAGGTATCGTTCTTGACGAACATCACCTGCGCTCCTTTCTTTAAGGTCAGGGTCTCGTCGGCGGGGTAGGCATAGTCGGGGAACTTGCCCTCGATGACGGCATGGAAAGAGTAGGAGGGCCCTGCGAGCAGCTCCATCTCCCGGTCGTTGATGCGCTGGGCTTGGAGGTTATGGGTCACCAGGTGGATATAGCCGTCTTCCTTCTTGGGGTGAAAATCGGGGATGTACCGCTCGTTCAGGGCCTTCAGTACATCCTTCCCGCAACGGCCGTCCCGGATGCTGTTGAGCAGGTCCAGGAAGCGGCTGTCGCTCTGGCGGTAGACCTTCCTGAGCTCCACGGTGCAGAATTCGGTTTTGCGGAGGGCAGTGCTGGAAAAGAAATAAGGGGTGTCGTAGTACGTTCTAAGCATTTCCCACTCCTCGTCCTTAACTACCGGCGCGAGCTGCTGCAGGTCTCCGATCATCAGCAGCTGCACACCGCCGAACGGCTTGCTGCGGTCCCTGAAACGCCTCAGAACATTGTCCACCGAGTCCAGCAGGTCGGCTCGCACCATGCTTATCTCGTCTATCACCAGCAGGTCCATGCTCCGGATGATGTTCTTCTTCTCGCGGCTGAAACGGAAATACCTTGCCGCCTGAGCTCCGCCGCCGACAGTAAACGATGTATCAGGAATATATGGTGCGAAAGGCAGCTGGAAAAACGAGTGCAGCGTCATACCGCCCGCATTGATGGCCGCAATCCCCGTAGGCGCCAGCACCACCATCCGCTTCGTACCCTCGTCCCTCAGCCTTTTCAGAAAAGTCGTCTTGCCCGTCCCCGCCTTACCGGTCAGAAACACATGAACCCCCGTCCTCTCAACCAGCTCCCACGCCAGTCCCAGCTCTCTGTTCTCTTCCATTCTCTCAGTGTTTTAAAGTTAGGCTGGTAAAGTTATGGAAAAAATTTGGGAATGTAAATATTTTTCTATCTTTGCAGCCGCATTCGGGAAACAGGCGACGCTCAGTACCTAAAAGAGTACAACAAGGCGTGCGAGCCCATCCGAATGACTCCGGGTCCGGTAGCTCAGCTGGATAGAGCAACAGCCTTCTAAGCTGTGGGTCTTGGGTTCGAATCCCAACCGGATCACAGACGCAACAAGCAGGATGCGCCCGACCTTAAGGTTGGGCGTTTTTTGTGCCGGAAGGGCAGTCCGGAAGCTTGCTTACGGAATGTTCTTGCGGTGCAAAAAATCCGGGCAAAGCCCGGCACATCCTGCGTCCCCCGGCGTATGTAAGATCGCCCGCGGCGCAGGGTCAGGGAAAAAGCCGCCCCCGCGCGGCTTAATCCCAACTATTCCCAACCAGTCTGTTCAACTCAGTTTTACATATTCCAATGTCTCATAAAAACTTACACAAAGTACTCGATTTACAGACTGAAAACTTTCACCACGAGTCTGTTATCCCGATATCCGCATACATTGCTATATGATAGCATTTTACACGGAATCATCGGATAACAGACTCGTCCTCTAGAAAACGTACAGACCTCAGACTACCCCTGCCACAGCACCTTCCAGGCGCATTTAAAGAAATACACGCCTCGGGCGTACCATTCAGTCTGTTGTCCGCATGATTCCGTAACTATTTGTTCTCCAGCGAAATCTTCAAATCAGTCAATTACAGACTTAAAAATTCACCTTGCGCGGCTTAATCCCACCCCCTCATTTAAGCAGTTCAAAGTAATGGCAATCTATGAATTCTCCGTTTTTGAAGCACGCTTTTTCATGAATCCCGCATTTCCTGAACCCATTATTTTCCAGTACTTTCATTGAAGCCGGATTGTTTGCGTATACATTAGCGTAGATACGTATTGCATCTGTGTGAAGGAAGTAATCGTCTATGGCATGTCGCAGCACGGAGGTCATTATTCCTCTGTTCCAGTAACATTCTGCAAGCCAGTAACCTAGTTCGGCATTATAGCGCTCCACGTCTGTTCCACGGATAAAACTTATGTTGCCTGCGGCTTCTCCGTTGACTTCGATGCAGTAGTTATGCTGTCGTCCATTTTGACATTTGGTAGATTCTATGAATCGGGACGCGTCCTCTTCAGTATAGGGGTATGGCAGACTGTCTCTGCAATTGTCCCATATTTTCTTGTTGTTAAGATATTTGGCCAAAGCAGGAATGTCGCTTTTGGACCAATTTCGTATTATCTGTTTATTCATAGGTGATGCTGTATTTGCTGAATTTACGATCTATCGCCTTAGCTTCTTGTTTGTCCATCTGGTCTGTTCAATATTATTTTTTTACTTTCCAGTAGCCGCCTTTATCGGGGCCTATACGTTCGATTAGGTCAAGATCCTTGAACTGTTTCAGATATTTCTTGATGGTAGAGTCTGAAACTTTAAGTTGTTCGGATAAGATTTCTCTCGTTATAGATGGATCTACAATGATGGCATTGAGTATGGCTATGGCTGTCCTAGTCAGGAAAACGCCATTGATTTCCTGTGGATAATCAGAGTAATTCTTCTGGGTATTTTCTGGGTACTTTCTGGACGCCCCTTTTCTGGGCACATTCGCCATTAGAAGTATCTGTAGTGCCGTTTTCCTGGGTACTTTCTTGGGAACCATTGGAGGCTTGAGTGAGAGGGAGTGTCAGGGTAGTTCTCTCTAAGTCTCCGATGCGCTCTGTTATCTGAGGATTTTCGTAGCCTGCTGCGGACCAGGCGGAGATGATTCGGTTCATTCCACTTCCGGCACGCTCTCCAATATGTAGCATTGAGAACATTTTGATGATGACGGAGTTTCTCGGGTCGGACAGACCGCCTTCAAGCATCTTTTCTTTTCCAATCCGGATGGTGCCGGGGTTCTCGAAGACGAGGCGGTCTCGGTGTTTGAGGATGACGATGCCGCCTCTGCCGTAGTAGTCGGCGTTGACGAGGCAGTTGGCAAGGGCTTCGCGGACTGCTTTGTGCTGGGGCGTGTCATCGATACGGTAAAGTCCTTCAAGGCGGAATGGGACCTTGAGGTCCTGGACAATGCGGGTGACTATGCGGCGGTAGAAATCGAAAACGTTGCCGCTCCAGTCTCCTGATGTAGACCAGATACGATCTGTCCATTCGGTGATGTCGTTGACCATCTCACGAAAGTCAAGGAAATAGTTGGGATATTCGCGGACTATTTCGTATTCGTTGCCGAACATGAGAAGTCCGGCCCCTGTGGGGTGGGCCTTGCCATCAGTGTCACTGATGGCCGCTGCTCCTATCTTGATGAGGAATTCTTCATCCGTGAGGTTGCTCCAAGGGTGATTGAGTTGGGTGTTCCGGTGGTTCATTCGGAATGCCAGGATGCTATCCGGGTTTAGGGCGGAGAGGTTCATCCCGGTCAGAATCTTAGTATCAACCGTATGCGAGCCTTGGTCGCGCAGCATTGAACGGACTTCGTCTTTGGTACAGTGGTAGTCTCCGGAGCTGTTGCGCTTGTATGTGCCGGAAAAGATGTCGCCGCCTATGTAGATGGGTTTTCTTTCTCTTTGGGCTCTGGGGACATTGATTACAAGGATGTGAGAACCATTGTATTCTTCGGAGCAGACATCTTTGTCGGTGAGGATGTTGTCGCTGACTTTCTGGCGGTTGTTGATGATGTCCCAAAACTACTTTTTCATTTTCCGCACATCTTCTTCTGTGAGTCCGGTGGGTATGAGTGTGCCGTCCCGCTGCTCGTTGGCTCCGATGAGGATGAGGCCGCCGTCGGTGTTGGCGAATGCGGAGTAGGTCTCCCAGAGGCTGTGCGGAAGTCCGCCTTTGGCTTTCTTGGCCTCGAGACGGTTGTCTTCCCGGTATGTATCAAGTAATGTAATGTCGAACATGGTGTATGGCATTTTCTGCAAAGTTAGTCATTTATAGCAAATCGAACATCTCCTTCATCATGTTGTCGCCTATGTCGCAGTGCGGGCACAGTCTCTTCAGTTTAGCTTCCCATAATTCAATGTCTCATAGAAACTTACACAAAGTACGCGATTTACAGAATGAAGACTTTCACCACGTGTCTGTTATCCCGATATCCGCATACATTGCTTATATGACAGCATTTTACACGGAATCATCGGATAACAGACTCGTCCTCGAGAAAACGTGCTGACCTCAGACTACCCCAGCCACAGCACTTTCCAACGCATTTAAAGAAGTACGCGCTCGGGCATATTGTTCACTCTGTTGCATGCATGATTCCGTAATCGTTTGTTTTCCAGCAGAATGTTCAAAACGGTCAACTACAGACTGTGGTTCGTATTACGCGCCAAGGCATTGGCCATAGCCACACAGACATCTGCCCGGAAATAATCACTCTCCGGAATATTCATGTTCGTATTTATCGGGCGGAAAAAACTGCCGGTATCTTTCTGTAGCATCATGGTTACCTCTCCAGAACACCCGCAAACTCCGACCCAGGATTCCACCGTGGATAGCCGGTCCCCTGCGCCAGCTCATATCCGAGGTCAAAGAACAGATGCACCTCCTGGAGCAGGCCGCTGTAATCGTCCTCGGGACGGGTCTGGTCGGTAGGTTTGTGATAGACTTCCGCCCAGTAGCGCGCTATCTGTTCCCTGGACCATTCCTTGCCGTGGATGCGGTTGTCGTTCCAGCCTTTGGCGAACATGGCCGGAATGCCCTTCTTCACGAAGGGGAAATGGTCCGAGCGGTAGAACATTCCGTTGTACGCATCCGGGTCGGGCATGACGTAGCGTCCGTATTTCTCTGCCAGTTCCGCTACTGTCCGGTCTAAGTCCGAATGGCCGTATCCGGTGATGGTGACGTCGTTGTTCTCGCCCCAGAGAGGGAACACATCCAGATTGATCACTGCAACGGTCTTTTCTATCGGAAACAGCGGATGCTCCACATAGTATTCCGTACCGAGGAATCCGGATTCCTCGCAGGTAGGAGAGATGAACACGATATTGCGGCGGGGCTTCTCCTGCAGGGCGCTGAAACACCTGGCGATCTCCAGCATCCACGCTACTCCGACCGCATTGTCTGTAGCCCCGTTGATGATGCTGTCCCCGTCTATCGGAGTGCCGTAGCCCAGATGGTCCCAATGCGCGATGTAGACCACGCTCTCGTCGGTATTCCCGCTGCCTGGGATATAGCCTATTACATTGGGACTCTTCTGCCTGTCAAAGGTCAGTTCCATGGAGACGCTGACGGTGGAATTCAACGGGACAGGCTTGAAATCCGGAGACTTGGACTCCTCGACGAGCTCTGCCAGGTCGTAGCCGTTGTCTGCCAGCAGCCTGGCTGCGGCTCCATTGCTGATCCATCCGTTCAGGGGACAGTGATATGCCGTATCTCCGTCCACATACATCTTCGCGGAGCCGGAAGCCCTTACTACCGACCATCCGTATCCTGCCCCGCGGTCCTCATGGATGATGAGCACCCCCTTGAGTCCCTGCCTGGCAGCCTCCTCGAGCTTGTATGTCCACCGCCCGTAGTATGTCATATTGTCCCCGTTGAAATACTCCGTGTCGTCGCTGCCCAGCCCGGGATCATTGACAATCACCAGGGCGACCTTGTCCTGAGGATTGTCGATACCCCTGAAATCATTCTTGCCGTATTCCGGAGCCACTATCCCGTATCCGGCGAACACCAGTTCCGCGTTCTTTATGTCTATCCGGCTCTCGTCGCGGGCCGAAAAGGCGACATATTCCTCCTGCCATTTCAGAGACATCCGCCCCTTGGGAGTGCTTATCCTCATGGGACCGGTGCAGCGGAACCTCGTAGACTTGACGCCGACCTGCTGGAAATAGGAGCCGTCCTGATAAGGTCTGAGCCCGATTTCCTCCATCTGCCGGGCAATGTAGCTGACTGCACGCGCCGCTCCTTCTGAGAACGGCTTGCGTCCCTGGCAGGAGTCGTGGGAGATGGCTTCCGTGTACATTCTGAGGTTGTCGGCACTAGCGGTGCTTCTGGCTCTGTCGGCATCACGGTCTGCTGCACAGGAGGCAGTCAGGACGGCGGCCAGCATGATGGCGGATGTGGTCTTCATATTTTCAGATATTTAAGTATTGTTCCTGATATAGTCGATGACGGTAAATCTCTTCTTGGCGGCCGGAGCCCCGGGGACGGTCTCCAGCGTATGGACCGACAGCGGCTTGCCGTCAATGACCTGGCGGGAGAGGAAGGCCGCGATGTCGTAGAGGTTGCAGGTCATGGGGAGGGAGGCTATCTCGTGCCCGGCATTGTCTATCTCGTAAAAATGACAGGGGGAGTCCAGGGATTCGAGGCTCCGGGCTATGGTCTCCGAGCCCCAGAGGCCGCCGAGGAAGGGAAGGTGGGCCTTGCGGAAGGGGACGATGCCGTCGGCATTGCCGTGGAAGAGCATGACGGGGCAGGGGAGGGTCTGCCAGTGCAGCTTCTGCTTGTCGGAGATTGCTCCTGCGAAGGATATCACTCCCGCGTAGCGGAATCCCTCCGGGAGGCGGGCCGCCAGGCTGTGGCTGTTGCAGCGGTAGTACTCGGCCTGCAGGACGGTGATGGCCCCGGCGCTGGAGCCGCTGATGACAATTTTCTCAGGATCAATGCCCCAGGCCTCCCGCTGCTGCGCGATATACCGCGTCGCGTCGTACAGGTCCACTACGGCTGTGTCAATGGCAGACTGGAGGATATTCATGAAATCTACGGGGGAGGGGCGTCCGTCGAAGGTTATCCGGCCCAGCATGGTGCGGTAGTCTATCGAGGCGACCGTGCAGCCGTGGCGGGCCAGAAACTCGAAGTAAGGTACGAACATTTCGGAGTACCTTTCGCCGAACCTGAAACCTCCTCCGAATACGAATACTACCACAGGGGAGTCAGTCTGCTCTATTCCTGACAGAAAGTAGCGGTCGAGTCTCAGCGTGTCGGCACCCTTGATGGCGAATATCTCCGTTTCCATCAGGATTTCCCGGGTGCTGTCAGCGGCATGGGCAAGAATCTCGGTACCTTCGTAAGAAGTGACGGCTTCTGCGGCTTCGGCATACGGATGAGTGTCTGTATCAGATGGTTGTTCTGATGAACCACGGCAACTGCTAAGGACAAATGCAGCGAGGGCTATGAGGATGATGCGTTCTGCTGTTTTCATGTTTCCGTAAAATAGTCATGCAAAGATAAACTTATTTTACGGATATGTGCTTGATCACCTTTGCCGGGACGCCAACTGCGACGGTATTGGCCGGTATGTCGCCCGTAACGACCGCCCCGGCACCTATCACGGCATTGTCGCCGATGGTCACGCCTTGCAGGATAGTGGCATTGGAGCCTACCCAGACGTTCTTCCCCAGGACGATAGGCGCGGAATGGGTCATCTTGCGCTTCTCCGGCTCCAGGAAATGGTTTAGTGTGGCAAACACCACATTGTGCCCTATCTGGCATCCGTCCCCGATGCGCACGCCGCCATGGTCCTGAAAATGGCAGCAGGCGTTGATGAACACATCCTCGCCCACCTCGATGTTCTTGCCGAAATCGGTATAAAACGGCGGGAACACACGGAGCGTGGAGGGGACAGCTTTCCCGAAAAGCTCGGAAAGGATGTCCCTGATTTCCTCCGGAGTATGATAGGCGGAGTTCAGCCGGAAAGTGATTTTCCGTGCCTCCCCGCCCATCCTGTCCATGAACCGATGTATCTCTTCCGTATCAAGCGGCTTGCCGGTCTTCACGAAATCCTTGAATTCTTCGAGTGTCATGATTATTCTTCCAACCGGTTGTATTCTTCATCGGTTACGGGCTCCAGCCATTCGTTGGACGTGTTTTCTCCGGGAACCTCAAAAGCGAGATGCGCGAACCAGCTGTCAGCCGCTGCTCCGTGCCAGTGCTTTACATTTGCCGGGATGTGAATGACATCGCCCGGAAGCATCTGTACGGCAGGTTTGCCCTCTTCCTGATACCAGCCTTTTCCTGCTACGCAGACCAGCATCTGCCCGCCGCCTTTAGTCGCATGATGAATGTGCCAGTTGTTGCGGCATCCCGGCTCGAAAGTGACATTGCTGAAAGGTATCTGCTCCTTGGATATCGGAGCCAGATAGCTGTTGCCGATGAAGTACTTGGCGTATGCGGTGTTCGGCTCGCCGATGGGGAATATCATTTCCCGCTGGAAAGCGGCCTTACCGTCCGCATCCGCCGTTTCCTCTTTGATAATACGCAAGGCCTTGATGGCGGCTGGGAAGCCGATGTAGGGCAGGCACTGGATGACGGCGGCGGTCAGGATTTCGGGAGAGTTGCCGGCGGTGATGTTGCCGTGATAGTGGGAGTGGAGCTGGCTCTCGGCTTCCAGGGTGGTCAGGACGCAGTAGCCGAGCAGTTCGCGGGTCCGTAGGTCGAGTGCGCCGCGGCTGTAGATATCGCCGAAGAAATAGTCCGTAAGGAACTGCTCCACGTCCTTGCCCATATCGCCGGGCACACCTTCCATCACCGAGGCGATGCCGCCCGGATAGTGCTTGTCCTGAATGGCTTTGCCCGCCTCGTGGCGTGTTTCCTCCGTTACCGTGCCCTGCTTTTCCAATGGCAGGGAGATGCCTCGCTCCTTGAACACCTCGTTCACCGCGCCCACGGCATTCAGCATCTTTGGGAAACCGATGAACGGGGCGGTGAGATACATCACCTCACGCAATTCTTCTGGAGTGACGCCCACATTAAGTGCCGCCCCGGCATGGGCTTTCAGTTGCGGGAGCGTCTGCATCGTGGCGAGGGTGATGCAGGTAATCATTTCGCGTTGTTTCAACGTCAATTCGCCTGTCTGGAATACCTCGCCGAAGATGAACTTCTGAAGGATGTCCATCATTTCCGGGTCTGTGCCTTGTCCGGTCAGGGCTTCACCGCCGAACAGGGTGCGGTAATTCTGCTTGCATACTTCGATTCTATTCATATTGTCTGTTGTTTGTGCCGTCGCGGACAGGCTTCCTGCCAGTGCGAGGGCGATTATACCTATTACTTTTTTCATCTTGTTATCTTGTTTTTATGTTTGTAATCCTATCATCTTTGACCAGTTCAGATAGTCCTTTCAGTATCTCAATAACGCAGTAACTGTTGCGGCGATACGTGGTGGCGGTATGCGATGAAGCACACTGCCTCGTCCGTGCACAAGTCTTCGGGCAATTCTGTTTTCTGTTTCATCCTATTCTCGTTTTTATCTGATGCAAAATTACACCGGAACAAGGAGAATCGCTGTAACCATAAGTAGGCAAACCGTACCATTTTTACTGAAATTGCAGTCAGCGTACTGCCGGAGAGTGCGGAGTTAACGGATGTTGCATTTCTGCAGTATATCTGGCAAATTCCCCATTGTTTTAACGCCAAACTACCAACTTATAAAATGCCAAACGCCCAACTAAAATAACGCCAAATGGCAAAGTAATCCACGAAAACATTGGAGGATAAGCGGTTTGTGATTATCTTTGTCACCTGATTATTGACGTGATAAATTAGAACAGATGGATAATAAGACTTACAGGTTGAGAATAGCCGATAAGTTACTTGCGGAGAAACTGGATGCCATGGGTGCAGTGCTTATCGAAGGGGCCAAATGGTGCGGCAAGACAACGACTGCGGAGCAGGCGGCAAAAAGCGTGCTTTATCTGGCGGATACAGACACGTTCCGTCAGAATATGGAGATGATAGACCTGCATCCGAGGGTATTGCTTTCGGGAGCTCCTCCCATGCTTATCGACGAGTGGCAAGAGGCACCGAAACTGTGGGATGCCGTCCGCTTCGAGGTAGACCACAGGGGTAAGGAGGGGCAGTTTATCCTGACCGGATCGGCGGCTCCGGACAAACAGAAACTCGAAGAGATCCACCATACCGGAACGGGACGGTTCTCGTGGTTGAAGATGCGTCCGATGAGCCTGTTCGAGTCCGGGGAGTCCGAGGGCACGGTCAGCCTTACAGAACTGTTTGGCGGGAATACGGATTTTGCCGTGAGAGCTCCTGGCCATGACCTGGGGGACATTGCCTTTATGATGTGTCGCGGCGGCTGGCCTGGTTCTCTACGGAGAAAGTCTGCGGCAGCGGCGCAACTGGTGGCGACGGAATACTATCAGGCCGTAACGCATACGGACGTATCAAAAGTGGACGGAGTCTTGAAGAACCCTGAACGCGTGAAGCGTCTTATGCGCTCCTATGCCCGTCATCAGGGTTCGCAGGCTTCTCTTGCCACTATCGCCAGGGACATTTCGACGAACGAGGTGGAACGGCTATCGGAAAATACAATAGCGGAATATCTCGTGGCGTTGAAAAAGATATTCGTGGTGGAAGACGCCATGGCGTGGAATCCCAACCTACGCTCGAAAACGGCTATCCGCAGCAGCGACACCCGTTATTTCGTCGATCCATCGATAGCCGTGGCGGCATTGGAGATGGGTCCCGACGACTTGCTTGATGACCTTAACACCATGGGGCTGCTCTTTGAGACGATGGCCGTGCGTGACTTGCGCTGTTACGCCGACGCCCTCTCCGGAACCATGTACCACTACCGGGATAAAAGCGGTCTGGAATGCGACGCGGTAATGCATCTGCGTGGCGGACGCTATGGGTTGATAGAAGTGAAACTGGGAGGCAGCACGGGTATAGAAGAGGGAGCTGCTACGCTGAAAGCTTTGGCCGCCCGGATTGACACCGACAAAATGAAACGCCCCTCGTTCCTCATGGTTCTTACCGCTGTCGGGCAGTTTGCCTACACGCGCAAGGACGGGGTATTGGTCGTGCCTGTCGGCTGCCTGAAACCGTAACGCGGTATGCACTCGGTTTCAACTGCCAGCACCACCTCATACGGATTTTCAGGAAGCAGGAAGGCGTCATTCCCTCAGAGTATCGTCAGACGGCCTTTCCCATCCTGTATGCCGCTGCTGCAAAAAATGGTTAGGTTTTGCATCGGAAATACCAACTTGTTGTGATTGTCCGCCTGAGCGGCCGGCGGTACCTTTGCAGCCGTAAATTCTGTAAAGGCAA
>CALVDH010000001.1 GCA_944326235.1 uncultured Bacteroidales bacterium | reverse complement strand
ACGACGGACCAGATGACGTCGTTCCACTGCCGGTCGTAGGATATGTACGCGCTGCTTATGTTCTCATCGTAACGGAAGAGGTTGGAGTAACGGTCGTTGCGGATATAGTCACCTGTCAGCAGGTCCAGGTCCGTCCTGAGAAAGTCGTTGGAAAGGAAGGCCGTGGAGTTCTCCAGACCGGCTTTCAGGATGCTGCCGTCCTCGAAGTCATGCTCATAGACGGCTTTCGCCTCCACGGCCTGGAAGTCATGCACGGTGTGCTGCCTGTAGCTCTGGAAGAGAGAGTCCGCGCCTAAGGAGGATGTTCCGGAGATGTCCGTGCCGTTGAGGACATTGCTGCTGTAGGATGAGTAGTTGACGCTGAGGTCCAGGTTGCTGCCCATGTCGTCAGTCTTGAGGTTGTAGTACAGTGCGGCTCCGACCGAGGGCTTCACCTCGGGATTGTCAGAGACAGACAAGACCAGTGTACGTCTCTCCAAAGCGCCGTGCCTTGCATAGTCGGTATAGGTGCTGCCGTCGCTGTCCTGCCAGGCTCCTCCGAGGGCTAGCGATGCTCCCAGCCGGTTCTTGGAATTGAAATCATAGCTCAGGTTCAGATTGCCGTTGAGCAGCCAGTTGTTGCGGCGGGTGCTGGATATGTAGCTGATGTCCTCATCGGTGTCGTGGTAGTGATAGGCGTCGTCCTGCTCCAGGAGGGTGTTGGTGTTGCGGAACCCGATGTTGCCCGAGACGATCAGTTTCTCCCCGGCATAGCCCAGGTTCAGGGACGCCTGGGGCGAGACTTTATTGAACTGGTATATGCCCTCGACGCTGGCGCTTCCGTCAAATCCCCGGCCGGGTTCCTTCTTGTACACGATATTGATTACGGCCTTGCCGACGGCGGCCCTGTAGGATGCTCCGGGAGATGTGACGACTTCGATTTTCTCGATTTTGTCAGCGGAGGTGTTGCGCAGGATGTCCATTGCCGCCTCCTGCCCCATCACAGGCTTGCGGCCGTCTATCCATATCTCAGCGCTCTTTCCGCCTACTACTGAGATGTTTTCACGGTTGACGGTCACAAGCGGCGTGTATCCCAATATGGTGTATGCGTTTACCGCAGCGGCTACCTCTGCCGGAGGCGAGTAGACCAACCTGCCCGGACGCCTGTCCACGAGCCCCCTGCTGGCAGTAACCGTCACCTCGTCCAGCCGCTCCACGGACGGCTCCAGGACTATGGTCAGGAAATCCTCAGTCACCGGTCTCAGGACCTTTTCAAATCCTATGAAGGATACTTCCACAAATGCCCCGTCTGGAATGCCGTCAAGTGAGAAGAATCCAGAGGTGTCGGCGTATGTAAAATCCATGACGGTGCTGTCTGCCCCGGACATCAGGACGACGAGCGCCGACTCAACGGGAGTCCCGGACGGATCGGTCACTTTCCCCTTGAGGTCGCGGGAGGAGGCCGAGGCGCAGAGCGCGGATACGGCGGTCAACAGGAGGATGGCGGTTAAGCGTGATGGCATGTTCATATTCATGTTCGTGTCGTGTTTGTGAAAATTTTCCGCAAACATAATACTGAACAGCTCATCTGGGGCAATAAATAAATTCACAGGCAGAATGGTGGACACTCCGTCGCATCATCGTAGCAATCAGATACTTACACGATTTTTCACCATGTAAGATGTTATTCACAGCCAGCATTCAGGTCTTGTCTTTTAGGCGCATTCTCTCCAAACGAATGTGAGAAGGTGACGGAGAAAGGCTGCTTCGGTCGGCACCTTCCGGATGGGTATCCGGGGCAATGACGGCGAGCCGGGGCAGGGAGAATGGGGCCGGAACGAGCGGAAGCAGGGATACAGACTACGAGGGCCGGCCAGCGCAGTTGCACAGCAGCAGCTCGTAGATCTCCCGGGCCTCCTCGACCCGCAGACTCCGGAGCGTGAAGGAGGTACCGTTGGTGGAGAGGGTAAGGCTCACCCGGCGGGAATACGGGGTGAAGGGAGTGCTCCGAAGGCGGACTACCTCGACATTGCTGTATTTGACGTAGTTCCGGATGTCAGCGAACCTGCCGTTGTGAATCTCGATGTAGTCCTCCTTCAGCGTGATACGGCCCCGGCGGACGGCCATGAATCCTTTGGCCACAGATATCAGCAGCCAGGCCGCCGGCACAGCGAGCCACACATACAGGCCGAAGCAGGCCAGTGTGACCGCGGCGGCCAGCGATATCAGAATATCCAGACGCATGACGTGCCACATCAGGCCGTAACCCGAGCGGGCCGAAACGATCTCCGGAGAAGAGCCGTAGCTGCTTCCGAGCCACCAGATGAGGAAATCCGCAGCCGATTCCGAGCCGTAGACCCTCACATCCGCGCCCTTTTTCTCATCGGTGGCATTCAGTGCCTGCCGCAGCATGACGGTACTGCCGTGCAGCCATTGCTCCAGGAAATTGCGCTTGACATAGACCGTACAGACCTTATCGTAGGAGAAGCGGCTGCTGTTGCGGGCTATGAGTCCGCTCTCGAAGGTAAGCTGGCCGCGGGCGATACGCACTTCCATGTTGGCATAACGCAGAAAGACCTTGCCTATCCACAGCAGCATCACGAAGAAGTACAGAGCCACAGCGACGACCACATAACCCGAAGGCTGGAGCGACAGAGTCCCGGCATGTGTGTCCACATAGTCTATGATATGGTCCACCGCATGGTCGTCTACAGTCGTAACTGAATTGTACACAGCGGCTAAGGCGGCAAAGAGCACGGCCATGCCCTGAAGGTGGTTCTGGCAGAACGCCCCTTTTATCAAATTGGAATTGCTGAAACTGAGCGAACTCCCGGAGGTCCGCTCTTCTGCCGCTTCGGAAAAACGGGAGGTGCCGGAAGCTCCGGACAATTCAGAAGAGTCAGGCAATTCAGAAGAGCCAGAGACATCCTCCTCCACCTCCACCCTCTCCATCAGCGCCTTCCAATCCCGGTCATCCAGGATAAGCTCTATCTCCGCCGACTTGGACGCCAGCGTATCGAAGAGTACGCCCCGCATCTCCAGGACCCGGTAGATGAACCCCTGCTTGGTCCGCATCGACTGGACCTTGCTCAGCGGTATGCTGGTCGTCTCCTTGCTCAGCAGCCCGTGAATGAAAATCAGCTTGCCGCCCTCGATATAGTATTTCTTGAAATACCAGCTGATGAAAGCCGTCAGAGCCGCCAGGGCCAGATACCCGGCACTCAGCAGCGATACCGCCCGCATCTTCTCCATGAAGGTATGCTGGTCATCGGCATCGATAAATTTCAGGACGATAAGGATCACGAAAAGGCTCGCATACTCCCGCAGCCCCTTGGCCATCAACACCCAGTAAGCACTCCCGCTCATCCGCCGCGGCTCGGAAAAATCACCTGTTCTCATTCCGCGTCCTCTCTATCAACAGTGACTTTATCTCCTCCGCCTTCTCCCGCGTAAGTCCGGGGATGACGGTCTCCGCCAGCATCTGCGCCCCGCTCACGACATCCACGGCATAGAGTCCGAACATCCGCGATACGGGATTCTGCCGGACGCTCACCTGCTGCACCTTGCAGAAAGGAATCGTAACTGTCTTCGGAAAGACTATCCCGGAGCGGTAGGTGATATCGTGCTCCCGGACCGCATAGCCCTTGTAGGCGTATGCCTTGGGCAGAATCGCCAGATTGATAAGCCCCGCCACAAGCAGCACCGCCTCCGCGCATATCACGATCAGGTTCCGCCCGTCCAGCTCATCGGCAAGGAAAATAAAAAGCGGCAGCAGCATCAGCCCGAGCCAGGACAATGCCGTAGCGGCCGTATGGGCTTTAAGGTACTTTCTTTCGAGGGGAACAAATGCAAGGTTCTCCACCCTGTCAATATTGTCCAATGATATCTGTCTGTTAGTCATAATAAAGGGAATATCATGTCAACGTAAAAATGGTTTTATCCCGGACGGCGGAGGGTAATGACTACGACCTCCGGCCAGGCACCGATGCGGAAGGGGAAGGACCCGCCGATGCCTGCGGACACGTTGAGGACGCGGGCTCCTGTAGAGTCCGCCGCCGGCTCCCGGTACACCCCGTACCACTCGCGGTACATCCAGCGGGAGGGGGAGAAACGCCCGATGCGGAACTGCATGGCGTGGGTATGGCCGGAAAGGGTCAGCTGAATATCGGAGTTCCGCAGGACTTCTAAGCGCCAATGGCTCGGGTCATGGCTCAGGAGAATCTTAAAGGGCGAGGAAGAACGCACGGTATCAGAACCGGCAAGACCGACAGCAGCGGAATCCGCCGAGAAAAACACCGGCGGCACTCCGTAAAGGGCCCTCTGCAGGTCTCCCCTGCTGCCGAAAGGCGGCTTGCCGCAGTGCTCCACCCCTATCACATAGATGCTGTCCTGCCTGCGCTCCGGCTCACCATTGTCCGAAACAGCCGGCCGGGTAATCACCGCCGAAGAATCCATCAGCACCCTCCACCCCATCGCCCGCTCGCGGCGGACCACCTCGGCGAAGGCGCGGGCCGCCCCGTCGGCCGCGGCATAGTCATGGTACTCGCAGTAGTCGTGATTGCCCACCACGGAGTACACCCCGTCCCGGGCCCGCAGGGAGGACAGGGCCGCGGTCATCCGCGGATCCAGCTCCTCCGGGGAGGAATTGACTAAGTCCCCGGTAAATGCTATCAGGTCCGCATCTATATCATTGACCGTAGCGACTAATTTCTCCACCAGCCCCGGCGCAGCATACGAACGGGCATGCAGGTCCGACAGATGCACTATCCGGTATCCATCGAAGGAAGCCGGAAGGTCCTCGAAGGTCAGGGTCTCCTCCCGCACCTCCAAGCGTTTCGGCCCGTAGGTCAGGCCGTAGACCGCCGACACTAAGAAACAGCCCGCGAGCACGATCCCCGCCACATCGAAGCCGCCCGTCAGAGCCCCGCGCAGCACTTCCGACCCGCCTGAGTCCCAGGCGATATAGCCCGCCGCCCTTCCGATTATCGAGACGATGCAGAACAGCAGCTTCGGTACGGTGATGCACAGTATCGCGGACACCATCCCCTTGAACACAAAGGGCTGCGGCCCGCCGGCAAAATACATCACCAGCAGGAACACGAAAAAAGCCAGCGGAGCCCAGAACAGCAGGTTCCACCAGCCTAAGTCCATCCCCCGCAGACACACCCACCGGATATACACATCCGGCAGCACAACCAGCAGGGATACTATGATATAGAACAGCGGGAACATCACTTGGAGAGCTCGTGCACCTGAAAATACTTCCACTTGAAGATCAGCAGGTACAGCGCTCCGACAGTGATGCAGGAGTCAGCCACGTTGAAGATGGGCCGGAAGAAAATCAGCGGTTCCCCTCCCTTGCCGGGCACCCAGTCCGGCCACGTGGTGTTGATTATCGGAAAATAGAGCATGTCCACCACCTTGCCCAGGCCGAACGTTCCGTATCCCTCTCCGAAAGGCACGGCCGACGCCACGTGAGTGTAGGTCGACGGCTCGAATATCAGTCCGTAGAACATGCAGTCCACCACATTGCCTATGGCCCCGACCATGATGGCCGTCAGGCCGAGCAGCACTCCGAGCGGAGCGTCCTTCCTGAGCAGCAGATGCCGCACATAGAAGAACAGCAGGACCGAGAGGACGATCCGCAGGGAGGTCAGGACGTATTTCCCGACTTCCCCGCCGAACGCCATGCCGAATGCCATGCCCTCGTTCTCGATGAAGAGAATCTGGAACCATTCCCCGAAGACAGGGATGGACTCCCCTATGTGCATGCCGGTCTTGACCAGGACCTTGGTGACCTGATCGAAGACCAGCAGCGCTACAGCAAGAATGACGATGAAGGCTGTTTTCTTACCGCGGGAGAGGTGCTTCACTTCTTCTTGGAGTTAAGTTTGGCCTCTATGCTGAGGGTTGCGTGAGGAACGAGCTTGAGCCTCTCCTTGGGGATCAGCTTGCCGGTCTCACGGCAGATTCCGTAAGTCTTGTTCTCGATTCTGACTAAAGCGGCCTCTAAGGAGTTGATGAACTTAAGCTGCCTCTGGGCCAGCTGTCCCGACTCTTCCTTGGACAGGGCGGATGCTCCCTCCTCGAGGACCTTGAATGTCGGCGAAGTGTCCTCAGTGTCGTTGCTGGTGTTGTGGGTGATGGCCGAGCGGAGCTGCTCATAGTCATCGCGGGCCTTTTCCAGCTTCTTCAGAATGATTTCCTTGAATTCCTGCAGCTCTTCATCGCTGTAGCGTACCTTCTCGAGTACTTCATTCCTGTTATCCATGTTGTCGTCCATAAGTTGAAAATTTTATGTGTTTTGTCAATATTCCACTTTCCTATCATTCGAGGCCCAGAGCATGAAGGGACGGAGCCCCTCCTTCTCCATGATGTGGACAAACGGTATCTTCCGTCCGTCCACGGGCAGAGCGACCTCCCTGTAGATGTCGCTGTCGTCGAATCCTGCCGCGGCGGCATCCTCCCGGTCCGCAGCGTAGTACACCCTGTCGATATGGGCCCAATAGCAGGCGGCGAGGCACATCGGGCAGGGCTCGCAGCTGGTGTAAAGCTCGCAGCCGGAGAGATCGAAGGTCCCCAGGGCGGCACAGGCCTTCCGTATCGCATTGACCTCGGCATGGGCCGTCGGATCGTTGTCGACCGTGACTGTGTTGGAGGCCTCTGCGACCACCTTCCCGTCCTTGACGATGACGGCCCCGAAGGGTCCGCCCGTCACGGAGGCGGCGTTGCGTTCGGCGAGGGCCACTGCCCTGAGCATCAGTTCGTCTCGGTTCATATTCTCTCGAGCTTAAGGGTTATCTTATTGTCTTCCAGCCATTCTACCTCCACTCCACCGGAGACGGCATCCTCCAGGATGATCTCGCGGGCGAGGGTCTGGGAAGCGATATAGTCCTTGAATCCGGCTATGGCCTCCTCCACCTCGGGCAGTCTCTGGATGCGGGCCACGATCCTGTCCGTAACCTCGAATCCGCTGTCCTTGCGGAGGTTCTGTATCCTGTTGATCAGCTCGCGGGCCACTCCCTCATTGCGGAGCTCCGGAGTGACGGTGATATCGAGGGCGATGGTCAGCTTGCCCTCAGTAGCCACGAGCCTTCCGGGCATGTCCTCGGAGGACACCTCATAGTCAGCGGGCTGCAGCTCCACGTCCCCGGAGGGCAGACGGAGGGTATAGACCTCCTCCTGCATGCCGGCGAGCTCCACGGCAGCGATCTCCTGCTGGGACAGAGTCCCGAACGCGGCGGCTATCTCCTTCATCTGCTTGCCGTAACGCTTGCCGAGGGTCTTGAAGTTGGGTTTTATCTTCTTGGTGATGAGGCCGGTCGTATCCTTGATGTAGACCACCTCCTTGACATTGACTTCGCTGAGCACTAAGTTGCGCACCTTCTCGAACTGCTCCTCGATCTTAGGGTCGAGGACGGGGATGATCATCTGGGCCAGGGGCTGACGCACCTTTATATTGACCTTGCGGCGCAGTGCGAGCACCATCGAGGAGGACTTCTGAGCTAAGGCCATGCGCTCCTCTAAGTCAGTATCCACGCAGGCAGGGTCGCTCCCGGGCATGGGCATCATGTGTACGGATATCACGTCGTGAGCCCCGGTAGCGCTGTTCAGGTCGCAGAAGAGGCGGTCCATATAGAAAGGCGCGATGGGAGCCGCGAGCACGGCCACTGTCTCGAGGGCCGAGTACAGGGTCTGGTAGGCTGCCAGCTTGTCGTCATTCATCTGACCTCCCCAGAAACGCTTGCGGTTCAGGCGCACGTACCAGTTGCTGAGGTTGTCGCAGACGAAGTCCTGAATCAGACGGCCGGCACCGGTGATATCGTAGCCCTCGTAGCACTCCTTGACGTTCTTGATCAGGGTATTGAGCAGGGACATCAGCCAGCGGTCAATCTCCGGACGCTCAGCTACGGGTATCTGCTTCTGCAGGTGCTCAGGCTTAGTGCCGAATCCGTCCACGTTGGCATAGAGGGCGAAGAACGAGTAGGTATTATATAAGGTACCGAAGAACTTGCGGCGCACCTCGTCCACTCCCGCCTCGTCGAACTTGAGGTTGTCCCAGGGCTGGGAGTTGGTGAGCATGTACCAGCGCAGGGCGTCGGGTCCGTAATTATCAAGTGCCTTGAATGGATCCACGGCATTGCCCAGACGCTTGCTCATCTTGTTGCCGTCCTTGTCGAGCACCAGTCCGTTGGATATCACGGTCCTGAATGCCGTGCTGCCGCTGATCATCGTATGGATGGCGTGCAGGGTGAAGAACCATCCGCGGGTCTGGTCCACTCCCTCGGCGATGAAGTCGGCGGTCTGTCCGAACTTAGGAGAGCCGAGCGCCTGCAGCCCCTCCTGGGCGTATGGCATCGAGCCCGAGTCGAACCACACGTCGATCAGGTCGGTCTCGCGCACCATCTTCCGTCCCTTGTCCGAGACGAGGTATATCTCATCCACATACGGCCTGTGCAGGTCGATGCGCTCGTAATTGTCCTTGGAATAGTCCCCGGGGACGAATCCTGCCGCTGCCAGCGGGTTCTCCTTCATGACGCCGGCGGCCACAGCCTTGTCGATCTCGGCGTAAAGCTCTGCCACCGAGCCGATGCACTTCTCCTCGGCCCCGTCCTCTGTCCTCCATACGGGCAACGGTGTACCCCAGTAGCGGCTGCGGGAGAGATTCCAGTCCTGCAGGTTCTCCAGCCACTTGCCGAAGCGGCCGGCTCCGGTCGACGCGGGCTTCCATGTTATGGTCTTGTTCAGCTCGATCATCTGATCCTGCACGGCGGTGGTGCGGATGAACCAAGAGTCGAGGGGGTAGTACAGCACGGGCTTGTCGGTCCTCCAGCAGTGGGGATAGGAGTGTACGTGCTTCTCTATCTTGAAGGCCTTGTTCTGGCCCTTGAGCATCACGCAGATGTCCACGTCGATGGTCGGGGTCTCGGGGGTGGCCTCAGGGTCGTAGGCATTCTTCACATAGCGGCCGGAATACTCCCCGTACAGCTCCACATCCACCCTCTCGCGGACAAATTCCGGGTCGAGATCCTCTATCCGGTACATCCTGCCGGTGCGGTCCACCAGGGCCTGCATCACTCCGGCGGCGTCTCGCACCATCAGGGCGGGCACTCCGCTCTGGCGGGCCACCTTGGCGTCGTCGGCTCCGAAGGTCGGGGCAATGTGGACAATACCGGTGGTGCCCTCGTCCGTGGTCACGTAGTCGCCGGGAATCACGCGGAAAGCGCCCTCGTCGGGACGCACCCAGGGAATCAGCTGCTCGTAGTGCATGCCCACCAGGTCAGTGCCCTTGTAGGAGCCTTCGAGCACCTCGAAAGGTATCTTTCCTCCGAAATGGTCATGGACCAATGCCTTTGCGACAATGTACACTCCGGGAAGACCGGTGTAGGGGTTCGAGGAGCGCACCAGGACGTACTCGATGCCGGGGCCTACGCAGAGGGCGGTGTTCGAGGGCAGGGTCCAGGGGGTGGTGGTCCAGGCGATGAAATAGAGGGAATCCCCTCCGGCTTTCTGGAAGAAAGGCTCGGAAGCCTCGTCGCGGATGACCTTGAACTGGGCTACGGCCGTGGTGTCCTTCACGTCGCGGTAGCAGCCGGGCTGGTTGAGCTCATGGGTGCTCAGGCCGGTGCCTGCGGCAGGCGAATAGGGCTGGATGGAGTAGCCCTTGTACAGCAGACCCTTCTTATATATCTCCTTCAGGAGGTACCAGAGGGTCTCGATGTAGCGGTTGTCGTAGGTGATGTAGGGGTTCTCGGTGTCCACCCAGTAGCCGATGCGCTCGGTCAGGTTGACCCACTCCCTGGTATATTTCATGACCTCGCGGCGGCAGATGGAGTTGTACTCCGCCACGGATATCTTCTTTCCGATGTCGTCCTTGGTGATGCCCAGGGCCTTCTCCACTCCCAGCTCCACGGGCAGACCGTGGGTGTCCCATCCGGCCTTGCGGCTCACGTGGTAGCCGGACTGAGTCTTGTAGCGGCAGATCACGTCCTTGATGGAGCGGGCCATCACATGGTGTATGCCCGGCATGCCGTTGGCCGAGGGAGGTCCCTCGAAGAACACATACTCGGGAGCACCCTCCCTCATTTCCAACGTCTTGTGAAACACATCCTGCTTCTTCCAGCTCTCCAGCACCTCGGCGGAGAGACCTGTCAGGTCCAGTCCTTTATACTCTTTGAACATATATTCTGAATTTTAATGGGCAAAGATAGGGAAAATATTCCTATCTTCGCATGTCATGACAGTTATAGATATCATCATTCTCGTACTCCTGGCCCTGGCGGTGTTCAAGGGCATCAAGGACGGCCTGATGCGGCAGCTCGGCGGCATCGTGGGCCTCATTCTCGGTATATTCCTGGCAGGCAGGTTCTCGGCCATGCTCTCGGGCTGGCTCCACCGCGTGGCACCCACCCTCTCCGAGAACGTAGTGAAGGTGCTTTCGTTCATCGTCATCATAGTCGTGGTCTGCCTCTGCGTAGTCCTGCTGAGCCGCCTTCTCGAGAAGGTCATCAAGATCACCACCCTCGGCTGGATCAACCGTCTCCTCGGCGTCCTGCTCTCGGTCTCCGCCGTCGTCCTGCTCATAGGAGTCGTCATCTCCGTCATAGAGTATGTGAACACGACCTGGTTCACCCTTATCTCCCCCGAGCAGATGGCCAAGTCCAAGGGCGTGCAGATCATCTCTTCCATCACTGACGCGCTATTCCCTTATTTAAAGCAACTTTTCAACTCCTAAAACGATTATTTCTACATATTTTTTGAAATTTATTTAAAGTTTTGCTTGAAGTATTGAAAATTTTTTCTTTACTTTGTAGCGGAAACTTTAACTACACACGGATATGGAAGAAATGAGCTTTAAGGAGAAAGCCGGCCTCTCCGCGGACACCATGCTGCCGCCTATGGCCGGGGGAAGATTTCTGTGGTACATCGCAGCCGTCACAGCCGTTCTGCTGCTGTCGGCGCTGCCTCTGCTTCCAGTATTCTAAGGTATAACCTGCGATCAACATTCTGGAGGGGAAGGCCATGAAGAAGGAGATCAAAGT
The DNA here is from genome assembly GCA_944326235.1 of uncultured Bacteroidales bacterium. Classification (GTDB taxonomy): domain Bacteria; phylum Bacteroidota; class Bacteroidia; order Bacteroidales; family UBA932; genus Coprenecus. The sequence continues at coordinate 148,552 of CALVDH010000001.1, read as the reverse complement.
CAGACAACATGACAATACCGACTGCGCCGCCGCATGCGTCGCCTCGGTATGCGCACACTACGGGCTGAGGCTGCCGCTGCTCCGCATCAGGGAAGCATGCGGCACAGGCCCGGACGGCACCAGCCTGCAGGGCATCATAGACGCCTGCGGCAGACTGGGAATGGACGCAGCGGGGCTGCGTGCCAAGGAAAAGCACATAACGGACCTGCAGGAAGCCGTCAAGCCGGTGATCCTGCACCTCAGGAAAAAGAACGGATGGCTGCACTATGTGGTCCTCTATGCCCTTGACGACAGCACGGCGACGGTCATGGACCCCGAGGACGGAGAGATTCACAGGATGAGCCCGGCCGACCTGGAAGAGGAGTGGAGCGGATTCATAGTAGCCCTCGCCCCCTCCCCGTCCTTTCAGAAAGGCGACCGAAGGACCCCGGTCCTGGCCCGGTTCAGGGAGATTCTGCTCTATTATAGGAAGGAGCTGGCGATGGTTCTGGCAGGCTCGGCCGCCTTCATCGCCGCCACCCTCAGCACCTCCCTCTTCCTGCAGAGGATCATCGACGACATCATACCGTCCGGAGACAGGGGCGCCCTCGCCGCCATAGGAGCCGCCATGCTCTGCCTGGCCGGCCTCACCTGGCTGGTATCCTACATGCGCTCGGTCCTGCTGGTAAGGACCAGCCTTCAGATAGACTGCCGGCTGATCATGAGCTATTTCGGGAAACTGTTCTCCCTGCCGGTATCATTCTTCGACTCCATGAGCAGCGGAGAACTGAACTCCAGGGTATCGGACGCCTACAGGATACGCTCCTTCATCACCGGACGGCTGCTGATCATGGCCGTCAGCGTCCTCACCCTACTGCTGGCCACTGCCATACTCATGACATTCTACTGGAAGCTTACCCTCATCACCTTGAGCTTCATTCCAGTATTCATCCTACTGTACCGCATATCCGACAGGGTGAACCGAAGGCTCAACCGCAGGATCATCGAGGCCAACGCCTCATTTGAGCAGACCAATATCGAATGGCTGTCCTCCGTCCGGGCCGTCAAATACTTCGGCGCCTCCCGGGAGGCCGTCCGGCAGATCGGCCGGAAATATTTCCGGACTGCGGACGCCATGTACCGCGGAGGCGTGTTCACCTCAGCGATGGCCTCCTCTTCCGATACGGTCAGCCGGCTGGTCCACACGGTCACCCTTACGGCAGGCGCCTTCTTCGTCCTGCGCTCCGAGCTCACGGTGGGCGAGCTGGTCTCGTTCTTCTCCTTCGCAACCCTGCTCACCTCCCCCATTGTCATGCTCATCGAGAGCAGCAGGGAGATTACCGAGGCCAGGATATCGGCAGAAAGGATATTCGACATCCTGGACATGGATGACGAAACCGGTGGAGAGACCCTGGACTTCACCCCTTCCGCGGCCGACAGGATAGAAGTGCGCGGGCTGGGCTTCTCCTTCCCGGGACGGATGAAACTGCTGGACGGTCTGTCCTTCGACATTGAGCCGGGAAAGGTACATCTCATCCGCGGAGCCAACGGCAGCGGCAAGAGCACCCTCGCGGCCCTTCTGATGCGGGGATACACGCCCCAGGAGGGACGGATCACCGTCGGCGGGACCGACATCCGGAACATACCTCCGGACAGATGGAGGAGGCACATCAGCATCGTGCCCCAGAAACCGGACATCTTCGACGGCACCATACTCGACAATATAGTCATGGGCGACAGCGGCTACGACATCCGGGAAGTGACGGCGGCCTGTGCCATCGCGGGCCTGGCTCCCACTCTGGAGTCCCTGCCCGGAGGCCTGCTGGCCCACACAGGAGAACACGCCGGCCGGCTCTCCGGCGGAGAGAGGCAGAAGGTAGCGCTGGCCAGAGCCCTGTACCGCAGGCCGAAAGTACTCATACTGGACGAGGCCGCCACACACCTGGACAGCGACAGCCGTACAAGACTCACGGAGACCATCCTGACACTCAAGGAGAAAGGCATCACAGTCATACTCATCTCCCACGAGCAGGAGGCGGCCTCACTGGCAGACAACATTATCGATATCAATAAAAAGAATGCGCATTCACAGGCGTAAGCCGCGGCGCCTTTCATCCGCGGCACCACCATTAAATTCTAAACATCATGGAAAGAATTATCAACAGCTACGCAGGGTTTGAATGTATTAATTCCGACCTGAGCACCACAGTCTATGGCGGCGGCATCTGGGCCGGAGTCATAAGAGTCATCAAGAAGCACCTGGACCAGTTCTTCCTCGGCATCATTGAAGGATGGACAGGGCAGGATATCGTAAGTTCAATGTCTAACTCCTAACATCTCAGACTATGGAACGGTTCATCACTATTGAAAGAGTCCAGGCATGCTCAGTCATAGGAGGAGCAGCCTCACAGGAAGGAAGAGTAGTCAGAATGTTGGGACGACTGGTCGGAGCAGCCCTCAGGGCACTCTACGACCTGCTCACAGGAGAATTCCGCAAACCACAGGCAGAAGGCGCATGGTAGCGCCGCCGTGACCTGATACCGGTCCGCCGGAGCGGATTGTTCTCCGGCGGACTTTATCTATGAGTATTTTTTGTTATTTTTGTAGATTTGATTTTAATATGCAGGTTTCCGCCATAAAACATACGGCTGCGGTCATAGCCCTGACCATGCTCTTCTCAGTTACCCTCACAGCCCAGGATGTCTGGACTCTCGAGAGATGCATAGAGTATGCCTGGGCCAACAACCTTACGGTACAGAAGCAGAACCTGGAAGTCTCCCGCAGCGGGAATCAGCTGCTGCAGGACAAGCTGGACTTTCTGCCCAGCCTGAGCGCATCCTTCGGACACAGCCTCAACTGGGGCCGGTCCGTCGACCTGCAGAACCTGGAAATCATCCGCAACAAACTGTCCCAGAGCACAAGTGCCTCCGCCAACGCCTCCGTCTACCTCCTGGACGGACTCTCCAAGCTGTACAGCCTGCAGAGTTCCCGAAAGAACCTGGAGATATCCATACAGGAAGTAGAGAGACTCAAGGGCGAGATATCCGTATCCATTGCGAAGAGTTACCTTCAGATTCTTCTGTCCCAGGAAATCCTGGCAGCCGCGGAAGAGAGCTTCCAGTCCATATCCGAGCAGAGGGACCGCACCGCGCTGCTGGTCGAGGCAGGAAGCCAGCCCTACACCGCACTGCTGGAGATAGAGTCACAGCTGGCATCCGAGAGAGTGCAGGTAGTAACCGCACAGGGCCAGGTTACTGCCAACACCCTGGCCCTGCAGCAGCTGCTGGACCTGCCCTACAGCCCGGACTTCCGTATTGCCGCTCCGGACATCAGCCTGACAGCCGCAACATACACGGGGGAGAACACCGACGACATCTATGCCTCCGCCCAGTCCATGCCCGTAATCCAGAGCGCCAGACTGGCACTGGAGAAGGGAGACCTGGAGCTCAGGACCGCCCAGGGACAGTACTGGCCCAAGATATCCCTGTCGGCCAGTTACGGAACATTCTACAGTTCCTCCTCCTACGCTCCGGACGGAAGCACCTATCCCTTCTTCGAGCAGTTCCGGGACAACATCAACCCGGCTATAAGCATCGGCCTGAGCATCCCCATTTTCAACAACTGGACAGTCCGCACCAACGTCAAGAACGCCAGGCTGTCCAGACAGAGTCTCGAACTGGACCTGCGCATCAGGCAGCAGGAACTGTACAAGGAGATCCAGACAGCCGTCACTGAGGCCGGGACATATCTCCGGCAGATGGAGGCGGCCATGGCCAATGTATCATCCATGGAAGAGTCCTTCAGGTATGTGGAAGAGAAGTTCAATGCCGGAGCCCTCAACGGTACAGACTATACCGTGGCCAGGACCAACCTCTTCAAGGCCCGCTCGGAATATATTCAGGCCAAGTACCAGTATGTCTTCCAGCTCAAGATTATAGATTATTACAAGGGCCTGCCCCTGACGCTATAAAGGACATATTATGAAAAAGAAAAAGAATAAAGCACTTAGAAATATCCTTGCAGCCGTGGCTGTAATTCTGGCGGCTGCCATAATATACGCCGTCCTCGGTCAGGAGAACGGGGAGCCCGTCACTGTTGCCGTACCCTCCACAGGCACGATAGTAGAGAGGATTCCGGCCAACGGCAAGATCCACCCCGTTACGGAGGTCAAGATATCTCCTGACGTCTCGGGAGAGATTATAGAGCTGAATGTAGAGGAGGGAGACCGCGTCAGCCGGGGAGACCTGGTCATCAAGATCAAGCAGGACGTGTACATCTCCCTGCGGGACAGGGCCGCCGCCACCCTGAACGCGACCCGGGCCCAGTACCAGCAGCAGAAAGCCAGCTTCACCCAGGCCGAGCAGAACTACATGCGCAACAAGCAGCTATACGGGCAGAAAGCCATATCCCTCCAGGAGTTTCAGGCCTCCACCGCAGAGTATGAGATGGCCCGCGAACAGCTCAACGCCGCCGAGTACAACATCGAGAGTGCCGTAGCCTCCCTCGACGAGGCCGAGGAGAACCTCACCAAGACCGTTATTTACTCCCCTATTGACGGCATCGTCTCCAGCCTCAGCGTGGAGAAGGGCGAGAGAGTGGTCGGAACTTCCCAGATGGCGGGAACGGAGATGCTCCGTATAGCGGACTTTGACATGATGGAAGTACTGGTGGATGTCAACGAGAACGACATCATCCGCATAACCAAGGGGGACACCGCGGATATAGAGGTTGACGCCTACCCCGGCAGGACGTTCAAGGGAGTGGTGACCCAGATAGCCAACTCGGCCAAGAATCTGGGCAGTACGACTGCCGCCCTGACCGACGTGACCAATTTCGAGGTCAAGGTACGCATCCTCCGGGAGTCCTACGCCGACCTGCTGACCTCCGACCCGATTCCGTTCCGCCCCGGCATGTCGGCATCGGTAGAGATCGAGACCGAGCGCAAGGACGGAGTGACGAAGATACCCCTGCAGGCCGTGACACCTGACGGCTGCGTGTTCGTCCTGGACCGTCAGTCATCGACAGTCCGCAAAGTAGCAGTCACCACAGGCATACAGGACATTGAGAATATCGAGGTAATATCGGGGCTGGGAGCCGCGGACACGGTCGAGATAGTCACCGGGCCCTACAGCACCATCAGCAGAATACTCGAGGACGGCATGGAAGTCCGCCCTCAGACAGACAATGACTACACCAAAGACAATGAACAATAGAATACTGCTTATAGAGACGGCCACCGACGTATGCTCCGTCGCCGTCTCGGAAGGAAATGAAATCCTCTCGTCAGGACACATCACAGAGGCCAGGAGTCAGGCCTCACAGCTGGCTCCGCTGATACAGGACACAGTCAGCCGCGCAGGAATGCGGATACAGGACCTTGCAGCCGTCGCCGTCAGTTCCGGTCCCGGCTCCTACACAGGACTGCGGGTAGGCGTTTCCACCGCCAAGGGCATCTGCTTCGGCGCCGGAATACCGCTGATCGGCATAGAGACCCTGACCGCCATCGCGTACGGGGCCATCAGGACCGGAGCCGTACAGGAAGATCCGGAGGGTACGGTGATAATACCGATGTTAGACGCCCGCCGCATGGAGGTCTACACGGCCCTCTATGATTCATCGGCACAGCGCATCTCGGACACAGAAGCCGTGGTGCTTGCTCCCGACACCTTCTCCGGCACGCTGGCAGAATACCGCCGGGCCGTATTCACCGGAGATGGAGCCGCCAAATACGAAAGCATGATCCCTGAGCAGTTCCGGGACAGGTGTATTTTCCTCCCCTCCCGCCCCGAAGCCGAAGACATGGCCGCCGCTGCCTTCCTGGCCCTGCAAGAAAAAAGGTTCGAAGACACAGCGTACTTCGAACCCTTCTATCTTAAGGAATTCATTGCAGCCGACCCGTCCAGGAAGATCGAGGCCGTACTGCATCCGGAGCGCCGGCTATAGCAGGCGGCGTATCTCGTTTTCCAGCATACGCATGTCGAACACATCCCTGGACTGGATGCTGCCGTCACGGGATATCACGTACATCGAAGGAAGCTGAGTGATGTTGTACAGCATCGCTCCCACAGAGGCACCGGCCGCAGGGTCGCATACGCTGATCCAGGGCAGCCCCTGCTCCTTGACCTGCATGGCCCATGCTGTCTTGTCCGAATTGAGTCCGACCTGATATACTTCCAGGCCGCGGCTGTGATATCTTTCGTAGAGTATCTTCAGGTCAGTATTGTAGACCCTCTGCTCTACATTGGAGGCATCCCAGAACATGAGGATTATCACCTTACCCTTGAGAGCCGTCAGGGACTGCTGCTGACCGTTTACGTCATTGAGGACTATCTCGGGAAAGTCCACGGCTTCGGCGGCAGCCATCTTGTTCTGAATCTCCATGGCATTGAGCCTCAGACTCACTTCGTCTGCCAGCGACACCAGATAAGGAGATGCCGGATACACCGTCTTCAGACTGTCATAGACCCTTTCCATAAGGATAGCATCGGTCGTCTGGGAGAATACCGGCAGGCCACCGGATGTCTTCAGGTAGAGCATGGGAATCACGCTCATCGACTTAGGATGCGAGTAAACATACTTTATGGCATTCTGCTTGCACTTGACATAGAGAGAGCCCAGTTCCCTTTTCAGACGGGTCACCTCTGCCTGTCCGCCTCTTTCCTCAGCTTCGGCAAGTTCCGAGGCCAGCCTGTCGAACTCCGCGTTGAACGCCTTTATGACCGAATCCACCTCCTGCATCAGGACAGACTCCTCGGAACCCTCGACCGAGACCTTTGAGAGATCAGACCAGTCAGCGGTCACGTTCACCCTGTCCCTGTCCTGAAGCAAAAGCGGGACATTTCCTCCTTGACCATACGTAAGATACACGAATTCAGGCGAATCAGGATAAACTGTCACTTTATAGGCAACCTTCCCTTTGGATGTGTACACTGTGTCCAACACCTGCATCTCGTTCATGGCCAGACGTGAGACCACTACTTCCGTGCTGTCCGGAGCACCTTTTACTGTAAGATTTATACGCGCTGTATCCCTGTTTCCGCATGTTGTGAGAAGGGCTGTGAACAACGGCAGGGAGAATAAACAAATCCAGTAGTATTTCGATCTCATAGACTCAGAGCTTAGCATATTCCGCAGCGATGGAGGCCGCCAGGGCCTCGAAGCGCTCACCGCTCAGTGAAAGTTTCGTCTTCCTGAAATCCATGTCGCCCTCGCTGTCCAGGGGCACCAGATGTATGTGTGCGTGAGGCACTTCCATCCCCAGCACGGCCACTCCTACCCTCTTGCAGGGGACTGCGGCCCTGACAGCCATGGCGACCTTACGGGCGAAAAGCTGCAGCTCCACGTAGGTCTGCTCGTCCAGATCGAAGAGGTAGTCCACCTCCTTCTTCGGAATAACCAGGGTATGTCCCTCCTTCAGGGGATTGATGTCCAGAAATGCGTAGCAGCTATCGGTCTCAGCGACCTTGTAGGAGGGTATCTCCCCCTTTACTATTTTAGAAAAAACAGATGCCATAATTTCCTGTACCGGTTAGAGTGAGATATCGAGGATTTCGAACTTCAGGATGCCGGAGGGAACCTTGACCTCCACTACATCGCCCTTACGCTTGCCTATCAGGGCCTTGCCTATAGGGGTACCTGCAGCCAGCTTGCCCTCGCGGAAGTTGGCCTCGCTCTCGCCGACCAGGGTGTACTGGACGGTGGTGTTGTTGAGCAGGTTCTTGAGCGTCACCTTGGTGAGCATCTGCACGTGGTCGGTGTTGATCTTGGACTCGTCGATGACGCGGGCGTTGGCCACGAGATTCTCGAGCTTGGATATCTTGAGCTCCAGAAGGCCCTGAGCCTCCTTGGCTGCATCGTATTCTGCGTTCTCAGAGAGGTCGCCCTTGTCCCTGGCCTCCGCGATCTGTCTGGAAATAACGGGACGCTGGCTGATGGCCTCCGCCAGTTCGGCCTTGAGCTTCTCAAGACCTTCGGCTGTTACATAATGAGTGTCTGACATAATTGACTTGTTCTGTTATTTTACAAAAATCAAAAAAAGAATCCCGCGCTGTCGTACGGGACCCTTTCTAAATGCAAAGATACGAATATTTTTAAATAAAACCCACAAATTTTGATTTTCTACTTTTTCTTATAATCCTCAAGATACTTCGGATGCATTATCTCGGAATATATCACCATATCCCTGGCACTGAAGCGGCGCTTGCGGATCCGTGACGGGACCGGAGGAGGAACAGGAACGGGTGCCGGTGCTGGTTCCGGCCTGGAGACCGGCACGGATACGGGCTCAGGCTCCGCAGGCCGCCGGACGGGCATCTCCTGCACCGGTTCGGGCATCACCTCCTCCGCCTGAGGAGCCTCACCGGGCACGTTCTCCCCGGACCACGGCATCTCCATCAGATCCGGATCCTCCACCGGATGCGGCAGATGCGCCTCTTTCCGCTTTTTCTTCTTCTTGTCGCCCTCGAAGATGGCGGGAAGTACGAATACCAATATCGCGATGATGATGCTCAGCCAGTCCATATATGATTTATCTTATTACCGTGACAAATATAGTGAATAATTCAATAATTGAATCCGAAATGCCACAACGGTATGACATTGCCGTAACCATACTCTATGTCATCTTTCACCACATACGCATTGCCAAGTCCATGTATCTGCTTCTGCTGTTTGTTAGCCCCCCCGATTTCAAAAGTGTACTTACCTATCTGAAAATCCGCCTTGTCCGAAGACAGCACCTCATTGTTCACTTTCATCTGGGAAAGGAAAAACGTCTCCCTGACATTGCCGATATCCGGTGTATTTTCAGATAGAGAATACGCCAGATTGGTATTGTCCAGATACGTTTTTTCTACTTTACCGAGTTGCCTGATTCCTGCTGTAGTTCCCCTTAACTGAGCTATTATGCCGGCCTTCTCCAAATAGAACAGGAAATCAGCAACCTGATTCCGGTGCAGATCCGTCATCTGTCCGATTTTGGTAAAATTGGGCTTGAACGGTACACTCTGCGCAATGACATACAGCAGCTGGCGCATTTTCTTGGCAGATGCGACGTTCAGGTTGGCATATACCGGGATATCACTCTCCACCGTAAGATTCACCACATTGCGCAGTCTTATCTCATATCCCGGCTCGGAAAAGAATGGATAGTAGCCTTTTGACAGATACTCTTTAAATAAAGCCAGCGGACGCTTGGAGACAGGTATCTCCACCTTGTTTTCCAATATCTCTTCCAGAGAATATGCCGGCAGCCGGATTCCTTCGGCCAAAATAAGATACTCCCGGAAAGACAGGCCGGGCATATAGAAACTGACGACACGGCGGCTTAAGTCTGCATTGCCTTTGTATATATCCAGAATGGAGGAACCTGTGAATACTACATTGAAGTCCGGATAATAGTCATATATCATTTTCAGTTCCTTGGACCAGTCCCGGTACTTATGCACCTCATCTATGAAAAGAAACTTTCCCCCCTGCCTGTAAAAATCAGAAGCCAGGTCGTAAAGCCTGTGCTCCGCAAAATAGATATCATCCGCATTGACAAACAAGGTGTCTTTAACTGAATGATACAACTTGATATGCTGCAGCAGCATTGTCGTCTTGCCGACGCCCCTCGGCCCCACAATCCCGATCATCCTGGCAGACCAGTCTATCCGGTCATGCAGATACCTTACGTAAGCTGTATCCGTATAGTCCAGCAACCTCCTGAATAGTTCAATAAGCTGTTCCATATTCTTCATCGCATTGGTTCAGGAGACAAAGATATAAAAACTGCTGAATAAAAAGTGCACTTTTTTCGGAAAGTGCACTTTTTATTCAGCAGTCATGAATTTCTCTGACAATGCGCCTAAAACAGCAGGACTCCGAATGTTGCTGTCAGGGCCAGAGTCCGGGTCAGGATTACATCCGGATTCGAATAGGGGTGGTAATATCTGAGGCCCAGTCCGAGATAGGGCACTGCCCTGCCTATCCCGGCGCAACGGTCCACTCCAGAGCCTCATAATCCCCGTTCCCCGTCAGTCCTCCCGCCACCCTCGTCTCCATCATCACCGTATACCTGGCCTTACTCTCCTGCACAGTCTGCGCCTGCAGCACCGTACCGGCAAACAGCACCGCCGCAGCGATAGTCAATAACGCTTTCATCTTATACTGTTTATACTAAAATCTGACTGCGAGCCCCACACCGCCGGAAGGGGGTGCAAAAGAAAGTGTTGCCGCCTTTTTGAGCTTTACTGTGCCCACCCAATACAGCGGCACACTGGCCAGGAGCAAAGCCCCTCCGACACTCGCTCCGAGTATGCTGGCCACCGGAATGTAGCCCAAATTAAGTTCTGCGAGTGAAGGATCATAAGTAACCTGACTGTAGATGACATCAAAAAGTACAGTAGCGGCTATTATTCCGGCTCCTACAGAACTCACTATTATTCCGGACCTGAACAGCCTGCTTCCTTTCTGGAAATACTGCTCATAATCCTCCTGCGACATGTATGACATGGCAGCCGAACTGCTTACCTTAACGTTATCCGAAGTGTACAACGCACCGTTCCGGTAATGCAGTTCGCCTTCTCCGCCTGTCCGGTATTGAGCCAACGCAGTCATCTGACCCAAAATGACAAGAACAACAATCAGATAAAACTTTTTCATAATAAGAACATTATTAATAGGTTACAATTCTAAACCACCACCAGTCCGACATATTCCTTGTATCAGAACTGCCGGTATCTTTGTCATCAAACATAACAGCTCCCTGTGTCAGATCAAATAGCTCTGACTCATAATATCCGTCAGCATTGCCGCCCCATCCCCAATTACAATGAAGTAAAGTCTGTTTATTCGCAGGATATGATGTATTTCTTTGCTCATATATTCCGTCAATCACCCACGCGTGTCCCTTGATATTGCTAGGAAGCGCACCTATCAACACCGGCTTTCGAAGTTTCAGCATATCTTTTATCTTAGTTAAAGAATATCCGATATTCGTTTTTGCACCAGAATAACCTAAAGACTTTAAGTATCTCTTTGCTGCGGATGGCGTAGCAAATGTCTGTCCACTAAATGCAAAATTATAAATTACACCTATTCCGTCAGCTGCCTTCTTGCCCAAAACAGCAAGATCTGAACTCAACTGCGGATCATTTGCCAGGCCGTACTCACAATTTTCTATATCATACCACGTTGAGTTTGTTATCCCGAACTTATTTTCCAATGATACATTTTTCAGATACGCGAGTATTTGAATCGTAGCTGTAGTTGTACAACCTATTGGCCGCGGCTGTCCCCAGAAATCCGTGTGCGTGATATCAGAATTAAAAGGGTAATTCTGGCTCCACTTAGTATTGAGCAACGCCGGAACAATAGTGTAATCCGTTCCACCACCTGGAATGTCCTCTCCTGGATTGGTAGGATCGTCATCACCTGGATTTGGATCGGACCCGTCATCCATTCCAGGAGGATTAACACCACCATTCATAGTTTTTACAATGTAATCACTTATCAAAGTTCCGACCATGTCTTCATTTCCTCCCAGATAATACTCATCATCTTCCTCGCAATACAATTGATCCAGCGTCAAGCCGTCAGGAGATGTAGTACCCGGATCCAGAGATGGAGGATCTACTATATTCTTTGGGGAACTGCCTTGTTCTGTAATAACAAGGACTGGAACAAAACGGTCATCCGCCCCAAGCACCGCAAATCCTTGTTCATCTTCAAAATCCACCACATAAACAAGCTGCTCAAAGTCATTTTGTCCACTCTGGGATTTAGTATCCAGGGGTAAATCAAAAGGTGTTATCAATCTTACATTTGCAATTTCAGCAGATATCGGGGATTTTGTACCTCCGTTTATAAGGTCAAGTGCTGAATTAAGATTCTCCAGGGCATCTTCAATCGTCACATTATGCGGATTGGTGTTGAGACATTCAAATTCGTGACGGCTGTCAATATCACAAGAATGTAAAACGGCAAGCAACAAAATTGCAGAAAAAGAGATATAAAATATTTTATTTGATGATTTACTTTTCATAATTTTTCGATGAGTTAACCACACATCAAGGTATGCTATTTTGATAAAGATATAAAAATTTCCATAACAACTGGTCTCTACGCAGAAAAAATCTCACTTTCAACCTAATTGTCGGATATTGCCGGACATTCACCTATTCACTTGAGCATGATGGCAGAGCACTATAGTAACTTTATTCTGTGAGCGTGATATTAACGCGCTCTTAAATATGAACTGCTCTGATACAATGCCACGGCCACTTCAGCCATGTAGAAGAATTAACTGGTTATTCATGGCCTGTCAATTTATGGTAAAATATCCTTCATACATACCGCCAGGGCCGTCAAGGACAAGACGGAACATGCATCCACCGATGCCGGAAAGGTCGTAGGTGTATTCCATACCGTCCGCAGGTAGGGTTGAAATATAGACGATAATTCCTAAACTATTCTTTATATATAGTTCATAATTTCCACTACTCTGAAATGAAAGAGTAAGTATAGCTCCACTTATTTCTCCACTCGGATTATTCAGTTCTAATCCACGAGTCATCGCATCTGTTGTTCTTAAAATTTCAATAGTGTAATCTTCATCCTGTGAAACTGATGAAATTCCTATAAAGGCGGCATTAAACAGCAACATCGTAATTAAAAAAATCCTTTTCATAAGCTTTATTTTAAATTTGTTCCAAATATATTATTGGATGCTCTCCATGCCAAATTTAAAATCTTAGAAAAGGAGAATAAACGCACCTGTTTTTCAACATTTTACACAAATTAATCTTATATACACAAGAAAACGCTCACACGCTCCTACAGCCATTGTCAGCAATATGATTTACTAAGAATTTATACCTGTATCTGCATTTAAATTGGATGCATAATCTTCCAATTCCAGCAATATCAGTTTTGACAGCATTGTACTTTTACCTGTTTTCGCAGCCACCTTTGAACGAGCAACTGAAATTGACTCTATCTTTGTTCTGGTAAGAACTTGCTGGGTACGATTGCTGAACCCGCATAATAGTAATGATATATAATAAGAATCTGTTTCTGACAATCCATACTTGTCCCGCAAATGTTCTAGAAATCCTGGATACAAAACCTCTGCGATTTTTATCATCTCCTTCTTTATCCCTTTTTTAGGGAAATTAGCCTCAATTACATCTTCTACACAAGCCCTGAATTTATCTCCATTACAATACGTATAATAATTATCCAATATACTATCGATAAATACTATTTGCTTTTTTATTATCTGCATAGTCTCCGCTGACTTTTCAAAAGTGCTGTCCCGGCCCGCCAATTTGTCCAAGTGCTTGGAAAGAATTTCTAAGTTTTCTGTATCATTGACATCATTCAATTCCACTCCATGTTTTTGCCTTGCTGAATCTAGAACCCTTCTGACTCCTAAACGAAGATGCCTGTATCTTGCGAGCATGACAACAGCCATACTACACAGTACCGTCAAGATTGATACCACTATTAATATAACAACTTGATAACCTCTCTTTTCATACTGCTGCAGCAAATTCTGATAGCGTATATCCAAGTACCTCTCTCTCTCCTGCAGATTTACAGCATTTCCAATATTATTAATGCTATCTCTTTTAGATTGGGAAATCTTACTATGCATATACGCAGATTCCCAATCCTGAGAGCACTCAGCCAACACGGCTTTTACTTTATGCCACATCATTTCCGAGACAGGATTTCCATGTGGGAATTTTTCTACAAGTATTTTCGCTGAATCTAAATTTCCTAAACGGGCATAACTGGCGGATGATAAGGATAAGAAATCACAATAATAATTGAAACTACAATATTTTGAGTATGTCTTCAATGCATATTTTGAAATTCTTATTGACTCGGAATAATCTTTTTCGATAAAATAAAGATAATATACATACTGATTCAACGCTTCAACAAAGCACACAGAATCACGATAGATCTCTGCATAATCCAAACCCCTTCTATAATAAGTTTTCCATATCTCCACTGAATCCTTATCTGAAAGAAGAACTCTTGACAAAGTGAGACAAGCTCTTGCCAACCTCCTTTCTGCCTCAACATGCTCAAAACAAAGCAAAGCTTGCCGATATCTATACACTGCGGACGACACATCGTTAAATGTCAATTGATATAATGCCCCCATTTTAGTATGCAGTAATCCAAGTTGCTCCCTATCATCCAATGTTTTCATAATTGGCTCAGCCTCTTTATACGACTCTAATGCCAAAACAGATTCAGAACGTTCAGTATGCACTGCGCCGACCATCATCACTGCCCTTGCCAATTTATCATCTGGCCCATGAAGACCGTAATAGGCTGCTGATTCAAAAATTGCTGTATCGCAATCTACAGGCAACCAGCATTTATACCGTGCCTCTGTCATCAGCAAAGAATAGTACGACTGCTCCCTCTTCTTAAATATGGATATCTTTGAACTGTCTATTGTCAGCAGTGTATCCAGCGCTGCACGCGGATCGGTCATCATCAGCGAGTCGGCTGCGGACAATGCTGCGCTGACCCGTCCGCTGCGGTCGGAGCAGGATGAGGCGGACAGCAGGATGAGGGCTGCCAGCAGGAGCGGGACAGGAATGTATGCACTGAGGGCTTTCATACGGCAAAGATAGTGAATAATGGCTGATGGCCGTCCGGCTCCGTAATACCGATGGCGCCTCAATCTGTGTGTGCGGTGGCCGGCAACGGTAAGCAGGGAAGCGGGGAAGTTTTGCAATTACTCGATAATCAAACACTTACCATTAGGCGCTGATCTTTTCGGCATCCACGAAGCTGGCGCAAAGATCAGCGGCCTGACGGAAAATATTGACTATCAAAACATTGCTATTAATAGATGCTGCAGTGCTTACCATTGTGCAAGGGCTTAACGGACCCAAATAAGAGAAGAACCTATTAACCAAAATATACCGAAGCCTGCCTGCGGTCGGCCTCCAGCTGGTGCCGCAGCTCATCGAGGGAGGCGAAGCGGTGCTCGTCGCGGAGGCGGGCGATGAAATTGATGCGGAGGTCGAGGCCGTAGATGTCGTCGTTGAAGTCGAAAATATTGGTCTCTATGGTGCGGGCGTTGCCGGAGCCTACGGTGGGACGGGTGCCGATGTTGCAGATGCCGCCGTGACGCTGCCCGAGGACCTCCACCTCGACGGCATAGACCCCGTTGGCAGGGACTATCTTCAACGGCTCGTAGAGTTCCATGTTGGCCGTGGGAAAGCCCATTGTCCTGCCTAGCTTGTTACCGGCGACTACTACCCCGAGGAGGGAATAGCGGTAACCCAGCATCCCGGCAGCCTCCTGAACTTCTCCGGCGGCGATGGCGTTGCGGATCTGGGTTGAGCTGACCTTCCGGTCACCGCAGTGCACCTCCTCCACGATACGGGTCCTAAGGCCTACGGAAGCGGCCAAGGCTGCAAGTTCCTCCCGGGAGGCCGTGGACGAGCGTCCGAGCCGGTGGTCATAACCAATGATAAGAGTATCTGCGCGGAAGCGGTCCACGAGATACTCTTTCATGAATTCGGTCGTGCTCAGCTGGCTGAAATCCCGGGTGAACGGGACGACATGGACATGGTCTATGCCGAAACGGTAGATGAGTTCTCTCTTCTCGTCCAGGGTGTTGAGCAGACGGAAAGTGGAGGCGTCCTGCTGGAGGACATTGCGCGGATGAGGCCAGAATGTGACCACCGCACTTTCCTCGCCTTCCTCCCGGGCCGTATCCTTCAGCACCTGAAGTACGGCCCGGTGTCCGGCGTGCACTCCGTCGAAGAAACCAGTGGCGGCTACAACCATCTCACGAGCTCCAGGTCCTGACGGTGAGGCAGGAGGTCATTCTTAGCGAATACCCTGACAGTCAGATAATAGACACCTGTCGCTGTAGGTATGAGATGGCATACGTAGCGGGCTGTGCCTCCTGAACCCGACTCGTAGTCGAAAGTGAAGCACTTGCGCACGTGATATACACCCTTGCGGTCCTGCTCCGCCCATACGAGTTCGACTCCTATGTCGTTGGGATTGATGTCGCCCAGGAAGAGTTCTACCTCGAAGGTCCGCTCCTTGCCGAGCATCGGCTGGTCGTTGGCATCGGTCGGACGGACATAGTCCTTGATCTCGATGTGCTGCCAGCTGTGACGGATGTTCTTCTTCCAGAAAGCTATCTCGCGGGCTACTGCACAGTCGTCGGCGTTGAGCTTGAGAGTTCTCTGATACAACGGCATGTAGTATTTGTCGAGATAGTCGTTGAGCATCCTGTTGGTGGTGAAGTTGGAGGCCACCTGCGCGATGGTGTTCTTGATGTATGTGATCCACTGGGAGGGAACTCCAGTCGTCTTATCCCTCTCATCGTAGAAGCCGGGAGCAATCTCGTTCTCTATGATGTTGTAGATGGTGGCGGCGTCCAGTTCGTCCTGGAAGTTCTGGTCCTCGTAGGTGCGCTCCATGGGCAGGGCCCAGCCGGCATCCTTCCTGTAGCCCTCGATCCACCAGCCGTCGAGCACGGAGAAGTGCATCACTCCGTTCATGGCGGCCTTCTCGCCCGATGTACCGGAAGCCTCGAGAGGACGGGTCGGGGTATTCATCCACACGTCCACGCCCTGTACCATGGCCTTGGCCAGGTTCATGTCGTAGTTGGGTACGAATACTATCTTGCCGATGAACTGGGGCATCTTGGAGATGTCCACGATACGCTTGATGAGGTCCTGACCGGCCTTGTCGGCGGGATGGGCCTTACCCGCGAAAATGAACTGTACCGGACGTTCAGGATTGTTTATGATCTCATCGAGACGGTCCAGGTCGCGGAAAAGCAGATGGGCTCTCTTATATGTGGCGAAACGGCGGGCGAAACCTATGGTCAGGACATCGCTGCGCAGGGTATCCATGATGGTCACAACCTGATGAGGCGAGTAATGGCTGGATATCTCGGGGTTGGAGATACGTTTCTTTACCACTTCTATCATCCTGGCGCGGAGCTCGCTGCGGACATTCCAGATTACCTGGTCATCCACGGAGTAGATACCCTCGAAGCACTTCTTGTCGTACTTGTGGGCGGCAAACTCGGGGCCGAAGACCTTGGCATGTATAGCCTTCCACTGGGGAGCTGTCCAGGTCGGATAGTGAACTCCGTTGGTCACGTAACCGATATGCAGCTCCTCCGGCAGATAGCCCGGCCACAGTCCTCCGAGTATCTCCTGGCTGACCTTGCCGTGCATCCAGCTCACGCCGTTGACCTCCTGGGAGAGGTTGCAGGCCAGGTTGCTCATGGAGAACTTCTCGTTGTGGTCGGTGGGGTTGATCTTGCCGAGAGCCATCATGGTCTCCCAGTCTATCTTCATCCTCTGGGGATAATGGTTCATGTAGGTGCGGAGCAGGTCCTCGCTGAAGGCATCGTGACCGGCAGGCACGGGCGTATGGGTGGTGAAGAGCGACGAGCACCTTACCAGCTCCAGCGCCTCGTTGTAGGAAATGCCGGCGGCCACATACTCGCGCAGACGCTCCAGTCCGATGAAGGCTGCGTGGCCCTCGTTGCAGTGATAGATGTCGCAGTGGATACCCAGGGCGCGCAGGGCGCGGATACCGCCGATACCGAGCAGCAGCTCCTGTTTCAGACGGTTCTCCCAGTCACCTCCGTAGAGATGGTGGGTAATCTGACGGTCCTCGGGCAGGTTGTCCTCGAAGTCCGTATCGAGCAGATAGAGTTCCGTGCGGCCCACATCCACTTTCCAGATCTTGGCGTGGACTGTACGTCCGGGGAAGACTATCGACACCATCTTCCAGTTGCCGTTCTCATCCCTTACGGGCATGGCCGGAATCTTGAAGAAGTCCTGGGGCTCGTAGTCGGCCACCTGGTCTCCCTGAGCGGTAAGTCTCTGGCTGAAATAGCCATAACGGTAGAGCAGTCCCACACCGGTCATCTTCACCCTCATGTCGCTGGACTCCTTGAGGTAGTCACCTGCCAGAATACCCAGACCCCCGGAGTAAATCTTCAGGGAAGTGTCCAGGCCGTACTCCATACTGAAATAGGCTATCGAGGGTGAGGGGCGGTCTTTCTTGCCCTCCATATAGGTCTTGAATATCTCCGTGACGGCATCCAGACGGGCCAGGAAATCGGTATCGGCCTCGAGCCGCTTGTAATCGTCGAGGGTCAGACGGTCGAGCAGGGCGATAGGATTCTTCTCGCACTTCTTCCACAGATCGGGATTGATGCTCATGAACAGGTCCATGGCTTCCTGATTCCAGCACCACCACAGGTTCTTGGATATGGTATCCAGCCAGCGGAGCCTCTCGGGCATCACGCGGGTGACGATGATACGGCTCCACGAGGGGCGGTTGACCTCTATGCGGTGATAGTTCTGCACCTGGTCCTCCCTGTACTCGGGGAAGGCGCCCATAGCATGCACGACGCGGTCGAGGGCCAGGGAGTAGGCCTGCTTGTAATAGTAGATGTTGTGCTTCCAGAGAGCGATTTCGGATACCTCCACCGCATTGGCCCGGTAGTGTTCCATAGTCTCAGGAGTCAGGCGGGTCATCTCCAGTACCTGCTTGAGGACGGTATCCACCACCTGGTCGTAGTTGGAGTCGTTGCGGGGGACAATGGTTATCGAGGGATGGGCGGCATTGTAGTGACTGCGCACCCAGAGGCCGAAACCGGCCAGTGTGGTGGTCACGGTAGGCACGCCGAACGCCAGGGACTCCAGCGGAGTATATCCCCAAGGCTCGTAATACGAAGGGAAGACTGTCAGGTCCATGGCCATAAGAAGGTCATAGTACTTCCTGTTGAGCACGCCGTCGTCTCCGTTCAGATACGAGGGCACATATACGACCTTGACCTTGCTGCCGGGGCTGTTGACCAGGCCCAGGGCCTTTATACGGTTGAGGATAATGTCGTTTCCGGGCTCGTTGAGACTGTGGGTAGTCAGGCACTGATAGCCGGAGCCGTCCCCTGCGAGCTTGGCGACCAGTTCCTTGTCCGGACCATTGTGGCCGGCCGGCACCATGATGAATGCCACCACGGTCCTGTTGCAGCTGCCGGAGTTGTTGAGACGGCCAAGTACGTCCAGATAGGCGTCGATACCCTTGTTCTTATATTCATACCTGCCGCTGATACCCATGATGAAGGCATCGGAGCAGTCCTCCCCGCACATGGCAGATGCCAGGGTAAGCAGAGCCTTCCGTCCTTCAGCCATAGCCTCAGCCTTCTTTTCCTTGGAGGGCAGAATGCTGTTGTCAAAACCGTTGGGAGTGATAAGGTCCACTTTCTTGCCCAGCAGACGCTCGCACTCAGTGGCGGTAATGTCGCTGACAGTGGTGAAGACATCGGCGTTGACGGCGGCACATCTCTCGAGGGAGTGCTTGGCCATCACGTTGTAATAGCGGGCCTTCTCATCGGCGTTGCAATTGTTCAGGGTATCGTACAGAGGCACGTTGTTGCAAGCAAGGCAGCGTCCCACGACGGTAGCGTGGGTTGTGAAAATGGTTCCGATATGGGCTTTGGACCCCTTGAGATAAAGTATGCCGGCTCCTGTCATCCACTCGTGGAAATGAGCCACCACGCGGTGATGGGGCTGGAGGTTGAAATTGACGAAGCTCTCTATCACCTTTCCGGCGGCATAGCCGAACAGGGCAGCCTCGATGAAGTCCCACTGCCCGGAGAGGGAGTCCAGCTTGAACTTCTCCCACAGGGAGGTGAATATCTCATTTTTCTTGGAAATGAACTGGGAGAAATCCACGAGGATGGCAATCGGCTTCCCGGGGATGTTCCACCGTCCCACCCTCAGGCGCAGCCCCTCTTCGGCGGCGGCAATCCTCCAGGTGCGGAAGAGTATGGGATCCTCGGTAAACTCCGGATTCTGGGCGGTATCCACCCATACATCCGGCCCTATGTGGATGTGGTTGCTTCCCAGCTCCTCAGAAAGGTTCAGGGATTTTGTAGCCAATACGGTATGGATGCCCCCTACCTTATTGCAGACTTCCCAGCTTGCCTCGAACAGATAGTCGGGCATCACAACTTTTTCAGTACTCATAAAATGTCTTGATGTTGGTAACGGATATTATTCTTGTTTCAGACGTCCGTCGATCCTCAGCATAAAGTCACTTAAAACGTTCATGTAGTTGATAAATGCCTCATACGGGGTGTCGTACGGATTGAAGTAATTGTGCACGGCTCCGTCTGAGAAGAACTTGGTACACATGTAGTAGAAATGGTCGCTCTCCTGCAGTCTCAGGAAATCCTTGGCAATCTTCTGGTCCTCTGTGGCTATCACCTTGTCGGTAAGGGCGTAGAGCTTCGAGGAAGCCTCGTTCTGCAGCTCGTTTCCGAGCCATGCGGTGGTGTCTCTCTCCTCGTCCGCCCAGGAAATCGGGAAGGGCACGTTCAGAGGAGCCACGGGCTGATGCTTCTTGATCACCTGCTGAGGGGTGCAGAACTCGAAACCGGTCTGCGAGAGCACGGCCTCGGGAAGGGCGCGGAAGAACTCGAAGATGCCGGTGGAGGCGTTCTGATGCTCGCCGAAGGTCTCGTAGTCCATGAAGAGGTTGATGACCTCTCCGTCCTTAATAGAGTCAGTCAGCCAGGATATATACTTGCCGGTGTCCACGGGCCACTTGTCCCAGGACTTGTCGGAGAAGCGGAACGCTATGTCGTCGCTCAGGCCGAAATTACGGAGCAGGAGCTTGAGCTTAGGGTTGATAGCGTTGGTATATACGTAGTTGGGGGATTTCCATCCCAGGATGTGCTTGGCACCCTCGGTCAGCATGCAGGTGAAGCCCATCTTGCTGACGAGCGAGCCTATCTCGTCGGAGTAGATCAGCTCGGTGTTCCTGAAGGTCTTGGGCTTCTTGCCGAAATGTTTGGCGATGAGGGCCGAGTGCAGCTTGACCTGTTTCTCGAACTCAGTGGGTGAGAACAGGGATGCCAGGGTATGCGAATAGGTCTCGCCGATGAACTCCACGCAGCCTGTGGCGGCCAGGGCCTTGAAGCTGTCGAGCACCTCGGGGGCGTAGGCCTCGAACTGCTCTATCACGGAGCCGGAGAGGGAGAATGCCACCTTGAACTTCTTGCCGCAGGCGGCTATCACCTCCAGCAGGAGCTTGTTCATGGGCAGGTAGCACCTCTCGGCCACACGGCGGAGGATGGTCCTGTTGGCGAAGTCATCGTAATAGTGGTGGTCGTTTCCTATATCGAAGAAACGGTACTGTCTGAGACGGTCAGGCTGATGAACCTGAAAATATATGCAGATTGAAGGTTTTGTTTCCATAATAATGTGCTTTTAATCCAATGTTGACAAATAAACTTGTTTGATTTTCTGTGCTGCGTTGTTCCACTTGAGGGTATTGACCTCCTCCAGTCCGCAGCGGGAAGACATATCCGCAAGGGCGGGATATCTGAGAAGGCCGTAGATGGCGTCGGCCATGGCGTCGATGTCCCAGAAGTCCACCTTGATGGAGTGCTTCAGGACCTCGGCCACGCCGGACTGCTTGGATATGATGGTGGGCACTCCCGTCCTCATGGCCTCGAGGGGTGAGATACCGAAAGGCTCCGAGACGGAGGGCATCACGTACACGTCAGAGACTGCGAACATCCTCTGAACGTCGGCTCCGCGGAGGAAACCGGTGAAATGGAACCTGTCGGATATGCCCAGTTTTGCGACGCGGCGGATAGAGCGGTTGAGCAGGTCGCCGCTGCCGGCCATCACGAAACGCACATTCTTATAGTATTTGAGGACCTTGTTGGCGGCCTCGATAAAGTACTCCGGTCCTTTCTGGAAGGTGATGCGGCCCAGGAAGGTGACCACCTTCTCAGGCACCCCGCGCTGCACGTCTATCTCATTGCGGCCGCTGAAGTCCACTGCGTTGTGGACAGTGACCACCTTATCGGGCGAGATGCCGTAGCGGTTGATGACGATGTTGCGGGTGAGGTTGCTGACGGTGATTACCTTGTCGGCAGCCTCCATGCCCATCTTCTCCAGGGCATAGACCTGGGTGTTGACATTCTCGCCGGTACGGTCGAACTCCGTGGCATGAACATGGACCACCAGCGGCTTGCCGGTCAGTCTCTTGGCGGCCACTCCCGCAGCGTAGGTAAGCCAGTCGTGGGCGTGGATGATGTCGAACTGATTCTGCAGGGCGATGGTGCCTCCCACGAGGGCGTAGCGGGCCACCTCCTCCATGAGGTTGGTGCCGTACTTGCCGGAGAACTTGTATTTCTGCTTGAAGTTGATTTTGAAGTCATTGACCTGATTGTGCCTGTCTTCCTCGACCATCTCGGAGAAATCCCGTGGATCTACATAGGGCACCAGATTGGAGCCTATCCTGAGGAAATTGATCCTTTCCAGGAAATCCATGGGACTGCACTTGATGTCCGTGGCCTCCACATCGCTCGCGTTGATGATATGGGCCACAGAGCCGTCCTCGTCTCCGGATGCCGAAGGCATTACGAAAAGTACATCCACATCATTGTTGGCCAAGCCTCTGACCATGCCGTAGCAGGCCGTTCCGAGTCCGCCCGAGATATGGGGCGGAAACTCCCATCCGAACATTAAGACTCTCATAACTCCTCCGTTTTATATTTGTTTACAAGATATTCGGAACGAAGCAGGGATGCGGTGGCCACTGCGCTGGAGATGGCTCCGTGAGGATTGTGCGGGGGATCGCCGTCGTAGAGTTCGCAGATGGCTCCGACGCCGTGACGCTCGATATCCTCCTCGAAAGCGTTGATGAGCTCGGTGGCCCTGCGGACGAACATGCCTCCGTAGAGTTTCAGCATGGCCTCGATATAGTATGTCAGGAGCCATACCCGGGTAGAGCCCTGATGGTAGGAATGGTCTCTCTGATCCTGATTTCCATCGTAGACTCCCTTGTAGAGAGAGTTCTTGGGAGAGAGGGTACGGATGCCGCGCTCGGTGAGCAGCTCCCTCTTGACAGCTTCCATGATCTTGCCCTTGACCTCCTCGCTCAGAGGGGAGTAGTCCAGGCTGCAGGCGAAGATCTGGTTGGGACGGGTGAAGACATTCTGTCCGTTCTCGTCCACGTAGTCGGCCAGATGCTGACGCTCCTCACACCAGAAGACGTTGTAGAAGTTGGCGTCCAGCTTATCCTTCACGGCCTGGAGCTGATATACGAAGCGGGTGTCGGAGCCGTACTTGGTCTCCATGTCGATCATGTAGCTTACGGCATTGTACCAGAAGGCGTTGGTCTCCACCTGGAAGCCGCTGCGCTCGGTGACGGGCACTCCGTCCTTGTCGTAGGCGTTCATCCAGGTCATGGCCACACCGTTCATCCTGGCCCACAGCAGACCGTTGTCGGACAGGGACACTCCCATGCGGCCTCCGTCGAGGAAGCTCTTGAGGATGGCCTTGAGCTTTGCGCGGTATTTCAGCCATGTACCCTGGGCGTCACCGGTGAAGGCCGCATACTGCTGGATAACCCAGAACAGCCACAGGGCGGCGTCCACCTGCTTGGAGCCGTGCAGGAGCTGGTGGTTGTATATCTTGAAAGTGCTGTCGAGAACTTCCTCGAACTGAGCGGTGTCGCCGTCGGCGAAGAGGGTCAGGCCGGGCAGGGAGATAAAGGTCTCGCGCAGTCCCTTGCCGAGCCAGGTGTAGCCGGCGTATATCTCCTTGAGGCCCTTGCCTGTATTGACGATGAACTGCTTGGCCGCACGGTGCAGGCAGTCGTCGTAGCTCTGGAGGGAAATCCTCCTGGCGGCCTCGCGGGTAAACACTCCGGAAAGGCCCTTGGCCGCTACGGGGGAAGTGGATACCGATACTACTATCGATTCTCCCTTCTTGATGGGAAGCTCGAAATAGCCGGGGGTATAGAGGTCCTCCTGATACTCGAAGCCGCGGCGCTTCTCCTCGAGATACTCGATGTTGTAGTACCAGTCGGGGTTGTGGAAATAATCGTTCTGCTTGTTGAGCTGGAGGTTGACAGTGGGGAAACCGTCATAGAGCCTGTAGGCGGCTCCGTTCTCCACGGTCACGTATCCGCGGTCCGCGTCCTCATTGGCCCGGGTCAGGGTATGTATCTCCCTGAATGAGAGGAAGGGCCTGAGGCGCAGCATGGTGGCTGAGTGAGCGTCCAGCAGGGTGTACTTGATCAGCAGCTGTTCCTTGTTGTGCAGGAAGAGCATGGACTTGCTGAAGAGGATGCCTCCGATCCTGTAGGTAATCGTGGGGTACTTGTCGAACTCGAAATCCACGATGTATTTGTGTCCTCGGGGCTCATAGTTGTTCTTGCCATAACAGTGAATGCCGAGATTGAATTCCCGGCCATGCTGGATAAGGGTCTCATCCAGCGAGGACAGAAGGACATACCTTCTGTTGTCGAAGTTCTTGACGGGGAGCACAAACAGACCGTGGTACTTGCGGGTATTGCAGCCTACGAGCGTAGTGTTCAGATATCCGCCGGTCTTATTGGTGGCGAGCACTTCCCTGACCAGAGAGTACTCCAGATTCACCAATTCTTCTTTGTCAAATTTAAGATACGACATATACCTTTAATAATATGTTACTTTCTTTTCAGGACTATGGCCGACCTGCTGGGCAGGTAAAGGGAAAGTGTGTCACAGTCGTTATCTCTCACGGTAAAATGAGCCGTGTTCTCATCATTCCGACCGAATCCTCCGAATTCAGGTGCATCTGTATCAAGCACTTGCCTGTATTCTCCCGCCGGTGCCCGGAACTTGAAGTCTGCCACCGACTCAGAGGGGTGGAAATTGAGCGCAAAGATAAAACATCCTCTTGCAAAAATCAAAACTTTTCGGTCCTCGTCCACGTAAAGTTGGACCGGACGCTCGGTCAGAATGTTGTTTTCCGCGAAAAGATGTATCATCGCCCGGTCAAAATCCCGGAGCTCACCGTAGCGCAGGTCCGGATTGTCTGACAGGGACCACTGGCGGCGGGCATAGAAATAGGACCAGCCGTTCCCCTCGCGCGGAAAGTCTATCCACTCGGGGTGGCCGAACTCATTGCCCATGAAGTTCAGGTAGCCGTCCCCGGCCGTGGCGATGGTCACCAGGCGGATCATCTTGTGCAGGGCCATGCCGCGCTCGACGGTAAGGTTCTGCGAAGCCTTGTTCATGGCCGTGTACATCTCCTTGTCCATCAGGCGGAAAATGATTGTCTTGTCGCCCACCAGGGCCTGGTCGTGGCACTCGGCATAGGAGACAGTACGCTCATCCGCACGCTTGTTGGTCAGCTCGTAGTAAATCTCGCCCATGCTCCAGTCCTCGTCCCTGCGTTCCTTTATCCACTTGATCCAGTGGTCAGCGATACCCATGCTCAGGCGGAAGTCGAAACCGATGCCCCCGACGCCCGTCGGAGCCGCCAGTCCGGGCATGCCGCTGACATCCTCCGCTATCGTTATAGCCTTGGGATTTATCTCCTTTATCATGGTGTTGGCCAGGCCGAGGTACAGCAGAGCATCCTCGTCCTGATTGCCGTCGAAATAGCAGGAATAGTCCGTAAAGTCCTTGCCCAGACCGTGATCCATATATATCATGCTGGTCACTCCGTCGAAACGGAAACCGTCGATATGATATTCCTCCATCCAGAACTTGATGTTCGAGAGCAGGAAATGGACCGTCGAGGGCTTGCCGTAGTTGAAACAGCGCGAGCCCCATGCAGGATGCCGTCCTCTGGCTCCGGCATGACAGTAGAGGTATTCCGTCCCGTCGAGCATCCCGATACCCTCCACCTCATTGTCCACCGCGTGCGAGTGCACCAGGTCCATGACCACGGCGATGCCCATCCCGTGCGCCTCGTCCACCAGGGCCTTGAACTCCTCCGGAGTGCCGAACCTGGAGCTCAGGGCGAAGAAATTGGACACCTGATAGCCGAAAGAACCGTAGTAGGGATGCTCCTGGAGGGCCATGATCTGCAGGGTGTTGTACCCGAGGTCGCGGATGCGCGGCAGGACGTTCTGACGGAACTCGTCAAACGAGGCCACCTTCTCCTCCTCCGAACTCATGCCTATATGCGCCTCATAGATGAGGGGGCAGCGGTTATGCGGGACGAAACGGGTGTGCCTCCAGCGGTATTTCCTGGGAGGGAGCCATACCTGGGCGGAGAAAATCTTGGTCTCCGGGTCCTGGACGCAGCGGGTCGCATAGGCCGGAAGCCTCTCGCCGCTGCCGCCGTTCCACTCCACCAGCCATTTAAACAGAGAGCCGTGAGGTACCTCCGCTGCCGGCAGACGGAGCTCCCAGTTGCCTCCTCCGACGGAGTTCAGCCGGTACTTCTCATCCTTCCGCCAGCCGTTGAAATCCCCGATGAGGTATATCGCCGTAGCGTTCGGAGCCCATTCCCTGAAGACCACTTCCTTCTTGTCGGCATGCACTCCGTAGTACAGGTGGTTGTTCACTGCATCGGCTATCCTGCGGCCGTATCCGGCCAGTTCCTGTTTTCTGATTACCAGCTCCCTGTAGCGTTTTTCAATCTGGTCCCGGTAGGGCATCAGATATGGATCCTTGTCGAATATCATAGCTGTTATTTTTAATGTTTCACCTGACTATTGTTCATCATCGAGTATTTTCCCGATGCTTTCCTCGCTCTCTTTCAGCATCTTCCGGCAGTAAGTCAGCAGCTCCGCCGCCTCCTTCACCTTCGCGGGGATATCCCCCACCGCCGTCTGCGGGTCCTCGATCTGAGCCACTATCTTCTCCAGACGCCCGAGCGCCTCCTCATATTTCATTTTTTCCAGTTCAGCCATATTTTGAAAAATTTAAAAAGCCGTTGCAATTTACTAAAAAATCAGATTCCGCGCAATACCCGAACTGCAATCTGACTGATGCCGCAATTCGGCAGGCATGTTAACCCAAATCGGTCATTAACCTGGCTTCCGAAGAAATCCAGTCAGGAACATTTAGAAAAAAACTTGTAAATCAAGCACTCCGCAAAAACACTCCGTAATGCGCCACTCCTTCCGAAGGAGTCACAGCAGACACCTGCAGGATGTTCATTGGCTAAAAGCCTGTAGCCAACCACTGCTTATTTCTGCTAAGTGAGCAGCCGTACCGTGTACAACCTGATATACAGCGGCACGCTCCGGGCTTGCAGGATAACATACCACATTACGCTAATCACCAAGGAGAATTTCTTCCTGATGATTAAGGAAACAACCTACTGCAAGCGGAGCGTTTCAGTATTCGCCAAGCAGGGGAAAAAGACAAAAGGGAAGATGAAAGAAGATATGCAAACGACAGAAGAAACAGCCCTCACACGACAGGAGGGAAATAAGAAAGCAAAGGGCAGCCTGGCGAAACGGCGGCTCATTCCGGCAGCTAACTACAAGCAGTCCGTGCGTGATACGTTCATGGACAAGTCCTTCACATTTTCAACTTTCCTTTAAAGGGACTGCAATAGGTGGTTTACGATATAAGAAAGCCGCTCGGATTGTGAGCGGCTTTCTTGAAGAGTATGAATAGACTGGATTTATTCCTTTATGGAATTGAGGTCACGGAACAGTTTTACGTATTTCGGCCAATAATGGAATATGCTGTAAACAATGCCTAAAATCAGTCCAATTGTCATTATCCAGAAGCCAATACGGTGAAAAGTCCATACGCTCGGCAAAAGAAGGGCGAAAAAGAAAACAAGACACATGCCGATGAATATTTCACCCGATAAAGTCAGCAACTTGATAGTTGCAGTTTTTGAAAAAAGTTGTTTGGGAGAGAGGACGGCTATGTTGATGCTCTTTAATTTGCGGTACAGATAAATGTACCATATTGCACCGATAGCGAGGAACGAAGACAGGTATATTTTCAGATAGAGAGGAAACGAGATTGGATTGATGTTGTAGATTGCCGCAGCCACAAATATAATAGCTACTAAGAGCAAAGATGTATATGCCTTGCGGAATTCTTTTAGTATCTTGGTCTGCGCTGTTTTGGAGGCTGACACATTTATCTTTATATCGGTGTTTGTCTTGGCGAGCACCTGCTCAAGCGTTGACATGCTTTTTTTAAGTTCGTTGAGTTGCATATTACATATGTTTTGAGAGTTTGTCTTTAATACGGTGGATTTTAACTGCAACAGTATTGCGTTTAAGGCCAAGTGTATCAGCTATTTCATCATACGAATACTCATCAAGCCAAAGGAGTATGATAGCTTTCTCCATATCTTCAAGTCTATTAATTAGTGAGTGCAGAACTTGAAGATTCTCCTTTTGCGCATCGTCAATCTCGGAAGAGAGGTCGAGCAGACCAAAATCAACCGATACGGTTTCTATGTTTGATTTTGACGAACGCAAGGCCATGAGTGCCGAATTTACTGCTACCCGATAAATCCATGTAGATATTTTGCTGTCACCTCGGAACTGTTTTAATCCCAGCCAGATGTTGACATAGATTTCTTGCCGAAGGTCATCAAACGGCAATTTGTCGGTAGCATAGAAATAGCTGACCTTGTTGATAATTCGGGAGTGCTGCTTTATGAGCGAGGCAAAATCCCTTTCGTTAGTTGGTGGGTCTGTCATACTTCGTTAGTTGGTGGGTCTGTCATACTTCGTTTGTTTTGTTTGTTTTGCCTCGTTAGATGCAGATTTAGCCCCGAAAGTTTCATAAACGCGATTTATTTTAGGTGTTTTTTGTTTCTCTCTGCAAAAAGTAGTAATAATCAGGTGAATACACACTCTCCACGAATGATATTTGAAGCTATTGTGCTTGTAGGTTCCTCGTTCTCTATTCACTTGGTGGATTGTTAGTCACCTAAATTCGTATTAGCCGACATTTTACTTCAAGGCGTCCACCACCTGCAAAAAACACTTACCAACTGTTAATATTTAGTTAAATATTACAGCTCAAACTCAAGTCTTTTCTAAATCTTTCATTCCCTCAAAGCAATTTTTTCACTCCCACTTTTCCTTAACTGATAGTTGTACCGTTATTTTCTCATATGGCTGATATTCAGCGATAAAAGTCATTATAAATCAAGCACTCTGCAAAAACACCAGTAAATATCCCTAAAGCTGTTTACGCCCGGCCGGCATCATCACCTTGCATGTTCTTGAACCGATCACTCCTTCGGAAGGAGTTGAATCTCCGAAGTGCCGTGAAAGGCCGTGTATCCCCGATTTTGCCAGAAAAGACCCGATTACTCCTTCGGAAGGAGTGTCAAAAAGACGGGAATGCACCACTCCTTCGGAAGGAGTCACAGCAGACACCTGCGGGATGTTCATTGGCTAAAAGCCTGTAGCCAACCACTGCTTATTTCTGCTGACGGATGTCCTCGACAAGACAGCGGGCGGTACCGTCGCTGAGGAGCAGGTCCAGGCGGTCGCCGGGGCCGAGATCCGCAGCGGATTCCACCGGACGGTTGTCGCGGAGGACGTAAGCGCTGCCGGGACGTAGCATGGCGACCGGGTCTCCCTTGCGGACACGGAGCTCGAGCATATCCAGACGGCCGGACTCGGCTTTCAGACGCAGGGCAGTACCGCTCTTAACCCGCATCCAGAGGATGTTCAGGGAGTTCTGAGCGTTGCCGGAGCGAAGGGTGACGCCCTTTCTCATACGCATCAGGAGCATGTCCATCCGGTTGCGCTCCAGACGGCAGCGCATATCGGCGCCCGAGCCCAGGCGGCGGGCGGTCTGCTCCAGCCGCTGGCGCATGCCGTCGAGCCTCAGGGTGACCGACGACCGGAGACGGTCTCCTATAGCCGTCAGAGAAGCGTCCTCCTCGATAAAGGCATTCACGATATAGTCGGCAAGCGCCGTAGGAGTCTTGACAGATATGGCGGCTACCATGTCACAGATATGGGTGTCGCGCTCGTGCCCCACGGCCACCATCACGGGCAGCGGGAACTGGGCGATATTCACGGCTAAGTCGTAGTCGTCGAAGCAGACCAGGTCGGCCACGGCTCCGCCTCCACGCAGGAGCAGCACGGCGTCATAGACCTCACCTGCATCCACGTCGGCCATTATCGCATCCAGGGCGGCGATAATGCCGCCGGGCGCCGTCGACCCCTGCATAGGAGCCTGATACAGACGGGTGTAAAAACGGAAGCCATAGCCATTGTCATAGAGGTGGTGCATGAAGTCCCCGTATCCCGCAGCAGTCTCAGAAGTGATCAGGGCAAAACGCCTCGGAAGCCGGGGCAGAGGCAGAGTGCCGTTCATGTCCAGCATTCCCTCCTTACGCAGCCTCTCGAGAGTCCGCTGCCGGACCAGCTCCACCTCCCCGAGGGTAAACGCCGGGTCGATGTCCTCGATGCTCAGGCTCATACCGTAGACCTCCGAATACTGCACCCTCACCTTGACCAGCACAGTCATTCCCACCTCCAGCCTGCGTCCCGTGCCCTGATAGAAGGCCGCTTCGACCAGGGCCCGCCGGTTCCTCCAGATAACCGCCTGAACTTTGGCGCTGAACAGTTCCCTTCCGGAACCCTTCTCCACCAGATCGATGTAGCAGTGTCCGCTATTGTACGTCTTGACTTCATGTATCTCTCCCCGCACCCAGACCGGAGCCGGGAAAGTTTCCGCCACAGCCCCCCGTACCATCCGCAGCAACTGCGTCAATGTCATGAATTCCCGCATATAGATTATCAATTTTACACTGAGCAAATTTAGTACAAATCCTCGAAATAAACGCTTCCCGGCAGCACTTTGAAAAAGTCTTGGCATGATATGGAAAATTTGCTACTTTTGCCATTTTAATCAAGGTATGATAATCAAGACGGCCATATTCCAGGGAAGCAGCACGGACGTGTCCCGGAAGCCAAAACTGAAGGCTCCCGAATATGCGTTCATAGGACGCTCCAACGTGGGCAAATCCTCGCTGATCAACATGCTGTGCGCCCGCAAGGACCTCGCCAAGACATCGTCCATGCCTGGGAAGACGATACTGGTCAACCATTTCCTGATCAACAACAAGTGGTATCTGGTAGACCTTCCAGGCTACGGTTTCGCCAAGGCATCGAAGAAAGCCCAGGCTACACTGAAAGCCATGATCGAGGACTATGTCAGCCGGTCGGAAGAGCTCTCGCGGCTGTTCATCCTACTGGATTCCAGGCACGAGCTGCAGGAGATAGACCGGAACTTCATCACCGCCGTATCCGGAGCCGGCATCCCCTTCACCGTCATCCTGACCAAGTGCGACAAACTCTCAAAGGCAGCTCTGGAGCGCAGCATGGAATACATGACAGGAGCCATCGGAGCCATCCATCCCGGTGTCAGCATCATACCCGCATCGTCAGAAAAACGCACAGGCAGGGAAGAAATACTGGATGAGATAGAAGCTGACCTGAAAAACGCAAGAACAACAGCAGAAGACAAACGATAAAATACTGACCATATGAATCACACCACTACCCACACCCACGGTATCAAGATCTTCTCATGCAGAGGATCACACTATCTGGCCGAGAAGATAGCCAAGTCCCTCGGTCTCGACCTCGGGGCCTCCGTTGTCACCGATTTCAGCGACGGCGAGTTCCAGCCCGCCTTCAACGAGTCAGTGCGCGGAACCACCACTTTCATCGTACAGTCCACCTTCCCGCCCCTGGACAATCTCTTCGAGCTCCTGCTCATGATCGATGCCGCCCGACGCGCATCGGCCTACAAGGTCATCGCCGTCATTCCCTACTTCGGATGGGCCCGTCAGGACCGCAAGGACCGCCCCAGAGTCTCCATCGGAGCCAAACTGGTGGCCAACCTTCTGGTAGCCGCCGGCTGCGACAGGGTCATCACCACTGACCTGCACGCCGACCAGATCCAGGGATTCTTCGACTTCCCGGTAGACCACATATACGCCAGCACCATTTTCCTGCCCTACCTGCGCGACATGCAGCTGGACAACCTCTCGATAGCAGCTCCCGACATGGGAGGCGCCAAGAGAGCCAACGCCTACTCCCGCGTGCTCGGCTGCCCCATGATCATCTGCCACAAGTCGCGTGAGCGTCCCAACGTAGTCGGCTCCATGACCGCCATCGGAGACGTCGAGGGCCGCAACATCGTCATCATCGACGACATGATCGACACCGCCGGCACCATCACCAAGGCCGCCGACATGCTCATGGAGAAGGGCGCCCTCAGCGTAAGGGCCATGGCCACCCATCCCGTATTCTCCGGCCAGGCCTACGAGCGCATCAACAAGTCCGCCCTCCAGGAAGTGGTCGTAACCGACACCATACCCCTGAGAGCCCCCGCAGGCACCGACCTCTCGAAATTCACCGTCCTCTCCGTTGCAGACATGTTCGCAGAGGTTATCGACCGTATTTACAACTACAAATCCATCAGCGATGCATTCGGGTTCTAACATCGGGGACGTACACAGCCGCATCATCCGCACCATCCGGGACTTTTTCGCTCAGGCGGGAATGTCCCGGGCCGTGCTGGGTCTGTCCGGAGGTCTGGACTCGGCGGTAGTGGCGGCACTGGCGGCCGAGGCCCTGGGCAAGGACAATGTCACAGGCATCCTCATGCCATCCTCCTGGTCCACAGTCCACTCCGTCAATGACGCAGTAACCCTCGCGGACAATCTTGGAATAAAATACCACATCGTCCCCATCAGCGCCGTCTACGACCGGTTCATGAAAGAGACCGAGCCCCTTTTCGAGGGAGACTTCCACTGGGACACCACCCAGGAGAACCTCCAGGCCCGCATCCGCAGCACCATCCTGATGATTTACTCCAACCGGCACAGAGCCCTGCTCCTGAACACCACCAACAAGAGCGAGCTCTCGATGGGCTACGGCACTCTCTACGGTGACCTCTGCGGCGCCCTGATGGTCATCGCCGACCTCTACAAGACGGAAGTCTACGAGATGGCCGCATGGATTAACCGGAACGGCGAGGTCATCCCCTCCTCCACCATCGCCAAGGCTCCCTCCGCCGAGCTCAAGGAGGGCCAGAAAGACACCGACTCGCTCCCGCCCTACGATATCCTCGACCCCATACTCTACCGTCTCAACGAGGGAGGTATGAGCGCGGAACAGATTTTGCAGGAAGGCGTGGACAAGGGGCTCGTGGACAGAATCCTCCGGCTCCGCAAGGCCGCGGCCTTCAAGGTCCACCAGCTGGCCCCCATGATACGGCTGAGCACCGCCCCTCTCCTGGACAGGAGCAAATGGGTCGAGCCGGCGGAATAAATAATAATAGGTACAATGGAAATTCTAATCGCAGCAATCATCTTCGTAGGCCTCGCGGTCCTAATCATGTGCTTCAACATCATCTTCCGGAAGAAGCCCTTCCCCGACAGTGAGATAGGGCACAGCAAGGAGCTCCGCAAGCGGGGCATCATCTGCGCCAAGGAGGAGGAGATGAAGCTATGGGGGCCCAAGCGGGGAGGCGCCGCCTCCTGCGACGGGGCATCCTGCTCGGACTGCGGCCTCAACGCCCTGGGCAGCTGCGACCACCATCCTGCAGAACAGAAGAAATAGAACAAGAAAGAGTATGAGTTTAGTAGCCATAGTAGGACGACCCAACGTAGGTAAATCGACCCTTTTCAACCGCCTTGTAGGCATGCGCCAGGCCATCGTCGACGAGACGGCCGGGGTCACCCGCGACCGCCATTACGGTCAGTGCGAGTGGTGCGGCACCACCTTCTCGGTAGTGGATACCGGCGGATATACCTCCAACTCGGAGGACGTCTTCGAGGAGGAGATCCGCAAGCAGGTGATGATCGCCATCGAGGAGGCCGACGTAATTCTCTTCCTGGTGGAAGTGGGCACCGGCATCACCGACTTCGACGAGGAGATAGCCGACATCCTGCGCCGCAGCGCCAAGCCCGTCCTGCTGGTGGTCAACAAGGTGGACAACGCCGAGAAACGCTTCGACTCATATCAGTTCTACTCCCTGGGGCTGGGCGATCCCTGGGACATCTCCTCGGCCAACGGCAGCGGCACCGGGGACATGCTGGACAAGCTCGTCTCCATGCTCCCGGCCGACAAGGCCGTGGAAGACCCGCACGCCGGAGTTCCCCGCATCGCCATCGTAGGCCGGCCCAACGCCGGCAAGTCATCCATCACCAATGCCTTCCTCGGGGAGGAGCGCAACATCGTCACCCCTGTGGCCGGCACCACCCGCGATGCAGTGGAGTCGTACTACAACAAGTTCGGCCACGAGTTCATCCTCGTCGACACCGCCGGCCTCCGCAAGAAGACCAAGGTCAGCGAGGACCTGGAGTTCTACTCCGTGATGAGGGCCATCCGCGCCATCGAGCACTCGGACGTCTGCATCCTGATGATCGACGCCCAGTACGGAGTCGAAGCCCAGGATATGGCCATCTTCAACCTCATCCTCAAGAACAGCAAGGGCTGCGTAGTGGCCGTCAACAAGTGGGACCTCATCGAGAACAAGACCAACAATACGATGAAGGA
Organism: uncultured Bacteroidales bacterium; assembly: GCA_944326235.1. Classification (GTDB taxonomy): domain Bacteria; phylum Bacteroidota; class Bacteroidia; order Bacteroidales; family UBA932; genus Coprenecus. Next base: position 114,250 of record CALVDH010000001.1, on the reverse strand, counting down.
ATATGCCGAGGCCATCCGTAAGCGGCTCGCCCCCTTCAGCGATATACCGGTCATCTTCACCTCAGTCATCAAAAAGCAGAGAATCCTCGACGTGCTGGACGCTGCCGCCAAGGTATGGTCCAGCTACTCCCAGAAGATACCCACCTCCACCCTCAACGAGGTCATGCTCGAGGAGATCGAGAACTATCCTCCCCCCTCGACCAAGGGCAAGTTCATCAAGATCAAGTACGTCACACAGCTGCCTACGCCCTGTCCCTCATTTGCGTTCTTCTGCAATCTGCCGCAGTACATCGGGGCGCCTTACAAGAGGTATCTGGAGAATAAGCTGCGCTCGCACTTCGACTTCACCGGCTGTCCCATCCGCATCTTCATGCGCCAAAAATAGTTCGGTGCACCATAGCGGGCGATCTGCGGCGCCATTATCGTCTCAGGGCTCTGTCATTTACCTCCACTGACACTTCCCGTCTTCACCACAACGGCAGAAAAACCTGCGATTCGCTGCCGTTGCGGTACCGACTTTTTCACCGCACCCCTTCTGCAGGTTCTCTGGACCGCATTGACCTTCCGTGCTCCTTCCACAACGGCAGAAAAACCTGCGATTTGCTGCCATTGTGGTACCGACTTTTTTACCGTTCCCCTTCTACAGGCTCTCTGGACCGCATTGACCTTCCGTGCTCCTTCCACAACGGCAGAAAAACCCGCGATTCGCTGCCGTTGCGGTACTACCTTTTGATACCGCAGACAACGCAGCAGTTTGCCCGCTCTGAAGCGTTTACTACTGTTTTTCGATTTTGAGCTGCTCGATATAGTTGCCGGCGTCGTTGGTCTTGACCAGGATGGTGACCGTAAAGATATTGCCGCCGCTGTCCAGATTGCCGACAGCATACTCCATAGGATAGGTGCCGCTCTTGTAGACTATCTCGAAGTTGCGCGGAGTATAGTTGGTGAAGAAGTTGCGGATAATCTGACGGGCCTGGGAACGGCTGCAGTTGGAGACGGAGCCCATGACATTGACCTGAAGGTTGTCGGCGAACCAGGCCGCCAGGCACTCCGCGTCACCGCGCTGAAGATACTTGGCTATAGGAACAAACACGCTGCTCTCCACCGCGCTGTCGGAAGTCATGTGCATCAGGTTCTGAGACGCACCGGACAGCGGGAAAAGAGACAGAAGTCCAAAGATTAAAACCAATCTGTTCATCGTACTGTTCCTGTTTTTGTTCACACAATAGCAAAATTCAGGCCAATCGTGGTGTAAAATTTGCTACATTTGTGGGCTAAAGAGGCATACTGCATGAAAATCACCCTGATAACAGTAGGTAAGACCACCTTCGATTTCGTCAAGGAGGGCATGGCCATGTATGAGAAACGCATCGGCCGCTACTTGAGTTACACCCGGGTGGAGATACCGGCGCTGTCCGGAACAGCCTCCCTCTCACCGGAGGAAGTAAAAGAAAAGGAGGGCAGTCTCATCCTTAAAAAAATAAAGGAGGGGGACCGGCTGGTTCTGCTGGATGAGAAAGGGCAGCGGTACACCTCCACGGCATGGGCCTCCCGCCTGGGCAGGCTCATGGACACCGGCTGCAGGAGCCTGGTCTTCGTAATCGGAGGAGCCTACGGGTTCTCCCCGAAAGTCAGGGAGGCCGCAGCGGAGATGCTGTCCCTGTCGGACATGACATTCTCCCACCAGATCATCAGACTGTTCTTCACCGAACAGCTCTACCGCGCAATGACCATACTGAGGGGCGAGCCCTACCACAACGAATAGACCGCAGGAGCCATGAGGACATTGTTCATAGAAATACGCCGCTTTATCCAGGAGAACCGGATCTCAATTTTCTGGTCCCTGGCCATGTGCTGCTTCATGCTCTCATTCCTAAATCTCGCCCCCTCGTCCTCCAGCAGAAAGGCGGATCGCGTCGAGAGGATGCTGCACAAGCGGGAAAACGTCCTGCAGCGGTATGTAGAGCGGGCTTTCGAGACACCGGAGGACGAATGGCTGGAATTCGAGGATTTCCCGGAGGACATGGTGCTCTACAGATACGTAAGTTCACGGCTGCAGAGCTGGGTCAACACCTTCCCCATCAGCAACGACGATATCACCCTCCACTCCTCCTGGTACCGCATCCATGACCTGAGAAACCGCAATATCTTCAATATCCCGCTTGCCTTCCTGGACGAGAACTCCAGATATGTCAACCTCGGACATTCCTGGTATATAGTAAAGGTATACGTCAGGGACAATATAACAATAATCGGAGCCATCGAGGTGATGGAGCAATACTCGTCCGAGAACTCCGTCCTGCGCAATTCCGTCAACCGCAACCTGGGACTCAGCAACTCCTACGTAACCGCCCCGGTCTACATAGACGACACCGATGTAGTCCGCACCTCCGACGGGACTCCGGCATTCTCCCTGCTGCGCAGCGAGAGCCTCACCGACAGCAACCACCGCTCGTCCGGAATGCGCTGGGCCGCCATGCTCATGGCCCTGATGGCCATCCTGTCCTTCCAGAGCCGATACAAGAATATCGTGTCCCTGTATTTTACCCTCGGCGGCATATTCATCATGCAGATATGCTCCTTCATGATGATACAGGACATACCGGTGGACTCCGAGATATTCTCCCCGATGCTATATGCAGACGGCAACTTCAACTCTTTCGGTGCACTGATGGTATTCCACATATTCATTCTGCTGTACTGTATTGCCGTCTACATCTCCAGAAAGAACATCATCAAGGACATCTGGAACTCAAGGCCTGCCGCCAGGAACATCAAGACCGCGGCACTGGCCCTGGCCGTCATAGCCCTGGCCGTGTACATCCACATATCCTTCCGGTCCCTGATACTCAACTCCAGCATCAACTTCGACCTGTTCCAGATCAACAGCATCTCCATATACACCGTCACGACCTTCATAATGTACGGCCTGCTCTTCCTGGCCGTACTCCTGCTGCTCAACATATTGATCCCCACCGCCAGCAGACGCTACCGCCTCAGGCGCAAGCGTCATTCCAAACGGCTTCTGCTGGGGTATGTGCTGACGGCATCCATCTACACGACTGCCTGTGTGGGACTGTTCAGTTTCCAGAAAGAATGCGAGAACATCCGGGTACTCACCGGGCGCCTGGCCATAGAGCGGGACCTGTCCCTGGAGATGCAGCTGCAGTCCATAGAGAAGAGCATCATCTCCGACCCTCTGGTACGCCGGCTCACGGGCAATCCGGAGTACGAGAGCATAATCCTCAACCGACTGGCGGAAAGATATTTCTTCAATATCCTGCCCGAATACGACATCCGTCTTGCCGTCTGCAACAGCTACCAGAACATCCTGACCGAGGACTATTCCGGTCCGGTCAACTGTTTCGGATACTACAAGGATATCATCGACAACTACGGGGTAAGACTGTCCGACAAGTCGGCATTCTATTACCTGGACTACTTCCGCAACAGCATCAGTTACCTGGGTGCGTTCAGCATCATCCGCGGAGGCATACGCTATGACCTCTATCTGGAAATCGACTCCAAGACCAGTTCCGACAACATCGGCTATCCCTCGGCCCTGCTGGACAACATAACCCCGGCGGCCAACACCGTCCGCTACCCCTACTCCCTGGCAAAATACCACAACGGGCGCCTCACCAGCCATCATGGACGCTACAACTTCCCTGTCTCCATCAACGTGTACAGCTTTGAGGAAGGCTTCTCCCACTACTTCATGGAAGAGACCGTCCTGTTCGTCAACAAGCTTCCGGGCACCAACATGATAGCCGTGAGCCGGCCGGCCAGGGGAATCTTCCCCACCCTGATATCATTTTCCTACGTCCTGCTGTCCTTCGGCCTGCTGATCATGGCCCTGCCCCGCCTGTTCCGCAGACGCAACCGCGAGTCCCTGTTCCGGCCCAAGCGGTCATTCCGGATAAAAATGACCGTACTGCTTACCGCATCCATGGTAGGAGCCCTGATACTCATGGCCATCGGCAGTGTGGTGATCATCATCGGCTACATCAACGGCAACAACAACATGATGATGGAGGAGACCCTGCTCTCCGTACAGAGCACCCTAACCAAAATGACCCGCACCACAGAGAACTACGACCAGCTCAACACCGCGGAAGTATTCAGCGCGATGAACGCCGTCGCCCAGAGCTCACAGGTGGACATCAATCTCTTCGCACCTGACGGACGCCTCATCCGCACCACCAAGCCGGATGTCTTCAACGAATACCTGGCCAGCTCCAGAATGAACCCGCAGGCCTATTACGAACTGGTCTACAACAAGCGCATGCAGGTCATCCAGGAAGAGAGCATCGCCACGCTCAGCTACTACTCACTCTACACCCCCATATACAATGAGAAAGGCACACTGCTGGCCATCGCCAACATTCCTTTCTTCGTCAACGACACCAATTTCGAGTACGACGCCACTCCCATCATAGCCGCCATTGTCAACCTGTATCTTATACTCATCATCATAGCCCTCTTCGTGGGCATCACCATGTCCAATTCCATCACCAGGCCTCTGAAGGAAATCAGCCGCAACATGCAGGCCATGGACATCACCCACAAGGTAGGACACATCAACTACAGGGCGGACGATGAGCTGGGTCTGCTCGTCAAGACCTACAACCAGATGATCGACGACCTCGACCGCAGCGCCAAGGAACTGGCCCAGAGCGAGAGAGAGCAGGCATGGAGCCAGATGGCCCGCCAGATAGCCCATGAGATCAAGAACCCGCTGACCCCCATGAAACTGAGCATCCAGCATCTGGTGCGCATGAAGCTGCAGGGCCGTCCTGAATGGCAGGACAGATTCGAGTCCCTGGCATCCTCCCTGATCGAGCAGATAGACATTCTGTCCAACACCGCCAGCGAGTTCTCCAGTTTCGCGAAGCTCTACAAGGAAGAAGAGACAGAAGTGAATCTGGTGGAGATCCTTGCTGAGCAGAAAATCCTGTTCGACAATAGGGACAATATAGAGATGAATTTCCATCAATATGTGGACAGGGCCGTGGTCCTCGCCAGGAAAGAGCAGATAACAAGGACTTTCGTCAACCTCATCACCAATGCGGTCCAGGCCGTGGAAAGCAAGGAGAAGGGCATAATCAACATCACCCTCAGCATGTCGGACGGCCGCTACAGGATAGATGTGGAGGACAACGGCAGCGGCGTTTCGGAGGAGAACATGAGCAAGCTCTTCACTCCCAACTTCACGACCAAGACCAGAGGCTCAGGCCTGGGACTGGCCATCTGCAGGAGCATCGTCACGCAGAGCCACGGCGACATCTTCTACACCAAGTCGCGGGAACTGGGCGGAGCCGACTTCACCGTCATCCTTCCGGTACACATCGAAGTATCAGAGGACTACACTTAGTTGGGCAGGGCGAACATCATCACGTCGTCCTTGGTGATGCGGGCATTGGAAAGTATCAGCAGGCGCTCCACGACGTTGCGCAGCTCGCGGATGTTGCCGCTCCAGGCGTGGTTGCAGAGTTCCTCGACGGCATCGGCGTCTATCTCCTTGACCGGCTTGCCGGACTCCAGGGATATCTGCTTGATGAAATGGTCGATAAGCATCGGAATGTCTTCCCTTCTCTCGGCCAGTGACGGCACGCGGATGACGATGACGCTGATACGGTGGTAGAGGTCCTCGCGGAAGTTGCCTTTCTCGATTTCCTCCTTCAGATTCTTGTTGGTGGCGGCCACGACCCTGACGTTCACGGTGATGTCCTTGTCTCCGCCGACCTTGGTCAGTTTGTTCTCCTGCAGCACGCGGAGGACCTTGGCCTGGGCCGCGAGGGACATATCGCCTATCTCGTCCAGGAAGAGAGTGCCGCCGTCGGCCTGCTCGAACTTGCCCTTATGCTGTTTCTGGGCCCCGGTGAAGGCGCCCTTCTCGTGACCGAAGAGCTCGCTCTCTATCAGCTCGCTGGGGATGGCCGCGCAGTTGACCTCGATGAAGGGCATCGAAGCCCTGTCGCTCTTCTCGTGCAGCCATCTGGCCACCAGTTCTTTACCGGTACCGTTGGCTCCTGTGATGAGCACCCTGGCGTCGGTCGGGGCCACCCGGTCTATCATGTTCTTGATACGGACGATGGCCGGCGACTCACCGATAATCTCCTGCACTCCGCCGACCTTTTTCTTGAGGATCTTGGTCTCGCGGACGAGAGAGCCCTTGTCCGTAGCATTTTTCAGAGTAATCAGTATCCTGTTCAGGTCCAGCGGCTTCTGAATGAAGTCGAATGCACCCTTCTTGATGCACTCCACCGCCGTATCTATCGAGCCGTGGCCAGAAATCATCACGACCGGAGTCTCGTTGCCGCTCTCGGCGAGCTTGTCCAGCACCTCCACTCCGTCCATTCCGGGCATCTTGATGTCGCAGAATATCACGTCGAAACTGCCGGCGGATGCCGTCTCCAGCCCTGCCGCTCCGTCCTCGGCCAGCGTTATCTGATGTCCTTCGAACTCGAGAATCTCCTTGAGAGTGTTGCGGATGCTCCGCTCGTCGTCTATGATAAGTACTTTCATTGCATTTCAGATTTTCAAGGAGACAAATATACAACTTTAATGCCGGAATTCCGGCAGTTTCCGTATCTTTGGCAGTTATTCGAGTTATGGAACAGTTTATAGTATCAGCCAGGAAATATCGGCCCGACACTTTCGAGTCGCTCATCGGCCAGGAGAACATCGCCAGGACCCTGAAGAACTCCATCATCAGGGGGCAGCTGGCCCACGCCTACCTTTTCTGCGGACCGCGCGGAGTGGGCAAGACCACCACTGCCAGGATCTTCGCCAAGTCCATCAACTGCCTCAACCCGGGCCCCGACATGGAGCCCTGCGGCAAGTGCGAGTCCTGCCTGTCCTTCGCCGAGGGCCGTTCCTACTGCATCCATGAGCTCGACGCGGCCTCCAACAACTCCGTGGACGACATCCGCAACCTCACCGACATGGTCCGCATCCCGCCCCAGGTCGGCAAGTACAGCGTCTACATCATCGACGAGGTGCACATGCTCTCGTCCGCGGCTTTCAACGCCTTCCTCAAGACCCTCGAGGAACCGCCCGCCCACGCCATCTTCATCCTGGCCACCACCGAGAAGCACAAGATACTGCCGACCATCCTCTCCCGCTGCCAGACCTTCGACTTCAACCGCATCAGCGTCCCCGACATCGTGCGCAACCTCACGGACATCGCCTCCAAGGAGGGCATCACCATAGACAGCGAGAGCCTGCACGTCATCGCCGTCAAGGCCGACGGGGCCATGAGGGACGCCCTCACGATATTTGACCAGATAGTGGCCTTCTGCGGGAAGGAAGTCCGTTACGAGGACGTCATCCGCGACCTCAACGTCCTGGACTACGAGTATTATTTCAAAATTATAGACAATTCGCTCTCGGGGGATTACACATCCTCCCTCCTGCTCCTGGACGAGATCCTCTCCAAGGGGTTCAATGCCCTCTACTTCGTATCGGGCCTGAGCTCCCACCTCCGGGACCTGCTGGTATGCAAGAACTCCCACGGCTCGGCCCTGCTGTCGCTGCCTCCCTCGCTCATCGAGCGGTACCGGGAACAGGCGGCAAGGTGCTCCGTCCAGTTCATCTTCTCCTCGCTCAATATTACAATGTCATGCGAGGCGTCCTACCGTCAGAGCGGCAACCAGCGGCTGCTCATCGAGTTCGCCCTGATGCGGCTGGCGGAGAAGGCGGCCGCGGCCCTGCAGCCTCAGCCGGCAGCACCGCAGACCGCCGCACAACAGACCGCACCGGCGGAGCAGCCTCCGAAACAGGAGCCCGCAGCGCCCGCAATGCCGGCAGCAGCCCCCACAGCCCCCGCACCGGCTCCTGAGCCGGCACCCGCCGAAGCCCCGAAGCAGCCGGCCCGGCCCCAGCCCGCCGCGAAGCTCCCGGGATTGTCCCTCAAGAACCTGATTTCCCAGGCAGAGCAGCAGAGCACTACAGGAACAGCCACAGATGCGGCCGCCCTGACCGACGAGCCCCTGACCTTCGAGTCCATGATGAACGCCTGGCAGACCCTGGCAGACCGGGAGAAATCATCGGGCCGCAGTTCCCTGGCCACCGCCATGCTCCACCGCAGTCCCGGCATAGATATTGAGACCGCCGTACTGACATTCTTCGTGAGCAACAGCGCCCAGCAGGAATGGATACGGGAGAAAGCCCTCTCCAGGATGGAGGCGGCCCTGCGCAAGGAACTTAGAAACAACAAAGTAAAAATAAACGTCCAGATCTACGAATCCCCCGCCGGACAGCATAAGGATTCCACGCCCTATATGCCGACGGACAAGGCCAAGTTCCTGGTAGCCAAGCAGCCGGAGCTGAACGAACTGGTCAAGGACCTGGAACTGGATGTAAAATAACACAATCACACCGACGATGAAACTCTACTGCGAGAACCTGGTAAAGAAATACGGAGCCCGCACAGTCGTAAAAGGCGTATCCATCAACGTCGAGCAGGGCGAGATAGTGGGTCTGCTCGGCCCCAACGGAGCCGGCAAGACCACGAGCTTCTACATGATCACAGGCCTTATCAAGCCCAACGACGGACACATCTTCCTGGACGACGAGGAGATCACCGACCTTCCGATGTACCGCCGCGCCCAGAAGGGCCTCGGCTACCTGGCCCAGGAGGCCTCAGTCTTCCGCAAGATGTCTGTCGAGAACAACATCATGTCCGTCATGGAATTCTCCAAGTTCACCAAGAAAGAGAGACGCGACCGCCTGGAGTCCCTGATCGACGAGTTCGGTCTCGCCAAGGTACGCAAGAGCTACGGTATCCAGCTCTCCGGAGGCGAGCGCCGCCGCTGCGAGATAGCCCGGGCCCTGGCCATCGACCCCAAGTTCATCCTCCTGGACGAACCTTTCGCGGGTGTAGACCCGATAGCGGTCGAGGATATCCAGCACATCATCGCCAAGCTCAAGACCAAGAATATCGGCATCATCATCACCGACCACAACGTACACGAGACCCTGGCCATCACCGACCGGGCCTACCTCCTCTACGAGGGCAGCATCCTCGAGAGCGGTACCGCCGAGGAACTCGCCAACAACCCCGAAGTCCGCAAGAAATACCTCGGACAGAATTTTGAGCTGCGGAAAGCGGTGCTCAGACCCCGCGACTAAGAAACCATTTCTAAAGGGCTGACAGAGCGGCTGCGACCTTCTCCAGCTGCCATCGGGTGGTGGAGGTGGCGCCGCAGATGCCTACGGTATCGTCCGGACGGAAGATGCCGGCCGGAATCTCGTCGGCTCCCTCTATTTTGTAGGAGCGGGGATTGACTGACCGGCATAGTTCGAAGAGGACCTTGCCGTTGGAGCTCTCACGTCCGCAGACGAAGATGATGACCGAGCATGAGGCCGCAAAATCGCGGAGGGCCTTGTGGCGCGAGGAGACATGGCGGCAGATGGTGTCCAGCACCTCGACGTCCGCGTTACCGGCGGCTGAAGCGGCTTCGCGCAGTCGTGCGGCAAGAGCGGCGAACTCCTCGGGGTCCTTGGTCGTCTGGGAGAAGAGTGCGAGAGGACGGGACGGGTCTACGGCACCGGAACGGAGCCGGGACTCGAGGTCGTCCATATTCTCCACCACCACGGCATTGCCGTCAGTCTGTCCGACCAGGCCGTTGACCTCGGCATGGCCGCGTTTTCCGAAGATCAGCACCTGGCCGCCGCGGGAGGAGAGTTCCGTATATTTTGCAGCAATCTTTTTCTGCAGGGCCAGCACCACCGGGCAGGTGCAGTCTATGAGTGACACCCCGGCTTCACGGGCCAGGGCATAGGTGGACGGCGGCTCTCCGTGGGCCCGGATGAGCACTGTCGACCCGCCCAGGGAGGACAGGTCGGAGTATCCCACGGTGTGCAGGCCCAGGCCGGCGAGGCGCTGGATTTCCGCGTCATTGTGGACTATTGCCCCCAGGGAATAAAGCCGGTCATGACCGCTCAGGTACTGTTCGGCGGTGGAAATAGCCCGGCCGACTCCGTTGCAGCAGCCGGAACCCTTGTCTATCAGAATCCGCATAGATGTCTCCGCTTTAACAGGTCCTTGAACCACTGTATCTGCTCCTCGACGGTCATGTCGCTGTTGTCCAGCAGTTCCGCATCCGCGGCACGGGACAGAGGGGCCGTCTTCCGGTGTTCGTCGATATAGTCCCGCTCCCGGATATTGCCAAGAACTTCCTCATAGGGAGTATCCTGACCCTTGGAGCGCATCTCCTCGTACCGCCTCCGGGCCCTCACTTCCGGCCTGGCCGTCATGAAGATCTTGATCTCCGCATCGGGGAAAACAGCCGTTCCGATATCCCGTCCGTCCATCACGACGCCCTTGCCGGAGCCTATCTCATGCAGGCTCCTGTCCACGAACTCCCTTACCATCGGCACGGCCGCGATATGGCTCACCACCCTGGAAATCTCTATGGTGCGGATGTCCCTCTCGACATTCTCCCCGTCCAGCCAGGTCTCGCTCGCACCTCCGGGCCCTGATGTCCTGAAGGTTATCTCTACGGGACGGGGGACTCCGGACAGAACTGTACGGAGCGCCGCCTCATCTATGGTATTATTTTTGGATACACAGCCCTTTCTGAGAGCCAGAAGAGTTACGGCCCGGTACATGGCTCCGGTATCTATGTAGATGTAGCCCAGCTCTTTCGCTATAGCTTTGGCGAATGTGCTCTTTCCGGTGGAAGAGTAACCGTCGATGGCTATGATTACAGGTGAAGTCATAGTACAAAAATACACATATTTTATCTACTTTTGCAGAAATTTAAAGAAGACTGAAAATGAAAAGAGTATTTGCCATCCTGCTGCCCCTGCTGGCGGCCCTGAATCTGGCGGCTCAGGAAGGCCGTCCCGACATGGAAATCAAACAGTTTGAGGAGCAGAAAGTCGAATCAGGCAGAGAATATTACCGTGACCTTCCGGCCCGTATGACCAAGGTAGTCATCGCCGGTGACAACTCCATGACCGACCTGATATTCAAGAATGCGGTGGAAGAGAGCTGGAACATCTCTCCCTTCGAGTTCTGCGACTACGAGGAGTTTGACCGCATCAAGACAGATACCAACTACTATTTCCTGATGCGTCTGGACAAGATGCACCGCAGTGAGAATGACCCCGTCATGGAGTTCGTATGCTACCTCAAGGGAAATGAGAAGGCCGCCGACAACATTTCGGCGATGCCGGAACTGATATCCCTTCCGCTCTTCCCTGCGGACAACAGCGGCAGCGACCGCATTTACTCCTACCTCCCCGCCTACATGAACATCATCCAGAACTATCTGCAGAAGATAGTAGACGGCCGCATATATCCTTCCAGGAGCGGTTTTATACAGACAGGCATCTTCGAGAAAAACCGTGACACCAAAGTGCTCTTCCGCAAGGGTGATCTCGTATACCGTCCGGCCATGCAGGAGTTCGAGCGCATGTTCAGAGGCCGCGCCGAGGAAGTGGAGCAGGATGTCATCGACCAGGCTCTCAAGGACGGTACTCCCCGCACCCTGGTGTCTCTGGTGGTCGCTCCTTCAGAGATTTACGGCAAGGCATACTGCTACAAGATGATCATCAGCGCCGACACATACGAGCTTCTCTACTGGAAGCGTCACAGGCTCTCGGAGAAGAAGGGCCCCGGATTCCTGAAATCCGACCTCAAGCGCATATCGAAACTCATCACTCCGGAGTTTAAAACGGTACTGGCCGTCAAAGAGGAAAAATGAGATTTGCCTTCAAGCGCAGCCTCTCCCCTGTAGCCTACTGCGCCCTGCACGTCAGGACCGGCACCAGATATGAGGATGCCGGGAGGGGAGGACTTGCCCATTTTACCGAGCACCTGCTGTTCAAGGGCACTGAGACCCGCAGCGCCGGCACTGTCAATTCCTACATCGAGAAACTCGGAGGGGAACTCAACGCATACACCACCAAGGAGGAGACGGTCATCCACGCCACTGTCCTCAAGGAGGATCTGCGCCGCGCAGTGGACCTGCTGATGGACATAGCCTTCAGATGCATATTCCCGGAGAAGGAAATAGACAAGGAACGGAGCGTGGTGCTGGAGGAGATCAATACCTACAGGGACTCTCCCGCCGAGCAGATTTACGACGACTTCGAGGAGATAATCTTCGAGGGGACTCCTCTGTCCATGCCTGTCCTGGGCAAGGCGAAATATCTGCGCAAGGCGGACCGGGAGGTGGTCTCGGATTATTACCGGAAAATGTTCCGGGAAGAAAATATGTATTTCACGGCAGTGGCGGACATGGAGGAAGGCAGGGTGCGGGAGATGGTGGAGAGGGCATTGGGGAAATACTCGTGGCAGGAGGATGCCGTACTGGCTCAGGCCGGCAGCTCTCAGGAAGTCCCTGCCGAGGTGCCGGAAGTACTCAGGGTCAATCCTCCCTTCGAGCGCACCGTCAACCGGCGCAATCATCAGACGCACTGTATCATCGGCGCCAGGGCCTACTCTGCCTACGACAGCCGCCGCATACCCCTGAGCCTGCTGATCAACATCCTGGGAGGTCCGGTGGCCAACTCCAGGCTCAACCTGCTGCTCCGCGAGCGCTACGGCCTGGTATACAGTGTGGACGCATCCTACGGTGTCTACTCTGACGCCGGCATCGCCACCATCTATTTCGGCTGCGACCGTTCCAACCTCGACCGCTGCCTCGCCCTGACTGACCGCGTGCTGACCTCTCTGAGGGAGGATCTGCTCTCGACCCGTGCCCTCAGCTGGGCTAAAAAGCAGCTGCTGGGGCAGATGGCCATCGCCTCCGACAACGGGGAAGCCCAGGTGCTGTCCATGGGCAAGAGCCTTATGACCTACGGCCGGGTGATAAGCAACAGCGAATCGGCGGCACTCGTGGAGGCCGTGACCGCGGAGGACCTGCGGAGAGTGGCTGCCGAAGTATTCGACCCTGCGGCCATGTCCAGACTCATCTACGCATAATCTGTCATGGATATAAGCAGACTCAAAGACGCCCTGGCCTTCATCGAGAGGGAGACTCATCTGAGAACCAAGTCCTACAGGATGCTCTCGGACGGTGTGCAGGGGGAGTTTCTCCAGGCATTTTCGCTGATGGTCAGACCGCGAGCCATACTCGAGATCGGCACTTTTACCGGTTATGCGACTCTTTGTCTTGCCCGCGGACTGCAGGAGAACGGCATTGTGGACACCATAGAGAAGGACGACGAGATGACCGATATCTTCACCCGTGCGTTCGGGATGGCCGGAATGCTTTCAGACGGCAGCATACGCTGTCATTCCGGGGACGCGCTGAACATCATTCCCACTCTTCCGGGACCCTACGACATAGTGTACATCGATGCGGACAAGAGGCTGTACCACAAGTTCTATGACATGGTCTTCGACAAGGTGCGGCCCGGCGGCTATATCCTGGCCGACAACGTGCTGTGGAGCGGTAAAACGGCTCTGGACGCCCCTCCTGCGGACCGTCAGACGAGCGCCATCCTGGATTTCAACCATACTGTATCGGCGGACCTCAGGGTGGAGACGGCCGTCATCCCGGTCCGCGACGGTCTCGCCGTAATCCACAAAAAAAGGGTCTGACCGACATCGCGCCGGAGACCCGAATTCGACAGTCTTTTCCTAGGTTAGTTTCAGTACGCTGTCACTTACTGTTTACTCTTTCACGCGCTCGCCGTAGCTGCGGTCCACTGTGTTGACGCGGATCTTGTCACCCTGGTTGATGAACAGGGGAACCATAATCTCGGCGCCGGTCTCCAGAGTAGCGGCCTTGAGGGCGTTGCTCGATGCAGTGTCACCCTTGACGGCAGGCTCGGTATAGGTCACTTCCAGTTCCACGTAGGTGGGAAGCTCGCATGTGAGGCATTTCTCCTCGTCGGCGAGGAACATCATCTCCACATACTGTCCCTCCTTCATCAGGTCTGCGTTCTCCACCATCTCCTCGGGGATGCTGACCTGCTCGTAGGTCTCTGTGTGCATGAAGTTGAAGCCCATATCGTCCTTGTACAGATAGGTGTAGGGCCTGCGCTCCACGTTGATGGGCTCGATCTTCTCACCGGCTGTGAAGGTCCTGTCGAGAATCTTGCCGTTCTCCAGGTTGCGGAGCTTGGTCTTCACGAAGGCGGGGCCTTTACCGGGTTTTACATGCTGAAACCAGATGATAGATACTGGTTTTCCTTCATAGTTGAAATACAGTCCGTTCTTGAAATCTGCTGTTGTTGCCATAAATCTGAAAAAATAGTGCGCAAATATAGCAAAAATTTTTATCCCTGCCACGGCCTCCCGGACATGTGTCTTGAAAAGCGCTCAGTGCAGGGTACCGTTTTGCGTCAGGCGGGATGCGGCCTCGCGGACAGCCTCGCGGGCCAGGAAGCGGGCGGCGGCACGCTCGGACTCACTCATGGACTCCTTGAAGGCGGGCATGTCGGCCTCAGCCAGAGGCTCTGCCGGGGGTGATTCCATCTTGAGCGGGTTGATGGGAGTACCGTTCTTCCAGATACGGAAATCCAGATGCGGGCCGGTGGAATAGCCGGTGCTGCCCACATAGCCGATAACCTGGCCCTGACGGACACGGTCTCCGACATTCAGTCCCTTGCCGTAGCGGGAAAGATGCAGATAGGCCGAGGTGTACACCGAATTGTGCTTGATTTTCACCATATTGCCCTCGGCCCTCTTATAGCCCTTGTAGACCACCACTCCGTCACCGATACTCATGACCTCGGTCCCAACAGGAGCCGCATAGTCAATGCCGGTATGGGGACGGACCTTGCGGGTGATGGGATGCCGGCGGCTGTAGGTGAAGCCGGAACTGATGCGGGTATAGCTCAGAGGGGCGCGGAGGAAGGCCTTGCGCATGCTCTCCCCCTTCTCGTTCCAGTAGTAGTTGCCGGTGCCGTTGTCGAACCAGTAAGCCTTGAAGGAGTCGCCCCCGTGCCGGAACTCGGCATAGAGCACCCGCTCCACATCCAGTATCTCCCCGTCGCATACCGTCTTCTCGTACACGGCCTTGAAGGAGTCACCCTTCTGTAGGCCGAAGAAGTCTATGCTCCAGGCATATATATCCGCCAGGGATATGGCCAGCAGGGCCGGAGCGCCCGCATCGATGATATCCTGCCACAGAGAGTATTTTATCTCCACCTCCACATAGTCGGTCACGCTGGTGATATCCTTCTCAAAGACCTGCACCGACAGGGAGTCGCGCAGGGAGAAGACCACGTATGACGTGTTGTCCTTCTCGTAGACCACGTATGCCAGGGTATCCGGCTCACCCGGAGCGTAGTAGGCATGGTAGTGGTAGCCCACCTTGATCTGACGCATGTCGAAGACCCCCTTGGACTTGGCATCCAGGGCGTAGATATCGCTCTGGGATGCTCCCAGACGTGTCATCAGAGTCGAGAAGAACTCACCGCGGCGGATAGAGCCCTCCACCTTGCGGTAACGGGAGATGGGGATATTGTACTCATAGATTTCCTGAACCGAATCCGCCGGAGCCGGAGCCGCTGCCGGGAGCTGAACCTCAGCTGTTTTCCGCGACTTCCCGGCATCCTGTTCCCTGGCCTGACGGCGCTCCTGCCGGAGTTCCTGCCGTTCCTCCTTCCGCAGCTCTCTCTCCCATGAATCGGGCAATGCCCGGAACACAAAGATTATCAACAGTATTACGAATTCGACGGCCAGGGTGCCCAAGACACCGTAGATTGCACCTTGATACAGCCTGTCATTCAACAATTTATCCTTGATTTCGCGAAGTTTCATGTAACAAAATTAGAAAATATTTTCAAATTGTGGAAAAAATTGTAACAAAGTGGAAAAATATGTAAAATCTTTTGCTAATTTTGCACCCATGACAAAGTTTGTAGGAGAATATAGGGCCAAGACCGACGACAAGGGCAGACTGGTGTTCCCGTCCGCCTTCAAGTCCCTCATGGACAGCACCCGGCCGCTGCGTCTGGTGGTGAAGAAGAACCTCTTCTCCCCCTGCCTCGATATTTTCACCTACGAGGAGTGGGAACGCGAGTCCGAGGAGATCAAGTCCAGGCTCAACTTCTTCAACCGCGAGCACGCGGCCTTCTGGAGGGGCTACATGAGCGGACGCGCCATGGTGGAGCCGGACGGCAAGCTGGGCCGCATCTCCATTCCCCGCCCCCTGCTCGACAGCATAGGAGTGGAGAAAGAAGTGGTCTTCTCCGGCAACGACCACAAGATAGAACTCTGGGCCCGCGACAGATACGAGGCATCAGCCATGCCGGAAGAGGAATTCACGGCTCTGGCAGAGAAAATACTGGGATAAGGAGCCACGTCAGGACTGTAATGAGCGAAACGACATATCACATACCGGTAATGCTCCGGGAGAGTGTGGACATTCTCGAGGTGAACCCCCGCGGCGTCTATGTAGACGCGACTCTGGGCGGAGGAGGACACAGCCGTGCCATCCTGTCCCGCCTTGGACCCGAGGGCAGGCTCATCTGCCTGGACATGGACCCGGATGCGATATCCAACGCTCCGGATGACAGCCGCGTCACAGCCGTCAGGACCAACTTCCACTTCATCCACAACCACATCCGCCGCCTGGGGCACGACCGCGCGGTGGACGGCATCCTGGCCGACCTGGGGGTTTCCTCCCATCAGTTCGACACTCCGGAGCGGGGATTTTCCTTCCGCTTCGACGCCCCCCTGGACATGAGGATGAACACCTCCGCAGGAGAGAGCGCCGCCGACCTGCTGAACACCTGTGACCAGGACCGCCTCGCCGACATTCTACACATCTACGGGGAGGTGGACAACAGCCGCAGGGCAGCCGCACTGATCTGCGCCGCCCGCCAGAAAGGTGCGCTCCGCACCACCGCCGACCTGAATGCCGCCGTCCAGAGCATTCTCCCTCCCGTAGCCCCGCACAAGACCCTCGCCAGGATATACCAGGCCCTTAGAATAGAGGTCAACGGAGAGATGCGCAGCCTGGAGCATCTGCTCAGCGGCATCGCCAGGAGCCTCAGGCCCGGAGGCATTGCCGCCATTATCACCTACCACTCCCTCGAAGACCGCATGGTCAAGAATTTTTTCCGCTGCGGGAACATCTCCGGCCGCCAGAAAACCGACATCTACGGCCGCAGACCCGCCCCGTTCTCCGTGATCACCCGGAAGCCCGTCCTCCCTTCCGAAGCCGAGATCTCGCAGAACACCAGGGCACGCAGCGCCAAGCTCAGGGCCGCACGGAGGACGGAGTCATGAAAAAGCGGCTCGTTCAGAACATTCTGGGAGGACAGGTCCTGGCAGGAGGCGGATTTGCCAGACACTGGAAATTCATCCTGTACATCTTCGCCCTGGTGATTCTCTACATCAGCATTCACTTCGGCATCCGCAACACCATGCAGCGGATGATCAGCAACGAGGACACTCTGAGGAACCTGCGTTCCGAATACATGGGCAAGTACACCCGGCTGCTGTACACCGGCAAGAGAGGTGAGATAGAGCAGCTTCTGCAAGACAATTCACTGGACCTGACCGCACCGGTAAACCCGCCGGTCAGGGTTAAAATAGAGGAGGACTGATATGGAGGATGGCGGAACAAATAAGATCTTCACCAGATTCTTCTTCGTCTACCTGTTCTTCCTGCTGATGGGCGCTGTCGCAGTCCTCGGAATCATCAAGGAACAGTTTCTGACCAAGGACCGGGTCACTGCCGACGACCTCTACAAGGAACAGGTGCTGGAGCCGGTCAGAGGCAGCATCCTGGCCTGGGACGGCAAGCCCCTCGCAGTATCCATCCCCGTCTATGAGCTCCGCTGGGACTCTAAGGTGGCGGCGGACTCGGTATGGAGCCGCGGACTGGACTCTCTGGCAGAAGGCCTGGCCGGCATCTTCAGGGACAAGTCAGCCGCAGCCTGGCGCAAGGAACTCTCAGCGGCCCGCCGCAGCGGCAACCGCTACAAGCAGATAGGCAACAGAACCGTGGACTACGGCGAGCTGAGCGAGATAGAGAGCCTGCCCATATTCCGCCTGGGGCAGTTCGAGGGCGGTCTTATCGTCATCAAGGACAATGAGAGGGACCACCCCTACGGAAGCCTGGCCAACCGCACCGTAGGCACCATCAACGCCGTAGGGGAAGGAGCCGGCATCGAATACACCTACGACTACAAGCTGAGAGGCGAGAAAGGCCGTCAGACCGTGCACAGGGCGCTCGGCGGAGAGTGGCTGCCGGTGAACGGCACTCCGGCGGAACCCGCTGTGGACGGAGTGGACATCCGTACGACCATCGATGTCCGCATCCAGGAAGCCGCTGAGACAGAGCTGCGCCGGCAGCTGGCCATGAGCGATGTCTTCGAAGGCGGAACGGCCGTGGTCATGGACGTGGCCACAGGCGCCGTCCGCGGCATAGCCAACATGTACAAGCGGCGCGACGGCTCATTCGACGAATCGTACAACTACGCCACCTCCCACGCCACAGAACCAGGCTCTACCCTCAAGCTGGCCGCCCTGATGGCCATGATCGAGGACAGGCACATCACCCTGGAAACCCCAGTGGACGCCGGCAACGGAGTATGGTACTACGGAGGGGCCAGGATAACCGACACGCACCGCGGCGGATACGGCAAGCTGACTGCACAGGAGGCCTTCGAGAAATCCTCCAACATCGCCTTCGCCAAGATGATAACCGAGTCCTACGGAGACGACCCCTCGGTCTACATATCCCGCCTGCACAACATGAAGCTGGTCGAGAAGCTCAACCTCGACATCGACGGGGAGGGCTACGCCTACATCGTAAGCCCCGGCGACAGAAACTGGTCCGTGCCGTCCCTGGCCAGCCTCGGATACGGATACGCACTGACCCTGACCCCGCTGCATATCCTGACATTCTACAACGCGGTGGCAAACGGCGGCAAGATGATGCGTCCCTACTTCATCGAGGACTTCGAGAGGGACGGCATCGCCGTGGAGGACTTCGGCCCCTCGGTCGTAAGCGGCTCGATATGTTCCAGGAGCACGCTCGCCGACGTAAGGAAAGCCCTGCGCGGAGTGGTGGAGAACGGCACGGCGAAAGTCTGCAACGACCCCCGCTACCAGATAGCCGGAAAGACCGGCACGGCCAAGGTTGCCGTGGACGGACGCTACGACGACGACGAGGGCTACCGGCAGTACCAGGCATCCTTCGCCGGCTACTTCCCCGCCGACGACCCCAAATACTCCTGTATCGTGGTGCTCTACACCGGCAAGACCAAGGGAGACTTCTACGGAGCGACCTGGGCCGCACCGGTATTCAAGCGCATCGCCGACAAGATATACGCATCCCATCCCGAGTGGAATCCTCCCGTCTACGCGGGTGGAATGACCCCTCCGGACAACCCTTCCATCGCTTCCGGTCTGGGCGGCAGCAACGGCATGCCCGTGGATTACCTGCCCATGAGCACCAGGCCGTACCTCAAGGGAAAGAACTGGGTGAGAATCGACGGGGGCAGTGATGGAGAACTGCCGGTGGTCTCCGACCTGGAGATCGAGAAAGGCGTAGTACCTGACGTCACCGACATGGGCCTCAAGGACGCCCTCTATCTGCTCGAGAATGAAGGCTACAAGGTGAGGTTCAGCGGATCCGGCAGAGTATCGTCGCAGACTCCGGCGGCAGGTACGGCCCTGGGACGCGGACAGAGAATAACACTTACACTGAAATAACTGACAGGACATGAAACTTGAATATATATTAAAAGGTATAGAGACAGAAAGAGCTGACGGCGCCCAGGATCTGGAGATAACCGACATCACCTCCGACTCCAGGCAGTGCCGCCCCGGCTGCCTGTTCATCGCCATCCCGGGCTTCGACAGCGACGGACACGACTACATAGCCAAGGCCGCCGAAGCCGGTGCCGCCGCCGTAGTCTATCAGAAGCCCGAGGCTCTGGAGAGCATCACCGGCAAAGGACTGACAGCGGTCAGAGTCAAGGACTCCCGCGCCGCCGCCCCGGAGATTGCCGGCAACTTCTTCTCCCACCCCAGCCGGGAACTGCACCTTGTGGGAGTCACCGGCACCAACGGCAAGACCACCATTGCCACCCTCCTCTACCGCCTCTTCACCTCCCTGGGCTACTGCTGCGGCCTGCTCTCCACTATTGCCAACTACATCTGCGGGGAGAGGTTCGAGACCACCAACACCACCCAGGACCCCATCACCCTCAACCGCCTGATGCGGATGATGGCGGACAGAGGCTGCCAGTACTGCTTCATGGAAGTCAGCTCCCACGCCCTGCATCAGGGCCGCGTGACGGGCCTGAGCTTCCGCGGCGCCATTTTCACCAACATCACCCACGACCATCTGGACTACCACAAGACTTTCACGGAGTACATCCGCTGCAAGAAACTGCTCTTCGACTCCCTGGGCCGCAACGCTTTCGCCCTTATCAACTCGGACGACCGCAACGCCTCCGTCATGGTGCAGAACACCGCCGCCAGGGTATACCGCTACAGCGAGGGCAGCATGGCCGAATTCAAGGTACGGATAGTGGAGCGCAGCCTGGAGGGCTACCTGCTCAGCCTGGACGGAACGGAGGTCTGGACCCGCTTCATAGGGGACTACAACGCCCACAATATCTGTGCGGTCTACGCCGCCGCCGTACTGCTGGGTGCGGACAGGGAGGAGGTGCTCAGGCAGATCAGCGCGATGGGTCCGGTAGCCGGGCGGATGGAATACATCAGGGGCAGGCGCGGCATCACGGCCGTAGTCGACTACGCCCACACCCCCGACGCTCTGGAGAATGTGCTCAGGACCCTGCTGGATATCCGCGGCAAGTCCGTGCTGATCGCCGTCTTCGGATGCGGAGGCAACCGCGACCGCACCAAGCGCCCGGAGATGGCCGCCATCGGAGCCCGTTACGCCGACCGTGTGGTCATCACCTCGGACAACCCCCGTTTCGAGGACCCGGACGCCATCATCGAGGACATGAAACAGGGCCTGGACGCGGAGGGCATGGCCAAGTCCCTGTTCATCACCGACCGCCGGGAAGCGATACGCACGGCCGTAATGACGGCCCCCGACGGAGCCATCATCCTAGTGGCCGGAAAAGGTCATGAAGACTACCAGATAGTAAACGGAGTCAAGTCCCATTTCGACGACAAGGAAATATTAAAGGAGATACTGCTATGATATACTACCTGTTCGAACAACTTCAACATCTGGACTTCCCCGGATCGGGCCTGCTGCAGTACATCTCGGTGCGGTCCATCCTGGCCAGCGTGACTGCCATTGTCCTGATGCTCTGCTTCGGAGGCAAGGTCATCCGCGGACTTCAGAAACTGCAGATCGGAGAAGAGATCCGCGACCTGGGTCTGGAGGGGCAGCTGGCCAAGAAGGGCACCCCCACCATGGGCGGCGTCATGATTCTCGGCTCGATACTCATAGCCGTACTGCTCTTCGGCGACCTGACCAACATGTACATCCAGCTGCTGCTCATCACCCTCGTGTGGCTCGGAGCCCTGGGATTCACGGATGACTACATCAAGGTCTTCAGGAAGAACAAGGAAGGCATGAGCGGCAAGTACAAGATAGTGGGACAGGTCATCCTGGCCCTGGCCGTAGGCATCACGATATGCGTCCACGAGGACACGGTCAGCACCCTGACCACCATCCCCTTCGTGAAGAACAACGAGTTCGACTACGCCTGGCTGGCCCCCGGCAGCGGCAAGATCAAGGAACTGCTGCAGGTGGTCATCTACGTGGCCGTCATCATCTTCATCATCACGGCCATGTCCAACGCGGTCAACCTCACTGACGGCATGGACGGCCTGGCCGCGGGCATCACCGCCATAGTCGGCGCCGCCCTCGGAGTCCTGGCCTACCTCTCCGGAAACGTGATCTACGCCGACTACCTCAACATCATGTACATCCCCGACTCGGGCGAGATAACGGTCTACCTCTCGGCCCTGGTCGGTGCCCTGCTCGGCTTCCTGTGGTTCAACTCCTACCCCGCCCAGGTATTCATGGGCGACACCGGCAGCCTGGCCCTAGGCGGCATCATAGGAGTGGTGGCCGTCCTCATACGCAAGGAACTGCTCATACCGATTCTCTGCGGAGTATTCTTCGCCGAGTCCCTCTCGGTAATCATCCAGCGGCTCTACTTCAAGTACACCAAGAAGAAATACGGGGCCGGACGCCGCGTCTTCAAGATGGCCCCCCTGCACCACCACTACCAGAAGGAAGGGGTACCCGCTCTGATCACCAAGCCCGTCAGAGCCATTCCGGAGGCCAAGATCGTCATGCGCTTCTGGATAGTAAGCATACTGCTGGCAATAGCGACAATAATAACACTCAAAATACGTTAATCACCATGAAACGCATCGTAGCACTCGGAGGCGGCGAGAGCGGAGTCGGAGCAGCCGTCCTCGCAAAAGTCAAAGGTTTCGACACATTCCTCTCCGACAACGGCAGCATCCCGGCCGAAGGCAAGGCCCTGCTGGAGAAATACGGCATCCCCTACGAGGAGGGTCATCACACCCCGGAAAAAATCCTCAGCGCCGACGAGATCATCAAGAGTCCCGGCATCCCTGACACCGCTCCGCTGGTGAGCGAGGCGCTGAAGGCCGGCATCCCCGTCATCTCGGAGATAGAGTTCGCGGGCCGCTACGACAGGGCCAAGAAGATCTGCATCACCGGCAGCAACGGCAAGACCACCACGACCTCGCTGATCTACTACATGCTGCGCAACGCCGGCCTCAACGTAGGTCTCGGAGGCAACATCGGCAAGAGCTACGCCTACCAGGTGGCCACCGAGGACTTCGACATCTACGTTCTGGAGCTCAGTAGTTTCCAACTCGACGGCATGTACGATTTCAAGGCCGACATCGCGATTATCCTCAACATCACTCCGGACCATCTGGACCGCTACGACCACAAGATGCAGAACTACGTCCGGGCCAAGTTCCGCATCACCCGCAACATGTCGGAGAAGGACTGCTTCATCTTCTGCGACGACGACAGCGTGACTGTCGGACACATCAACGAGATAGTGCTAAGGGCCAAGATGCTCCCCTTCTCCGAGAAGCACGAGGTGGCCGAGGGAGCCTTCGCCGACGACAAGAAAATAACCGTCCGCTACGAGGGCGAGGAGTGGAGCGTTCCCACCGAGGAACTTTCACTCAAGGGCAAGCACAACATCTACAACTCCATGGCCGCGGCCATCACCGGTAAGATAATGAACATCACCAACGACATTATCCGCCGGAGCCTGGCCACATTCGAGAATATAGAGCACCGCCTCGAGAAGGTGATGAGCGTCCGCGGCGTCCTCTACATCAACGACTCCAAGGCGACCAATGTCAACTCCACCTGGTACGCCCTCGAGTGCATGAACCGGCCTGTGGTGTGGATAGCCGGCGGCACCGACAAGGGCAACGACTACTCCGAGATAGAGCCGCTGGTGCGCGAGAAGGTAAAGGCCCTCATCTGCATGGGCAAGGACAACCGCAAGCTCCACGACTTCTTCGGTCCCATAGTCGGCACCATCACCGACGCCTCATCCGCAAGCGAAGCCGTACAGAAGGCCTACGCCCTGGCCGAGGACGGCGACGTGGTACTGCTCTCGCCCTGCTGCGCGAGCTTCGACCTGTTCAAGAACTACGAGGACCGCGGCCGTCAGTTCAAGGCCGCCGTAAGAGAACTGTAACACACTGCAATGGAGATGACAACCGACATATTCAAGGGTAAGGTCAGACTTCGGGGCGACAGGGTGATATGGCTGCTGATACTGTTCTTCGCCATGATCTCCATGGCCGTGGTGTACTCCGCCACCAGCTCCCTGGCCTTCCGGAAGGACACCACCCCCTTCAACTACCTGATGGACCAGGCCGTCTACTACATCATCGGCTTCGTCATCCTCCTGATATGCTACAGAATACCCCTGAAGTGGTACCGGTTCCTGTCATACGCGGCCATGGGATTCGCGATGATACTGCTCATAGTCCCCATCTGCCTGGGAGAGCTCAGGAGCTTCTCGTTCCTGGGAGTACAGATCCACCCGTCCGAGATAGCGAAGGTAGCTACCGTCCTGTATCTGGCCCGCATCATTGAAGCCTCGCCCATAGACACATTCAAGGAATACGCTCTGAAAATCCTGATTCCAGTCGGGGCGGTCTGCGCCCTGGCCATGCTGGGCAGTATGTCCGCCGCCCTGATCATAGGCACCCTCACGCTGGTGATTCTCATCTGCTCCGGCATCCGCAGGCAGTTCATCCTCTGGACCATTCCCATAGCTGTGGGCGTGGTGGCCGTCGCCTTCGCCGTCAGCGTAATCAGCGGAGGCAAGGTATTCTCCCGCTTCAGCACGTTCGGAGAACGTATCGAAAGACACTTCTCGGGGGACGACACCGCGGAGATGAGTGCGGCGGAGCTGGCGGAATACAATGAGAAGACCTTCCAGGCGGACCAGGCCCGCGAGGCCATACAGCTGGGAGGAATATTCGGACGGGGGCCGGGCAACAGCATCAAGCGCGACATCCTGCCCAACGCCTACGACGACTACATCTACTCGATCATCATAGAGGAATACGGCCTGATGGGCGGCCTGGCCGTCATCATCCTCTATCTGTGGTTCTTCTTCCGGTGCATGAAGATAGCCCGGGCATGCACCCGCAAGTTCTCGATCCTGACAGTCCTGGGCCTGTCCACCCTGATCACCATGCAGGCCTTCCTGCATATATTCGTCAACATCGGCATCCTGCCCGTCACGGGACAGACCCTGCCGATGATCAGCCGCGGAGGCTCGGCCCTGGTCATCATGAGCTGCGCCTTCGGCATCATACTGTCCGTCAACCGGACGATAGAAATCAAAGACTTGAAACTTAAAGCCGAAAAGGAGGAAACACCATGCAGCACAGAATCATAATCAGCGGAGGGGGCACCGGAGGCCACATCTTCCCCGCCCTCTCGATAGCGGACGCTATCAGGAAAATAGAGCCGGAAGCCGACATTCTCTTCGTCGGAGCCGAGGGTAAAATGGAAATGGAACGGGTTCCTGCCGCCGGATACCGTATCATCGGCCTGCCGGTAGCCGGTCTCCAGAGAAGCCTGTCGGCGTCCAACCTGGCCCTGCCCGCCAAGGTCCTGCGCAGCCTGCGCAAGGCCGGAGAGATCATCCGCAGCTTCAAGCCGGACGTAGTGGTGGGCGTGGGAGGCTATGCCAGCGCCCCCATGCTGTGGAAAGCCGCATCCAAAGGCATCCCCACCCTGATTCAGGAACAGAACTCCTACGCCGGCCTGACCAACAAGATACTCAGCCGCAGGGCCCGCAGGATCTGCACGGCATACCCCGGCATGGAAAGATTCTTCCCCGCCCAGAAAATAATCCTCACCGGCAATCCCATCAGGGACAATATGAGACCGTCCACCCCGGAGGAAAGGGCAGAGGGTCAGCGTTTCTTCAACCTCGACCCCGCCCTGCCCACAGTCCTGATGGTGGGAGGCAGCGGCGGATGCGGTACCTTCAACTCGGTGATGAAGGTCGCCTGCCATTCCGGAGGCGGAGCCTTCCCCTACCAGATCATCTGGCAGAGCGGCAAGGGCTATTCGTCCCAGGTCCAGGAGATGTTCTCCCGCCTCGGCGGAGTCAGCCGCAACGCCAACGGCGTCCGCATCTGGGGCAATATCCGCAACTGTGACTTCATCACCCGCATGGACCTGGCCTTCGCCGCAGCCGACATCGTGGTGTCCAGGGCCGGAGCCGGCACCATCTCGGAACTCTGCGCCATCGGCAAGGCCACCATCTTCGTACCCTCGCCCAACGTCGCCGAAGATCACCAGACCCACAACGCCATGTCCCTGGTGGACGTGGACGCCGCCGCGATGGTCTGCGACAGCCGGGCCGCCACCGACCTCTTCCCGGCCATCGGGGAACTCCTGAAAGACGGTGAGCGCCGCGCCGTCCTCGAGGAGAATATCCTGAAGATGGCCCGTCCCCGCGCTGCGGAGGACATCGCCCGCGAAGTCCTGAACCTCATAGACGACAGCAGACATGAAGACATACAATAACATATACCTCATCGGCATCGGCGGCATCGGCATGAGCGCTCTCGCCCGCTGGTACCGTCACGCCGGCTGCAGGGTCAGCGGCTACGACCGCACTCCATCTCCCGTCACACGGGCACTGGAAGAGGAGGGCATCCCCGTTCATTTCGAGGACAATGCCTCCCTCCTGCCCCCCTCCCCCGAGGACACCCTGGTCATCTACACCCCGGCGGTCCCCGCGGAGATGGGAGAGCTGACATACGCCCGCAGCCACGGTTACCGCACCATCAAGCGCTCGGAGGCCCTTGAGGAGATTACAGACGGACACCGCTGCCTGGCAGTTGCCGGCACCCACGGAAAAACTACGACCAGCACCATGCTGGCCCACATCCTCACAGTCTCGGGAGAAGGCTGCACCGCCTTCCTCGGAGGCATTTCCCGCAACTACGGCTCCAACCTCCTGCTCTCCGACAGCGGGCTGATGGTCGCCGAGGCCGACGAGTTCGACCGCTCCTTCCTGCGGCTGCATCCCGAAGGAGCCGTCGTAACGGCCATGGACGCCGACCACATGGACATCTACCGGGACATCGACGACCTGCGCGGGGCCTTCGTCCAGTTCGGCCGCCAGTGCTCGGACACACTGGTGGTGAAGAAGGGACTGGAGGAATATTTCCGCAGCGGGGACGTCCGCGCCCGGATATGGACCTACGGAGAGGGAGGGGACTTCAGCGCCTCCGACATTGTCTCCGACGGACAGGGGAAAATGTATTTTACCCTCAACACCCCAGAGGGAAGGATCGAGCGCTGCCAGGCAGGAGTGCCCGGAAAAGTCTACATAGAGAATGCGACGGCCGCGGCCGCCCTGGCCCTGCTGCACGGGACTCCGGTGGAGGGAGTGAGGGAGGGCATAGCGTCCTTCCGGGGAGTGGCCCGCCGCTTCGACATCCGCCTCAACGTACCCGGACACACCTACATTGACGACTACGCCCATCATCCCGCCGAACTGGCCGCCACCATTGCCTCCATCCGCCAGGTATGGCCCGGAAGGAAGATCTGCGGCATCTTCCAGCCTCACCTCTTTACCCGCACCCGGGATTTCCACCGGGAATTCGGAGAGAGCCTGAGCCTGCTGGACTCACTGCTGCTGCTGCCCATATACCCCGCCCGGGAGGAGCCCCTGCCCGGAGTGTCCTCCAGCCTCATCTACGAGCATTGTACACTGAAGGACAAGCGGATAATCCAGAAGAAGGAGGTTCTGGAGGAGATTGCCTCACGGGACACCGACATACTGGTGACCTTCGGAGCCGGCGACATCGACCGCCTGGTCCAGCCCATTGAGAACCTGCTTAGAGAGAAATATGCTTAGGAAGACCGTCACATACTGCCTTGCCGCCCTGGCCGTCCTGCTCTTCTGCGGGTACTTCGCAGCGACTTCCTTCCTCTCCGCAAGAGGCAGGCAGGGAGAACTGTGCACGGGCATCGCCGTGAGGATCCTCGACAGCGCGTCGAACCGCTTCGTATCCCCGGCAGAGATAGAGGCCATCATCACCTCCTCGGAGGTCAATCCGGTGGGCAGGCCCAGGGAGGAAGCCCGCCTGACCGGCATCGAGGACCTGCTCGAGAGCCGCAGCGCCATCCGCCACAGCGATGTGTCCATCTCCAGGGACGGCATCCTGAGGGTGAGCATCACCCAGCGCAGGCCGCTGCTGAGAATACAGACCGGAAGCGGAGCCTTCTACATCGATGACACCGGATATATCTTCCCATGGGTCAGCACCTTCACCTCGTATGTTCCGGTAGTGTCCGGCCATATCCCTGTGAAGCTGGAGGAAGGCTACAGAGGAGCCCCGGACCGGGACGACCGCGGCTGGGTGGACGGAATCACCGAACTGGCCCACTACCTGGACCGTCACCCGGTGTGGAATTCCCAGATACAGCAGATAGACGTGGAGCAGAACGGGGACATCGTCTTCTACACGGCGGTGGGAGACCAGAAGATAATTTTCGGCACAACTGACGATATTGATTATAAATTTGCAAAACTCAGAACATTCTACCGCCAGATCGTTCCGGTCTACGGCTGGGAGCGGTACTCGGCGGTCAACCTCAAGTTCTCGGACCAGATAGTCTGCACACTGAGGGACAGAACTGAAATCAAAAAAAGTGTAAAGATATGAACAGCAGATACGTTACAGCCATCGACATAGGAACGTCGAAGCTTGCCGCCATAGTCGGGGAGAAGACCTCCACCGGCATCAAGATCATCGGCTACAGCGAGGCCCCCATACCCTCCAACGGAGTGCGCAGGAGCGAGATCATGAATCCCATGAACGTCATCTCCGTCATCAAGCCGGCCATGCAGAAAGTCCTGGAGCAGGTGCACTCCCTGCCCGACACCGAGCACTACAGCGTCCGCGACGTGTATGTCAACATATCCGGACAGAAACTCAGATGCTGCTCGGCAAGCATGAGCCGCAACCGGCAGAACGAGGACTCTATGATCAGCACGGAGGAAGTAGCCTCCATGCTGGACGAGATGTACCTGAGCAAGGTCGAGCCCTCGGAGCACATCCTGTTCGTAGTGCCGCAGTACTACAACGTGGATGAGTTCATCGACGCAGGAGACCCCGTAGGCATGACAGGCAAGGAGATCAGCGGCGAGTACCGGCTCTTCATAGGCGGAGCCGGCACAGTCAAGAAATGCGGACAGACAGTATCGATGAGCGGTCTTTCCACCAGGAAGATGGTCCTGTCTCCCATCGCTGCGGCCTCAGCCCTGCTTACCGACGACGAGAAGGAACTCGGCACTGTACTGGTGGACATAGGCGCCGGAACCACCGACGTACTGATATACCAGGGCAATATCATCCGCCATGCAGCCGTCATCCCCTTCGCAGGCAACTCCATCAGCGAGGACATCAGCCAGGTCTGCGGAGTATCCCTGCGCAACGCCGAACTCATGAAGATCCAGCACGGTTCCTGCATCAGCGAATATGCCCCTGAGAACAAGATAATCTCCATCCGCGACAAGAACGGCATCCCCATCAAGGACGTACCCTTCAAGCTCCTGTTCCAGGCCATCGAGGCCCGCACCTGCGAGATACTGGCCACCGTCCGCAGCATCGTGGAGGAGTCCGGATTCAAGGACCGCATCCGCAGCGGAGCAGTCATCACCGGAGGTACGGCAGGACTCAACCACATCCAGATTCTGGCCCGCAGTATTCTGGGAATGGACGTGCGTATAGGACTGCCTGACAGCAACACCGTCATAGGCAACTCGGTGGAGGAGGTGTTCCGTCCCGAGGCTTCGGTGGCTGTCGGTCTGATCATCAAGGGATTCGAATACGAGGATACCTTGCCGGAATCCGCCCGTCAGAGCAATGCCCAGCCGCAGCCGGACGAGAACGCCACCCTGTTCGGGACACTTTCCCCGGAGGAAACGGCAGGAGCCGGAGCGGACACGGCCCGCGGACAGTCGGGCAGCACCGCACAAAGGCCCCAAAGACCGCCCAGACAGCCCAAGAAGCCCTGGTCCGAACGGATTAAGGGAATATTCGACTCTACGGAGAACGAGGCATAACATTTAAAGTTGAAGAATCATGACAGTTACAGATTTCATACCCGAAGGCGTACTCGACAATATGTCGACCATCAAGATAATCGGAGTGGGAGGCGGAGGCTGCAACGCCGTCACCCGCCTTTACAACGAGGGCATAAAGGACGTGGAGTACCTCATCTGCAATACCGACCGCCAGGCTCTGATGGCATCTCCCGTGCCGGACAAGATTCAGCTCGGCTCGGCTCTCACCAAGGGATTCGGAGCAGGCATGAATCCGGAGAAAGGACGTAACGCCGCTCTCGAATCCATTGAGCATATCAAAAAATACATAGGCGGCAATATCGACGTAGTCTTCATCACCGCCGGTATGGGCGGAGGCACAGGTACAGGAGCCGCTCCCGTCATAGCCAAAGCCGCCAAGGAAGCCGGCCTGCTGACCATAGCAGTAGTGACCTACCCCACCAACAACGAGGGTCTGGAATGCCTCCAGAGGGCCTACCACGGAATAGAGGAGATGAGCAAGTACACCGACTCAATCATCATCGTCGACAACCAGAAGATGTACGACTTCTACGGAGACCTAAGCATCCAGGACGCCTATAAGAAGGCCGACGACATCCTCGACACCGCCGTCCGCGGCATATCGGAGATAATCACCAGTACCGGCTTCGTCAACGTAGACCTGGAAGACGTAAAGGTGGTAATGCGCGACAGCGGTATGGCGCTGGTGGGCACGGGCCGCGCCTCCGGCGAGGACAGGGCCAGGGAAGCTGTGGAGAAGGCGCTGACGTCTCCCCTGCTCAAGGACTTCGACCTCAATACTGCCAAGAACGTCCTGGTCAACATCATGTACAACAGCAAGTCCTCCCTGCTGGCTTCGGAGGACACCATGATACTGGATCTCATCCGCGAGAGCACAGGCGGCGGCGTGAGCAAGCAGAAACGCGGGCTCACCACTGATAACCGCCTGGAAGAAGGAGAGATAGCCGTCACCATCCTGGCCACGGGGTTCAAGGTCAACAACACCCCTCCGGCCCGCACCCGCAGTTACAGCAACTCTGATACGGTGGAACTTACCGACGGCACGGCCGATGGAAGAGGCTCCATCACCCTCTCCACAGGCATCACCGGGGATTTTCAGGAAGGCAGTATCCGGGAACTGGACACGGAGAACATCTTCACCTACGGACCCGACTGCAACATCTCCGACCTGGAGAACGAGACAGCCCTGGCCCGCCGCGAGAGACTCAGAAAAGCCGGGAAAATCTGACCCTTAGTCGATCATCAGCATCGCGTCACCGTACATACCGAACTGATAGCCCTCCTTCAGGGCCTCGCGGTATGCGCGCATGACGTTGTCATACCCGCCGAAGGAGCAGGCGGACATGAGCATGGTGGAGTTGGGCAGATGGAAGTTCGTCACCACAGCGTCGGGAATCGAGAACTTGTAGGGAGGGAAGATGAACTTGTTGGTCCATCCGTCGAAAGGCTTGAGCTGGCAGGTGGTGGTCACCGGAGTCTCAATGGCCCTTACCACTGTGGCACCCACAGCGAAGACCTTGTGTCCGGAGGCCTTGGCCGCATTGACCGCATCCGCCGTCTCCTCCGGGATAATCATCCGCTCGGAATCGATCTTGTGCTTGGACAGATCCTCCACATCCACATTGCGGAAGTGTCCCAGCCCCATGTGCAGGGTAATGAAACGGGCGTCCACACCCTTGATCTCCATCCTCTTGAAGACCTCCCTGCTGAAATGAAGGCCTGCGGCGGGCGAGGCCACAGCCCCCTCCTGAGAGGCGTAAATGGTCTGGAAACGGTCTATGTCGAAAGGCTCCGAGAAGATGAACGGACCCGACTGCTTCACCGAAGGCAGCCCGTCCCTCTCGCGCTGTGCCTGCCTGGCAACATACACGTACTCGGGCACCGGTATCTCTCCCATCGAATAGAGGGTGGACTTGAACTCCTCGTAGGAGCCGTCGAAAAGGAAGCGGAGGGTCCTGCCCCTGGAGGTGGTGTTGTCGATTACCTCTGCCACCAGCGAGTCGTTCTCACCGAAATAGAGCTTGTTGCCTATACGGATCTTGCGGGCGGGGTCAACCAGCACGTCCCACAGACGCTGGTCCCGGTTCAGTTCCCGCAGCAGGAAGACCACGATCTCGGCCCCGGTCTTCTCCTTGTTGCCCTTCAGACGGGCCGGAAAGACCTTGGTGTCGTTGAAGACGAACACGTCGCCCTCGTCGCAGTAGTTGATGATGTCCTTGAATATCTTGTGCTCGATGTCTCCGGTAGAGCGGTGGAGAACCAGCATCCGGCTCTCATCCCTGTACTCCGAGGGATAGGGCGCGATGTTTTTCCTGTAATCCAGGTCAAAGCTAAATTGCGAAAGTTTCATATCAATAGTATTTACGGCTCACGCCGGAAAAAGTTTCAAAATCTTTCCTGAAAATCCTCCATTGTCAGGGCATTTCCTATGGAGAAGCCGCCGGAGGCAGTCCTCACCAGACCGGAGAGGTAGGCCCCGCTGCCCAGCGCCACGCCCAGATCACGGGCGAAGGCCCGGATATAGGTACCCTTGCTGCACTGTACCGCCACCTTCAGCACCGGCGGCCTGTACTCTATGAGCTGCGTGGCGTAGATATTGATCCTGGCCGCCTTCAGCGCCACTTCCTCCCCCTGACGCGCCATCTCGTAGGCCCTGATACCGTCCACGTACTTCGCCGAATATACGGGAGGCAGCTGCATCTGCTCCCCCTCCATCGACTTGAGTGCCACGGCTATGGCCTCCTCGGTTATATGCTCCCAGGGATAACGGGCGTCCACCTCGTGCTCCATGTCGAAGGACGGGGTAGTCGCACCGAAAGTCACCTCCGCGATGTACTCCTTGCGCTCCGCCTGCAGGGCCTCGGACACCTTCGTAGCCTTGCCCGCACAGATCAGCAGCACTCCGGTGGCCAGGGGATCCAGCGTCCCGGCATGACCTACCTTTATGTTGTTCTGATGATACAGCTTCTTGAGCGTGAACTTAATCTTGCGCACCGCATCGGCGGATGTCCACCTGTAGGGCTTGTCGAGGACCATGACCCAACCCTCCGGATACAGTTCCGGAGACAGGGAAGTGCCGGCAGGAGTATTCCTGTCTATGACCGCGTACATTACCTGCAGGGGATTTTCTCCACTCTCCTCTGATGACGGCCTCCCTCGAAGGAGCTCTCCAGGAACTTCCTGACTATCTTCTCCGCGAGGTCCACGGGAATGAAGCGGGCGGGAAGCGAGAGGATGTTGGCGTCATTGTGCTGACGGGCCAGGGCCGCCAGTTCCTCATTCCAGCAGAGGGCGGCGCGGATACCCTGATGCTTGTTCAGGGTCATGCTGATGCCGTTGCCGGAACCGCAGAGGGCGATACCCAGGTCCACCTCCCCTTTCTCGACGCTTTCGGCCAGCGGGTGGGCGACATCGGGATAGTCCATACTCTCGGGCGAGTGAGTTCCGAAATCCTTAACTTCATGGCCCATGGAGGCCAGATACTTTTTCAGGGCTTCCTTCATCTCGAAGCCGGCGTGGTCTGATGCGATTCCTAACAGCATAGCAACATTTGAATTTAACGGCCGCAAAATTAGAAAATTTGAGTATATTTGCAGACAAAATTTTAAGAAAATGAACAACAAAGGCAGGGTACTCGTTACCGGAGCCGCCGGATACATCGGCTCCCACACAGTCGTCGAACTGGTCAACGCCGGATATGAGGTAGTAGGCGTGGACAATTTTTCCAACTCATCCCCCGACATGCTGAAGGGCATAGAGCAGATAACAGGCAAGCCCTTCCCCTTCATGGAACTGGACTGCAGCGACAAGGCCCAGTTCGCACAGGTCTTCGAGAAGTATCCCGACATCACCGCCGCCATTCATTTCGCAGCCCACAAGGCTGTAGGCGAGAGCGTCCAGCAGCCCCTCAAGTATTTTGAGAACAACCTCCGCTCCCTCCTGTACCTCATAGAGCTGTCCACCTGCGACGGCCGTCAGCGCGGCATAGTGTTCTCGTCCTCGTGCACCGTCTACGGAGAGCCCGACCCCGAGAACCTGCCCATCAGCGAGAGCGCCCCGGTCAAGCCGGCCACCTCTCCCTACGGCCGCACCAAGCAGATGTGCGAGGAGATTCTCCGCGACTGCGTGGCGGCCTATCCTTCCCTGAAAGTCACTGCCCTCAGATATTTCAACCCCATCGGAGCCCATCCTTCGGCCCTCATCGGCGAGATGCCCATAGGCGTACCCCAGAACCTGGTGCCGTACATAACCCAGACAGCCGCCGGGATCCGCAAGGAACTCAAGATATTCGGCAACGACTACCCCACACCGGACGGCACCTGTATCCGCGACTACATCTACGTAGTGGACCTGGCCAAGGCCCACGTAGCCGCAGTGGACAGAATGCTCGGCGTGGCTGACTCGGACCGCTACGAGATCTTCAACCTCGGCACCGGCACCGGACTCTCCGTCCTCGAGCTGGTCAACCACTTCATCTCCGCCACCGGAGTCAACCTGCCCTACAGCTTCGCCCCCCGCCGTGCCGGCGACATCATCAAGGTATGGGCTGATCCCAAGAAAGCCAATGAGGTACTCGGATGGAAGGCCGACACCCCCGTCGACGACGTCCTCCGCTCCGCATGGAAATGGGAGAAAAAGGTCAGAGGCATTAACTAATCCGGAATCCGGATGGGCCGCAGCATAGAAAAGGACGCCCTGGAACTGCTCACCAAGGAAAATGAGCGGTACCGCCTCGAGCGCCTCGGACTGTTCCGGAGCGTCAGGGAGGAGGCCGCTGCGCTCGCATCCGAATACCCGCCGCTGGAGGGAGAGTCCTTCTTCGACTGGAAGACACGCTGTCTCAGAGAATTTTACCGCAAGAAAGGCTTCAGTGCCTTCTGCCGGAACAACGTCCGCAACCCGCAGTTCGAGGCTGTAACCGCATCCATTCTGAAGCTGCACCTGCGCAGACTGTTCGAAAGTTCGGAGCGCACTGAGACGGACCGTTACCTGGCCCCTGACTCGGATACTCTCTCATACGCCCTCGAGCCGGAGCACTTTCAGGAACTGTACACCCTCAATTTCTCCCGGATGCCCTCTTTCGGCAATACCAGGGAACTGGAAAGTTTCTGCAGGCGACTGGCCGCCGACAATTTTCCAGTGGACGAGCCCCGCATCATAGACGGAATGAAGGGCAACAAGGGATTCTACTGGGAGAAGTTCTACCTCAAGCTCAAGCCCATCACCGCCGCCTTCTGCTATCAGATGTCCGGACTTGCCGGAGACAACAACATCCACGACATCTGGAGCGACACCTGCATCTCGGTCAACCGCGCGGTAGTGGAGCGGCGCCTCAAGGAACCGGTGGACTCGAAAGCCGTGATATCCTACTCGGTAGGCGTCCTGAAGAACAAGAACAAGGAAATAGCACGCAGCCGAGCCAAGGCTCCCACAGACATCGATCTCATTCAGTATAAGCTCACTGCGGAGGATGAGGAAAAATATTTCAACAATCCCGTCACAAAACCTGAAAATTTTCCGTCACACGCAGGGAACCTTTCCAGTTATATCGACTTTTCGGACAAAGACTCTGTCCAGGGGTACTTCGTCGTCATATTATATAATAAGGAGCACCCGCTCCACGACGAGCTGGTCAAGGGCTATGAGGACAAGGTACAGAGGATGTTCGAGCATTACATAGACGGGCTTTCGTACGAGGAGATTGTCGCCCGGCATTTCGGAGACATGGAGGGGAAGGAACTTGTGAAGGAATGTGCGAGAGTCAGACAGGAGATAAAAAGGCTTAAGACCAGCCTGTATGACAGGTACAGGAAAATGATTGAAAAATACAGATGAGCGGACATATCGACATAAGGACACTTTCGGATTACTTCCTGAACCGGCTCACCTCCGAGGAGGAGACCGCTGTTCAGGAACATCTTTCCGTATGTCCCGAATGCAGGGCCAGGCTCGAGGCCATGCGCCGCCTGCGCCGGGGGATGTTCGGGGAGGAGGAAAGCAGCATGGAGCGCCGCCCCGTATTCTTCCGGATTCTCCGCTCCGGCTGGACCAAGGCCGCCGCGGCCGTCATCCTCATCTGCGGCATCGGCATATTCACCTACGACACCGTCCGCAACAGGAGCAACGTGGTGGAGCAGCACCAGATCCAGAACGCACGCGACATCGAGAACGAAGTCTTCGCCATAGATACATTCGACACAGAGGACTCCCTTTACTATCAGGAGAAATACGGAGACGATTTCCTTCACACCAGATAATTTTAAAAAACTGCAGAAAATTAAAAACGGATATTTGATGTCCGTTTTTTTTATTTTGTCCCCGGACGGCTACTCTTTCCATATCTTCGCCTCATGGAATACGACGAGACTGTATACGCCTGTGCCATCAACAGGGTCTTCAACTACAACTGCAGGGACGCCCGGATGCTGACGGACCGGTTCTCCTCACCCGGCGAGATCTTTGAGCTGACGGGCAGGGAACTGCGCGGTCTTCTGCAGGACGACGGGCACTACAGCGACGCCCTGGCCGACCCCAGGACGCTGAAAGCAGCCGACGAGGAAGTCCGGTGGGCCAGGGCCGGCGGCGTAGGCATCATCTACATCAGGGACAAGGAATATCCCCGACGCCTCAGAGAGTGCCCCGACGCACCCGTCGTCCTCTTCTATAAAGGCACATGCAGCCTCAATCCTTCCAGGGCAGTAGCCGTCGTCGGCACCCGGAAGGCCACTCCTTACGGTCTGAGGCAGTGCAGGCAGATCATAGCCGACCTGGCCGCCCTCAGGGACAGACCGGCAGTCATCAGCGGCCTGGCCTACGGCATAGACATCACTGCGCATCTCGCGGCCCTGGAACACGGGATGGACACGATAGCAGTCCTGCCCACCGGCATGGACAGCATATACCCCCCGCCTCACCGCGGGCATGCGGCCAGGATAGCCCGGGCCGGTGCAGTCGTGACGGATTTTCCCAAGGGATCCTCCCCCATGGCCGTCACCTTCCTCCGGCGCAACCGCATCATAGCCGGGATGTCCGACGCCGTAGTACTGGTCGAGTCCGCTGAAAAGGGCGGCGGTCTGATAACCGCCCGTACCGCCCTTTCCTACTCAAGGGAAGTTCTGGCCCTGCCCGGACGTGTCGGCGACCGCTGGTCGGAGGGCTGCAACCGCCTCATTGAATCCAACGGCGCTGCCCTCATATCATCTCCGGGCAGCGTGGCGGCCGCCATGGGCTGGACGGACAGGTCCTCCGGAGACCGGAATGACATTTTTCAAAAACTTTTCGAAGAAAGCGACTACATCCAACGGAATATCTTACTAACTTTATCGGCTGATTCGGCCGTAGAGCGCAACGAACTCATCCGGAAAAGCGGAGCTGACCCGGCCCTGGTCCTGGACAGGCTGACCCGCATGGAACTGGACGGGTTCATAGGTTCGGACATATTCGGCCGCTATATATTAAAGGTATAATGATAGACACCCACTCGCATCTGTACGACGAGGCATTCAGGAACGACTTCCCACAGGCCCTGGAAAGAGCCGTGGCCGCCGGCGTGGAGCATCTGATCTTCCCCGGCATAGACTCTTCCGTCCATGAAAGGATGATGGAATGCGCAGCTGCTTCGGGCGGCAGGGCAAGTGTCGCCGTGGGCCTGCATCCCACATCCGTGGACGACAACTGGAAACGGGAGCTCGACTTCGTGGAGGCCCGGCTTGCGGAAGGAGGATGGGCTGCCATAGGAGAGATCGGTCTGGACCGGCACTGGTCGGACAAGTACATCCGGGAGCAGGTGGAGGTATTCAGACAGCAGATGCTGTGGGCCGCCGAGGCACATCTGCCCGTCATCATTCACGTCCGGGACGCACATGACACAGTCTTCGGGGTTCTGGACGGACTGGCGGAGGCAGGAGTACCCATGAGAGGTGTCTTCCATGCCTTCTCCGGCAGCATCGAGACCTACCGGCGGATACGTACCTACGGAGACTTCCGCATAGGCATCGGCGGAGTAGTCACCTATAAGAATGCCGGTATAGCCGCCACAGTCCGGGACATTCCCCTGGAACAGATAGTACTGGAGACTGATTCTCCCTGGCTGACACCAGTCCCCCACAGGGGAGAGAGGAACGAATCCTCCTATATCAGGCTGGTGGCGGAGAAAATAGCAACTATACAGAATATCCCCGTGGAGACCGTGGACAGAGTCACCACAGAGGGGGCCAAAGAGCTGTTCAACCTGACAAACCTATCATAAAATGCAAAACGAGACATCCATACTCCTGGTCTACACCGGCGGAACCATCGGCATGAAACAGGACCCCGTGTCCTTCGACCTGAGGCCATTCGACTTCTCGCAGATACTGGAGGAAGTCCCTGAACTCAAGAAATTCGGATACAGGATAGACACCTACTCCTTCGACCCCGTCATCGACTCATCCGACGTGGACATTGAGTTCTGGAAGAGGCTCACCAGGCTCATTGAAGAAAACTACTGCAAATATGACGGCTTCGTCATCCTGCACGGCACCGACACCATGTCCTTCTCGGCATCGGCCCTGAGCTTCATGCTCGGGGACATCACCAAGCCGGTAGTGTTCACAGGCAGCCAGCTGCCCATCGGAATGCTCCGCACGGACGGCAAGGAGAACCTCATCTCCTCGATAGAGATCGCCGCATCCAAGGACTCCGCCGGCCGCCCCATGGTCCCGGAGGTCTGCATCTACTTCGAGAGCCAGCTCTACCGCGGCAACCGCACTACCAAGTACACCGCCGAGAACTTCCGGGCCTTCCGGTCCGCCAACTACCCTGTACTGGCCGAAGTCGGCATACACATCAAGTTCAACACCGCCTTCATCCGCT
This sequence comes from uncultured Bacteroidales bacterium, assembly GCA_944326235.1. Lineage (GTDB taxonomy): Bacteria > Bacteroidota > Bacteroidia > Bacteroidales > UBA932 > Coprenecus. Next base: position 75,841 of record CALVDH010000001.1, on the reverse strand, counting down.
ATCCCGCGGACTGGAACCACCCTCTGCACCCCACATACGACCTGGATCCCTCCGTACTGATCATAAAGGTGATACCCGGGATGAAAAGAGAGGTCCTCGACTCCCTCGTATGCACTCCGGGCATCAGGGCCATCATACTGGAAACCTACGGCTCCGGCAACGCCCCTTCCGGGAAATGGTTCACCGACTGCATCAAGAAGGCCGTCGACCGCGGAGTCATCGTCCTCAACATCACCCAGTGCCTCGCCGGAAGAGTGGATATGGACACCTACTCGACCGGAAAATCCTTAAAGAACATCGGTGTCGTGGGCGGAGGGGACTGCACTACGGAAGCGGCGGTCGCCAAGTTATTTTTTTTACTAGGTCAATATACTGATAATAAGGAGATTGTTCATTTTCTTAAAAAAAATATGCGTGGAGAACTCACTGAAATGTAGATTTTATGAAAAATAATTTCTAATTTTGGCGGTAATTTCAATGGAGAGGTGGCCGAGTGGTCGAAGGCGCGCGCCTGGAAAGTGCGTAAACTCCAAAAGGGTTTCGCGGGTTCGAATCCCGCCCTCTCCGCCAAATTAGCTGATTGAAAAAACTCAAATTAAAAACTTGTTTAATAACTAATCAAAAATTGTATGAAAAAAATCTTCATGTTTTTGGCAGTTATGGGTCTCATGACTTTCACTGCACAATACGCATCTGCGCAGGACGGAGACTCTCTCACCACTGCTGACTCGTCCGAACTGGTAGCTTTCGAGCCCGTCGAGGCTGCCGCAGAGGAGGCTCCCGCTGAGGCTCCCATGCATCAGGAAATCAAGAGGCTCTTCATCGAGGGTGGCGCCGGCTTCATGGCCACCATCATCGCCTGCCTCGTATTCGGTCTTGCCGTTGCCATCGAGAGGATTATTTACCTGAACTTGGCCAGCACCAACACCGAGAAGCTTCTCAAGAAAGTTGAGGACGCTCTGAACAACGGTGGTGTAGAAGCAGCTAAGGACGTTTGCCGCAATACCCGCGGTCCTGTTGCATCCATCTTCTATCAGGGTCTGCTCCGCTATGACAAGGGAGTAGAGGAGGTTGAGAAATCCATCACATCCTACGGCTCTGTTCAGATGGGACAGCTTGAGGGCGGTCTCTCCTGGGTAACCCTCTTCATCGCTATCGCACCTATGCTCGGATTTATGGGAACTGTGATCGGTATGATCCAGGCATTCGATGAGATTCAGAGAGCAGGTGATATCAGCCCGACCCTCGTTGCAGGAGGTATGAAAGTCGCCCTGATTACCACCGTCGGCGGTCTGATCGTCGCCATCATTCTCCAGATACTTTACAACTACCTTATCGCCAAGGTTGACGGTATCGTCCTCTCCATGGAAGACGCTTCCATCTCCCTCGTAGATATGATCGTAAAATATCAGAACAAGTAAAGTAATCAATTAACAATCTCATGACTAGTAAATTTACAAAAATATTAGAAATCTGTCTGCTGGTCATCTCGTTGATTGGTCTGGTAGTGTTCTTCATCTACAACTCGAACACAGGACTCTACACAGTAGCCAACGAGGCTGAGGCTCTCGCCACCACCGGTATGCTGGATATAGTGCTCTTCTGGGCCTATGCACTGGTGATTGCAGCGATTGTGCTTGTCGTGGTGCTTTCGATCATCAATATGGCAGGCAACAAGAAGTCTCTCAAGAAGACAGGATTTCTGCTGCTGATAGCCGTCGTGCTCATCGGCCTCTCCTACCTGCTCGCAAGCGGTGACCCCATCGCTGTGAACATGGAAGTACAGCCTACACACGCTACTCTTAAGATGACCGATACACTGCTCAACCTGAGCTATGCACTGGTTGTCATCGCATTACTTGCCTTGGTATGGGGCAGCGTAAGAAATCTTATTAAAAATAGAGGTTAATCAATTATGGCATCTAAGAAAACACCTGAAATAAACGGAGGTTCCATGGCGGACATCTCGTTCCTCATGCTGATCTTCTTCCTGATGGTGAGTACGATGGACCCCGAAACCGGTCTGGCCCGCCGTCTCCCCCCTATGCCTCCCGAGAACGCTCAGCTGGAGGACTTGAAGGTGAACCGTCGAAACATGCTCGACGTGAAGATCAACTCCAGGAACGGCGTTATGGCAGGCGGACAAGTTATTCTTTCGGATGCACAGCTTGAAGAGATTATTATTGAGTTCCTCACCAACCCCAACGACCGTTCGGATCTTCCCTCGAAGACCGTTAAGAATATCGAAGGCTTCGGAGAATACCCGGTATCTGAAGGTGTGATTTCCCTCCAGAACGACCGTCAGAGTCTCTACAGCAAATACATCGAGATTACGGACGTGATTGTGAGAGCCATCAATAAGGTCAGGGATGATTTCGCAATAGCACATTTCGGTGCAGTGTACAACGATCTTCCTGTCGACAAACAGGATATCGTCCGCGAGGCCATCCCCAACCGTCTCTCTGAGGCAGAACCTTTGGATGTAACTAAACAATAAGGAGGACTATACAATGGCAAAATTCCTGAGAAAAGGAGACAAAGGAACACCCGGTATCAACACGGCATCCCTCCCGGACATCGTGTTCATGATCCTCATGTTCTTCATGGTCTCCACCAGTATGCGTCAGACTGACCGTATGGTGAATGTGAAGCTGCCTGAGGCTACCGAGGCCACCAAGCTCGAAAGAAAGGACCTCGCCTCCTACATCTTCATCGGTACTCCCTCCCTGCAGTATCAGAAAGAGTACGGTACGGACTCCCGTATCCAGCTCAACGACTCCTTCAGGACCGTAAAGGATATCAGTGACTTCGTTGCCGCTGAACGTGAGGCCCTGAGTGAGGTTGACCGCGAGCTGATGAGCATCTCTCTTAAAATCGACGAGGGCACCCGCATGGGTATCGTCACCGAGGTTAAGCAGGAGCTCCGCCGCTGCTCCGCACTGAAGATAATGTACGCAGCAAGAAAGACTGCTCCCGCAGCAGCGAACTAAATCTTACTGCTCAGATTGAGAAATGGGTGCCTCATGCATAGTGGGACACCCATTTTTAACAAAATAACTTATTGTAACACAGAGTAATGAAAAAGTTCTCACTTCTCACCCTTATCCTCCTGCTTCCCCTGGTTGCTTCCGCGCAGCAGAAGGCAAAATACGTATTCTACTTCATCGGCGACGGCATGGGATTCAATCATGTTTCCCTTACCGAGTACTGGCTGGGATACACCCAGGACGTATTCGACAGCAGACCGCTGTCCTTCTCAGCATTCCCCGTCCTCGGCTGGGCGGTGACACATTCCGAGTCCAACCTGATTACTGACTCGGCTGCTGCAGGAACTGCTCTTTCGACCGGCAGCAAGACCAAGAACGGTATGCTGGCGACAGAGCCCGACTCGACAGCCCTGGAGAGCATATCGTACAAGATACACGATGCGGGTTATAAAGTAGGCATCTCCTCGACGGTAGGCATCAACCACGCGACACCCGCAGCATTTTACGGACATAACGTGAACAGGGGCAACTACTACGAGATAGCATCCGAGATACCTGCATCGGAATTCGAGTTCTTCGCAGGAGGCGGTGCGATAGAGAGCACCGGAGATGATGAGGACAGAGTATCAGTATACGAGGCCATCGAGAAGGGAGGCTACGTGATTGCAGAGGGCATGGATGACTTCGCAGCCAGGAAAGACGGAGCAGAGAAAATGATGCTCCTGCAGAAAGACGGACGGCTCAGGACCGAGCTGCCCTACGCCATAGATATGAAAGAGGACGACATGACTCAGGCCGACCTCGTAAGGGCATCCATCGATTTCCTCTACGATGAGAACGGAGAAGGCTTCTTCGTAATGTCCGAGGGCGGCAGGATAGACTGGGCCAGCCACGGCAACGACACCAAGGCCGTGATCCTGGAGACACTCAGCCTCTCGGACGCAGTAGCAGAGGCTGTCAGATTCTACAATGAGCACCCCGACGAGACCCTCATCGTAGTCACCGCTGACCACGAGACCGGCGGCCTTACCCTGAGCTGGGAGAAAGGCTATAACCTGTATTTCGACAAGCTGGAGGAGATCAGCTGCTCGAAGGACAAAGTTTCCGAGGAAGAGAGGGAACGCATGAACGAAATCTCGCATGAGGCCCACATCGGCTGGACCACCGGCGACCACTCAGCAGCCAACGTGCCTGTCTTCGCCATCGGCGCGGGCAGCGACCTGTTCTCCGGAAGGATGGACAACACCGACATACCCAAGAGGATATGCGAGGCAATGGGAGTTGAATTCTAAAAATACGATATACACGACAATGACACTCAAAAGACAGAAGATAGCAGCCCTCCTCAAGGAGACTCCGGGCCAGGAAGTTCTGGCCAAGGGCTGGGTAAGGACCAAAAGAGGCAACAAGAACATCACCTTCATCGCCCTCAACGACGGTTCGACCATCAACAACATACAGATCGTCTGCGACATGGCTACTTTCACTCCGGACGAGTCCTTCAAGGACATCACCACCGGCGCCTGCATCGCCGTAACCGGAAAGCTCGTCGAGTCCATCGGCAGCGGCCAGAAAGTGGAGATCCAGGCAACCTCCATCCAGGTCTACGGCACTGCAGATCCAGAGAAGTACCCTCTCCAGAAGAAAGGTCACAGCATGGAGTTCCTGCGCGAGATCGCACATCTGCGTCCCCGCACAAACACCTTCGGAGCCGTGCTCAGAATCCGCCACGCCATGGCATACGCCATACACAAATACTTCAACGACAAGGGTTTCTACTACCTTCACACTCCCCTCATCACAGCCTCGGACGCCGAGGGTGCAGGAGCAATGTTCCAGGTGACTACCCTCGACGTGAGCAATCCTCCCCGCACTCCGGAAGGGAAGGTGGACTGGTCGCAGGACTTCTTCGGCCGCCACACCAACCTGACCGTCAGCGGTCAGCTCGAGGGTGAGCTCGGAGCGATGGCATTGGGCGAGATCTACACCTTCGGACCTACATTCAGGGCCGAGAACTCCAACACTCCCCGCCACCTGGCCGAGTTCTGGATGGTAGAGCCCGAAATGGCCTTCTACGAGATAGAGGACAACATGGACCTGGCCGAGGACTTCATCAAGTACCTCGTAAGGTACGCACTGGACAACTGCATGGACGACCTCATCTTCCTCAACAACATGATAGACAAGGGGCTCATAGAGAGGCTCAAGGGCGTGGTGAACACCGATTTCGTCCGCACCACCTACACCGAGGCCGTAGACATCCTCACCAAGTCCGGAGTCAAGTTCGAGTATCCCGTATCATGGGGCGTGGACCTGCAGAGCGAGCACGAGCGCTACCTGGTCGAGCAGCACTTCGGCAAACCTGTCATCCTCACCGACTACCCGAAGGACATCAAGGCCTTCTACATGAAGCAGAACGATGACGGCAAGACCGTACGCGGCATGGACGTGCTCTTCCCCAAGATCGGCGAGATCATCGGAGGCTCCCAGAGAGAGGAGTCCTACGAGAAGCTGATGGCCCGCATCGACGAGCTGCACATGGACATGACCAACCTCTGGTGGTACCTCGACACCCGCCGCTTCGGCACCGCTCCGCACAGCGGTTTCGGACTGGGCTTCGAGCGCCTACTCCTCTTCGTCACCGGCATGAGCAACATCCGTGACGTCATTCCCTTCCCCAGGACACCCAAGTCCGCAGAATTCTAAAGACCGGCACCATGCTTACTATCGGTATAGCCGGCGGCACTGGCTCAGGCAAGACCACAGTGGTCCAGAAGATCTCGGAACACTTCAAGAGAGGAGAGGTCGTTGTTGTCCCCCAGGACTCCTACTACAAGGACAACAGCGACATCCCCCTGCTGGAGGACCGGCAGAAGATCAACTTCGACCATCCGAACGCCATCGACTTCGACCTGCTCATAGAGCAGCTCGACGAGCTGCAGCACGGCAGGACGGTGAAGCAGCCCGTCTACTCCTACCTGACCTGCACCCGCTCGGCCACCGAGACCGTGACTGTACATCCCGCCGACATCATACTGGTGGAGGGTATCCTGATTTTCACCGACGCAAGGCTGCGCAGCATGCTGGATATCCTGGTATACGTGGACGCCGACCCGGACGACCGCCTGGTCAGGGTAATCTCCCGCGATATCATCGAGAGAGGCCGGGACGTGGGCAAGGTCATCGAGCGCTATGAGAGAGTGCTCAAGCCCATGCACCTGCAGTTCATAGAGCCCACCAAGAGATACGCCGACCTGATACTGCCCCAGGGCGGGCACAACCAGGTGGGCATAGACATGCTTATAGCCACCATTGAAAATCATCTCAAACATAGCTGACCGCATCCGGCCGCTCATGGAGAAGCTGCGCAGGGGCCCGCTGTCCAGGTTCAATACCTGGCTCAGGCCCCTGCGGAAGTATCTCCGCATAGATACCGATGACAAGGCCGGGCTCTACCTCACACTCATCGTCCACCTGCTCCTGATTATCGTCCTGCTGAGCTGGTCGATACACACCCAGCTGGTAAGGGATACATCTTTCGTCATAGACTTCTCACAACAGGAAGCCCAGGAGGCAATGGAGGCCAGGGCACAGATGCAGGAGAGCGTGAGCGAGGAACTTGAAGCCGAGCTTGACGCCCTGCTCAACGCCTCCCGCAGCCAGAACGCCCAGTCCATCCGCAATGTGGCCGTAGACGCCTCCGAACCCCTCCGCGATGACCGCTACGACAACCCCGAGGACATCTACCGCGAGGCCCGCGAGCTCCAGGAGCGCCTGGACCAGTCCCGCCGGGAAGTGGAGGAAGCCTCGTCCTCCGAAGACCAGGTCTCCGTCTACCGTGAGGACGACGGCCAGAAAGCCGAGGCGTACCAGGGCCCCTCAGTCATCTCTTACACCCTCGAAGGCCGCAAGGCCATGAACCTGCCCGTACCGGCCTACAAATGCATGGGCGGCGGCGATGTCTCGGTAAGCGTCATCGTCAACCGGAAGGGTTACGTCATCGGGGTAAAAATCATAGAATCAGTCTCATCTCCAGACCAGTGCCTGCGGGACTACGCCCTCAGGGCCGCATCCGCCTCCAGGTTCACCGCATCTCAGGACGCCCCCGAGCGTCAGGCAGGCGAGATAGTCTACCGCTTCGTCGCTCAGTAGGCGGCATATTTTTTGCATAATCACAGCCGTCCCTTAATAGGTTTATTAAATACTTTTTTAAGATGAATTACCGCATATTCGGAACCATCGCCGTCAGTGTCGCCGCAGTGCTTGCAGCGGTATCGGTAACAGGATGTAAATCAAAAGATAACGGGCAGCATAAGGAAGTTGCCGTACCCAATGTAAGAACGGCAGCAGCGCAGAGCATCGGCAGCACCCGCACCGTCTCCTACCCGGGCCGGATACAGCCGGCCAAGGATGTCAACCTGTCATTCAGAGTTGCCGGTCCTGTAGCCGCCGTACATTTCCGCGAGGGTCAGCACGTCCGTCAGGGCGACACATTGGCTGAGATAGAGGAGCGCGACTACGCCATACAGCTGGCCGCCACCACCGCCCAGTACGAGCAGGTCAAGGCCGAGGCCGGCAGGGTCATCGAGCTCTCGGACCGGGGCAGCGCCACTCAGAATGACTACGACAAGGCCCGCTACGGTCTGGAGCAGATAACCGCCCTCTACCACGCCCACCAGAACGCCCTCAATGACACGAAGATGCTCGCACCTTTCGACGGCTATGTCCAGCAGGTACACTTCGAGGCCGGCGAGACGGTCGGGGCCGGTATGCCGGTAATCACCCTCATCAGCGACGGCGCCCCGATCGTGAAGGTGGACATCCCCGTGGATGACTTCGTCAATATCGACAAGGCCGTCCGCAGCTGGTGCACCGTGGACGTCTATCCCGGAAAGACATTTGAACTCAGGCTCATCGACATAACCAAGAAGGCCAATCTCAACCAGCTCTTCACCGCCCGCTACGCCCTCCGTCCGGCACCGGACGGAACCCTGCCCCACTCCGGCATCAGCACAGGAGTCTGCATCGAGTACCGCACGGATGAGGACGGCACGGTCAGCATTCCGGCCACAGCCCTCTTCGAGGACAGAGGCGCCACCTGCGTCTGGGTGGTGAATCAGGGTAAGGTACAGAGACGGTCTGTAACAGCCGACGACATCGACCGCGACGGCAACGCCCGCATCATCTCCGGACTGAAGGCCGAAGAGACAGTCGTAACCGCCGGAGTCAATTCCCTGAAGGACGGAGCCCGCGTCAAGGTGCTCCCAGGCAAGTCCGCCACCAACCCGGGTAATCTTCTGTAAACCTACGAAGCCATGAACATAGCAGAATACGCCCTGAAGAACAGGATACTGGTCGTGGCGGTGCTCATCTGCCTCGTCGTGGGCGGAGCATTTGCCTACAACAGCATGAGCAAGCTCGAGGACCCGGAGATCAAGGTCAAGGTCGCAGTTGTGGCCGCCGTCTACCCCGGAGCGACCGCCTACGAGACGGAGCTGGAGGTAACCCGCCCGCTCGAGGAGACCATCCGCAGGATCAGCGAGGTGGGGACGGTGACCTCCCAGTCCTTCGACGACATGGCCATCATCACGGTCACCCTCAAGACCACTACCCCCGACTCGGACACCCAGCAGGAGTGGGACATGCTCCGCCGCAAGGTCAATGACGCCAAGGCAACCCTCCCTGCATCCGCCCAGGTCATGGTCATGGACGACTACGGGGATGTCTACGGCATGTTCTACGCCATGACATTCGACGGATACGGCTATGAGGAAGCCGGACGCTACGCAGACATGGTCTGCCGGGAGCTCAGCGACATCGAGGGAGTGTCCAAAGCCATTACTTACGGAGAGCGCACCCGCTGTGTGAACATCGACATGAAGGCCGACCGCATGGCCAACCTCGGAGTGCATCCCACCGAGCTGCTGACCACCCTCAATTCCCAGAACTCGGTCATCTACTCCGGATACTTCGACACCCCGGACCGCAGGATGAAGATAGAGATGGGGGACGCCTACGAAAGCATCGAGGACATACGCAACCTCATCATACAGGGCCATGAGGACGACCAGCTCAAGCTCTCCGACGTGGCCGATGTCACCTACGGCTGGCAGACACCCGTGCGCAACTCCATGAAGTACGACGGTCAGCCGGCCATCGGCCTGCTCATCTCCGCCGAATCCGGCACCGACATCATCAAGATAGGCAAGGAAGTGGAGGCCAGGCTGGAGGAGATCAAGGCCGAGTCCGTCCCCGCCGGCATGGAGTTCCACAAGGTATTCTTCCAGCCCGAGATAGTCGGCAGCTCCATCAACACCTTCATCGTCAACCTGATAGAATCCATCGTAATAGTCATCCTGCTGCTGATGCTGACCATGGGCTTCCGCAGCGGAGTCATCATAGCCACCAGCCTGGTGGTGATAGTCTTCGGCTCGTTCTTCATCCTGGACATGATGGACGGTACCCTTCAGAGGGTGTCCCTCGGCTCCTTCATCGTAGCGATGGGCATCCTGGTGGACAACGCGATAGTGATAGTGGACGGCATCCTCGTGGACATGAAGCGGGGAGTGCCCAAGCCCCAGTGCCTGACCAATATCTGCAAGAAGACGGCCATGCCCCTGCTCGGAGCCACGGTCATCGCCATACTGGCATTTTTCCCGATATTCATGTCCCCGGACATGGCCGGAACCTACGTAAGGGACCTCTTCATCGTCTTAGCCGTCTCCCTGCTGCTGAGCTGGGTGCTGGCCCTGACCCACGTCCCGGTCCACTGCGACCTCACCCTGCGCTATCCCAAGGGCAGCGGCACCGCCTCTGAAAGCGTCGACCCCTTCGATTCGAAGATATACCGCTGGTTCCGCCGCGTGCTGGACCACGTGCTCTCCCACCGCCTCATCGCCGTCGGCATAGCCGTCATCCTGGTGCTCGGCAGCGTATGGTGCTATCAGTACATCCCCCAGATGTTCTTCCCCGACATGGCCTACAACCAGCTCTACATCGAGTACCGCATGCCCGAGGGCACCGCTCCCGGCAAGGTGGAGAAGGATCTGGAGGAGATGGAGGCATATATCCGGCAGGATGACAATGTCAATCACGTCGTCACCTCTCTCGGCGGCACTCCAGGACGGTACTGTCTGGTAAGGGCCATCGCCGACCCCTCGCTGAGCTACGGAGAGCTGATCATCGATTATGAGGATTACGACAAAATGATAGAGAGCATCCCCAGGATGCAGAAGGAGCTGATGGCCGCCTACCCCGAGGCATACGTCAGGGTAAAGCAGTACAACCTGATGTACCGCCCCTATCCCGTCGAGGCGATGTTCCAGGGACCTGACCCTGCCGTGCTCAAGGACCTCTGCGCCCAGGCCCAGGCCATAATGGAGGAGAGCGACGCCACGTGGCTTGTGACCGACGACTGGTCTCCGATGGTACCGGCCGTCAAGGTGGAATACGACCAGGCGGCTGCCCGTCAGGCCGGCATCTCCCGCAGCTCGGCCGGTATCTCCGTGATGGCTGCGGCAGAGGGCATCCCCTGCGGCACCCTCAACGAGGGAGGCGAGAGACTGGGCATCTACATCCGCAGCACTGGCATGGACGGAGAGCCGGTGGAGAGCATCCGCAACACCCCGGTATGGGGCCTGCTGCCGTCCGTATCGTCGGTAGCCAACATGGAGACCGTACAGGGAGTGATGACCGGCACCACCGGCCGGGCGGACATCATCGACGCCCTGGTATCACCCCTGCCCCTGAACACCATAACCTCAGGCACCGTCATCGAGTGGAACGAGCCCAAGATCTGCCATTATAACGGGCAGAGAGCCATCAAGGCCCAGTGCAACAACACTGCCGGATACACCGCAGCCCAGGCCCGCGACGCTGTCAAGGACCGGATAGAGGCCATTGAGCTGCCCGACGGCTACACCCTCACCTGGCTGGGCGAGTACGACGCCAGCCGGCAATCCACCCGCTACCTGTTCAAGTACTTCCCGCACGCGATAGTGGTCATGCTGCTGATCATGATAGCCCTGTTCAAGGACATCAAAAAGCCGCTGATTATCGTCTGCTGCCTGCCTCTTGTGGCCATAGGCATAGTCTTCGGCATGCTGGCCGCCGGCATGAGCTTCGGCTTCGTGGCCATGGTCGGCTGCCTGGGCATCATCGGCATGATGATCAAGAACGGCATCGTCCTCATCGACGAGATAGACCGGCAGCTGAGCCTCGGGGTCGAGCCTTACAAGGCAGTGGTGGACTCAACCCTCTCCCGTCTGCGCCCCGTGATGATGGCCTCGATGACCACCGTCCTGGGCATGGCGCCCCTGCTCACCGACCCGCTCTTCGGCTCGCTGGCTGTGACCATCATGGGCGGACTGACGGTGGGCACCCTGATTACCCTCGTCTTCCTGCCCGTACTGTACTCATTGTTCTTCAAGATTAAAAAGGCATGACCATGAGACATTTACCCGCATATACCCGGATTCTGGGCCTGATGACAGCAGCCCTCCTCCTGCTTCCCGCCGCAGCCACGGCCCAGCCGCAGAAACGCTTCCTCACCCTGGAGCAGTGCCGGAGCATTGCCCTGGACAGCAGCGCCATACTGCGCAGCGCCCGGCTGACGGAGGAGAAGACCGCACTGGACCGCAAGGCGGTAATCACCAACTTCCTGCCCAAATTCTCCGCCTACGGCCTCTACCTCTGGACCTCCAGTTCATTTGACTACGATTTCAGCGGAGGAGCCCTGCCGATATACAAGAATGTCTATGGGAACCTGGTACCGGACCTGATGAAGGACGCCGCCGGCAACATCGTCTACAACAACGGAATACCGGTGTTCAACCAGTACGCCGTGATCCCGCCGATGACCCTGAGCGTGGACCTGGCCAACACATTCACCGCAGGAGTCTCGGTGACGCAGCCGGTGTTCATGGGCGGCAAGATCATCTCGGGCTACAGGATGGCCGATATCGGCACTGAGATGGCCGACCTCAACTCCAGGCTCAAGGCCTCCGAGGTCATCGTCTCCGTGGACGAGGCCTACTGGCTGTATGTCAAGACATGCAGGCTGATGGAGACAGCCGAGAGCTTCCGCGGTACTGTAGACAGCATGTACCACTTCGTACAGAACGCCATAGACGTGGGAATGGCCACCTCCACCGACCTGCTCAAGGTCGAGGTGCAGCGCAACAACGCTGAACTGTCCCTGGCCAAGGCCCGGAACGGACAGAGGCTCGCAATGATGAACCTCTGCCACATCCTCGGGCTGCCGCTGACCGCGGAGATCGAGGTGGACCAGAGCGGATTTGACATGGACAGCACCGGGCTCATCCCGGACATGGAGCTTTCCGGGGCAACCGACTCCATCGAGAACCGTCCCGACTATCTTCTGCTGGAGCAGCAGGCCGAGCTGAAGCGCAGGAACGTGGATTTCGTCCGCTCCGACTTCCTGCCCCAGCTGGGAGTCATGGCCAGCTACGGTTACACCTACGGGCTGAAGCTGCAGGACGAGGTGCTCCTGAACCAGGCCGGCTTCACCGTCATGGCCACGCTCAGGGTGCCTATCTTCGCATGGGGCGAGGGCTGGCTGAAGGTGCAGTCCGCCAAGAAGGAGCATGAGATGGCGGTGACGGAGCTGGAGCAGCTCTCGGGTCTGATGGAACTTGAGATGGCCAAATGCCGTTATGCTGTCACCGAGGCGGCCCTGCAGGCGCAGATGGCCAGGACCTCGCTCGAAAGCGCCGAAACCAACCTGAAAGTATGCCGCGACCAGTACGAGCTGGGCATGGAGACCCTCGTCAACGTGCTTGAGGCACAGACCCAGTGGAGCCAGTGCAGCAGTTCCTGGATAGAGGCCGTGGCGGACTACAGACTGGCCTGCACAAGGTACCTGAAAGCCATAGGAAAATTGTAGTGGACTATTTTTGATTTTCTCATAAAAATTTGCCATTTTTGCGGATTATTATAGGCAAATTATGAAATTCTTTAAAATCGTCCCAGTTTTAATGATTTTCGTGACTGCATGCTCTGTGTTCCAGGCCAATGCGCAGTCCCAGACCAAGCGTGTGCGCGGTATCACCGGCAGATGCGAGATATCCCGCCACATCACCCTCGAGGAAGCTGAGCAGAAAGCCCTCCAGGACGCCAAGACCAACGCCCTCCGCAAAGCAGGAGTACCCGAGAAGCTGTGGACCGTCACAGGTCTGATCAGCCAGGACGACGGCAGCGAGTTCAGCCAGGTCCTCTCGCGCATGACCACCCTGCAGGTGGACGGATTCATCAACATCCGCGACGTACAGTACTCCGAGGAAGTGATTGACGGCAAGCGCTACGCCATAGCCGTGATAGACGCCGACGTCAGGAGAGGCGGGGAGATCGACCCGACATTTGTCCTGGACGTGAACAGCCTGGAGACCATCTACAAAGACGGCGAGGTCCTGACATTCAACACCAGAATCTACGGACACGACGCATACCTGCACCTGTTCTGGTTCGACGAAACCGGCGGTTCGGTAATCTACCCCAACCAGTACGAGGCCAAGAAACTCTTCCACAAGGAGGCCGACTACAAGTTCCCTACCAACGAGAACATGGAGTACATCATGGAAAAGCAGGACAAGTCCAAAAAGTTCGAGACCATCAACCTCATCATGGTCGCCACCAAAAGGGACATACCCTTCATCGAAAGCAACATCACCTTCGAATCCGTACTCAAGTGGATCTACGCCATCCCCGCGGACGAGAGGGCTGCATGGAGAGAGGCCATCGTCATACAGTAATCCCACGGCATCCTTCACCTGAATATAAACTATAAAATCATAACTAATGAAAAGAGTAACAAACACCATCATCCTGATGTCGCTGCTCATGCTCTGCGCCCCCGCCTACGGCGCAGGCCCCGACTCCCGTCAGTTCAAATGGCTGAGGACAGTCTACGGACAGAGCCAGCGTCCCTACTCCGACAACTTCGCGGCCTTCTACGAAGCCGGCAAGTGGGGCTACGAGGACAGAGAAGGCAATATCGTAATACCCGCCGAGTACGATGAGGCAGGAGACTTCATCAAAGGCCTGGCCATCGTCAGGAAGGACGGCAAGTACGGAGTCATCACCCCCACCGGCAAGGAAGTGTACAAGTGCATATACGACACCATCGCACCCTTCGCAGACAACAACATAGCACTAGCCGCCATCGACAGGAACTGGTACTACCTCAATTCCAACGGCAAGGTGCAGAGCCTCCCCGCCGACCTTACATTCTACTCCTACCACAACGGCCTGGCCAGGGTCAGGAAGATGACCCGCGGACATGCCCGCTACGGATATGTGGATACCAAGGGTTTCTTCGTCATAGAGCCCATCTTCGAACAGGCCAGCGACTTCTTCGGAGAAAACGCCTTCGTGACCCTCAACGGCCGCCACTTCTCCATCAACGCCAAGGGCAAGAGGACGGCGCTCGACTTCCCCTTCACATCCGAGAACACCTTCCTCTCCAGCACCTACGGCAGCGGATTCCTGAAGCAGGGCGAAAAATACCTTTTCATCAAATACGAGAAGGGCCGCTACTACCTTCTGCCCACCAGCTACACCGAGGTCAACGAGTTCTCCGAGGGCCTCGCCCTGGTGAAGACCAATAACGGCCGCCTCAAGTACATCAAGCCCGACGGCAGCACGGCCCTCAACCTCCCCGCCAACTGCACCGCAGCCGGAAGTTTCTCCGAGGGGAAAGCATGGGTGTGCATGGGCGGCAAGTACGGATTCATCAATCCGACCGGAGGCCTCGCCATCGACACCATATTCTCCTACGCATCCAACTTCCATGACGGCATAGCATACGTGGCATACGGCGACCGCCAGGGCATCATCCGTCCCTCCGGTCCCAACGACACCTGGCCCGACCTCAGAATCGAGAAGGTCACCCTGGTCGATGTCAACAACAACGAACAGGTGGAGTCAGGAGAGAAGTTCCAGCTGAACGTCCTGCTGAAGAACTACGGCAAGGATCCCGTCTCCAACATCAACATCACCCTCACAGGACAGGCCGGACAGGCCGAGTGGTTCACCTACGAGAGCAACAAGAACAACGTGGCCCGCATCGCTCCCGGTGAGTCCACCACCGTGACATTCGAGGGAAAAGCCAATATGGACCTCGTCTCCGACGACATCCAGGTCAACTTCACCGCCCTGGCCGACAACCAGCTCCTGGCCGTCCAGTCCTCCCTCACCTTCCCCGCCATGGGTATCAATCAGTGTAAGCCTCTGCTGGCCTCATACTGGATCCATACCCCCGACCACTCGGTGCTGGGTCCCGGCAAGAGCGCCGTCATCGAGTTCTCGGTAGTGAACGAGGGCACGGACATAGCCAAGGACGTGAACATAACGATGAGGTGGCCGGCCGGAGTCAACTCCTCGGCATCCGTCATCCGCCTGGGAGACATCAATCCCGGTGACACCAAGGAATACAAGCAGACCTTCGTCATGGACACATCGGTGGCCGAAACCGGACAGCTCTCCATAGTAGCCACCCTCACGGACTTCACCAAGAAGCATACCGACGTCAAATACATGATGTTCGAGACAGGCAAGATGAACCTTGCAGTCAATCTCCTCGGAGGCGGAGCCACTCAGTTCGCCATGCCTTCGTACATAGCCCAGGCACAGAACCAGGCTCAGGTTCAGACTCAGACGGCCGCCTCCGGAACAGCTGCTGCTCCCGCAGCCGCTCAGCCTGCAGCGTCCCAGTCGGAGCTCCTCTCCGGCCTTACCCGCATCAAGGATCCGGACAACAACAAATACGCCCTGATCATCGGCAACGAGGACTACAACTCCTTCAAGCAGCAGACCCTCTATGAACCCAACGTGGACTTCGCGGTATCCGACGCCGAGACATTCAGCGAGTATGCCAAGAATATCCTGGGCGTGCCCGAGAACAACATCCTCCTGCTCAAGAACGCCACCTACTCCCAGATGAACTTCAACATCAACAAGATAGCCCGCATAGCCAACCTGCATCCCGGCGAGGCCGAGATCTATGTCTACTATGCAGGACACGGCCAGGTGGACGGAACGTCCAAGGACAGTTACCTGATTCCCGTGGATGTAAGCACCACATCCCCCGCAGAGGGCATCAAGCTGGAGGACATGTACGCCACCCTCAGCGAGAGCGGAGCCAAGAGGACCATGGTATTCCTCGACGCCTGCTACAGCGGAGTCGGCCGCGGTATCATCATCCAGCCCAAGGAGACCCCCATCAAGGGCAATCTGGTAGTGATGACGGCCTCATCCGCCACCCAGAGATCCATGCCCTACCAGGAGAAACAGCACGGTATGTTCACCTACTTCCTGCTCAAGCAGCTCAAGGACTCCTACGGAGACATCACCCTGGAGGACCTCTATCAGTCGGTGAAGACCAATGTCCAGTCCAATTCTGTATGGATCAACAACATGGAACAGACTCCAGAACTCCTCAGCGGCCCCGGCATAGCTGAAGGATGGAGACAGTGGAAACCTTAATTTCAGAATATGAGACATCTTAGACTCTTTGTATCAATACTCGTATTGACAACATTCTGCCTCCCGGCCGGCGCACAGCTGGTCAAATTCTCCATCGGCCTGGAGGGAGGCGGACTCGGAACATACATGCAGACAGACCCGAAAATAACCCCCGGACTGAACTTCGGAGGTTATGGCGGAGCCAATGTCGAAATCCGCATAGGACGTATAGTCGGCTTCTTCGGCGAGGCCCTGTACTCCTATGAGACCGGCAACCAGTTCCTGGAGACAGACGGCGGCAGCGACGGAGTATTCGTCAACCTCACCCGCCAGTACATCCACATTCCGGCAGGCGTACAGCTCTGGATGGGACGCGCCGCCCTGTTCCAGGCAGGCTTCCAGCAGTCCATACTGATGAGCTCTACCTACACCGAGGATCCCGACCTCTCGAGTCCTATGGTAATCTCGCCTGACGCCGGCGCCCTGAAATACTACGTCAGCGTCATGGCCGGCTTCAAGTTCAACTTCGGAAGAGTCGTCTACCTCAATATCAAGGGTACATACGGACTCAGCCCGGCATACGTGATCAGGGACAGCGGAGCCCCCGTCATCACTGCCTCCGTAGGTCTCGGATTCAGGCTCTACACCTACAGGAAATCCGCATTCAAATAACATATCAATACGGCAACAGAAGAATATGAAGAGTTCAGTCATATACAGACACACTGCCCTGATCCTGACACTTGCGGCCGCCATGACGTACACCGTCTCATGCATATCGCAGGTCGACGGATACGGCAGCTTCCCCTATCTGGAGCTTGCGGACGGGAGCACGACGTCCCACTCCATAGGCAACGCCGGCGGCTCCATCACCGTCGCCCTCAACACCAACAGGACCGTCACCGCCACCTGTGACCAGCCCTGGCTCAAGGCCACAGCCACAGGAGACGGAGAGACAGCCACAGTCAGCATCACCGTCAGCCCCAACGACGAGGAGACTCCCCGCAGCGCAACCGTATCGCTGTCCATCCCCAACGTCAGTTCCGCCCTCAGCATCCTGATAACTCAGGACGAGTCCGGCAACCACACCTACAGCTCAGGCGATGCCCTCCTGTACTCCGATGACGGTCTGTCAGCCTTCGCAGGCTCCTACAACCGCATTGCCGGCAACCTGATTCTCGGCTACGCCTCCAACCGTCAGGAGGCCCGCCCCGCATCTGTGCTGGGAGAGTACTACCACTATATCAACGACTACATGTACTGCTTCGAGCCCAGTGCCGGCCTTACGGACCTGTCCCCCCTGGACCAGATCACCTGGCTGGGAGGAGACATCTACCTGATGCTCAACTCTGAGCTGCGTACCGAGGAACTGGAGCACCTGGTCCGCCTTGGAGCCACCAACTGGACAGTCGTGGACAACGACAGGATCACTGCCCTCGACTGCCTGGACGGAAGCGGAGTCACCGGACTCACGGTCCACTATTCGCCCAACCTCGATTTCAATTCCATCCGCGGACTGGGCCTGAACTACCTGGACATTTCCAGCAACTACCTGGAAGACATCTCATTCCTCTCATCCGGCTTTGAGGGGCTGACTACCCTGATACTCGGTACGGCCGACGGCACGGAGACCAACTCCATCCGGGACATCACCCCCCTGCTGGAACTTGAGGGCATACAGCACCTGGACATCAGCGGACTGCCCATATCACAGGCATCCATCAACATGCTTCAGAACCATTTCGGCAACGCCGACATCACCGCCGACAACATGGCCAACGCTGTCCCTGTAATCGGAGAAGCCTCCGTAATGAGCAGGACACCCGCGGAGATTACCTTCTACGCGGAGATTACCAACATCGGCTCTCCCATAGAGAGAATCACCGACAAGGGCTTCTACTTCGGCACAGTCAACGACATCGACCAGATGCAGAAATACCCGGCAGACCTTTCTGCCATGTCCGAGACCGACATACAGGTCACTGTTGCCGGACTCGACTCGTCCACCGTGTACTATGCGATACCCTACGCTGTCAACAGCATGGGTACCTCGTACGGGGATGCCGTAGAGACCAATACCCTCGGCCGCGGTATTCTCGCCAACGAAATCTCTTCCGAGCCGGATTATACTGAAATCTACGTCACGGACAACATGCTGCTGGCCGGCGGAAACGAGGTCTACTTCGGCTTCGTGCTGGGTGATTCCGAGAGCCTCTCTCTTGAAGACAACCTGGAATACAAGGAAAATAAATACATAGAGAACCAGATCGAACTGCCTCATCTCATGGACGCCCGATTCGACGGACTCTCCTCCGGCTCGGCTTACTTCGTCCGCTCCTACATCCGCAACGAGTACGGCACCACCTACAGTGACCCTGTAAGAGTGTTCACTCTCGGAGAGGCGAGCGGGGAGACAGCCAGGTTCACGGCAGAGGCAACGGCCCCGCTCTACAGCAACGACAGCGGACAGCCAGTAGAACTGTCAAGCAACATGTACAGGTGGTACTTCAGGGACGACAAGGCCGGCAACGGCGTCTCCGAATACAGTTTCAGCAGCGAAGGCCGCTTCGAATGGAATATCATAAAAGGCCGCCAGACCCTGGTATTCTCCAACAATGACGCCGCATCCGAGTGGGAGAACGGCGGAGACATGCTCGTGTGGGACTACTCAGGCTACGCCTTCCTGCCTTCCGAACTGCTGATATACACCATCAGGGACATCAACCTCACCCAGGACACCACAGTCGCCATGACTCCTTCCAGAGTGAGCGCAATGATATCTGCCCTCACCCTGTCCTACTTCGACGAGATGGGTCAGAAATACCAGAACCTCTCTGAACACGTGTCCGGCATCTCCGTCACCGTATCCGGTATGTCCACCACCTATACCCTCGACAGGAACATGAACGGAGTCTACTCCGGTTCCAACTCCATGTTCTTCGAAATAGGCTCCGGGGATGTATCCACCACGGATACCCAGATGATCACAGGGGACATCAATGTACTGCCCTCCGCCACCGGAGAGCAGCTGACCGTCGACGTAACCATAACCTTCACCGACGGCAACTCCACCACCCTCAACGGTTCGTTCAGGGCACTCGAGCCCAACAAGACCTATGACCTCGCCGTCAACCTCTACAGCTTCGACAGCGGGGCAGGCACATCCTTCACCATTGACGTAATTGAGAACATCGACGCAGAAATAGAATTCTAACCATGAGAATCTTAAAATATATCCTCCTGATTCCGGCCCTCGCCCTGGCAGCCGCCTGCAACGACCGCCCGGGC
The DNA here is from genome assembly GCA_944326235.1 of uncultured Bacteroidales bacterium. GTDB lineage: Bacteria > Bacteroidota > Bacteroidia > Bacteroidales > UBA932 > Coprenecus. The sequence goes on along the minus strand of CALVDH010000001.1, from coordinate 56,087 downwards.
CCGGAACCCGGCGGAGACAACCTCCTCCGGATCAAAACCGGTACCCACGCCATGACCGCCACCACCAAGGCCCCGACAGTCTCCCTGGGCGTGGACAACATCTACGCATACCCCTTCAACCTGTCCTCAGGGACCCTCAACGGCATCGTCATCACCCCTACCTCGATGAGCGGGAGCGAATACACCTACAGCATGCCCGAGCCCTCACAGGACATCATATTCACCAACGTGACCGACGGGGACGGAGGCTATGAGGTCGTCACCGCCCAGGAAAGCGGATTCATGACCGTCTCACTGCCTGACAGTTCCCCCGGAGCCGACGCCGACCTCGTGGCCGGAACACTGAGCAAGGAGGAAGTGGACCCCGAGACCGGAAGCGAGACCGTATATCCGGTCCACCTGGACAGAATGGTGGCTCAGATCACCATCAACTTCCGCGTCAAGAAGAACGGCAGCGAGGAGCTTATAAGTGACCTCTCCGAGTTCTTCTCCGAGGTATCCATCAGCGTTCCCACTTACTCCACCCTGAACATGCCGGCGCTGGACACCACCGCATGGAACTACAGCGGAAAGATCAACAGCACCTGGAAGAGCTCTTCCGTTCCCCAGGCACAGACCCTGCAGCTGGCCGACGGCCGGTTCATCTTCCCCTCCTGCGATGAGGGCAATCCGATATTTACCCTCCGTGCCGTTTCCCCCACCGGAGAGACTCTGGAACTGAACAGCCAGCTGGGATTCCCCATTGACACCAACGACCACTACACCCTGACCATGACCCTCCGCCAGAAGAGCGAGAGCTTCAGTTTCGAGGTGGAGGACTTCGTACGGGACACCATGGACGTGAACCTGGACTTCACGGACGTAGTCGTAGTACCGACTATGGATGTGGACATGAGCACCAGGAGCGGTTACTCTAACCCCATCTTCCGCATAGGAGAGGATGACCTGTACTGCTACCCGTTCCTGGGCGCCGAAGGAGACTCCCTCGCCCCGGGCTACCCCCAGAGACAGACCGCCATCGTCGGAGGCAGGTACCATTTCAAGATGCCGGCCGACACCAATCTGAGACTGATGATATCCAACGTGGACCTCACGGACCCCGCCTCAGGTTACGGAGTCAAGGTCGGAGAGAACACCGCTCCGTCACCCTTGATCTACTCTGACTCCACCTACGTATACTTTGTCAACGGAGAAGGCTGGGCCAGAACTCCTTACATCATAGGCACCTCCTACTGGCATTACTTTTACGACGGTGAGGTATCCGAGATAGACATGACCATCAACCATAGGAGCACCAGCGCCAGACTGCTGCTCAACATAACCGGATGCGACACCCTGCCGGTCCTTACAGACCTCGTACAGTACGTCTGGATCGAATACCCGTCCAGTTATCAGGAACGCTTCATGGGATATGACGACAACTACAGGACTCCCGTCACCATTGAGACCGACGCGATACCTGCCTCCGGGATACCGCAGGTAACCTACTATGAGGACACATACTACGAACTGGACGGCGTACGGCACATGTTCAGCCGGAGTTCAACATCCACATTCTACATTTCAGTCCTGACCACCTCAGGCGCGACCCGGAAGTTCTCGTTCTCCAATTCATCGGGATCCTACGACTACTGGGACAACAACACCGTCATCTTCAACATTCCTCTGTCATCATTGCAGTAACAGGCCTATAAAAACTTCTGAATATGTCATATAACACCAAACTCATCATATCCGCAGCCGCAGTCCTGGCCCTGACGGCCACAGCCTGCCACAGAGAAGAGCTCCGCCTGACACCGGCCCCCGCCAGCTCGCTGGTCCTCACCGCCGGACTTCCCGAGTTCGAGACCCAGCTGACCAAGTCCGGGTCCGTCACCGCAGACTCCCTCTTCGCCTATCCCTACTGGGAGAACATGACCGGCCCGTCTGAGGCAGTGCGCAACAACAGCTTCGCCGACGGCAGGTACTACTTCCTGATACCCTCGGAAGCCAGCGGCATAGTATTCACCAATATCTCCGAATACGCGGAGGGCATCAAGGTGACCCCCGCCCCCGCTCCTGAAATCCTGCTGGAGTTCGCCAGCGACACCGGCAGCTGCTTCGGACATGACCTCATCTACGGCAGCATCGCCGACTACGACGCGACGGCTGCAGAGCAGAGCATCCGGATGAAGAGGGCCGTAGCCCGCATCACTCCCACTCTGTGCCACATCATCGGGGAGGACACCGTCGCCACATCCCTGAACACATTCTACGACTCCGTAAGCCTGACCCTCGGAGGCATATACCAGGGTGCACGCATCGACACGGTCAGCCTGACCGCCTCGTACTTCGGCTCCGACAGTTTCTCGCTGCCGTTCAACGTCACCGGGGAAGCCTGCACCATGAACGGATTCTACACCCTGCCTTCGGCTGAAGGTACCCCCACCGTATCGCTGGACCTGCTCATGACCGGCAGCAGTGAACCGGTACGTATCTCTGCTCCCCTGCCCGAGCCTATCCTGGCCAACCGTGACTACAACATGACCTTCTACCTGCACCGCGACAACATGGAAGGCAACATCTCCCTCATCGTAGAGGTGAACGAGATTATCAAGAATGTCTCCGTGACCGACTCGTTCGACCTCATCGAGTTCAGCAGCAGAAGCCTGGTATTCGATGTGGACGCCGGTTCCACCGCCGAGCTGACAGTCTACAGCAAGATCGGCTCATGGAGCGCCACCATACCCGCAGAGGTCCTCTCCTACTACACCGTAGCCAACTCCACCTCCGGCGATACAGCCACCATCGAGAGCCCCACCATCACCGGCCACTCGGGCGATGTCGTAACCTTCAAGACACTCAGCAACATATCGGACCACGAAGTCGCCACCATCTTCAGCATACCCTTCAGCGCCGAGCCCAACAATACATACGAGCTGACAGTTATGCAGTCTAACGGCCAGATGGAGGAGATAGAGATAGTGACTGCATCCAACAGTACCGCCACTATCAGCCAGGCCGGCGGAGTATTCAGCATTTACAGGACAGACGGCGCGGAGCAGGAACTCATAGCCACGTCCGACGGTCAGCTGTCAGACACCAACCTGCCGGAAGGGGGCAAATATCTTATCTCCGGCTACTATATAGAAAACCTGGACATCGACAGCCCCTCTGCTGTCAGACTGCTCAATGCACCGTCCCTGTCTTCTCTCAGCATCTATTACTACTCGGCCTCCGAAGGTATAGACATGAGCGGTACAGACAGACTGACAAGTCTTTCCCTAAGAAACAACGAACTCATCCGCGAGATAGATCTCAGCGCTCATACTATGCTGACATCCGTCAACTTCTCTTTGAGCGGACTGGAAAGACTGCTGCTTTCCGGCTGCACGGCCCTGACATCTGTTGAGTTCAACAATGTCTATTCATCACTCCGCTACGTCAATATTTCGGGTTGCTCATCTCTGAAAACTCTGAGTAATGATTTAGATCAGCTCGTCTCTTATGTAGACAGTCTGGATATAAGCCGGTCAGGTATTGAGGACGTGTATTTATACGGCAATACCGCATGGTTCGATTACTTAAAACTTGACCACTGCACATCTCTGAGAACATTCTACTGCAATGACGGCACACACGAGGACACCCTTGACTTCACAGGATGCACCGCCCTCGATTCGGTCTACATCGTGGGGAATACCACTCCTCTGAGTAAAGTCATTCTGGACGGATGCACCGCCCTGAGAAGTGTCCGGCTCTATCAGCTGGGCAACCTGGAGAGCCTGTCCCTCGAAAGCGCCTCCGTAGAGAACCTGTATCTGGACCAGCTGTCCAAGATTCAGAATCTGACTTTCGACGGTTATGACATCAGGAACCTGTACATAGGACAGCAGAACGGCTGTGAGGCCCTGGAGATTCTTTCCATGAACAATTCCACACTCAGGCATCTATACATGAACAACAACAGCAGTATGATCTCGCTTTCTCTGAACGACTGCACAAGCCTCGAAAACATAGACATCAACTACTGCGATCAGCTCAATCTGCTGTATCTTGACAGTTGCCGCGCAATCACTTCCCTCAAAATATGTAACAGAAGCACCTCACAGTTGCCGGCACTGGATCTGAGCCAGTTCCCTGAACTCGAGAATCTGCAGTTCCAGGGCCTGGCAAAGGTCAGCCGCCTGGACCTGCATGCCAATACAAAACTTAAGGACGTCACTTTAGCCTACTTATCCAGCCTTGCCTACCTCAACTGCGAGGGACTCTCAGGCCTCCAGACCCTGGATATAGGCAACGAAGGCTCACCAGACACTCTGATACTGAACGGTTGCAGTTCTATTCAGAAACTTAGATACTATACTGACGGCAGCCGCTTCCTGAAACATTTTGATTTCACGGGAATGACATCTCTCAGATCGCTGAGTCTCACGAATCTCAGTCTGCCGGAAATAAATCTGGACCTGCCTTCTCTCGAGACCTTGACCATAAACGAGGATCCCAGACGTCAAGAGTCACTGCTTAAAAAGGTCTATGTCAGCGAGGGCAATCAGCTCAGGAAAGTGTCAATAACCGGAACAGACTATCTCAACATTGAAGATATTGAACTGAATGCCCGGAATACGCTCACGTCCTTGAACATCTACGATATTTACGACAGAACAGCACCTGCCGCCTCCTATGATCTGAGCGGTTATACCAAACTGGATACGCTCAGCATCCGCTCCTGCAACGGACTTCAGAACCTGAACCTGTCCGGCTGCACCAGCCTCACCCTGGCCGACTTTGACAATTCCGGCCTTCATACCCTGGACATCACTGGATGCGACAACCTGCGGCAACTGGACCTATACAGCAACGAGTTCACAAGCGATGAACTGGATGCAGTCCTCACCCAGCTTCCCGCCCTGGAACTGTCCGACGGCGCCAAATACCGCATCGCCGGCTGCCCCGGAGCCAGTTCATGCAACATAGACATAGCCAAGCAGAAACACTGGGCCCTCGTCACAGCCGACATAGACAGCGGCTTCTGACACCATACGGACGTATCGGCAATCTAATTTACAGCGCAACGGCTATTGCAGTCATTGCGCTGTCTTTTTGTTGGAAATTTCGCTATCTTTGTATGTTGAGTTAAACTTCAGGCATCATGAAATATCCCATCGGCATACAGAATTTCGAGAAACTCCGCCGCGACGGCTACCTGTACATCGACAAGACAGCGATGCTCTATCAGATGGTACAGAAGGGAAGCTACTACTTTCTCAGCCGCCCGAGAAGGTTCGGCAAGAGTCTGATGCTCTCCACTCTGGAGGCATATTTCCAGGGAAAGCGGGAGCTTTTCCACGGGCTGGCCATGGAGTCTCTGGAGAAGGACTGGGTGGAGAGGCCCGTGCTGCATATGGACCTGAATTCCCGGCAATATGTAAATGCGGACTCGCTGCGCCAGGAAATCAGCAAGCACCTGGAAATATGGGAGAAGACATACGGCAGTCCCTACGGAGACAGAACTCCTGAAGAGAGATTCTATCACATAATCCGACTCGCCCACGAGCAGACCGGTCACCGCGTGGCGATACTCGTGGACGAATACGATAAGCCGCTGCTGCAAGCCATAGGCAACAAGCCTCTGCAGGAGGAATTCAGGGGTATCCTCAAGCCTTTCTATGGTGTACTCAAGACCATGGACGGACACATCCGCTTCGCAATTCTCACCGGAGTGACGAAGTTCGGAAAGGTGAGTGTGTTCAGCGACCTCAACAATTTAATGGATATTTCAATGTTCCCGCAGTACGCCAGCCTGTGCGGCATCACGGAAAGTGAGATACATAAGTACATGGAGGAGGGGCTGGGCGGACTGGCCGAGGCCCAGGGTCTCACATACGGGGAAATATGCCGTAGGCTCAAGGAGATGTACGACGGTTACCACTTCGCCCCGGACACAGAAGGCATCTACAATCCGTTCAGTCTGCTCAACACCATGGAAAGCAGAAGATTCGGAAGTTATTGGTTCGAGACCGGAACTCCCACCTATCTCGTAGAACTGCTCAAGCGGAGCAACTTCAATCTCGAGCATCTTTCCGGGGCAGAGGCCAGTGAAAGCACGCTCAACAACGTCTACGGTGACGACAAACCCATACCGGTCATATACCAGAGCGGTTACCTGACTATCACCGGATACGATCCCGAGTTCGGTCTCTATACCCTCGACTACCCCAACAAAGAGGTAGAGGAGGGCTTCCTCGAGTTCCTGCTGCCGTGGTACACCTCCCTGGACGGCACCGAGGCTGAGTCCACAGTGAAGAGACTGGTGCACGATATTCGCAGCGGAGATGTGGACGCCCTGCTGACCAGTCTCCAGAGCTTCATGGCCGACACCCCCTATGATTTGGTCTGCAGACGCGAGCTGCACTACCAGAACGTACTCTACATCGTATTCAAGATCATAGGCTTCTACGTCCGTACCGAGTACCGCACAAGCAGCGGGCGAATAGATCTGGTGCTCCAGACCGACCGTTTCATCTACGTCATGGAGTTCAAACTGGACGGTACCGCCGAAGAAGCCCTGCAGCAGATTGAAGACAGGCACTACGCTGCCCCCTTCGCAGCAGATTCCCGCGAGATAATCAAGGTCGGCGTCAACTTCTCGAGCGAGACACGCAGTATCGACAGATGGATCATCGGAAAGCAGTAAAGCAAAAGCACCGGCAGGTCAGTCCCTGTCCGGTGCTTTCAGTTTTTCATAGTTGGAACATCTTAGTAACAGCAGTTACAAGTCATAGTCGTCTATACTGATATCGTTGTTGACTTTAGACCACTTCTTATCTACAGCCACTGACTGGTCGCAGGTGCTCTCTCCAGGGCAGCCCTGAATGCGGTATACACCATCCCTGGCGGTGAGAGTCGGCAACTGGTCGAAGATGCTTTCCAGACCGGCGGCGTCGAAGTTACATTTGTACAGGTCGAGACCGCGGAGGGATTCACACCCGGAAATGTTCAGGCTGTTTAGTCCGGTGTAGTTCTGAAAATCTGCAACGACCAGCGATGTGCATCCTTCCAGGTTCACTTTGTTGATCCGATTGTTGTCGTTGTGGTAGTTATTCACGATTGCTTTCAGGTTTGTGCATCCTGAAAAATTAAGTGAGGTGAGTTCATGTGTCAGGCTTCCCAGTCTGACACACCACAATGAAGGATAATTGACGCAGCTTATGGAATCCGCGTCCGAGAAGCTGTAAAAGTCACCGAAGAACAGATATTTGAGTGTCTCAGCGACATTGAGCGTACACTTGCTGAACGTAATTTTATTGCCACTCAATATAAGGTCTTCAACTTTGTTTTCTCCGGGAATATTCAGCATCCTCATATTATCGTTTCTGTAGGCAGACACATACAGGAGACTGGGCAAATCGGGCAAAGTGAGTTCCGTAAGATCGGTGTTATTAATTTCCAACGTGTCAAGGCTTGTGAGTCCTGTTAATCCCGCTACTTTAAGATAACTTCCGTCCAGTGTCAAATTGTGTAGCGATGTACAGCCGTCAACATACAGCGAATCAGGAGAAATATTGTAACTCAAGTCCTTGAGATTCGTCAGTCCCGTGCAGTTGATGGCAGTCATGGCCTTCACACTCAGTCTGTCTCTCTGAACATTCAGAACCTTAAGCATCTGCATGTTTCTCAGGTCCAGACGGGTAAAATGCTCTATGTTGGACAGATGGAGCTCTTCCAGCGAGGTGAGCGTGGATATGGAGAATCTCGACGCCATATTTGTCGCATTATTATTCCACAGCCTGAAGAACTTGATCCCCGTGCTGTTGTCTATTTCGAGATTGGATATATTGTTACAGTTCTCTATATCCAGAGTTTCCAATTCGGCACAATCATTGGCCAGGATGTTTGACAACCCGCTCATGTTGCGGACCGCAAGCGACTTGATGCCCGTTCCGTCGACATATAGGCTGAGAAGATCTTCCCATCCGCTTGAAGTTCCTATGTAGAGACTGTCTATCACAGTCGAATTACTGAAGGCCAGGGCAGGGGCCCCAAGATTGTCAATGTACATGCGGTTGATGGACGCTCCGTCCAGTATGATTCCTTCATTCTTCAGTGTCATAGGACCATTTAATCTGACGCTTCGGAGAGATGAACAACCGGTGAGATTCAAGGTATCTAAAGTATTCTCAGAGCCGTTGTTATAGATGTAGAGAGAGTCGAGAGACGTACATTCAGACAAATCCAGGAGGTTGTAGGCTGGCCATCCATCGGATCTCCAGCGGTATAGATAAAATGTTTTAAGTGAAGTACAATTGTTTACTTTCACAGTATCTAAATTTTTTAGACCCGAGATGTCTTTCCATATAATTTGTTCAATCTTGGACCCACTGACATCCAGTACTCTCAATTCACTGTATGACATATTAGCAGGCAACGACTTCAGATTGGTGTTGGCAGCCCTGAATTCTATCAAAGATGTACTTCCATTGATATGACTTAGAGTAGAATTGTCTGCATTAAGAGTATCCAATGCACTGGTGTATTGGTCTAGATTCAGTGAGTCAATGTGCCATCCTCTCATGTCCAGGGTCTTCAGGGAATCTACGCTGTAAATACGCAGCTTCCCGATAGCAGAGGCGTCATCGATTTCTATGTTCCGGAGTCTGGGCAACGAGGATATATTGAAGTAGGAGATGCCGTTGCATCCGACCAGACTGATATCTCTAAGGTAGTCGCAGCCAGAAGTAGTCAATGTATCCAATGCAGGGAGCTCTGAAAGATTGAGTGTATTCAGGTTGTCGCAATTTTGAATATTGAGCCTGTGCATGGACGAGCAGCCGTCCACATTCAGGTATTTCAGTGAGGAATTTCCGCTGTTGGTGAGCTTTTCCAGTGACGAGCAGCCGGTAAGAATCAGGGAGTCCGGCTCAGTTTCAGTGATAGAGAGGACCGTAAGGGCCGCACATCCGGTCAGATCGATGGTCGTGGCCTTAGACTCGTAGATGTAAAAGGATTCCAGGGCGTTCAGACCGTCGCCAGTCGAGATGGACGCAAGGCTGTTGAATCCGCTTATACTTACTTTGCGCAGATGGTCGAAACCGGAGAGGTCCAGGGAGGTTATGCTGGAATTGGGATTGTAGCGGTCGGTGTTCAGGTACAATGTCGTAAGCATGGGCGCACCTGAGATATCCAGATGTCCCAGATACCTGGCATCCGTAATCTTCAGACTATTGAAGACAGCGCTGTTCACGGAGACAGACTTGACATATTTTGCTTCGAAGCTGGTCACTACAGGTCCTGCAATACGGTATGTGCCGCTTGTCAAGGAGTAACTCATGGAGTCGGTAGATGAGACTATGAGGGTCGAGTCGCCTCCATCCATCCGGTACAGATCACAGTATCCGGTAAATGTGACGTCACTGTTGCCGGGAAGGGTGAAATCCACCACCCCGCGCTGGCCGTTAGACTGCATAACTGCCATGTCCGTCCAACTAAAGACGGGCACCGATTTTGCTTTTTTGTCGAAAAAAGATATCTTTGTATGATGTATACTGGAATATGGATAGAGTAGTACTGTTTTTTATGACCCTGCTGTCGTGGCTGCCGCTGAGAGTGCATTATGCGTTCTCATCCTTCCTGGCGTGGCTGCTGCAGAAAGTCCTGCACTACCGCGTCCAGACAGTCAACATCAACATAGCAAGATCCTTTCCCGAACTCAATTACCCGCAGATAGGCGAAGTGGTGAATGACTTCTACCGCCACCTCGCGGATACCATCGTGGAGTCGGTGTGGATGCTCACCGCATCGACGGAAGCCGTGGGCAGGCAGGTGCGCATCACCGGGCAGGACAGCCTGAACCGGGCCCTGGACCTGAACCGCAACGCCGTCATCATGGTGGGACACCTGGGCAACTGGGAGATATTCACCGGACTGCCCGACCTGAGGACCCATTACGGGATAGACATAGACAACAAGGACTTCCTCTACGTCTACAAAAGACCCAAGAGCAGACTGGCGGACAAAGTAATCACACGCATCAGGACCAGGCACGGCTCCTGCTCGCTCATCGAGTCACGCCAGATCATAAGGCACATAGTCCGTCACCGCGAGGGGCGCCAGGCCTTCTTCTTCATCTGTGACCAGAATCCGCCCCACTGCATGAGCCGCTTTACCGCAGACTTCCTGAACCAGAAAACATACATGATCGACGGCCCCGAGACCGTCGCCGCGAAGATGGGCATGCCCGTCCTGTACTGCGGACTGATAAGACACGGACGCAGGGACAACGAGGCCCGCTTCAGACTGATAACCGAGAACGCAGCGGAATGTCCCGAGGGATATATCACGGAACAGTTCGCCCGTCTGCTGGAAGCCGATATAAGAGAACATAAGTCAACGTGGCTGTGGAGCCACAAAAGATGGAAAAAACGCATATCATGAAACTCAGAATCATCACCGCGCCGGTACTCGCCGGCCTCATGGCACTGACAGCCGCAGGACAGAATGTGAACCGCCTGGAGAAAGGTCAGACCCCTCCCGACGGAGTAGTCATCTACTCTCTGCCCCAGACTACCGTACATCTTACAGTAGAGGCAGTCTGCGAGACATACACCCCCGGTCCATACAGCGGATACGCCAAGAAATATCTCGGCATCGATGTTCCTCAGGAAGCCGGCACCACCTACACCCTCAGCGACGTCAGGATGACTCCGTACCTGGAGGCTGACCGCTCCTGCAGCTATATCGTCAATCTGGACGGCCTTCTGGGAGAGGCATCCCCGGCCTCTTTCTTCGATTTTTCCTCCCAGGGCCTCCTGCTTCTGTCCGATGAGAACAAGGGCAGCGGCAGTTCCTGGAGATTCCCGTCCATAGCCCCCGGCACCGAAGTCCTGTCATCCGAGGCCACTGCCAACCTGACCTCCACCGAGACCACTCTCTACCGTACCGTCCGCAACGAGAGCGGAGGTTACGACAGAGTGGCCGTACGCCAGAGCCAGGTAGTGGAGAAGAGCCCCGAGAAGAAAGCCCAGGAGGCCGCGGCCATGATTCTCTCACTTAGGGAGAACCGCATCAACATCATCACCGGCAATACCGACGCCACGTTCAGCGGCGACGCCCTCAGGGCAGCCGTAGAGGAGATAGGACGTCTCGAGAATGAATACATGAGCCTCTTCACCGGCACCACCGTATCCTCCGTCCAGGAGATGAGTTTCGAGGTAGTACCGCAGGCCGGCAAGGAGGAGGAGCTGGTCATAGCATTCCGCATCTCCGACACCCAGGGACTGCTCTCCCCGGACAATGTCTCAGGCCGTCCCATAGTCATGGAGATCACTCCCGAGGACGCGGAGGACTTCTACTCCGACCAGGTAATCGGAGAGGTGGAGGCCAGGAAGCCCAGGGCGAAGCATGAGGCGGCCCTCCGCGGCAATATCTTCTACAGGGTTCCCGCAATATGCACGGTACGCCTCATCGACGGCCAGGACCTCATCCTCAAGAGCAGGATGCCGGTATACCAGAAGGGCGAGGACCTTACATTCCCCGTCCATGTACTTGTAAAATAACATTCAACAACTTATAAACACTAACGACGTATGACAATCGACAATCTAGATCCCAAATGCGTATGGAAGAATTTCTACGCGCTGACACAGATTCCCCGTCCCTCTAAGAAAGAGTGGAGGGCCGTGGATTTCATGGAGAATTTCGGAAGAAACCTCGGACTGGAGACCATCCGCGACGAGGTGGGCAACATCATCATCCGCAAGCCCGCCACCCCCGGCATGGAGAACCGCAAGGGCGTAATCCTCCAGGGCCACCTCGACATGGTGCCCCAGAACAACAATGACGTACAGCACGACTGGGAGAACGACCCCGTGGAGACATGGATCGACGGCGAGTGGGTAAAGGCCAAGGGCACCACCCTGGGAGCCGACAACGGCCTCGGCTGCGCCGTAGCCATGGCTGTCCTCGAGTCCAATGACCTGGTACACGGTCCCGTGGAGGCCCTCTTCACCATCGACGAGGAGACCGGCATGACCGGCGCCAAGGCCCTGAAGGGCGGCATCCTCAAGGGTGACATCCTGGTCAACCTCGACTCCGAGACCGAGGGCGAGCTCTATGTAGGCTGCGCCGGCGGTCTGGACACCGACGCCGAGTTCAGCTACAAGTCCGAGCCGGTAAGCAAGGACACCGATCAGTACCGCATCATCATCAAGGGACTCCGCGGAGGCCACTCCGGCATGGAGATCAATGAGGGACGCGCCAACTCCAACAAGCTGATGGCCCGCCTCCTCCTGCCCCTGCTGCGGGACTTCAAGGGAGAGCTCATCTCCATCGAGGGAGGCAACATGCGCAACGCCATCCCCCGCGAGGCCGAGGCCGTCGTGGCCCTCCCCAAAAAGAAGGCCGCCAAGGCCCTCAAGGCCATCAATGCAGCCGTAGCCGACATGGAGCATGAGTACGCTCCCATCGACCCGGGTCTGGAAGTACTCGTGGAGAAGACCAAGGGTGCCAGAAGAATCATCCCCACCGACGTAGCCCTCAATGTAGTGAAGGCCCTCCTCGCCTGCCCCTGCAACGTAGACCGCATGAGCCTCGTGATGCCCGGCCTCGTAGAGACCTCCAACAACTTGGCCATCGTCAAGTCCGACGGAAAGAAGATCAATGTCAAGACCCTCATGAGAGGCTCGACTGACTCTGCCAAGTACGCCCTGAGAGACGCCATCCAGAGCGCCCTCGAGCTCGGCGGCGCCAAGGTGAAGTTCTCCGGCGGATACTCCGGCTGGCAGCCCAACATGGAGTCCGACATCCTCAGGACCATGAAGGAGACCTACAAGGCCCTCTACGGCAAGGAGCCCGATGTAAAGGCCATCCACGCCGGCCTCGAGTGCGGTATCCTCTCGACCAACTATCCTCACTGGGACATGATTTCCTGCGGACCGACCCTTATGTCTCCCCACTCCCCCGACGAGAGACTGCTGATTCCCACCGTGGAGAAGTTCTGGAACTTCATCAAGGAAGTCCTGAAGAACATTCCCGTGAAGTAATTTTGGTAATTTACGGATAATTGCTATATTTGCAGCCCTTTCCCAAGATGCGGAAAGGGCTTTTTAATTACTAATCAAATAACAATCAAGATGTTAAAACAGTACGAAACCGTTTTCATTGCAACTCCCGTTTTATCTGAGGAACAGATAAAGGAAGCGGTAGAAAAGTATCGCAGTTTCATCACCTCCGAGGGTGGCGAGATTGTGAACGATGAGGACTGGGGCCTTAAGAAACTGGCCTACCCCATCCAGAAGAAGACAACAGGGTTCTACCACCTGTTTGAGTTCAGGGCTGACTCTCAGTTCATCGAGAAACTTGAGACACAGTACCGCCGTGATGAGCGCATCATCCGTTTCCTTACATTCGCGATGGACAAGGACTCTATCGCTTACTCTGAGCGCAGACGCGCCAACAGGAAAGAATCAGCAACAGCTAACACAGCAAAGGAGGAATAAGCCATGGCCGTAAACAACGAAATCAGATATCTCAACCCTCCTACAGTAGAGGTGAAGAAGAAAAAATACTGCCGCTTCAAAAAGGCACACATCAAATACGTGGACTACAAGGACGCTGAGTTCCTCAAGAGGTTCCTCAACGAGCAGGGCAAGATACTTCCCCGCCGTCTTACCGGTACTTCCCTGAAGTTCCAGCGCAAGGTCGCTCAGGCAGTTAAACGTGCAAGGCATCTCGCCCTGCTCCCTTACGTAACAGACTTATTGAAATAAGGAGGACAGTGTATGGAAATCATTCTGAAACAGGACGTCGCCAATCTCGGGCATAAGGACGATATAGTAAAGGTAAGAAACGGCTACGCTGTCAACTACCTCATTCCCCAGGGCATGGCCATTCTCGCCACCGAGTCCGCCAAGAAGGTACTCGCCGAGAACATCCGCCAGAGGGCACACAAGGAGGCCAAGCTCCGCGAGGAGGCCAGTGCTCTCGCAGCCAAGATTAACGGTCTGACAGTTAAGCTGACAGCCAAGATGAGCTCCAAGGGCAAGATCTTCGGCTCTGTGGGCAACATCCAGATCGCCGAGGCCATCGCAGCACTCGGAGTGGAGGTTGACCGCCGCAACATCACCATCGCCGGTATGGACAACATCAAGGAAGCCGGCATCTATGACGCCAGCGCCAAGTTCTACAAGGACATCAAGGCTGACTTCAAGGTAGAGGTAGTCGGAGACGGCACCGAGACCGCAGAAGAGGCTCCCGCAGCCGAGTAACCTTACTCAGGCTCCTAGGTTAAGGGCGATCCTTCGGGGTCGCCTTTTTTCATGTCCACCGCCGAATACAGGTCCTGGGAAGGCCAGGACTCGACACGGGAGGATGCGGTACGGTACATCCGGTCTATATAACGGGTAAATTTGGACCCTTTCCACGAACTGGTGTTGGTCACGAACATCCAGATATAGCCGTTGGCCTGCTTCTTGACCATGGCGCTGGTTCCCGCCAGCGTACCGGTCCGGGACCAGTCCGAACTGGCTCCTGCCCTGACCCACCCGATAGGCCGGTAGGAATGGGCCGGGTCCGCTGTCATGGCACGGACACTTTCAGGAGAAATCACGTCCGGTACTGAGGGGTCTCCGTCAATGGAGGCCACGAAACGGACAAACTCAGACGGTGAGGCCACCCAGGCTCCGGCACCGCGCAGTCCTTCTATATTGCTGCCTCCGTAACGGCGCCACAGGGTATCCCCGCTGTTGTCGAAAGCGGGCACCGGCTCCGCATCATGAGTCTCGTAATAACGCACCTCATTGGGATACCGGTCCTCATAGAGATTACGGGCCAGATGCATGTCATAGCAGCCTGCCGGATGCAGGATATTCTCCTGACAGTACTCCTCATAATCCATACCGCTGCATACCTCCACTACCTTGGTGAGAATGAGATAGCCCAGATTGGAATACCGGAAGCCGGTACCCGGCGTATATCCCAGCCTCTCCCCGAGCGCATATTCTATGACACGGTCCATGTCCGGCACCGTATCGAGGTCCTCCCAGATGATAATCTCCCGGGTAGTGAAGCACGGATCACCCTTGTGCATGGTGAAACCCGCCTCATGGCGCAGCAGCTGCCCCACCGTGATGTCCTTTACCCTCCTGTCGCGGATATCGCGGAACTGACTGCAGTCCAGGAGCCCGCCACTGCCGAAGACCCGGTCGTCCAGACTCAGGACCTTCCGCTCGCACAGCTGCATGACCGCAGTGGCCGTCACCAGCTTGGAGAGAGAGGCGATACGCATTATATGTCCCGGAGACATAGGCACGCCTTCCTCCTCATCGGCCCAGCCGTATCCCTTGGAATAGACCAGTCGCCCGTCCTTCATGACAGCGAGACTGCCGCCCTTGATCTCCCAGCGTTTCATGAATTTCTCGATATAGGAGTCAAGTGCGGCAGCCTCGGCCGAGCCGCTCAGATCGTTTGTCAGGAAATTGTTGATGGAGACATAGGCCTGCTCAGGAGCATCCTCCTCCGCGGCTTCCACCGTGTGGCCGGACCTGCCCGCGACAGTCAGGACAGTAAGGGTTACTGCCGCCGCCAGCAGCAGGAGCGCAGCCGTTATCTTCCAGGCTTTTCTCATTTAAAAGTCCTGCAGCACAGCAGGAAGTCACTGACGACCTCCTCATTGCCGGTGCCGGCGGCCTTGCTGAGATACCACGTAGCCATAGGACGCGAGGCACCTGAGATGCAGAGAGTCGCAAACACGGAACTGTCGGAGTCCTCGATGGGGGCATCGGTAACAGCCAGGTCGGCCTCCGAGTCGGCCAGCATGGTCACGGCCTCGTCCCTGGAACGCTCCAGCACCGATATGTCGGCACCAGGATAGATACGGAGATAACTTTCAACCAATGGCCTCAGTACGTACTTGGCGGCTTCGGGCATAGCGGCTATTACGAGTCTCCTGCGCTCTTCCCTGCGCTGGGGCATGAGTTCGCGGTCAGCACAGCGGTAGAGATTGAGAATCTTCTCGGCATAATCGAAAAGAATCTTGCCCTTGGGCGTCAGGACCGTCTCCCTGCGGCTTCTGTAGAAGAGCATGTCGCCGACGGATCCCTCAAGTTCTGAAATGTGGTTGCTGACAGCCGGCTGTGTTATGCCGAGTTCCTTGGCTGCGGCTGTGAAAGAGCCTTTCATCGCCACAGTGTGAAATACTTTAAGTCTGAAATCGCAGATCATTTATTTTAGTGTTTTCTACTATGAACACCGGGCGGTGAAATGGAGAACGGATGACTCCGGTAGAACACTAGCAGTCGTTAATGCCGCAAAATTGCAAAAAATTATCGAATATTCCAACTACGACTCCCTGCGGGAAGCGTAAGTATCGTCGATAGTGTCCAGTTCCGTGTTGTACTGCTTCTTTCCGGACACCGCGTCGTTGTAGGTGCAGGGACCGGAGATACAGCCGTCGGGGCATACCATCATCTCGAGGAACTGTGCCGGAGCCTTCTTGGTCTTGGCATAGCTCTTCATCAGCGCGATGTTCTTCTTGTCCATGCCGGCCACGCGGAGGGAGTTGACATCCTCGCCCAGGAAAGCCTTCACGGCTCCGGCGACTCCGCCGCTCTGACCGAAGGCATGGGCCTCCTTGACAGAGAGAACCTCTACCTCGTAGGGCTCCACCTTGTCGAAGTCAATCTCATAACCGGAAAGGACGCTGCCGAGCTCCTCGAAGGTCATGACGTAGTCCACGTTGGGATTGCCCTTGGCCTCCTTGCGCTTGGCGATGCAGGGTCCTATGAATACCTGCTTGGCTGCAGGATACTTCTCCTTGACTATCTGTGCGCTGTAATACATGGGCGAGCCGGTGGACGACACGAAGGGGGCCATGTCGGGGATGTGCTTGCGCACCAGCTCTATCCACGAAGGACAGCAGCTCGTAGTCATGAAAGGCTGGCCCTCGGCGAGTTTCTCCTTCAGCTCATGCGCCTCGTTGGTCACCGTCATCATAGCACCCTCGGCCACCTCCACCACTGCCGAGAATCCGACAGCCTTGATGGCTCCGTAGAGTTTCTCCTTGGTAGTATTGAACTGTCCCAGGATGGAGGGAGCGACCATAGCCACCACGGGACGGCCCTCCCAGATATTGTTCAGTACGTCGAAGACCTGGGATATCTCGAAGATAGCGCCGAAGGGACATGCGTTCAGGCACTTGCCGCAGTAGATACACTTGTTCTCGTCGATATGCTCCACACCGTACTGGTCCTTGGATATGGCTTTAACGGGGCAGGCCTCCTCGCAGGGCACGGGGATGTACACGATGGCGTGATAGGGGCAGCTCTGATAGCACTTGCCGCAGTTGATGCAGAGGTCGTGGTCTATCACAGCCTGGCCGTGACGCTTGATGTCGTGGCTGATGGCGCCCTTGGGGCAGTTCATGGAACAACTGCGGGCCACACAGCCGCGGCAGAGATTGGTTATCTCGTAGTTGGTCTTCACGCAGGAAGAGCATGCCTCGTCTATGACGCACATGATGTTGTCCTTCTGCTCCCTCTCCCCGCTGATGGCCCTGCGGGCATATTCCGAAAGGGGCGTGAGCTCGTCCTTCTCGTCGTTCATGTCATAACCGAGAAGGGGGAACATCTTGTATTTCCAGACAGCCCTCTCCTTATGCACGCAGCATCTTCCCAGCACCTCGGCCTTGCGCGGACTGAGCTGGATGGGCAGTCTGTCTATATCGGCTACTAGCCGGTCCTCTTTCCATTTATTAACCATCATCGCCAGCAGTTTGTGGCGGACAATCATCACATTGTTTGTAAAAGCCATATAATAACTTCTAATTCGTTAAAAAAACGCTGCAAATGTAACACTTTATCCCTAATCTCCAATTTTTCTTTTACCGGAAGGATACCGGAAGCCTCCGAGAGCCAACTGGATTATAGACACTTTTGGACGGGGCACTCCGCATCCCTGAGCCGAGACCGCCACACTTGAACGCATCCTGCGGTAATCTCCGTGGGCCCTGACTACGGATCTGAAGAAAGAAAACTTGCCTGTAAGCAGATAAACACAGGCTATAACTCCGTCCAGACACATCCTGGCCAGGATAATCCTGGAGCGGGAGCGGCGCGGCAGGTTCCTGTACATCATCAGAAGGTTGTTGCGGAAGTTCAGGTAGAGCTTGCCGGGAGAGTTGTTGGGAAGCGTGCCCCCTCCCACATGATACACGACAGAGCGGGGATCCACCCAGACCTCCCAGCCGGCGAGCATGGCCCTCCAGCACATGTCTATCTCCTCCATGTGGGCAAAGAAACTCTCCTCCAGACCTCCCAGTTCCCTCCAGACTTCGGAGCGCACCATGCAGGCGGCGCCGGAGGCCCAGAACACACGGCAGGGCGTATCGTACTGTCCCCTGTCCTCCTCTATCCTGTCCAGAATCCTTCCACGGCAATATGGGAAATACCACCTGTCCACGAAGCCGCCCGAGGCTCCGGCATGCTCGAACCACCCCCTGCGGCTGTAGCTCAATATCTTCGGAGCGCACACCGCACAGCGGGGACGGCTGTCCATGAAGGCCTCCAGTTCCGTGAGCCAGCCCGGGGTCACCTCTATGTCCGAGTTGAGCAGCAGATAATAGTCATAGCGTTCAGAGGGATCGGCCTCCAGATGCGCCAGCGCCCTGTTGTAACCTCCGGTGAAACCGTAGTTGCGGTCCAGCAGTATCAGCCGGACCTGCGAGGGCCATTTTTCCCGCAGCAGCTCCACGGAGCCGTCCTGCGACCCGTTGTCGGCCACGTACAGGACATCGTCCGGGGGCATGCACTCCAGGACGGAGGGGATGAACTGTTCGAGGAACGCCTTTCCGTTCCAGTTAAGTATGACAACAGCAGTCCGTGACATATTCCGACGTTATAAGACTTCCTTCAACATAGGCAGACGCACCGCATTGGAGCCTTTGAGCAGAACGGTGCAGCCGTCAGCGGGCCTCTCTTCCAGCACTTTCCGGGCCTCCTCCACATCCCGGCAGAATGTCAGGCGGCCGTCCTCCGCCAGGGAGGGGCACTCCCGGGCAGCACGCAGGAACTCCCCGCCCACCAGCAGCACTCTCCCGCAGTCCTGCATCCCGGCGGCAGTCTCCATCACCCTGACATGCTCCTGGACTGAGTTCTGTCCAAGTTCGAGCATCTCCCCGAGAATCAGCATCTTGTTGGAAAAATGCGAAGCGGCGAAATTACTCAGGGAGGCCCTCATGCTGGAGGGGTTGGCATTGTAGGTATCCAGGACCAGCAGGTTGCGGGCCGTGCGCTCCAGCTGGGAACGGAGGTTCGAGGGCACGTATGCCTCCACGGCGGCTGCGGCATCCTCCAGGGAGACACCGAAATAGCGCCCGACGCAGAGGGCTGCCGCCACGTTCGGGGCATTGTAGGAGCCGACGAGATGGGTGGACACTGTAATTCCCTCGGGAAGCTTCAGACGGAGACAGGGTTCATCCGCCGTCACCGGCAGTACGGAGATTCCGGCTGCCTCCACCCCGTAACGGACCGTCCTGAGGTCCGGCCGCATGGAGGCCATGGCGCAGAGGTCGGGGTCACCGGCATTGAGGAAGACGGTGTCTCCGGTGCGCTGCAGATAATCGTAGAGCTCGCCCTTGGCCCGCTTGACCCCCTCGAAGGAGCCGAAGCCCTCGAGATGGGCCTTGCCCACATTGGTGATGAGCCCGTAGTCCGGCAGAGCAATGGCCGCCAGGGCCGCAATCTCCCCGGGATGGTTGGCCCCCATCTCCACCACTGCTATCTCGGTCTCCGGGGTCAGGCGCAGCAGGGTCAGGGGCACTCCGATATGATTGTTCAGATTGCCTATGGTGGCCGTCACCCGGTACTTGGCCGAGAGGACGGCGCAGATGAGCTCCTTGGTCGTAGTCTTGCCGTTGGTGCCGGTAAGGCCCAGCACCGGTATGCGGAATGACGAGCGGTGACGGCGGGCGAGGGCCTGCAGGGCCTCGAGCGTGTCGTCCACCGCGATGTACTGTCCTCCGTCCGGGATTCCGCTGTCCCGGGAGACCACCGCCCATGCCGCTCCTGACTCCAGTGCGGCGGCGGCGAAACGGTTGCCGTCGAAATTGTCCCCCCTCAGGGCGAAGAACATCACCCCGGGCTCTATCCTGCGGCTGTCGGTGGACACTCCCGTGGAGGAGAGGAATGCGTCGTACAGCCTGTTTTCTATTGTCCTGTCCATTGTCTTAAGAAATTCTGAACATTCTACTTCCGTCCGGTGGAGCCGAAGCCTCCCTCTCCTCTCGCACTCTCCTCCAGCACCTCGACCTCTTCCCATTCCACACGCTCGTGACGGGCCACGACCATCTGGGCTATGCGCTCGCCGGGATTGACGGTGAACGGCTCCGACGAGAGATTGACCAGAATGACCTTGATCTCCCCGCGGTAGTCCGCGTCTATCGTGCCCGGGGTATTGACCAGGGAGATTCCGTGCTTGACGGCCAGGCCGCTGCGGGGACGTATCTGCGCCTCGAATCCGGCCGGCAGTTCGATGTACAGACCGGTGGGTATGAGTTCCCGCTGCAGGGGGGCGAGGGTTACGGGCTCAGCGATGTCAGCCCTGAGATCCATCCCGGCAGACTGGCCGGTGGCATAGGAAGGTGCCTCGAAATGAGACTTATTGACTATCTTGACTTTCATTTAGTGATGTATTATGTCTTCTGAAATATTTCTCGATACAGAACAGACCCGCCATATAGACGCCTATCAGCAGGGTCCGTACCACCAGCACCCATCCGTATGGAACGGAGTCAGGCACCGCCATGGCTGCGGCATAGAGCGCCAGACCGAGCAGGACCGATGCGCCTATCTTGCCCCAGCGGTAGGGTATGGAATAGTATTTACGGCCAAGTAGAACGCTGAGCACCAGCATCGTCAGGTAACTGAAGAAATGGCCCCACGCGGCGGCGTGATAGGAGTACACCGGGAGGAAGACGATGTTGATGACGGCTGTCACCGCCAGACCGGCCAGGGTGATGTATATGGCGAAGGAGGGACGGTCGGAGAGCTTGTACCACATGGAGACGTTGAAGAGCATGCCCATCATCATGTAGGCCAGCAGCATCACCGGGACTATGCCCATGCCCTCGCGGAAGTCGCTGCCCACGATGAGCTGGATGATGTCCAGATAGAAGGTCACTCCCAGGAATATCAGCATGCAGAACATCACGAAGTACTCCATCACCGAGGCGTAGACCCGCTTGAAATCCTTCTGACGAGTGTTGGAGAAGAAGAACGGCTCCGCGGCGAAGCGGAACATCTGCACGAAGAGGCTCATGATCACCGCCACCTTCACAGCCGCCTGATATACACCCAGGTCAGCCCTCCACAGGCTGTCGTCCACGTTAAAGAAACGGAATAGTATCCTGTCCAGAAAATCGTTCATCACACCCGGCAGACCGGCCACCATCAGCGGCAGGGAGTAGCGCAGCAGGTCCTTCAGTGTGCGGCTGTCCGGGCTCAGGCCCAGACGCAGCAGTTCGGGGATGAAAAGCAGGAAGCAGAGCACGCAGCTGACCAGTATGGAGAATATCGGGTAGGAAAAATCCGGCACGGCGGGTATCAGGCCCGAGAGCAGGTTGTCCGGATGCGCGGCGGCATACCGGGGATACCAGAGAAAGAGCAGCAGGTTGGTGCCGGCTTCGGCCAGGATCTTGACCACCTTGAAGGCCGCGAACCGCCAGGCCCGGTTCTCCTGCCGCAGCTTGGCGAAGAGTATGGCCGTGAAGCAGTCGGAGAAGAGTATGATACCTATGTATATATAGACGTTCCAGTATCCTCCGTAGCCCATCCGCTCCGACAGCCCCCGTCCGAAGAGGAGCATCAGCAGGAGAAATACCGCCGACACCGTCGAGACTGCGGCCAGCGCACCGGAGAATACCCGGCGGGGCTCATAGCCCTCCTTGTTGGCGAAGCGGAAACAGCCGGTCTCCAGTCCCATGGTCAGCAGGACCTGCAGGACCGCGATATAGGACATGAACTCCGTCAGCACACCGTAATCCGCCGTAGAGAGCGTATAGGTGTACAGCGGCAGCAGCATGTAGTTGAGGAAGCGGGCCACTATGGTGCTGGTCCCGTAGATTGCCGTCTGTCCGGCCAGTTTGCCGAGTATCTGTCTCATTCCCATATTACTTCCGGTATCAGTTTCTTAGTCCGTGTTCCCTGAATATCAGGAATCCTATGTTGAACGAAGGGTACCACTTGGCCTTTTCCGCCCCCTCGTAGTAGGCGCAGGAGAGGGATACGGGCCCTATGGGAGACTGCCACACCAGCGCCGCGTTGCCCACAAAACTTCCCCGGGGGAAGGGCTCGGAGTATGTGTATTCCCCCGCACCGACATGTTCCAACGCCTTATACGGCTGGAAATATCCGCCGGAAAGCTGCAGGAAAAATGTCTTGGTGAACTTGAACACAGGGGTAATCATCGCTCCCAGATAGATGGGCGCACGGTACGCCCCCATCATCAGAGTCTGGCTGTGGACTGTCGGCTGGAAGGCCGGCATGGCTATCATCGTAGACGTGTAGTCGCACAGATTCAGGGCGGTGGAGACCGTAAGGTCGAAGTTGTATCCCAGAGAGAACCAGCGTCCGAGATCGTAGTAGTCCTCGAGCTTGAGCCTGGCCAGGAAAGTGTGCTTCAACGGCTGGTCCACGCTGGTTCCGCCGGCGAACATCGTACCCTCCTCATGAGTCTCATGGCTGAAGATGTACCGGAATTCCAGCAGACGCCTCCTGCCGGAGGTGGGATACATACTGTAGTCCAGTGTGGTCTGGGCCATCTTGAGCCTGGCCGTCAGATAGGTCAGACGGGTGCGGTCCTCCACGTCGTACTGAGTATAGTTGTCCGCCGGAAAGTAAACATACCTGTTGATACCCCCGGTGAAGCCGAACTCCATCAGGATGCTGCTGTTGTACGATATGGGCGTACCCATGTTGAGAGTCAGATAGGCTTCGTTCTCCTTGATATTGCCGGCCAGCTCGCGGGAGAACAGAAGTCCCTGGCTGCTTCCGAAATAGTCAAAGTTATGCACATTGAGCATCACCTCGTACAGAAAGAGAGGACGGATGCCTATATGCTGCCTGTAATACAGGCCCGCACCTGTGAAGAACTGCCCGATATCCAGGTTTACCGCCGCATTCCACGGATGCCGGGAGAAATGGGTGTGCGAAAGTCCCACAAATCCCTGCATGAGGGAAGATGAGGATATATTGCCGCCGACCGAGATAGACAGCACATTCTTGGGAACGGTCTGAAGCCGCAGGATGAAAAGCGAGTCAGGATTCATGACGGCAGTGGGATAGAATGACTGTATGGCATTGGTGGACAGCACCCTGTAATATCCCCTCTTGGCCTCTGTAAAGGAAAATGTATCCCTCTTGTCGGTGATGGTGGCGGCTATGTACCGCCTCTGGGCATCGGTGAGCGGTCCGGTCACCTCGACGGAATCAAACTTGAGTTCCTGACATCTGCTTCTGAAAGCGATACGCATGGAATCCACCTCGCTTTTGGGACGGCGCCTGGTCACTCTGGAAAGAATACTGTCCATATACAGCATCGCCGTATCGTACCCCTTGCTCACCAGTTCGTCTATCTTGTCGAACTCCAGCAGGGAATAATCGTAGACTCCGGATATCAGGACACCGGTCTCTTCCGGAAGCTCGTAATCCGTATCCACGGTCATGATGGTCTCCAGCTGCTTGTAGAGGTCATCCTGATCGGCGCCGATAGGCTCGCCCTTGACGCATTTGGCTCCGATGATAAAGTCGGGGCTGTATTTCTCCTGCATGATCTTCCAGGGAAAATTGTTGTAGAATCCTCCGTCGAAGAGCAGCACCGAGTCTATCACCACAGGCTTGAAATAAGCCGGGAAAGTCATGGAAGCCCTTATGGCCGAGCCCAGGTCCCCGCTGTCTGAAACATACGGTTCCTTGTGCAGCACATCGGCCGAGACACAGAAAAAGGGCAGCATCAGGCGGTCGAAGTCATTTCCGGCAGCAGCCGAGGCGTTGGCGAACATCTGCACGAAAGCGATATCCATCGGATAAGGTGACACCAGGCTGGTCGGCAGAGATATCTTGACTTTCTTCCGTCCCCTGGCCAGTTCCTTCTCGTCCCACTTGATGTTGAGATTGACCATCGAAGGCGTAGGATAGCCCGAATACAGATAGGTGAAGAACTCCCTCTCCCCGGCACCGGTGTACCATGACTGGAACTGGGGAGTCTTCATCAGGGCCACCATCTCGTCCGGCGACATGCCTATGGCGTAGAGTCCTCCTACTATCGAGCCGATGGACGTGCCGCAGATGTAGTCGATGGGAACACCGTGATCCTCAAGCGCCTTGATCACGCCTATATGCGAAAGCCCCCTGGCTCCGCCGCCGCTGAGCACCAGGCCTACGGACTGGGCCCTGAGAGGCACGGAAGCCATTATCAGGCACAAGAAAAGAAAAAATATTGATAATTTTCGGGGCCGCATTATTATCTTTGTAAAATCACTCAAAGATAAGGAAACATCGCTATGAAATCAAAAATTTTTGCCCTGATACTCATCGTATCGCTGGCAGCCGCCTCCTGCGGCAACCGCAACACTCAGAAAACCTCCTCCGACGGCACAGCCGCCTCGGAGGCCACAGCAGAAACCACTGAAAACACCAAGACCATGGACAGCAACCTCGCATTCGATCCGGCCTCACTGCCGGAAGAGCCCATCTTCGAGATTCACACCACAGAGGGCACCATCACCATCCTGCTCTACGCCGACACTCCCCTTCACAGGGACAACTTCGTAAAGCTCGCCTCGCAGCACTACTACGACAGCGTCCTCTTCCACCGCGTCATCTACAACTTCATGATCCAGACCGGCGACCCCAACACCAAGGATCCCGCCAAGGAGGATGAGTACGGCAACGGCGGTCCCGACTACACCATCCCCGCAGAGATAATCCCCGCCCACACCCATAAGAAAGGAGCGGTGGCCGCCGCCCGCCTGGGAGACACCGCCAACCCCAGGAGGGAATCCTCCGGTTCACAGTTCTACATCGTCCAGAGCGAGGAGGGCTGCAGCCACCTCAACGGAGCCTATACCGTGTTCGGGGAGACCCTGGACGGCTTCGAGGTCATCGACAGGATCGCTTCCATAAGGACCAATGCCATGGACCGTCCCCTCAAGGACGTGCGCATCATATCCATAACCCCGGTGCTCTAGGCCATGGACGTAAGAGAAGCCCTGCACCGCAGCCGCAGCTACCGCCGTTTCTATCAGGAGACGGCGGTGCCTGAGGCGGATCTCATGACCATCGCCGACGCGGCCCGCCTGTCCCCTTCGGGACGCAATATCCAGGCTCTGAAATTTCTGATAACCAACGACCGGGAACTCAACTCCAGGATCTTCCCCACCCTCGCATGGGCAGGATACCTGCCGGAATGGCCGGGTCCCGAAGAGGGAGAGAGGCCGGCGGCCTACATCGTCCAGCTGCTCGACACCTCGATAGCTTCCGGCACCCTGTGCGACGAAGGCATCACCGCGCAAAGCATGCTGCTGCAGGCAGTGGAGCTCGGCTACGGAGGCTGCATCATCGCCGCGGTCAAGCGCCCGGAACTGCATGAGATACTGGAACTGCCCGAGCACCTGAAGATTATCAACGTCATCGCTCTCGGCAAGCCCAAGGAGACCGTCGTAATCGAGGAGATGACCGACGGCCAGTTCAAGTACTGGCGTACCCCAGACGGCATCCACCACGTCCCCAAACGCCCCCTCTCCGAACTCGTCATCTTCCGATGACCGGTGCTTCGATACGGTAACGACCGCATCGTCGTAATCTGCAAACCGGAAGAGGCCGCACAGCCTATTTTATAAAGAACTATATATCAGGCACTTATAAACAGTACCCGTGGATTCCTCCATTCTGAAACCGCCAGCATCCACAGTCCGCTCTTACAACATCCTGATTACCGGCACATTCCCATCCCACCCCGTGCCGACGATTCATTTTCGTTCCTTTTGACATCGATAAATCCGCAGCGCTCACCCGCTGCCATAGACCATTTTTTGCGTCAGAGTGGGTGAAATGCAAGGATTTGAGACTCACGGTGAAGGAGTTTACTTCGGTAAATGACTGAACCGTGATGTCGATAAATCCGCAGCAGTTCACCCGCTATGACGCAAAAAAAGTGCGCCTCTAATCTCACGACTAAAGGCGCACTGCTTAACTTAACCTAAAACTTAACCTATGAAAAAACTATCGACTTATTCACTTACAAACACCGTGCCAAACTTCAATTATTTCCTCCCACAAAATCCAAAGATTCTATACTGAAGCTGAACGGCACCGAACTTGAGTTCCATATCTCCCCTCCGTCAGTCGTATAAAGTATGGTTCCTGTAGCACCTGACACAGACTTGACGGATGCCGCCCCTCTCTTCGCATCCCGGAGAAACGCGACGGAGGTGACAGTTCCCCCAGGGTAGGAATCAGCGGCCAGAGTCACATCCCGGCGGGTATAGAAGCCGTCTCCGGTCCTGTAAAGCATGCCTCTGCCGCCACAGGCCCATACCGTTTCCTCCCCACAGGCATCCATAGCCGACAAATCTCCTGGGATCGGGGTCACTGCCGTCCAGGTACGTCCCCAGTCAACGGAGCGCAGGACACCCATTGAACTGCTGCCTGTCAGATAGACTGTACCGGAGTCCACTGCCAGAATGTCCTCGGGAACCTGACCGGAATATGCCGCCGACACCGGATATACGTTCCAGGTCGTGCCCCCGTCAGGAGAATATTCCACTACCGCACCGCCGGCCTCATCCGTTCCGCAGCACCAGATATTCACCCCGTCCGGAGTGGTGACGGCTGTATAACGGACTACGTCGGAGGATGTACGGCATATCTCCCAGGAGTCCCCGGCATCAGTGGTCCGCAGAATCATGCAGGAATCCGCTGCCGCCCAGGCATTCACTCCGTCCCTGGACATGACGGCCCGGATATTCATCATGGGAAGGCTGCCGGCCTGGTTGATCCAGGTAGCGCCTCCGTCATCGGTACGCAGCAGAACGGATGTATTGCGGAGAGTGTCGGCGTCTCCCGTCACCCAGCATACAGAATCATTGACCGCGCATACGTCCTTCAGATTTACGGCGGGGACCATCTCCGTGCTGCCCTGGCGGACCCAGGTCCGGCCGGCATCCAGAGTACGGAGAATGGTTCCGTAACCGCTGTCTCCTGCGCCCACAGCCCAGCCTGAAGTGAAGATGTCCATACTGACATCGCAGGTGACGGAGCCCCCGTCGGGGATATTGACCTGACGCATGACTCCATAATATCCGTCCATAGTAAAACGGACTCCCTGCAGTCCGTCGGGAAGACCGTCGTATATGTAAGCACCTGTTTCTGCCGTATATACAGCCGAGTCACCGTAAATTACAGCCACAGATGCCAGCCCCAGGCCGGAGGCGTCCGTCACCCTGCCCTGAAGAGTACCCGAGCCCGATTCCGGCAGATGACAGGAGACTGCGGTCAAGGCCAGCACCGCTGCCGCCGCGACTATTCGTAACCTCCTCATCGTCATCCCTCCTTGGGCCGCTGATATTTGTAGCGGAAGAGAATGGCGAACAGAATGGCCACCACGAGGGCATAGGCGGCGAACAGCCACCAGGCATGGCTCCAGCCGGTCATCACGGCGTTCCAGTCGATGACCCCGTCGGCTCCGGGCACGCGGTGGGAGTTGACCAGGGCATTGACCACGGCCTGGGCTCCGATGGTGCCGGCAGCCGCTCCGATACCGTTGGTCATCAGCATGAACAGGCCCTGAGCGCTGGAACGTATCGACTTGTCGGTGGTCTCGTTGACGAAGAGTGATCCGGAGATGTTGAAGAAGTCGAAGGCCACTCCGTAGACTATCATCGACAGGATGATGAGCCATACACCGCTGCCGGGATTGCCCGCAGCGAAGAAGCCGAAGCGGAGCACCCAGGCCAGCATGGCTATGAGCATCACGTTCTTGATGCCGTACCGCTTCAGGAAGAAGGGTATCAGCAGGATACACAGGGTCTCGGACACCTGGGACAGGGAGATGAGCATATTGGAGTGCTCCACACCGAAGGTGCCCTGGAACTCGGCCAGGTTGCCGAAGTCGGCCAGGAAGGGATTGGCGAAGCCGTTGGTAATCTGCAGGGCCACTCCGAGCAGCATCGAGAAGATGAAGAAGATGGCCATCTTTCTCTGCTTGAAGAGGGTGAAGGCCCGCAGGCCCATGGCGTCTACCAGAGACTTCTTCTCCGACGAGCGGTTCACAGGACATTCAGGCAGGGTAAGGGTATAGAGAGCCAGCACGATACTCAGCGCTCCGGACACCACATACTGCATGGAGGTCTCCTGCATCGCCGCACCGCGGAAGTGCACCAGGTCCACGAACCACATCGAGCAGATAAAGCCCACCGTACCCCAGACCCTGATCGGCGGGAAATCCTTGACGGGATCCTTGCCGGCCTTCTCGAGGATGGTATAGGCCACCGAGTTGGAAATAGCGATGGTAGGCATGAAGAAGGCGATACTTGCCGCATACAGCCCGAAGAGGGTGCCGTACTGCACCGCCTCCCCGGCCGCCACGCCGTAGATACCGGCCCCTATCATGGCCGCACCGGCCAGAGCGTGGCAGATACCCAGCAGCCTCTGCGCCGGAATCCATTTGTCCGCTATGATACCCATGATGGCGGGCATGAATATCGACACTATGCCCTGGACAGCGTAGAACATACCTATCCTCTCCCCGAACCCCACTCCGGCCAGATAACGTCCCTGGCTGGTAAGATAAGCCCCCCATACCGCAAACTCCAGGAAGCTCAGTAGAATCAGTCTCAGTTTATATCCTTTCATATATCTTATTATTTCTCAATTCTCAATCCATGGAAGACAGCCGTATAGCCGTCATTGGAGTCCGTCATCACGATACGCACCTGAGTCACGGGCGCGGACGGTTCGAAGCTCAGCTCTCCGTGGTACAGATCTCCTGCCCTCACCACAGTTCCGTTCTCCGTCTCATACTCCACGTAAGCGTCAGTCACATAGAACATCCCCGACGAGGGAGCTCCGCTGGACACCGTGATCCGGCTGCACTCCACCGGCGAGGCCATCCTATAGGTCAGCACGTCCCCTTCCTGCAGCACCCGGTCCGAATATCCGGTGCCGCCGCGGCGGGCCAGACTCTCCAGATTGCCCTCGAGCAGGGGGAAATTGCTCTCCACCGTCATCTCCGGGTCGATGTAGTGATAAAGGTCAATGTTGGAGGCACCCACGGCAATACTGCTCAACCCGTCTCCGAAGAATGTGGCGAAGCGCATCCGCTCCGGAGCATCCGTCACGACCTCTCCTCGGCATACCGGCGAGGCAGCCGTCGGAGCACCGTCCACCGCATACCGCACCACCGCCGAAGGATGGGGAGGTCTTACCCGCAGGCTGCCGCTGAGGCTGTCATAGACCACCTCGGGAGGCGCCACGCGGAAGGCGATACCCATATTGTACAGACGGGAAAAATGCTCCCCGTACAGCCTCCGCTCGAAATCGGCGAAATCCCGGCTGTCCCTGCTGCTCCAGCCCACTTCGGCCAGGGCGCACAGACGGGGGAAGAGCTGATACTCCATCAGCCTCGGCGGCCATGCCAGCAGCTCGCCCCACAGACCGGCCTGCACCCCGACTATCAGGGCGCTGTCGGCGGGAGCCCCCACCAGTATCTCGTCAGGTTCCAGGGAATAGGTCTTGGACAGGGGCACTATTCCGGCCCAGCTGTGTCCCCTCTCGGCACGCGACTGCTTCATGTCGAGATAGCAGTACTCCCCTATCTGGACCACAGTCCGGTAGCCCTTGTCCACCGACATCCGTCCGCTCCTGACGCTCCTCCAGGCGTACACCATCGAGGAGGTATCGTAGCGGGCGTCGGAGATGACTATCTCGTCCCAGCCGGCCATCTTCTTGCCCAGTCCGTGTATGATGTCCTCCAGACGGTACACGAAGTGGCTGTGAATCTCCTGGGGTCCCTCCAGTCCCTGCTCCCGGGCCAGAGCCTGGCAGTGCGGGCAGTTGTTCCAGGGGGTATGGTCCACCTCGTCCCCTCCGATATGGATGTACTCAGAGGGGAAGAGCGCGGCTATCTCCTTGAATATGTCGCGCAGCATCCGGTAATTCTCCTCGCGGGCCACGCAGAGCACGTTGTCAGTCTCCCCGTTGGCGCTGATATACGGCACGTCCACCGGGCAGGCCATCTCCGGGAACACTCCCACCAGGGAGCGGCTGTGCCCCGGCAGGTCTATCTCCGGGATGATCTCAATATGACGGTCGGCGGCATACTTCACCACCTGACGTATCTCTTTCTGAGTGTAGTATCCGCCGTAGCGGCCGTGTCCCTGACCGTAGGCGGCGGGGCTCACCTCCGCGTCCCCCCTCCAGGCTCCTTTCTCCGTGAGCTCAGGGTACTTGCGTATCTCGATCCTCCAGCCGTTGTCGTCGGCCAGATGCCAGTGGAAGCGGTTGAGCTTATGGGCCGCCATCCAGTCGATGAGCCGGAGCACGTGGTCGGTGCCGTAGAATGTGCGGGAGACGTCCAGCATCGTTCCGCGGTAGCCGTAGCGGGGCGAGTCATCGACCGTCACCGCATCCAGAGCGCAGCGGGTGAGTTCCAGGGACGTATCCCCGTACACGGCAGGAGGCAGCATCTGCAGGAGGGTCTGCACTCCGTAGAATATTCCGGCCGGAGCGGAGGCCTCGATCCGCACCCCATCTGCATCCACTCTCAGGGAATATGCCTCGGGGCCGTACCCTTCGGTCAGGACCAGGCTGATGCCTCCCTCCGAAGGAGTCTTCACCACAGGGATGTCAAATGCCAGCACACTTCCGAGGCGCTCCCTCAGGAAGGCCGTCTCGAAGTCCAGACCGGGGGAGGCATACAGGGCCGTCCCCTTTTCAAGCAGCAGCTGACCCTCACCGGGCTCAATGCTCAGGGGGCGGGGGACAATACAGCTGTAGGTCCGGGCGCCCAGCACCGTAACGGCTGCTGTCAGGGCCAGGAGTATGGTTGTTATGGTCTTTTTCATACAGTAAGGTTCAATGGTTTACAGTATCTCGAATATATCGGCTGTACCCTCGACGCTCACCCTGGCGGTGCGGGGGTCGAGGTTCAGTTCCAGGTAGGACTCGTCGGTGACCGTCTCCCCGAGACGTATCCCGTCGGAGCTGTACTGCTGGATGACGATGCTGCCGTGAGGTCTGAGCAGCAGGATCCGGAGGTTGCGGCGCTCGTCCCCGAAGGGAGTCTCCATCGAAAGGGTACCGTCCAGGGTGTAGTAGGAACGGGGGTCGCGGTCAAAGGCATACACGGCCTTTACGATGTCCGGGGCCTGTACCCCGAAGTCCAGGTCCTGGGTCCGGCGGGGATTGACGCTGAAGGTACGGATGGCGCACCAGTTGGTCTTGTCCGACTCGAGCTTGCGCAGACGGACGTAGCGGGCGTCTATGCCGCGGCCCTGCCACTTGATGACATACTGATGGTCTATGGTGTCGATGAGGGGATACCACAGGCGGTTGTCCTTGGAAGCCTCCAGTGTGGCCAGGTCGAAATAGTCCACATCGTCAGTCGAGTTGCGGCCCTGGAGGATGACCACCTCCCTCAGACCCCGGACGATGCCGAGGTCCACGCCGATCCAGTCACCGGTCTTCTGCCCGTAGGCCGAGGTGTAATAGGTGGTGGAGTCATCGTCGAACATCAGTTTTCCGGAGACGGTCCCCGAGTTGGGGAAGGAGCCGATGGCCGTGTATGAGAAAGGTCCGCGTCCGGCCAGACGGCGGTAGAAACCGTCCACCATATCGTCCATGGCATTCTCATAGAAGGGCTGGAGCTTGAGTGTGCCGGACTTGTGCGCCTCGTAGGCGGCACGGTCGGCGGGCTCCATCAGATTGGCCACGTAGGCGGCCCAGAAAGAGGCATTGTCCCCTGTCTCGTATATCCTCATGAGGTCGAGGGTCCTGCGTCCTCTCTCCCCGAGCTTGGTGAACTCCTCGAGCCAGGGATGCAACTCGCGCATGAGGGCGTCGTTCCGGCACAGCTCCGACATCCGGGCGTGTACCCTCTCCACCTCCTCGAAATCCTCCATCAGAGCCGCGTACTGCTGCTCGGTCCAGTCGTCCCCGATACGGAAGGTCTCTGTCTCCCAGGACTCCTCACGGCGGTAGCCGGACTCGGTGTCACAGGAGTGTATGGCGAAGGTGCGGTAGGCGTCCCGCGCCTCTTCACCGGCCAGCACGGTCAGAGCCCTTTCCCAGTTGGCCAGGGCATCGTAGTCCTTGATGTTCCAGGCATAGTCGGCCACTCCGTAGAGAGCCAGCCTGGAGGCCTCGGCGTGCTCCATGGGGTTGCTCAGCAGACCGCAGAGATTCTTGGAACTCAGACTGTTGTCCAGACCATAGGCCGGCCCCTGCATCACGATATGACGGCAGTAGTCGGTCACAGGGAAGTTCCACCACACGAGAGCAGGACGCTGTATCCTGTCCCCCACCCACTTGAGGGTCGAGGCGGTCACGTCGCTGCACACCGCGTCACCGGTCCAGAATACGCGGACCGAGGGGTCGAGCTCGCGGCCGTAGACAGCCAGGCTGCCGTTGTCCGTGGGATTGGCCCAGGAGCGGTTGTAGTCGGTAGGGCAGATGATCAGAGGGGCCACGTCCCCCTTGACGGCCACGAACTCAGCCGTCAGCCGGTTGAGCAGCTCCACCTGCCGCATAGGGTCGGTGCCCTCTCCGGATATGTCGTCGAAGAAGATGGCGAATGCCCTGACTCCCAGGTCATACATTGCCTCGAACTTGGCCACCAGACGGCCGTAGTCCTCCTCGTTCCACTGAATATCCTGACCGGGATGCACGGCCCAGACGAAGTCCACCCGGTTGCGCTCACAGGAGCGCACCAGCTCCGATATCTGCCGGGCCTCGGCGGCCGGATAGGGATCGCGCCAGTAGGGCGAGCTGTGATACGGGTCGTCCTTGGGCCCATAGACATAGGTGTCCATCTTGTAGCGGCCGAAGAAGTCAATCAGGGACAGACGGGCCTGGTGGGACCAGGGTGTGCCGTAGAACCCCTCGACCACTCCGCGGGCGGGCAGGTCCGGCCAGTCATTGATGCTCAGACAGGGCAGCTGTCCGTCCGGATGCTGCTCCACTATCTGGCGCAGGGTCTGCAGGCCGTAGTACGCGCCCAGACCGTCGTATCCCATAATGGATATGGCGTCCTCATCTATGTTGAGCAGATAGGCGCCCGATACTGCCTTTGCCCCGGCCTTGACGGCCTTTCTGGGATGAAAGTCGATTTCAAGTCTCAGGGACTTCTTGTCACCGTGGACAAGAAAGTCCACATCATGGACAAATGCATCCTGCCGGTCAATGACGCGCACGCCTCCGGAAACGTCCACCGTCCCTTCCTGAGGATGCATCTCAATGACGTGGGGAGTAGGGTTGATTACCGGAGCTGCGGACTCAGCCCCGGCTGCCCGAAGGGACACCGAAAGCAGGAGAGATACCAGCAGCAGTGAGATTTTTCTGAAACAATTCATATTCTGTACTTTATTCGATTGTCATATAACGATACTCAAGTGCAGGGCTGACGGTCACGGCATCGCGGACCTCCGGAGCCGCCGCTCCGCAGGTCCTTGACGGACATGGTCCCGTCCTCCTTGTCGAAAGATACCGATATCACGCCGGTGGACAGGTTCCATGAACCGGCGGTCTCCTCAACCGTATAGTACACTCCCCGGCGGGGATTCTGCACGAGAATATCGGCATGAGGATCCGCCTCCGGGTTGCGGACGATGCCGCCGTTGTCGTCCCGGAAGAGACGGAAGATATCCGGAGCATAGAAATCCACTGTCATGCGGTGGCCGTCGCTGAGAATGAGCTCGGCCGAGGTGGGGTTGAGGCGCCTGGCCTCCTTCACTGACTCCTCAGCGGCTTCCGCCTGTCCGGCAGAAGCGGCCGGTGCGGAGAGGCCTGACACCGCTGCTGCGGCGAGAATCAGGAGCATTGTCTTTTTCCCTCTGAGATTCATATCTGAAATTTTCTAAAAATACTTACAAATATAGCATTTTTCATCCACCGAGGGCATAACTTTCCGGAGGAACTTCCCTCAGGGCTGAAAGAGATAAAATATTCTGCCGGGAATAGTTGCAAATCCCAATTATTTTACGCTTATTTGCTTAAAATTTGACACAAACACTAAACTTCTTTTTTTATGGACAACAGCATCCTGAAGTACAACATCAATCCCCTGGTCAGCGCCATCGGGAAGACCCCCGACCAGTTCACCAAGGAGGACATAATCAATTTCATCACCGCCAACGACATCCGCGTCGTCAACTTCCGCTACATCGCGGGCGACGGCAGGCTCAAGACCCTCAACTTCCCGGTCAGCAGCCTCCAGTATCTCGACCTGATTCTCTCGTTCGGAGAGAGAGTGGACGGCTCCAGCCTGTTCTCCTACATCCAGGCCGGCTCGAGCGACCTCTACGTCATTCCCCGTTTCTCCACGGCCTACCTCGACCCCTTCGCCGAGATTCCGACCCTGGGACTGCTCTGCTCCTATTTCACCAAGGACGGACTGCCTCTGGAGAGCTCTCCCGAGTACACCCTGCACAAGGCTCACGAGGAGTTCAAGAAGACCACCGGCTACACCTTCGAGGCCATGGGCGAGCTGGAGTTCTACGTCATCTATGACGACGACTGCTGCTTCCCCTCGGAGAATCAGCGCGGATACCATGAGTCCACACCTTTCACCAAGGTCGAGGCATTCCGCACCGAGGCCATGAAGCTCATCTCCCAGGTCGGCGGCAACATCAAGTACGCCCACTCCGAGGTCGGCAACTTCACCCTCGACGGCAAGGTGTACGAGCAGAACGAGATCGAGTTCCTCGTATCGCCCGTAGAATCAGCCGCTGACCAGCTCGTGATGGCCAAGTGGATTCTCCGCACACTGGCATGGCAGTACGGCTTCGACATCACCTTCGCTCCGAAAATCACCGAGGGCAAGGCCGGCAGCGGTCTGCATTTCCACACCCGCATGATGAACGGCGAGCACTCCGTGATGCTCAAGGACGGCCGCCTCTCCGACGAGGCCCGCAAGGCCATCGCCGGCTACATGACCTGCGCCTCCTCGCTGACCGCCTTCGGCAACGCCAACCCTACCTCCTACTTCCGCCTCGTGCCTCACCAGGAGGCTCCCACCAGCATCTGCTGGGGCGACCGCAACCGATCCGTACTCGTGCGCGTGC
Organism: uncultured Bacteroidales bacterium; assembly: GCA_944326235.1. Lineage (GTDB taxonomy): Bacteria > Bacteroidota > Bacteroidia > Bacteroidales > UBA932 > Coprenecus. The sequence continues at coordinate 20,782 of CALVDH010000001.1, read as the reverse complement.
CCCTCGGATGGACCGGCAGGAGCGACATGTCCGCCATCGCCAACGGACTGCCCCAGAATCCCGACATCGTGATGCCCGACAAGCAGACCGTGGAGCTCCGCTCAGGTGACGGCTCGGCCGACATCCATCTGATGCTCGCCGGACTGGTGACCGCCGCGCGTATCGGCTTCGAGCTGCCCGACGCACTCGAGATAGCCAGGAAGACCTACGTGGACGTCAACATCCACGACGATAAGAACGCCGCCATCCTCAACTCCCTCGCCCAGCTGCCCACATCCTGTGCAGAGTCAGCCGACGAGCTGGAGAAGAACCGCGCCCTCTACGAGGCCAAGGGAGTCTTCTCTCCGAGCATGATCGACGGCCGCATCGCGATGCTCCGCGCCTACAACGACGCCAACATCCGCGAAGAGACAGCCCGCGACAAGGGCCTGATGATGGAACTTGTCCGCAAGTACTATCACTGCGGATAGGAACCGGGACAGGCGCCTGAGATGCGCAAAAGAGAAAAGGACATCAGCCACAGAAACTGATGTCCTTTTTTCCTTATTAACCTAAACTTAACCTATGAAAAAACTATTTGACTTATTCTCTTGCAAACCGCGTGCCAAAAACTCCGTCCGCTACCGGAGGTCGTACCTGGACCTCTGCACCGGCGGCGGTCCCGCAGGCCCGGAACTGCCGGCGCTTCTTATGGGTACAGTTCTGATTTCCTGCCCGTTGTCGCCTCTGAGCGCCGCCTTGTACTGCTGCGACGGATTCTCCGGGTCGTACTGAGGTACTGGGAGCGACGGACTGTAGACCATCGGGTCAAAATTCGGGTCGAGGAAGATCACGTCGTCGAACCAGGGCTGACCGCCGACGACCGGCCGCGGCACGAGCATCTCCATCGTAGAGCCGCTCAGGAAACCGCCTCCTGCCCCGCCGAGTATCCCCATTACTATCGCCACGACCGAGTAGACGGCCGGATTCTGTGCCCGGAGATCCCGCAGGAACTGAGGCATAGCGCTGTCGTTTATCATGCGGGTGAGTATCAGCCTACGGTCCCTGGCCAGTATCTCGCTGACCTCCAGAGGACGGCTGGCCGCCCATTTCAGATTGTCCTCAACGACATCCAGCGGCAGATATCTCGGATGAAACGCCGACGCCGGCATCTGCACCGGAGCCCCGACCAGATCCGTCAGCGCATCCTGCCGCAGATATTCGCCCTGCAGCCTGCCGTACCACTCCTGCCGCAGCTCGGTCAGGAGGCTCAGTCGGGTGCGCAGTATATCCTCGCTTTTCCCGATTTCTTCGCCTACCTCGATCGCCTTGTTTTCCGCGCTACCCTCCCCACTGTTCCTCTTGTTTCCCACTGCTGCGGTCTCTGACACTGCTTCCACGGCCTCGCCTGGCTCACCTGTCGCTCCAACCTCCGATGCATGCACCACCGACAGCCCGGCCGGCAACAAGCCCGCCGATGCCAGCACCAAATCCCTGCCGGCCTCATCCAGCATCCCGACCTCCACGACCCGGTCCATCAGTGCCCGGATATCCGCCTCGTACTCCGCTACCAGCGACGCTACTGTATCCCGCTCCAGCTGACGGACATCTTTCGCAACCGCATCCGACACCTGCGACCGAAAACAGCCCGAAACCGTATCGCGTGCCTTAATCCGTACACTGCTCACGGCTGCCTCATATCCCTGCATCCGGGCCTCCTCTGCAACCGACTCCTGCTCCTGTCCTTGCGCCAGAAAACAGCCCACGCAGCATGCCGCCAGCATGGTCACAGCCACATATTTTACTGATTTTCCCATAGTCCCCTCCACAACCGCAAATATTGAGCCACATCGTCCGTTCAGCCATCCATTCAACCATCTAGCCAGCCATCCCCCGCCACCCATTCCAATTCACCGTACTCATCCCACCTTCCTACTCCTGAGCCCATCCAGCCACCGCACGCCGCTGTCCTCCGGCCGTACTCGTCCCACCTTCCGAAGGTGAGACAGTTTCCCACTATTTCTTCCCACCTTCCAAAGGTGAGTTTCCGCGCCATGTGCCCTACAGAGCCTGTGGCCGCATTTCCCTTCCATTCTGCCCTTTCCCACCTTCCAAAGGTGCGCAGTTTTCCCGCGATATCATCCCACCTTCCGAAGGCGAGACCATCTCCGGCCCCATTCTGTCCCACCTCCTCACTCCTTCGGAAGGAGTCGCAGAAACCCAGAAATTCCCTACTCCTTCGAAAGGAGTAGAACTCCCCGAACACCCGAAAAGGCACGGATATCATGAATATCACCCAAAAGAAAAGCGCCCTAGCCACATGGCCGCAGGCGCCTATACCAATATCCCTGTCCTTAGAATCTCCTCATATAGAGGACTATCCTCCCCATCGGCAAGCAAGACCGGCTCTATCAGATAGTTGACCTTCCGACCTAACTTCCACAACATAGGTGTATCCTCAAAATAGTTGTCGCTCCTCTTGGATACGATTACGGCTATGTCTATATCACTCTCTTCAGAATAATTTCCCTTGCTGTACGAGCCATAAAGATACAGCGCTTTCAAAGGCAGATATTCAGCCACCATTGACTTGTATTTCCTTGCTATCTCTATAGCCTGTCCTTTATCCATAATTGCAGTGCTTTTGTTTTATCCAACAACTCTTTACAGTATTCGGGCGTCAACACTTTCATCAGCTGTTCCTTATACGAGGGGTATCTAGCCTCAATATTCAACGGTTCAAGCGAATCAATAAAATCCAACTGCTCTTCTGAAAGCTCATCCACCAGTCCGGATTTTGCAGCAAGCCTCGAAAGATGATGGATTTTCAAAGGCTGTTCCTCCAACACTTTGCTCCAATATGCCTTGAGTATCTTTTCAACGACCTGATGACACATAAATCCTACATACAAAAATCTACGTGTCTCCCACATCGCTTGTGCTGTGTCATAGTCATAGTCTGACAACTCAATCCAATATGTCACTTTATCCGTCATAGCAAAAATCTAATACATTGATACATCACAGGACAAATATACGGTTTTTTCTTTTCTTCAACAAACTGCCGCGGCGCGCACAAAAGAAAAGCACCCGCAGCCACACGGCCACAGGCGCCTCTAAGTCAGTAGCGAGACCCAGGATTGAACTTGGGACCTCATGATTATGAATCATTTACAGACGTTTTTCATTGTTATACATTTATTTCATAATACAATATAATATATTGATTTTCACAATATAATATAATTTGCTGTTTTAGATTGTTTTGCTTAATTTTGTGCCATTAAAGGGGCTATGATTTCCCTATGATTTCCGGGAAATCGCACCTACAAGCATATAAGAATAGTATTTTTAAAACTTTGATTTCCCATATGGAGCAAATTCAGACATTACTATCTAAGAAGGTGGAAAATATAAACATTTCCGCGACATTAGACACAAGGCATTTGACGCCTGAAACTGAAAAGATTCCTGTTATTATCAGGGTCAATTGCAACCGGAGGCATTATTACTATCCTACCGGGTATAAATTCACACTCAAAGAATATGACAAACTTTGCAAGAGTACGGGCAAGGGAGCAAGTAATAAGACTGCCATCTGGGAAACAAAAAAAGAACTGCTTGCGATATTCGAAAAAGTCGAAAAGGCAATAAAAGACCTTTCCGATTCAGGCCTGTTCAATTTTGAGAATTTGAAAACGCGGCTGACCGGACGCAGTTCCGAAACATTCCTTGATATATGGCGCGGCATCATCAGCGATTGCAAGAAGCATAATACAAAAGACAGTTACAAAAACGCGATGGGCTGCCTTGTTCGGTATGCTGGCAGCAATATAGCATTCGACAGAATCGGTCCGGCATTTATCCGTGAGTGGATTTGGGATATGGACAAGAAAGGACTGTCAAAGACAACGCAGGCAATATATTTAAGGTCCATAAAGGTTCCCATTAATGAATGTATCCGGCTGGGACGCATCAAGCAGTCGCAATATCCTTTCGGCAAGGGTAAGGGTCAAGTGGTGATTCCAAAGGCCGCAAAGCGGACGGAAGACTTTATAGGTATAGCGACCATACGGAGGATAATGGATTTCGTTGCTCCGGAGGGGTGGAGCCAGTCTTATGCAGATGCAGTTCACCAGAGTATCGGTTTTTGGTTATTTTCCTATCTGGCCGGAGGTATGAATGTGGCGGATATGGCGGAGATACAGTGGAATGAATATTACTTCGGACAAGGTAAGGAATCGGACTTGTCATTCATCAGGCAGAAGGTTGAGGATAGCAACGGTGAAAAAACCTACATAGCCATTTCTCCTGCCATGCGGAAGATATTGGACAAGTACGGCAGCACACCGGAACTTGGGAAGCGTATATTCCCCCAAATTCTCGGGTACGAACACCCGACACCGGAACAGACGGCAAGACGGGTGCAACAGGTGAATGCGAACATTCGGGCACATCTTGGCAAGGTCTGCAAGGTGCTGGAGATTCCCTTCTCCGTCAGTCCTACCTGGGCCCGGCATTCCTTCAAGTCCAACGCGGCTCATCTTGGATTACCGCACGACTATGTTGAATTTTCTATGGGCCATTCCATTCAAGGAGTAGCCGGGAACTATCTCGGAGCCTTTCCGCTGGAGCAGCGACTGGAGTACGCTGATAGACTACTCGGCGAGACCGCCAGCAATCCTTTTGCGAACCTTTCTCCCGATGAAATGGAGGCTGTTCTGAACCTGCTTAAAACGATGAGGAAATGAGTAATATAAACGATTTCGCAGCCGACTTGGCGAAAAGTAAAATGTTCATCAAGAATCTCTTTGAGCGCAAGAAAGCGCAGGTCATCAGGCAGGTTTCCGCTTGCCTGCTGGCTGACGGCATACGGTACACCGGAGCAGATAGCGACTGGGATGCAATATATAACGCGGTCAGGGAATATGCCGGGACCGACCTCGACAAATGGGCACGGTATAACCCGATATTGCAGAGATACAGTGACATCCCCACCACTATACTCACCCCTGAGCTGAAAGCACTGGTAAAAGCTTTATCCCCCCTTGTAAACGAATACAAGGACAACCTGCTTATTTCTTCAGATTTCGAACGCAAACGGAAACAGTTCCTATCTGGCCTCCGCAAACCAAACTACATCCGGATAAAGTTTTCAGACGGGGAAATTACTGAGGTCGCTGTTCGCAGAGGGTCTGCCATCTTCAAACTGCCAAACCTTTTTCTACACCTAATAAATATCAAGGTAAACGGGAAAGTAGAACTAAACCTCGGAATAGTGAATGACGGTCAGACAGTCCTTCAAGGAAAATCCTACTTTGATTCGTTCCTTGGAGCTGATGCCGAAATCACTATCAGCAGGGGTCCCCTATTTACAACCCTTCGGGGCGAACTCAAGGAAATAGCCGAAATGGGAGAAGGTGTCAGAGGAGCAGTTGCCGGAATAGAGCGCAATAGTTATAACGATATGCTGATAAGGCAGCTGGACCCATTATATATGTGGTATCGCAAAAATGACATTCATGAACGAACATTGTACACTTATACCGAGTTTCTCAATGGGCTTTTTAATCTGAATTTCTCGGAAAGATATATCAGTTCTCTACAAGGCAGAACAAAGAAATAGAAAAAAAGCTGACAGATGAAAGGGTCGTATCAAATCGGTATGACCCTTTTTTATTGTCAGTCAGCGATGTGCTTATCTGTTATATTTGTATAACTTATAAACACGTACAACATTGTTTTTCAGATTGTTACAGTTAGATAATTTCACTTATATTTGTGGTGAATCAAATTTATACCGCTATGGAAATACAGATAGAAATAGATTACGAAAAACTTGCTGATGAAGTAGCATCAAGGCTAAGGGAATTTGCCACGCCTCGGCCAGTAGGGAAGGAAATAAGAGGTATAAGAGCTTTGGCGGAGTACCTCGGATGTTCCATTGTAACCGCTCAGAAATTAAAGAATGATGGGAAGATTCCTTACAGTACCATAGGAAATAGAGTGGTATTCAACAGTATTGAACTAGATAAATTTTTAGGGAGAAAATAGCTATGGGAAAAGAACTTAGGGCCTCCGAAGAGGCCCAGAGAGAAATAATAGAGACCGTGACCTGCTTTAAGGATATTCCCGACCACAAATGTACAAAAATCCCGTCATTTGTCAAAACAGGTGCATACCTCAAAGGTCTCAAAATAGAAGAGATATGGACGCTTTACGGACTCTTTCCGGTGGGTATATCTTTACTTGTCGGGGCCTCCGATACCGGGAAGTCAATGGCGCTTCGGCAGCTGGCTATATGCGTGGCCGGCCGGATGAAATTTCTCGGCCGTACATGGAATGGCAGGACAGGCAAGGTTATTGTAGTTATAACCGAAGACGATGAGACCGCAACATCCTTTTTTCTAAACCGCCAGAACATTGACATACAAGCACCGGATGAGGCATTTGGCAATATAAGGTATATTTTCGATACGGAAAACCTTATTGAGAAACTGACCTCGGAAATGCAGCGGGACACGGCTGATATTATCATCCTTGATGCACTGGGAGACTTGTTTAACGGGAAAGATTTAAACGCGAACAACCAAGTCAGAGCATTTCTCCAGCAGTTCTCCAATCTCGCTAACCGTTTTTCCTGCCCGATCGTCTTCCTGCACCATACCTCGAAACGCAGCGAAGACCTGGCCCCCAGCAAGAACAACTCCATAGGTTCGCAGGGCATAGAAGCGAAATGCCGCCTTGTTATGGAGTTGAGGTTGTCAGCGCAAGGACCCGATATCCGGCATTTGTGTATTGTCAAAGGAAACTACATCTCACAGCGCGAAAAGTCGGCATCCATAGACCTCGTAATGTCGGAAAACTTCGTTTTTTCCGATACAGGTAAGCGGACCGACTTCGAGGACCTTGTTGCAAAGAACGGCAAACGAAAGGCACCGGAGTACATTGACGATTCTGAGCATATAGCATTTCTACAAGTCGCATTCAGAAACAAGCATGACGTTTACAGCGGAAGAGAACTCACCGCCCTGATTGCACGGCACTTCGAAATTTCTGACAACACCGCAAGGGCCTACAAGTCAATGTATCTCGCAAAAGATTGGATTCGCAACAAGTCGAGAAGCAAGTCTCGCAGTGAATTGGTTATCAATGAATTGACCTACAAAATGCGGGTATAGCGTGGCACGTGTGGCAATATATACTCAGTATATATATTGCCACACGTGCAGGCTGTCCCGATGTGGCACACACGTGGCACTGCCACACTCCTGCCACACTTGGAGACCAACAACAAGCACTTAATTTCAAATTCAGACACACTTGCAGCAAAAAATATCTATAAACCACTTAAAATAAATGTATTATGAAAAGAGTAAATTTGAACCAAACGTACACAAGCAAGCAAGCCTCTGAACTCACAGGCTTCCCTGCACAGAAGTTCCCGCAGCAGATGTCCGGCACCCAGCTCATGGAGACAGCACGGAGACTGGCAATAACGGAGTTCGCTGAACGCAACGCAAAGGCAATGGAGGGCCTACGCAAATGAACGTACTGCAAAAAGCCAGACAGGCCGCAGACAAGCTTGGGCCGGAAACGACATATGAGAAGATAGTCGCAGCCATTAACGCAGTACCCACGAGATACAGACTTGGTTTTGCCCTTGGCTTTACGTCATATATCAGCGATAGACATATCCGCATGAGTGAGGATGATCAATTGAAATTTTATTCACTTAACATTCAGATTAGAGACTTATGGATAAAGACAAGATAATATTGATTGCAGAATCCGATTGTTACGATTTTGGGCCCGAAAGGTCATGTCGGAAGTGCCTATTCTATCCCGATAGATGCCGGGCGTTTCAAAGGCGCACCGACGGCATTGAGACCCTTGACCGGGGCAGATGCGGATGCACTAAATTTAAAGAGGAAAAGATATGAAACGAACTCAACGAACAACCATCAGAGAGATTTGCAGGACCTGGCGTCTGACAAGGGAGCAGGAGATATTCCTTACCCTATATATGCTTGGAGGATACAGTATTATAGATGCCTACAGATATGCTTTCCCTCAGTCCCGTGCAACTTCGGGCATGGCGTCTTTAGCCTCGCACCTCCTTGCCGTGCTTGAGCCTGTTGCCATTCAGATAGCCGAGGCTATTCAGAGAAACGGGGTGCAACTGCCCAAGAAATACCAAAAGTAAGAACAAGAAATTTAATTTACTAACACACTAAAAATCAAAGATATGAACAATGTTTATTACACCGACCCATACAGGGTTATCGCAGCGAAAGATGAATTACGCGAGATTGAGGTATTCCTGGACACATTCTCTGTCACCTTGTCCGACCTGGGACTCCCAGCAGGAATAGGCGGCATACTGCACCGCATCAAAATAGGAGCATCAGCGGAACTTGATGCGGCTATGAAAGAAGTGGAGGATTACATCCAGCGCACCCGTATGCCTGAATACTTGCGGGCTGACGCGCGAAGACGGGCAGAAGAGAGTGTTGATGAAGATATACTCCGAAAACTGGGTCCGCTGATTGACCGTTTCCCCGCAGGATTGACAAAAGATGACGTGCTGGAGGTAGATGGGAAACTTAGACTGACAGATAAATACAAGGAAAGATACATCCGTGATAAATCCACCTTTGAGCTTCCTCCGGATGTGGCCAGCGATGTCGAAGAATTCCAAAAATTCCTTGATGAGTTCGAGGCTTGGAATGAACGGTATGACATGATCAATTATGTATATGGCCAGCTCAGGTACGGAAAGATAGTAAACACACCGTATGTCATGCTGGCTGCAAGAAGACCAAAAAAATAACACCCAATTTCATACCTTATTTGCTGGGGATGGTCTATAAGGCTGTCCCCTTTTACATATCCTTAAAAAAGTCATGCAGAGATATATGATGAATATCTAGAATCTTAAGCAAAGTTTTTAAAGTGATATTGCTTCCGCTTTCTATTCTCCAATATTGTACCCTACTCAGACCATGATCCCATGCAAAGTTTTCATGACTGGTGTAGCCAGCCTGTATCCGCAACTCTTTTATCTTATCGGCTATCTTTTTTATTCTATCGTCGTCCATACTTTTTTGGAAGACGAAAATATTTTATGTTTATCTGAAATATTACAACATATATTAGTACATCATATATGATAAATGTGTAACTTTGCAGAAATTTAAACTTTATGTGGGTATTAATTATCCTTTGGGGAATCGGTTACTTTTTAGGTTCTTTAATAACTGGAGGAAAGGAAAGATGAAAAAGATTACCATAATATTTATTCTTTTCACATGTTGTGCATGCCACTTGTCTGCACCAAGAATTTCTGGAACAAAATGGGTTGCAAGTCTAAGTCCATACTCAGTGATGGTGTTGGAATTTAGTAAAGGGAACATTGTTCAATACTATATTGGAGATCTCTCATTATATCCACAAACAGCAGTAGTGAAGGGTGAATATGATTATTATGGAAGGATAATGGGAAGGCATGACTCACCTTATCTCCCTGAATTAGATAATAAATTTGGTATTTCTATCAGTATGCCTGAAAATATTATAACCGCAGCATTCATTGATGATAAAAATTTTTTAGTCGTCAATATGAACGGTGAGTATATCACCTTTAAAAGAGAAAAATGACAACAAGTGTCAAATGTGCTGAACCTGATTATCTATTTATAGACATTATAACTATTTAAATAAAGAGATATCGCAAATCAGCCACTACCACACCTCAATATAATAATTTGTTTAAAGTTTATTCTTTACTCTATGCAAAAGTTAACTTTACTAATGTTGCTAAGTGCAACAATGTTCTCACTTGTGGCATGTACTTCGAATGAAGAACATGCAAAGAAGTTAAACACGAATAACCTTACCCTTAAGGCAGGGCAAAGTTCTAAATTGATCTATGACGGTTCTTGCACATGGCGTTCACAAGAGCCTTTGATTGCCGAGGTAGACAATAACGGTAATGTCTACGCAAAATTGGTAGGAGCAACTTTAGTATGGGCCAATGACGAGTCATGTAATGTTACCGTCACACCTAATTTTAACACTTACATTGAACCTTGTACGGAATGGGGTGTGTCAATGGCTTACATTGAAGATATCATGAAAGATTTTGAGTCTCATGGACAAGTTGAAAACACCTTGTCATTTGAGGATATCCAAAGGGAGATAGCATATATATATTCGTTTGAATCTAATATGCTTCAGCAAAGTATAATCATTGCAAAGCTTTCAAAAGCAGATGAAATAACAGACTTCTTATTAGAAAGATATTTAGCAGTAGAAGTAGACATGGATAACTACATAGCGGCCTTTATAAGTATAGATAAGAAGAATGCAGTTTTTTTAATGTTTGTAGATGGACTGACAACAGTCGTTTACATACCTTTTGACAGCAGTTTTCAAAGCATGGGAATTAACACGAAAACAATCACAAGCAAGTCAGTTGCCAATATGAATAATGAAAACATAACAGAGGTAATATCATTACTTAGAAAGATAGAGGAACATATATCTTTTTAATCATATTCTCTAATTACTCCTATATTAAAAAATAGACCAGGGCCAATATGGGCTCTGGCTATTTTTATATACGACAAATAAAAAATTTTTCATAATCGGACTTCGGGGATGAGAGACCCGGCTGCATCCCCCTCCCCGGCACATCAAAAAGCTCAATTAGCCTTGCTATGATTTCCCCATGATTTCCGGAAAAGAAAAAAGCACCTGCGGGAACTTCGCAAGTGCTTCTGTATCAAGTAGCGAGACCCAGGATTGAACTGGGGACCTCATGATTATGAATCATGCGCTCTAACCAGCTGAGCTATCTCGCCATCATTTTGTTGAGCTACCAGGAGTCGAACCTAGATTTACAGAGCCAGAATCTGTCGTGCTGCCATTACACCATAGCTCAATTGGAATCGGAGCGCAAAGGTAGACAATTTTTACAAAATTCAAAAAATTTTTGAATTTATTCGCGGATTACCTGGACCTCGTTGTGCAGTCCGAGCTTGATGATGGATGAGGCCTTGCCCGTGGAGCCCTGGTCGAAGGAGGGGTCAATGCACAGATTGACAGATGCCTTGACTGAGTCTGGGATGTCGATGTAGCGGCGGGGGGCCGGGGTGCCTGAGACATTGGCCGAAGTGGAGACGACGGGCTTGCCGAAGCGGCGGACAAGTTCCACGCAGAAATCGTTCTTGGGAATACGGATGGCGATGCTGCCGTCCTCGGCTGTGACATTAGGGGCGAGGTTGATGCCCTCGGGGTAGATGATGGTCAGGGGCTTGTCGCTCAGAGACTCGACTGTGACGGCCATCTCGGGAATCTCCCGGACGTAGCGGGCCACCATGTCCATGTCGCTGGCCAGGATGATGAGGCTCTTGGAGTCCGCCCTCTGCTTTATCTCAAAGACCCGCTCTACCGCCTTCTCATCAGTGGCGTCGCAGCCTATGCCCCAGATAGTGTCAGTGGGATAGAGGAGGATGCCTCCTGCCCTGAGCACCTTTACGGCTTCTTCGATCTGTTCTTTTCTCTCTTTCATAACTCTTATGTTTACATGTGTACTTTCACTATTACCGGATAGTGGTCCGAGTTCCCGACCCGCGGCGTTCTGTGCTCCAGCACCTCGAAATCCTCCGGAACGAAGACGTAGTCTATCCTGAGCAGCGGCCACAGCACCCTGTAGGTCGCTCCGAAACCCTTGCCGGCCTCGCAGAACGTATCCTTGCGGCCATGCTGCAGGCTCCGGAAGCAGTAGGACATCGGCGTATCATTGACATCCCCGCAGATCACCGAGGGCAGACCGCTCCCTGAAATATCCTCTAGCAAAGCCCGTACCTGACTGCCCCGGCGGGACGAGGATCTGCGTACTTTTTCGTGTGCCTCGGCCAGTTCCTGCTGCAGCTCGTCATATCCCCCGCCCCGCACGTCCTGTATCAGCGAGGTCAGCGAGATATTGTTCGACTCCAGATGCACATTGTACAGCCGGAGGACCTTCCCGGCATATTCCACATCGGTGTACAGCACCATGTTGGTCGTACCGCGGAACGGCAGATGTCCGTCCCCGCGCAGCGGCAGGCGGCTGAAGGTCACATTGCCCACATAGTCCCCGTTGCGCAGCCGGAAAAAATGCTCCCGCACGTGGGGATACCCCGGAAACATCCGCCGCAGCCCGGAGGGGTCACCGGTGCGGAACTCCTGGAGGGAGACCACGTCGGGGGACTCCGAGGCGACGAGGGCCGTCACTCCCCGGATATTGTCCTCCACCTCATCCGAGACTCCCGAGCGGAAGCCTCCTACGTTCCACGTCAGCACCTTGAGCCCGTCAGTGCGGGCCACTACGCTCTCAGGCAGCGCGTTCCTGTCCCCGGCACGGAAGAAGAACCCGACGAAGAACAGAGACGGCAGCAGGGCGATGACCGGTATCCAGGCCGAGGAGGACCACCTCAGCAGGGCCAGGACCAGCAGCAGCACATTGACCGCCAGCATGGGGATGAAATACAGGCCGAAAAATCCCGCAAGAGGGAAGATCCCCGGGTCGATCAGCACCGACACGTAACTGAGCAGCAGCAGTATGCAGCATACTGTCGCCACCAGCCGGAAGGACAGGCTCAGGAAAGGACTGCGCCTCTTTCTGGATTCGCGCCGGGTCATATGAAGCAGGACACGCTAGGAGTACAGCCGGTTCTTTTTCTTCCAGTACAGTATCATGATGATACCGAAGATCATACCTCCGAGATGGGCGAAATGGGCCACATTGCCGCCCCTGCCGGACAGGCCCGATATGAGCTCGATGGCACCGAAGATGATGACCATCCACTTGGCCTTCATGGCGACGGGAGGGAAGACGAACTGCAGCACATTGTTCGGGAACATCATGCCGTAGGCCAGCAGCAGACCGTAGATGGCGCCCGAGGCACCGACGGTGGGCACGCGGTTGATGGCGGCCTCGACCAGTCCGGGAGTCTCGGCGAAAGCGATCTGCAGATACATCACCAGCTCGTTGATCAGGCCCGCGCCGATACCGCAGACCATGTAGTAGAGGAAGAATTTCTTCCCGCCCCAGTAATTCTCCAGCACGCTGCCGAACATGTACAGCGAGAACATATTGAAGAAGATGTGCCAGAAGCCCCCGTGCATGAACATGTAGGTAATCAGCTGGAAGGGCTTGAAGAAGGGCGAGGTGAAATAGAACAGCGAGAATGTCCCGTACATGAAGTTCTGGGCGAACATCGTGACGACGAAGACTATCGCGTTGATGATTATCAGGTTCTTGACTACAAAGGGCAGTCCGGGTCGGTAATAGCCGTAATTCATAAATGTCTCTCTATGTCTTGTTCTGTCAATATAAACATGCACCTGCGGCCGGCCGGCGAAATCTCGGGTTCGGCGCAGGAAAACAAGGTATCTACCAAAAGTCGTGCCTCATCCCCGGATATCCGGGTGTCAGTCCCCGAAACGGCGGCACGGGCCAGTTTCCGGGCCATTTCCTCCCTTGCTGCAGCCTTTCCCAGGCCCTCCGGACCGGCATCCATCAGCGCTGCCACTATGTCATCCACCGCCTTCCGCACCGCCTCCTCGTCCGTGCCGAACCCTTCGGGCAGCCCCTTTACGGAGATGGTGAAATCCCCCGCAGGCTCAATGTCGAATCCCAGCTGCCGCAGCCTCACGGGGTCCTCCATCAGCAGATGATACCTCTCGGGCGGAAGGGTCACCACGCACGGGAACAGCACCTGATGGGAAATGGGCGAGCTGTCGTCCAGCTGCCGCAGGTATCTCTCGTAGAATATCCGTTCCCTGGCCCTGCGCACGTCCACTATCAGCAGGCCGGAGCGCATGGGGGTCGCAATGTAGCGGCTGGAAATCTGAAGGACCCCCGCCCCGCTTCCGGCCGTTCCGCTGTCCTCGAAGATATGGCCGTAGCCGGCGACATCCGGTTCAGCGGGGGACAATGCCTCGGCTGCAAAAGCCGTAGAGCGATGCCCCGGAAAATCAACTGCCTCCGGCAGAATCGCCCCGTAGTCCACCTTCTTCCCGGATACAGAGCGTCCCCCTCCGGAACTTCCGCCGCCTCCCTTGGAATAATGGAACTGCGAGGGAGCCGGTATGTCCGGCAGGGTATCGTGGTCGAAATCTATCGTAGGGATAAATGACCCCCGTCCCAGAGCCTCCCGCACCACGGCGGTGAGCAGCTCGAAGATCTCGGTCTCATTCTCAAACTTGACCTCCGTCTTCGAGGGATGTATGTTCACGTCCACATTCTCTGGAGGAGTGGAGAAGAAGAGGTAGTAAGAGGGATAGGTCCCCTCGGGGATGAGCTTGTCGTAGGCCTTCATCACCGCCTTGTGAAAATATGGAGAGCGGAAATAGCGGCCGTTGACGAAGAAATACTGGTTGCCGGCACTGCGGCGGGCATCCTGAGGATTGCCCACGAATCCGGATATCTCTATGATGCGGGTCGAGGTGGACACGTCGATGAGTTCCTTGCCCATGTCCTTGCCCTCGATCTCGAGAATGCGCTGCTTGAGGGTATTGGCCCGCCTGAGGTTGTAGATGTCCTTGCCGTTGTGGGACAGGCGGACGCCCACATCCGGACGGCAGAGGGCCACGTGGGAGAACTCGGCTATGATCTGACGCAGCTCCGTATTGTCCGACTTGAGGAACTTGCGCCTGGCCGGGAGGCTGTAGAAGATGTTGCGGACGGCGATGTTGGTCCCCTCGGGCATGGCCGCTTCCTCCTGGGATACAAGGCCGGAGGGAGTGAAAACGGTCTCAGTGCCGGTTTCGGAGCCTTTCCTGCGGGTACGGAGCGTGACCTCGGCCACCGCCGCGATGGAGGGCAGGGCCTCCCCGCGGAAACCGTAGGTAAGAATCGAGTCCAGGTCGGAGGCCTGCGCTATCTTGGAGGTAGCGTGTCTCTCGAAGCAGAGCCGCGCCTCCTCCGGAGTCATGCCGCAGCCGTCGTCGATCACCTGGATCAGGGTCTTGCCCGCATCCTCGATGATGACGCTGACCGAGCCGGCTCCGGCGTCTATGGCATTTTCCAGAAGTTCCTTGACGACAGAGGAAGGGCGCTGGACCACTTCCCCGGCGGCTATAAGGTTGGATATGTTGGGAGGCAAAATCCTGAGCATCGTATCCTGTTATCGTATGCCCTCCAGGACTATCGTCGCGTATTTGGCGAAAAAGTACAGAAGCGCCAGGAAGGTGGCGACCGACACCAGTCCTATGATACGGGTGAGATTCTTGCTGAGCGAGCCGCGTCTGTTGTTGCGGGCCTGTTCCTGGAACTTGCCGCTGATATACATGCCGGGCCTGTAGGACTCGTCCTTCCACTCCTTGCCCTCCCGGAGGGCCTTCTCGCGGAGCGTCTCGTTCTTGACCATCTCGCGGCGTTCCTTCCGCTCGTCCCAGTAGCGGGGCTCGTAGTGGAACACGCGGTGATTGGGGACTTTGAAAAAACTTATACCCATCGCTTGTCTTCTTTAATGTTGCAACTTACAAAAGTAGATAAAATTTACCTCACTTGCAACAGCCACTTCCGGCTCAGCCACCTGCGCAGCGGTTCGTCATACACCTTCAGGACGATGTACGCCAGGACTATGCTGCCCAGGAACACCGTCACCGCCCACGGCCACGCCTCGGAAAAAGGCACGCCGGTAAAGGTCCAGGAATAGAACAGGTACATGAAGGGATAGTGGATCATGTAGACCGGATAGGATATGTCGCCCAGGAACTTGCAGACCCGCCCGGAGACAGGGCCGGAGAGACGGCCGGACGCTCCGACGTAGACCAGCAGAGGGAAGATGCAGATGACACATACCGCCTCGTACAGGCCATTGAGCCACATGTTGGCTTCCCCTCCGATACGGGGAGCCGAAAGCAGGAGGATGACAGCCGCCGAGCAGATCCAGAACGCCCCGCGCACCTTCCACGGCCGGAAACCGCGGGACATCAGCAGCCCGACCCCGAACGAGAACATCAGCCGCAGGAAGCCGCCAGGAAGATTCAGGTCCGTCAATGACCAGCCCACCCCGAGATGGCCGAAGCCGGAAAGGCCGCCTACCGCATAACCCGCCAGGCCCAGGCCGGAGACCGCGACCACCACAGACAGCCAGCGGGTGGACAGCCTGCGCAGGACCAGCGCATAGAGGATGTTGCCGATATATTCGAAGAACAGGGACCAGGAAGGGCCGTTGAGCGGATACATCTCGTTGTTGCCCCGCACCTCGTAGGGCGCCCCGGGATAAGCCGGAATCAGGAACATGCCCAGCAGCATGGCCAGCATCACCGCCCCGAAAGGCACTTGTGCCCCGTTCCACTGCACCGAGCTCTGAATCAGGAAGGTCACCGCTCCCAGCACCGAGCCGAGCACCACCATCGGATGCAGACGGATCAGGCGTCGCTTGAGGAAATCCCTTATCCTCATGCCCCCGCGGACTCCGGAAGCGTTCCCCGGCCGTCCCTTCCAGCGGTCATCGTAAGCGTATCCGACCACGAAGCCGGAGAGGATGAAGAAGAAGTCCACGGCCAGATACCCGTGATTGAACTTCTGGTCCAGCGGACTGGTCGCGAAGCCCTCGAACACGTGATACCATATCACCACCAGGGCGGCCACTCCGCGCAGCCCGTCCAGAATGGCGTAATGCGGCTTGGAATCCGCGAAGGCCGATGCGGCCACAGGTCTGTCTACGGTATTTTTCATGTCAAGTCAGATTTCAAATACAGCATAGTGCAATATACACCGCAGACACACAGAGAGTTGCCGCAGTCTCGGTGCGCAGGCGCGAGGGTCCGAGGGACAGGGGCTCGAAACCGGCCTCCAGGGCCTCCGCGATCTCCTCCGAGGAAAAATCCCCCTCAGGCCCTATCAGGAACAATGCCCCGGGCTGGGCCTCTCCGGCAGCCTCCTCCCCTCCGGCCTTCAAGGCGGCGACCGCCTCCATCAGCGGCACACGGGTATTCAGCCCCGCCGCTATATCGCTGTCGCAGTATGCGATGAACTTCTTCCCGGAGAACCCTGACGGGCGGACCTCCTCCATCAGGGCCCGGAACGGAGTAAGTCCGTCGAGCTGCGGCACTGCCCCCTTGAGAGATTGCTTGGCGGCCGCGACGATGACCCTCTGCCCACGTTCCTGATTGTACACCTTCCGCTCGGAATGGGCGCAGAGCAGGGGTGTGATCCGGTCCACTCCCATCTCCGTAGCCTTCTCGGTAAACCACTCGAAGCGGTCGATATTCTTCGTCGGAGCCACGGCCATCCACAGCCGGTAGGGATGCGTCCCGAAGCCGCCCTCGACCGAGAGCACCCGGGCCACGGCCGCGCGGCTGTCCGCCTCCTCGAGACAACAGCGGTAGAGATTGCCGTCCCCTCCGCTCACGTAGACCTCATCCCCCACCCTGTGCCTGAGCACCTTGACGCAGTGAGCGGACTCCTCGGGAGAGAGACGGATCCTCCCGTCGCGGATATCATTTGAATAAAATACTTCCATGCCCGCAAAGATACTCCATTTTTTCCTATCTTGGCGGTCCGTTAAAGACTCACAGGACATGAACAGCGCAGCATTTTCCCCCGACCGCAGGATCTCCGTCATGGGGATCGTCAACCTCACGGACAACTCCTATTTTGCCTCCAGCCGCTGCCTCGGCCCCTCCGGAGAGGTGGACCTGGGCAAGGCCCTCGACCGCACGGAGCGGATGCTGGCCGAGGGCGCCGATATTATAGACATAGGTGCGTGCTCGACCCGTCCGGGATCGCAGGGAGTGGGCGCCGAGGAGGAATGGCGCAGGCTCGGGCCTTTCCTGCGGGAGGTGCGCAGGGCCTTCGGGGACGGCGTCCGCATATCGGTCGATACCTACTGGGCTCCGGTCGTGGAACGCTGCTTCGACACGGTCGGCCCGTTCATGGTCAATGATATATCGGCGGGGGAGGACGACCCGGCGATGCTGCCGCTCGTGGGACGGCTGGGACTGGAGTACGTGGCGATGCACAAGCGCGGTACTCCGGCGGACATGCAGTCGCTGTGCCAGTATGAAGATGTGGTGGAGGACGTGCTGGCCTACTTCGGGGATTTCGGCCGCCGGGCCGCTGAGCACGGTATCAGGGAATGGATTCTGGACCCTGGATTCGGGTTCGCCAAGACTGTGGAGCAGAACTACCGGCTGCTGGCCGGCCTGGACCGTTTCGCCGCCCTGGGCCGTCCGATACTCGTCGGCGTGTCCCGTAAGAGCATGATCTACCGCCTTCTCGGCATCACCCCCGAGGAGTCCCTGCCCCAGACCCAGGTCCTGCACCTGGCTGCCCTCGAGCGCAGCGCCTCCATCCTCCGCGTCCACGACGTCGCAGAGGCCGTCCGCACCGTACGCATCTGGCGCGCACTACACGGCCTGCAGCAGGACTGAGGCCCAGACGGCATCGGATCACACAGTGCGTGGATGGTTCGTCCACGTTCAAATATTTTGTCGCACAAGAAAAATGTATTAACTTTGCAGCAACATGCTTACCCCGCTTCCCATAAGAACAGCGCGCTCAGGGTGAGCTTTTTATTTTTATGCGCCCATGACAACGAACAAGATACCTTATCCCAAACAACTCATATCCTTTACGGATCAGATAAGCCTGCTCAAACAGAGGGGCATGGCCTTTGGGGATGAAGCGAAAGCCCTCCACCTGCTGCAGAACATCAGCTATTACCGTTTGAGCGGTTACTGGTATCCGCTTCTGGCGGACAAGCAACAGCATATTTTCAAACCTGGCAGCACATTTGAGGCAGCCTATAACATCTACAAGTTTGACAGCGAACTACGCAGACTGATCATTGCGGAAGTAGAAAAGATAGAGGTGGCCGTCCGCACACAGACAGCATATACCCTTTCTTCACAGCATCATGCGCACTGGTTTGAAGATTCCTCGCTTTTCTCAAACCCTGTCCGCCATGCAAAAATACTGTCGAAGATTGATGAAGAATACAGTCGCAGCGATGAAGAGTTCATAACGGCATTCAAGGCGAAATATTCCGACCACTTCCCGCCAAGCTGGATTACAATGGAAATTGCTTCATTCGGAACTCTCTCAATATTGTACGGGAACCTGTTGCCTGGACGGGCCAAGCGTTCCATAGCCGCCTACTTCGGGCTGGCGGACAAGGTTTTCGCATCATGGCTTCACTGCATCGTGTATGTAAGGAACATCTGTGCGCACCACAGCCGATTGTGGAACCGGTCTTTAAGTATCCGTCCTCAGATGCCGCGTTCTCCGCGCAACACATTCATCCCTTTGCCGACCGGCGGAACGCAGCAGATCTATTTTGTATTGAGCATGATTATCTACCTGCTGAACACGGTCAACCCGAACCATTCGTTTGTTCAAAGGTTCTGCGAGCTTCTGAAGCGTTATCCGTCAATCGATGTACGCGCTATGGGATTCCCTGATAATTGGAAAAACGAAAACCTTTGGAAAGACAGTTTTTGAATTATAACAGCTATTCTGCTTAGCGCACTACACGGCCTGCAGCAGGACTGAGGCCCAGACGGCAATGCCCTCCTCGCGGCCGGTGAAGCCGAGATGCTCGGTCGTGGTGGCCTTGACAGAGACCTGGGAGATGTCCACGCCGAGGATGTCGGCCAAGGTCTGCCGCATACTGACGATATAGGGGGCGAGCTTGGGACGCTGGGCGGCGATGGTGATGTCGGCATTGGCCACCGCATAGCCATGCGAGCGGACCAAGGCATCCACCCGTTGCAGCAGAATCTTGCTGTCTATGCCGCGGTATTCCTCGGAAGTATCCGGGAAATGCTGGCCGATGTCGCCGAGAGCCAGGGCCCCGAGCATGGCGTCACAGAGAGCGTGGATGGCCACGTCCCCGTCCGAGTGGGCGATACAGCCCTTGGTGTGCGGGATCCTCACCCCGCCGAGCCACAGCTCCAGCCCGACGCCAAGGGCGTGCACGTCGTAGCCGTGGCCTATTCTGAATGGAATCTGAATCATAGAATTAAACTCTAACGCGAAAATAATAAGAATTTGCCGTTCCTCATACGAAATAATTGTTACTTTTGCAGATGCCGTGTACGGCATAATATATTGTAGAAAGTGTTTCAGTTACCCTGAATAGGAATCTGGAAAATTTCTATACATCCTTTGTAATATATTCAAAATCAGCACTATACAAAATCCATATTGCTTTTAAGGAACAAATTAGAAACAAAACTGTCTTTTTTTATAATTCTGTGTTTTTTTCTTTTCATTTGATTTCATTCTTTGCACTTGGTAACATTTGAGTGTCTCAACAAGTAGACTTCTGGCTCAAATATCCCCTTGCAAAATCGTCTGACTTTCCCAATATCTAATTTTGCAGCCAAAAGAAAAAACACATTATATGGTTCAATGGCGACAGGATAATGCAAAGATACAATTTTTCATCAATAGGCAGTCACATTTTCCTGCCTAAATACAGTTTAGTTTAATTTAGCCTATATATAGAGCTAATAAACCAAACTAAACTGAATTTCGATGCCTTGATCAAATCACCGAAAAACTCTCTTCCCCCCTTTTTATTTTTTCGCTGCACCCCTCTTTTATACGGGAAGCATCTTCCGATACTCCGCACACCGACTTTCGACCTTCCTGATAAGAATTATGTCGCGAAGGTATATGTCATGCCCCATTGTTCACAAGGTCAAGTCTGCCGATTCTCACCAAAATCTCCACCTCGGTTTCACTGAGGTTGTATTTTGCTGCGAAACCTTGCCGGAATGTTCCATGACACCTTTT